>NZ_BAABHS010000001.1:0-563659 GCF_039542225.1 Yinghuangia aomiensis | reverse complement strand
ATGAATGGATCGCCTTCCCCCGCCGCTACCTCTCCAGCGACAGCATGAACAGCCTCTATCCCGACACTGCAGCCCTCACCACCGGCACCACCGACTGATCAGCTACACCACCTCAAGGGACATGACCGCCTCGCGCGTATGCCTCGGTTTGCAGGAGCCCGGGGACGAACGCGTTCTCGAACGCACGGATGGCGGTTGACTGCTTCTCCAACTCAATGAACCACGAGAACTCTGTGTCAGCAGGGTGTTCGTCGGCAGCAAGCCGCTCCCACTCGCGCGTCAAAGCCCCTTCGGCGTCGAGGATTTCGTCCGCCCGCAGCACGAACTGTGCGTTGAGTGGGCGATGGCCCGTCTCGTACGACGCGATGGTCGTCGCTCCGACGGAAGCGAGCTTGCCGAATCGCTCGCGCGAGAGTCCGGCCTTCTCGCGCCGGAACTTGATTTCAGCCGCCAAGTGCGCGAGGCGCGCAGTGTGGTCCTGTGGTGATGACTGCTGCTTGCGCGGTGGCACTGAACCCTCCCGGGCGGTCCGCGCACCGTAGCCGCGTTGGTCTACGCGGGAACGGCGCGTCTGTCTACGCATTTCAGGTGCGTGGCGGCGACCCATGACCAACGTAGCCGTTCAGTGGTTGCCTGATTACTGGAAATCACTCATCCGAAGGGTGTGGTCCCTGTGCCTCGTGAACTGGACACCGACGTAGGGGCGTTGGTAGCGCCCGGACCCGCTGTGACCACCGGTCGGATTCGCGCCACTGGCACGCCGCGGTGTTCCACGGGATCCGGTGGCCGAGCAGGGCAACGGGAGGCGATCGGCCGACCGGCTGCCGCGGTCATCGACGCGACGTTCGACTTCACCTACGCACCGCACGCGGCGCGGATCGCGGACGGCCGACGTGAGGTTGAGCAGATCTGCCGAGAGCACGGGTTCGACCATCTTGACCCGGTCCTCGTGGCGTCCGAACTGCTCACGAACGCCGTGAAGTTCGGCACTCCATTCGGGCGTCGCATCGGACTGACTGTTCGGGTCAACGCGTCCTGTCTGATCGTGGAAGTGTCCGATCCGGATGTCCTCACCGTCCCGGATCTCGATAATCTGACGGAAGCTGGCGAAGACGTCGAGACGGGCCGTGGCCTGCTGCTGACGCGCGCAGTCGCGGACCATGTCGAGGTGCATCTCGACTCACGCCGGGGACGCAAGGCTGTGTCGGCCCGGTTCGACCGAACGTCCAAGTAGTGCGCAGGAGTCCGCGCCGCCGCGGCATTAGATCCGTCCAAGGGTTGAGCTGCGGGTGGGGGGTCGTTCGTCACCTCGTATTTGCGGCGATGCTCCTGGGGCCGCCGACCTACCTGTACCTGTTCGACCGCGGCTGCTGATAGCAGTCGCGGCAACCGAAGCGCCCTCTGCCGTCCGCGCTCCTACCCCGGCAGAGGACGGGCACGGGCGCCTCGGCGTTGTGGACCACCGCCAGGGTCCGCCGCCGAGGCGCCCCGCTCGGCACCGACTGTTGCTGCTACTCGCCCTGACGTCGCGTCTGCACTGGCTCCGTTCCCGTACGTCAGGACTTGCCCAGGGAGGGACCAGATGACCCACCCGGCCCAAACGCCGGCGTATGAATCGTTCGCCTCGCGCCCGGCCCGTCCCCGCGCCACGAACCGCGGCGAAGTAGCCGGCGGTGCAACGTGACCGAGAACCAGGCGGGCGCTGGTGTCACCACCCACGATCCTGGCGAACTGGCTGATCAGCCATATCCCAATCGGTGCGTGGAACTGGGTTTCCCGGCAGTGCGCGTGTTGACGCCGGACGCCGTGATCACCGGGCCGCTCAGCCTTCGGACGAGCCCAATCGAAGCCGCCGTGCTTGCCCTGAGAATCAAGGACGCGCTCGGCGAGGCGGCCATGGCCGAGGCCCGTCGCCGGATCGAGTACGGCGAAGCCGGAGCCGACACGCTGGTCCTCCTCAAGCTTCGCGACGGCCTGAACCGTCTCTGACCCCGGGTGCAGGATCAATACGTCAGCCCGGCAGCGGGCGTGTGCGTTCGAGGCTGGGCTTCGTTGTCATGTGGAACTGTTGGCCGTGTCTCGCGACGTCTTACGATTGCCGCTCGAAGGATTGGCCAGCGGTCCCCCAGGAGAGGGATCGTTGTAGAAGGTTGCGCAAGATCATCGATCGGGGGATCGCATGGATCTAGTGTTCGTGGCTGTCGACGAAAAGAGCGAGGGCGGGACTTGCCCGACGGTCTGGGTCGACGGGGACACGGGGAACTTCGTCTTCCAAGGCTTCGACGCTACGCCGGAGATGCTGGCGGCGTGCACGGCCCGAGGACCGGTTCCCACCGGTGAATCGGTGGTGCATCTACCTCGTCATATGGCGGATGCGATCAGAAGGGCGTGCGACCTTGCCGACCGTGCGGACGTGGGATGAGTTGTTCGAGGGCTGCGAGTTCGAAGCGGTCCACCTCGAACTACGCGACCGGTACGACGTCGACGACGAATACTTCGCCGACTGGCTCGCCGGACGCCTGACCGCAGCAACGCATGCGGGGCGTTGGAGCAGCTTCTGCTCCACCGTGGCCGCGGCGACCGCACGGGGCGTCCAGGTACGCCGCTTGCGCGTGGTCTCGATGCCGGCCTCGGAGTACATCCGGTACGAGCACGCCGGCACACCGGCCACCGTCCGGTCAGGGGAAGAGGTCCGATGGCTGGATCGGGCCGCCGCACCCGACGTGCACCTACCGATCACCGATCTGTGGGTCTTCGACCGGTCGCTGGTGAGATGGAACATCTTCAACGGTGACGACCGGTTCCTCCGGTTCGACGACGTCGAGGATCCGGGGCTGGCCGCGCGGCTGGTCGACTCGTTCGATTCGGCGTGGAAACGCGGTGTGCCCCACCAGGACTTCGTGATCTGACTCTGCGTCCCGCATTCGATGCCCCGTTCACCGTCTACCAGTGCGCAACAGGCCCGCGAGGCGCTGGCCACCCGGCTCGCGCAGATCATGAGCGACGCTGGCCTCAAAGGCGTACACCTGGCCAGGGCCGCCGGCTGGCACGAGTCCAAGACCAGCCGCATCGTCACCGGCACCACGTTGCCTAGCCCCACGGACATACGGCTGTGGTGCGAGATTTGCGGGGCCGCGGACCAGGCCGAGGACCTCATCGCTCAAGCACTCGCCGCCGAGTCGATGTACGTGCAGTGGAGGCAGCGAGAACGGGCCGGACTCGTGAGCATCCAGCGGTCCTACGTGCCCCTGTACACACGCACTCAACTGTTCCGGCAGTACTCCTCCACCCTGGTGCCCGGTTTCCTCCAGACCCGCGACTACGCGGAAGCGCTGCTGACCTCGATCGCGACCTTTCGCGGTCTGCGCACCGACACCAAGGCGGCAGCAGCGGCCCGGGTGGAGCGCTCGCGGATCATCCGCGAAGGCTCACGGCGGGGTGTGTTCCTCATCGAAGAGGGCGTCCTTCGCAACCGGATGGGTGACGCCGCCACGATGGAAGCCCAGCTCGGCTACCTCATCGCCGCAGCCGGCCTGCCCTCGCTGTCGATCGGGATCGTCCCGTTCACCGCCGACCGCTCGGGGACCTGGATCGTCGAAACGTTCACCATGTACGACAACACCAGCGCCCACGTTGAGTTGCTCGGTGCCGAGATCACCGTCACCGCGCCGACGGAACTGCGCGCCTACGCCGACATGTTCGATGCCGTCCTTCACAAAGCCTTGTTCGGCGAACAGGCCCGTGCACGAATCACCGAAGCGCTCGAAGCCCTCACCGGGTGAATCCGTGCAAGACCGTAGAAGATTGTGGAGTACTGCTGGCCACCCCGCCACGCTGGTCGTATGGCAGACAGCGAGCGCGGCAAGGCTACGCGCCACACCTGGCCGTCATCGCACGGACTGCGGTGCCACGTTTACCCGGTGCACCCGGACGGCACCACGTCGCCCGGCGCAGCCCTGGACCCAAACGCGCCCCCGGAACACGCACCGGCGCAGCAACGGCCGGACCGTGGCTGTCCGCGCTGCCGACCGTCACCGCGTCGACAGTAATCTGCGCTGACCGCGCGTTGTTCGACGCGCGGCCTGCGCGTAGATCGACGCGTTTGCTGTGCCTGCCCTGACTCTGTAGCGGCGTGCCTGCGCACGGTGATTGCCTTGTCGGCAACGGCACCGCCGGGCCGGCGGAAACCTGACCAGGGCGTATCCCGAGATACACCCGATCAATCGTTCGCAAGCGGATGGCGTGTTGGCGGCGTCGGCACGCAGACTTCGCCCTGCGCCTGATAGCTGGGGGAACACGGGCTCATGAGCAATCAGCGGCTTTTCCTGCCCGACGGGCGGATCCACACCGTGGCAACGCAACTGCCCGAGGACCAGCCGTATCGGCTGTCGCACGACAGAACCACCAACGAGACCGTGCTCCTGGTCCGTCAACTCGTCGCGCCGGGGCGTATGACGGTCGTCTCGCGAACGTTCACCGGGGCAACAGCGCTGTTCGAGGCCGCGGTCGACTTTGAGCGGTCTTCCACGCAACTCGGAAACCTGACGGCGTCGATGCAGAACATCCTCGTCAACGAGTACGGGGTGCCCGAAGCAGAGTTGGAACAGCTCATGGACGCCGCTTTGGGGGACGTATACAGCGATGCTCCCGACCCCAGCGATCTTGTCGAGCTGCGGGGGGAAGCACCCGTGACAGAGACGGCGGTAGGCCTCGGCCGCCGAGCGAACACAGACACGTCGTCGCGAATGGCGTTGCTGAACAAGCTCTGCCGGAGTTTGCGGAACGACCTGTCGGAGACCGAACGCAGAACCCTCGCTGTCACGGTCGCACACACGCTCTTGTCGGGACCCGACGAACACTCGGTCGCCGGCCCGGCCGAAGAGCACGCCTACGCCGGAGCCTGACCCCGGTATCCAGCGCCGCCACTCGCTCGCGCGGCCTCCCGGCCGACACCCTGTCTGTCAGAAGGCCGCGCGCCCCAGACCTCCCCACACCGGCAACTCGTGCCGAGCCGGCTGCGTGTGGGGAGCGCCAAGCGGCGTCCCGGCATCGCGGGCTCCCCCCGTGGCACGCGTGCCGGAACGCCGCAGAGATCACCACCGCACTGTCGTAGACCACTTCCGTTCGGGGGATTTCGTGCAGTACAAGCCGCAGCTCTATACGCATCCGACGCGTGACAAGCACCTGCTTATGCGATGGAAGGGCCGCTTCCGCTGCCTGTCGATGAGTCGGATGCATCAACTCCAGGTCGTGCTGCGGCATCTGGACCGCGTGGCGCACGTCGGTTGGCTGATCGCCACGGACGAGGCCCAGGTCGTGCATCCCCGCGACAGTCCGCTGGAGCCCTGGCCTGCCCCGGGCCACGTCAACGCAGCCATGTTCCTCCACACGGCGCGCCGCCCCGCGGCGCCAGAAAGGACCGGCACGTGACCCTTTTGGAATTGGACACCGCCCCGGGCCTCTTCGGCGTCTCCGGCTTCGGCCCCAACGTTACGTGGGCGACGCTCGACGAAGCAGCACGTCTGGCCGGTCGAGCCATGCACGCGTACGGCCCGAACCACCGCGTTCACCACGACCCGCACACGAGACCCGATCAAGGCTGGGCCCGCGCGGCTATCAACGCCAGCCAACTGCGCGCAGCGGTCACGGAGGTGATCGGGCCGGCCTTCACCGCGATACGCACGAGGCTGGTCGTCAGCGCACCAAGGACCTTGGACCCGCCCGTGGGATACGGCTTCGACGCGCCGCCGGGCTCCGTGGTCGCCTGGCTCGCCCTCACCAGCGCAGCGCCCTCACTCGGCGGCATTGCGGTCGCCGACGGCAGCCATCTAGGCGGCACCGGTTGCCCCGCCTGCGCTCCACGGGTTCTGTACGCCGACCCCGGAAATGCGGTCCTCATGGACCCGCGGCTTACCCACGCATGGAGTGCGAACTACTTCGGCAGCCTTCCGCAGATTGCGCTGACGGCCGTCTACGTGCCCACCCCGTGACACCCGCAAGGGAACAGGTGGCCACCACCCCCGCCGGCGCGACCGCCGCTCCACGCCGGTGCCGACCGTCCTAGGGCAAGTTGTCGCGCGGCTGGCCCCGTTGCCGAGCAAAACGTCGAGCTGCCGAGCTGGGAGAGCTCCCGCCAGCTCCGCTCAAGTGCTGCGGCGTCCGTGCCATGGATCCCTGGACCAAGCCAACCCTGCCCGCATCCCCGAAGAGCGATGACACCCCTCGCGCGTGCCTATGAGAAATGGAGGCCCAGATGAGCCCGAACAGCACCCATTGGATGAGCTTCGCCGTTGGCATCGCACACAGGGCCCCGCGAACAGGTCGGCGGGTCGGAGTTGCGCTCGTTTCCGAACCGGACGAGCTGATTTGCTCCGCCTTCGAGGGCGAAGTCCGCGGCGAATCCTGGCATCGCACTCTGCGGACCAGGATCAAAGAACTCGGAATATCCCGCGCACACAGCGCCTATCTGACGATCAACACCCTTGCGGCAGACCAGTCGTTCGAGCTCTCCGATCTGTTGAAGGAGGTGCGCATCGGCAGGGTTTACGTCGGTTTGCCGGACCCCGCCCTGACGAGCTACCTCGATGACGATCCAGTCATCGCACGAGGTCGTGTACACCGCTTTCCCGACGATCTGCAGCGCGAGATCCTCGAGCAGAACCGAGACCTCTACGCAGCGAGCGAGCAGAGTATCGACTGCAACCCCCACTACTCCGCGCATCGCATCAGTGATGCCGTATCGACCGGGCTGAGGTCGAGTGGGTTCGTGCTTTCCAGGAGCGACGTCAATGCGAACAGGGGGAGGACTGCACTCGCTTCATTGCTCTCCCAGCGGTATGGGATCGAACACACAGAGGCCGATCGCGCTGTGAACGACGCGCTGTCGGAAGCGTTTGACGCGAAGTACGGCAGCTATGACTACGCGTTTGACGCGCGTACCGCCGACGCGGGGTGGGTTGACGACTTCAGGTCGGTCTACCGGAAGTCGTCCGCAAGGCGCCTGTCCACCAGCGACATCCTCAACGTCGGCGTCGGTGCCGGCCGCGAGGCGGTGGTCTTGTTTTCGGATTGCCCGAAGATCACCTTCGTCGACATCGCGGAACGTGGCCTTGCGAACATAAGCGGACTCATTCCCTCGGCGAGAACAGTCGTCTCCAGCGCCGAAGACCTGTCCGCCCTGCCCGAAAGAAGTTTCGATCTCTATGTCTCCCTGAGGACGTACAACTCGTCGTTCTTCGACACGTCCGCAGCGGTCTCGGAGGCGCACAGAGTCCTGAAACCCGGCGCGGCGATAATCGTCTCCGTGGCCAACGGATTTCTATATCCTCAGCGGGGCAGCGTCGTCCCGGGATTGATCATTCCCGGAACCGATTTCGTCGATCTCTATCGCGGGATGGACACAGCCAAGCTGATCGGCGAGGAGCTCGATCGTGCCGGGTTCAAAGACATCAGGATGTTCCCGACACGTACCGAGATCTACCTGTCGGCAGTCACCCCCTGATGTTTCCACCACCCCCTCCGGCTGGCCACGTTCGCGACGACCCGTCAGGTATTCGCCGAGGCTGAATCGTAGACGGGCCCGGTTCGGCGGGACTGTCCAGAGCGACCAGCGCGAAGGAAGGATTTCTGAAATGCCCGGGCAAACCACTGTTGCCGATCGGATCCTGCAGTTCAACGCGGAACTTGCGGAAACGACGCTCGAACTGCCTGCCGGATTCACGGTGATCAATCCGTTCAGCGGTCCCCTGACGGACCGTGTCCGCGAGGTGACGACGGCGTTCTATCGCAAGTACTACGCCGACGACAGGCCGCGCCGCCTGGTCCTGGGGAGCTCGCCCGCCCGCCGCGGCACGGCCGTGACCGGGGTCCCGTTCGAGGATGCCAGCTTCCTCGAAAGCGTAACGGGAGTCGATGTCGACGGGTATGCGGTGAGCCGGCCTTCCGCCGGGTTCCTGCACGACGTCATCAGTCTCTACGGGGGCCGCGACAAGTTCTATGCCGACTTCGTCATGAGTTTCGTCTGTCCCTTGGGGCTGGTGAGAACGGGCCCCAAGGGAAACGAGGTCAACTGCAACTACTACGAGAACAAGACGCTGCTGAAGGCCCTGCGCTCTTTCCTCGTGGACAGCCTGAAACGCCAATTGTCATTCGGAATCGACACCTCGGCGTGCTGCTGCATCGGCAGTGGCGAGAACTTCACATTCCTCTCCACGGTCAACGAAGAAGAGGGCTTCTTCGAGAAGATCGTGCCCCTGGAGCACCCGCGCTATATCACTCAATACAACGGAGACAGAAAAGAGGAATTCGTCAACAAATACCTCAGCGCCTTCGGCGAACAGGGCGACTAGTCGCCGCGTCCTTCGAAATGTGTGCCGGCTTCGCAGCCGGTTCGAAGAATACCGTGTGATCCCGACGCGCTGGAACGAGAAAAGGGAGAGCAATACATTGGCGACAGAAAGCAGGGTCCTGGTCCACTTCGGCTCGGCACGCGTCAGCGTCTACCGCTCCGAGGGCGGCGAGTTGAAACTCCTCGAAACTGAGCGGCTCACACTCGAAGACAACCTCCCCCACACGGCGCTGGCGGACAAAGTCGGCGAGTTCTGCACAGGTCTCGCGGCGTTCAGCGAGATCGTCGACAACAAGACGACACGCCTGTACGCCACCGGGGTTTTTCAGCAGCTCCCTCGGCCGGAGGCGGCCGCACTGGTCAACAGCGTCTACGTCGACACCGGCCTCTGCTTCAACATCGTCAGGCCCGAGCTGGAGCAGTTCTACCTGGAGACCGGCATGTCCGCCGACGGATCGAACGACATGGTGGAAGGTCTGGTCCGGCGGGAGTTCCGGAACGCTGTCGTCTGCGGCAGCTTCCAGCAGTCCCTGCCATACATCGAGGCCACCATAGCCCGTCTGCGGGAGAGCGGCACCGTGGTGCTGAGCCCGCCCAGCACCAGGATCAAGCCGGAGACCATAGGCACCGACTTCATCCTCTTCGACTACCAGGCCCCCCTGAAGAACGACCGCGACACGTGGCGGCACAAGTACATGCACATGGACGCGTTCAGGCAGGCCGACGCTGTCGTCGTCTGCAACCCCGGTGGGCTCGTCGGGCAAGGCACCATGTTCGAGCTCGGCTTCCTGGCCGCGATCTCGTCGCGGGTTGTCTTCACGGAGGAGCCTAGGGGCGTTTCCGTCCGATTCCCCTGCGAGGTCGGCCTGGAGACCTGAGTACGTCCGCCGAGTGCTCCGGCACCGCATCCCGTTCTTGAATCCCCGACCGCAACAAAGCTGCGGCCCGGCGGACGGCACAAGGCCCCCCGGGCAGGTCTCCGGCTCGCCCTCGCACTCTTTCCCACCGGATCTCACCTTTCGGCTACGCAGATACGGAAAGGACCCGCCGTGCATGATGCAGAACCCAGCGAGACGGCGCACAACAGGCTGCGAGAGATCGTGGCGTCCGTCCTCGAAGTCGGGAAGCACGACATCGAGTCCGGCGCCCTGTTCTACGAGGACCTCAGCATGAGCTCACTGGAGAAGGTCGCGGTCGCGGTCGCGATCGAGCGCGAGTTCGGTGCTCTGACGCCCGAGGAAGCGGCAGCCCTGACCAGCGTGGACGCCGCGGCGTCCGTGCTCGGCAAGCGGGCGGCAAGCATGGGCGGGGTCGACCTGGTCGACTGCCTGGTGGCGGGTCATGTCCGCGCCGGCCAGGGTGATCGGGTCAGCTACCTCGACCCCGAAGCCGGGGAGATCACCTACGCGGGCCTCCTGGAGGCGGCACGCGGGTACGCGGGCGCCCTCCAGGCAGCAGCCGTGCCCGAGGGCGCCCGCGGCCTCCTGGTCGCCGACGACTCTGTGGCGACCGTCGTCGCTGTCCTCGGCCTGTGGTGGCACGGCTGCGTCCCCGTGGTGATCAGCCCGATGCTCACGGACGACGAAGTCCGATACATCGCCGACGACTGCGCCGCCGCGGTGGTGCACCTCGACGCAGTCCCCACGCGGCAAAGTGCCCTGGAGCAGCTGTTCGAGGCGACAACCCGGCTCGCCGGCGCTGACGTCCGCGCCGCTCTGGCAACGGCCGAGCCCGGCCCCGCACACCACCCGGTGGATGCCGGGCCCCCGACCGCGTGGAGCGCGGGGCGTGAGGCGCTCGTGCAGTACACCTCGGGAAGTACCGGCATGCCCAAGGGAGTCCGGCACTCGGCCGGTGCGATCGCGGCGATGACCGACGGCATCGGCACCGTACTGGCGCTGACCCCCGAAGACACCGTCCTGTCGACCGCCCGGATGTCCTTCGGCTACGGCTTCGGCAATTCCGTCCTGTGCCCGCTGGCAGCCGGCTCCCGCGTTGCACTCATCCGCGGCACGGTCGACGTCCACGCACTCACCGCCGCACTGCAGCGCCACCGGCCCACGGTGCTGTTCTCCGTCCCGCGGCTGTACGCCGCGCTGCTGAACACCTCCGGAACGGCGGCGCCCGCCTACGACTCCGTGCGGCTGTGCGTGTCGGCGGGCGAGAACCTGCCCGCCCCACTCAGCGAGCGGATCCGCACCGCCTTCCAGGCCGACCTGTTCAACGGCCTCGGCGCCACCGAGGTGCTCTACACCGTCGTCGGCACACCGCCGACGAACGGGCGTCCGGGCACCTTCGGCGTCCCGGTGCCCGGGATCACCGCCACCGTCCGCACGGTGGACGGCACCCCGGTCGCAGACGGGGAGGAGGGGCGGCTGCACATCGCCGGCCCGACCGTCGCCCTCGGCTACATCGGCCGCCCGGGGGCCGCAGCGGCCACCTTCGCCGACGGCGGCGCCTACACCGGCGACGTGGTGCGCCGTGCGCCGGACGGCACGTTCACTCATCTGTGCCGCATCGACGACCTGCTCAACCTGGGCGGCTACAAGGTCTATCCGCGGGAGATCGAGAGCGTCATCCGCGGCGCCGACGGGGTCCAGGACTGCGTCGTGGTCGGCAGCCGCGATGCCGACGGCCTGGAGGAGGCCGTGGCGTATCTGGTGGCCGCGCCGGGACTCGACGCGGCCGTGGTGCGGCGTACCGTGATGGCCGCGATCCGTGGCGGTCTCGCCGTCTACAAGCGGCCCGCCCGTCTGGAGTTCCTCGACGAGCTCCCGACCACGTCCACAGGCAAGCTGGCCGCCTTCGAGCTGAGGAAGGCGGCGCAACGGTGACCTGGGACATCACGGGCATGGCCGCCGTGGCCAACATCGGTGCCAGCCCCCGAGAGATCTTCGCCGCGTTGTGCGCGGGCCAGGAGAGCCGCAGGCCTCTGCAGGTGTTCGACGCGGGCAAGTACCGGGCGGCGTACGCCTACGAGATCGACGACCGACCCGAGGGCGGCGACGATATCCCGAGGCGCGCCACCGGCTGGCTGACCACCGTGGTTCGCCAGGCCGTCGCCAACGCGGGCCTGGGCGAGGACCTGTCGCAGGTGCCCGTGCTGGTCGGGACCACCATGCGCGAGCAGCGCAGCCTCGAACTGTGGTGGCGCGACCACGCGGACGTCGCCCTCGCAGACCTGCACTTCGGGACCGCCCTGAAGGCGACCTTCGGCGCGTCCACCACGTACACCTTCGCCAACGCCTGCTCGGCCACCCTGTACGCGCTCGGCATGGCCACCGACATGATCGAACTCGGCATGGCCGACACGGTCGTCGTCGCTGGCACCGACGCCGCCACCGAGAGCGGCTTCGGCACGCTCGACCGCGTACAGAACGACATCCCCGACGCGCTGCGCCCCTTCGACACCTCGCACAAGGGCATGTTGATGGGTGAGGGCGCAGCCGCGGTCGTCGTCCAGCGCGCCGGCACCGGGAACGGGCCCGTGCACGCCCGGGTGCGCGGTGTGTCCATTAACTGCGACGCCCGCCACGCCACCGCGCCCGATCCCGACGGCATCACCCGAGCAATGCAGGACGCCCACCGCAGAGCAGGGGTGCGGGCGCAGGACATCGACTTGGTGATGCTGCACGGCACCGGAACCCCCCGCAACGACGTCACGGAGTCGACCGTCCTGAGCCGCGTCTTCCACGGCGCCGAACCCGGTCCGCGGATGACCGCCATCAAGGCGATGACCGGCCATACCCTGGGCGGTTCAGGACTCCTCAGCCTGCTGATGGCGGTCCTCGCCATGAAGGAAGGGACGGTGCCCCCGGTTCTGGGACTCACCGACCCGATCCCCGAGGCCGTGGGACTGGGCCTGGTGCAGGGCACCCCTGCAGTTGGCGACCACCTGAACGTCGCTCAGATCGACGCGTTCGGCTTCGGTGGGATCAACGCGGTCACGATCGTGGAGGCCGCCCGATGACCGAGACGACTACCGCACGGATGAGTCACCCGCGCACCCGGGAGGTCGTCGTCACGGGCATCGGACTGGCGCTCCCCGGTGTGGCGACGTACCGCGACCTCCTCGGACCGCTGCCGGTTGAGGGCGGCCTCGACCCGGCATCCGAGCTCCGCGGATACGAGATGCGCCACAAGGACCGCGCGTCCCGGCTCGCTCTGCGCGCCGCCGAGTTCGCACTCCGCAACGCGGGACTGACCGACGCTGAGGCGACGTTCACGGGCATGGCTGATGCGACCGCCGTCGTTGTCAGCACCAATCTGGGCAACGTGGACGCCGTCTGCGCGGCCGCCGACACCATTGCCCGGGAAGGCACAAGGGGCCTCAGCCCGCTGGGCCTGCCGGAGACGTCCAGCAGTGTCATCGCCGCGTGGGTGGCCATCCGCTTCGGGCTGCGCGGCCCCAACCTCACCGTCTGCAATGGCGTCACGAGCGGTCTGGACGCCCTCGCCTGGGCCCGGAACCTCATCGTGGCCGGGCGCGCCGAAGCAGCCGTTGTCGTCGGCGTCGAACCGGCCAAGGAGGTGGCGATGAGGTTGCTCTGCGCGCCGTCCATCGACGCGGCGGCCGCGGTCGTCCTCGAACCGGCCGACGCAGCCGCTGCCCGGGGCATACAGCCGCGCGCCACGGTCGCCGGGCACGCACGGGCGGGGGACCTCGCCGCGGCGATGACCGCCGTCGGCGTGACCGAGGAGAGGTCCGTCGGACTGTGGCTCGCGGGCGAGCAGGATGCCGAATCGGGCCAGTTGCTCGCAGTCACGCGCCGGATCGATCTGGAAGCCCAACTGGGGCCGCTCTCCGGGGCACTGGGCGTCCTGCAGTGCGCTGCCGCGGCCGCCCATCTGGACAGCGACGCCACCGGGAACGTGCTCGCCACGGCTGGAGGACCGCGCCACGACGCGACAGCCGCGCTCCTGCTGACCCCTTGACCGACCACTCGTCCATCCACGTTGGAGCGAGGCGAACACCTATGACCCCAGTGCCTGTGAAGATGGAGGATCTCCGCGCGCTGATAGCCGGCGTCCTGGAGGTCGAACCCGAGGAGGTGACCGACGAGGCGCACTTCTCCGACGAGCTCGAGATCGACTCGCTGCTGATGCTCGAGATCGCCACCCGAGTGGAGACCGTGTTCGGTGTCCCTGAGAACACCATCGTCATCGGCGGTGCCACCACCCTCGCCGAGCTGCACACCTTCGTCGTCTCGAAGGTCGTCGGCGCCACGTCGGCCGGCCCGGTCATCCGCCCGAGGCCACTGAGCGACCCGGCGATGCGCCTGTTCCTGTTCCACCACGCCGGCGGCTCGCACCTGCTCTACCGCGGCTGGGCGGACCACTTCCCCCAGGACTGGGAACTGTGCCTCCTGGAGGCCCCCGGCCGAGGCCGGCTGCAGACACTGCCGCTGATCGACGACTGCGACCGGCTGGTCGACCACTTCCACACCGCCATCGCCCCCTTGCTCGACCGGCCCTTCGGGTTCTTCGGCCACAGCATGGGCGCACTCATCGCCTACCAGCTCACCCGCCGCCTGCACCGCCAGAGGGCACCGCTCCCGGACTGGCTGGGCGTGTCCGCCTACGGCGCCCCGCGAGGTGAGGCCGGCGCCGACAGCCGCCGTCACCTGATGTCCGACGACGAACTGCGCGGCTGGCTGCGGAACGTGGGCGGCAGCCCACCGCAGCTCCTCGACGACGACGCCGTCTGGCGCCAGTTCGCTCCGGTGTTCCGCAACGACTTCAAACTCGTGGACACCTGGGCTCCTCCCCCCGACCCCGAACCGTTGCCCGTTCCGCTCTCGGTATTCGCGGGCCGCTGCGACCAGTTGATCGGCGAGGACCGTCTGCTCGCCTGGCAGACGTTCACCACGCACTTTGGCGGGCTCGAGAGCTACGAGGGCGACCACTTCTACGTGATGGACCAGCGGCGGCCTCTCGCTGCCGCCATCACGGCCGCGATGCGGGCCTCCGCTGCTTGAGTCTGCATTCACCGCCACGCCGCCCGCTGGATGATCCATTCCAGGGGGTGCCCACGGAGGGGCTGATGAGCGGGTCCTCAGGAATCGGGATCGACTTCGGGGTGCGTGAACTCCACCGGCTTGCCCAGCGACCGGGCGTAGGCGATTTCGTCTCGGGTGCTGTCACCGATGTAGTCGCCGACGACGAGCACCGCATCGGCAAGCAGAATCTTCGACCGGTGCAAGGCGTCGAGTCGAACCTTCAGCGCCTCAGCTTCGACAGGATCGGGCCACAGTGCGTGCGGCGACTTCAGGTCGCAACCCGGCTTCACCACAATCCGTCCGGCTTCGGTCTCCCGTACCTCGACCTCGGCCATCTCTGCCATGAAACGAGTGGAGCCGCAGATCACGACGATGTGCGGAAGACCCAGCTGCTTCTTCGCCTCGGCGAGCATTTCCACGGGGGTGAGCACGTGCGGCGACGACACTGGTTCCTCCTGGTGGTGCGGCCCGAGGGATGCCCGCGCAGACAAACGAGGGCGCCCAAGAACCTCTTCGGTGAACGACGCAGGCATCCGTGCGCCCGCACTTTATGCGATCTCGACCTGGTGCCGCGGCGCCCGCCGACCGGCCCCACGTCCCGCCTACGCAATCCCGAACGGGGTGCCTCCGCCACCAAAGGCCGGTGTCGGCTACCGCGTTCACCGTCTCGATCAGCCGATTCACGCGGCCGGGGCAATGTCGGCTTGGTCGGCCAGTCCCCTGCCGACAGAGGCGATGCCGGGTCGGACTCGGGTACTGCGACAACCCGAACGAGGGAGGCGCAATCAGGTGACCACGTCGACGAAACGTCGTCCGTCGGCGATCTTGCGGCCCGCTGCACCCGCCGCGGCTCGCCGAGCACCAGTCGGCCGCAGGCCGTTCCCGCGGCGCCAGATCGCCCCGACCACATGCCGCCCACTCATTATCTGACCCCTGTCGCTGTGCGCTTCGACGAGGAGACCATGCCCACCACATCTCACCAGCCCGCGGCCGACCCTGTCGCCGCGCGTTCCGCGCCCAGCGGTGCCGCCGAGCGGGAGCAGATCATGGCGGTCGCCGAGACGCTGGTCCTCGGGTACGGACTGCACCCGGCAGACATCGCGCGCATCCCGGAAGGCACCGCGACGGACAACTACGCCGTCGTGGACGAGACGGGACAGCGGCACTTCGCCAAGGTCTACCGCACCCGAGAGCACTTGGATCTGGAGCGGGCGTCGGTGGAACTGTCCGAGTACGCCGCCGATGGAGGTGTCGCGACCGCGCGGGCAACCCGCACGCGCGAGCACGAACTCATCGAGACCCGCGGCCGCCTGCCGATGTCCGTGTGGTCGTACGTGCCGCACACCGAGACTGCCGAGGGCAACCTGAGGGGTGCAAAGTGGGCAGCGGTCGGCACAGCGATGGGCCGGCTCCACAACCGGCTCGCCGCTCACCCCGCCGCCGCGCCCACCCTGGAACCCGGTGCCGCGGTGTGCGATGTGGCCGCTGCGCGGGACCGCTTCGAGCGCCTGGTCCAGGCGTACCAGGGCAGGCCCGGGCTCGGGGAGTTCGAGACGTGGGCGCTGCAAGCGGCGCGCGAGCGACAAGCCATCCTGGGGGAAGTCGAGCGCACCCTATCTTCGCTTCCACAGCTGACCGTCCAGATCCTGCACGGCGACACGGCCGGGCCCAACGTTCTGTTCCAGGACCACGAGGTAGCCGCCATCGTGGACTTCCGACCGCCCGCACCCGGGTACCTCGCCTGGGAGATCGCACGTCTTGGCTGCGACCCGCAGAGCGTCCTGGAGAACAGTGCGGAGAGCTGGCTCACCGGATACACCGATCTCACCCTGGCCTACCGAGACGCCAACCCGAAGGCGCCCGCGGACGACCTCACGTCCTCGCTTCGGGTCGGCTGTGCAGCCATGCTCTGCTCGGCCTTTCCGCTGTCGGTACCGATCGAAAGGCCGCACATCATCGACGCCGCCCTCGAGGCCTACGGGCGGGTGAGGCACGAGGCAGCTCTGCTGCTGCTGCACCGGCTGCCTGCCATGGAGGAAGCCCTGCGTGACGCTCTTGGCTGAGTTCACGCAAGACCCCGCGGGTCATCCGCCGTGCCCGCGCTTTTACTGTGGAGGCTGGCAGCGGATGCGTCACCCCGTCGACGACCTGCCGTTCCTGCCCGACGACGTACTGCCCACGTCGTTCGCCACCCGGGACCTTTCGGCCGCGCCGCCATCGCCCACCAAACCCCCTGCACGGCCACCGAGATCGCCGATGTCGTGATCAAGGTCCGCCTCCCCGCGGCTGCCACACCATCCTGCTCGGCAACTGTCGCTCCGCGAACCTGGGTGAAGTTCTCAGCTCTTCGCCGGACCGCGGCCCCCACACCAGCACGCCGACGACGCGACGGCCCGCGCTCGCGAGCCGCTAACCCCGCCACCCGCGGGCCGGCCGCGTCACCCCATCGAGGGGTTCCGTGCAATCTCGTAGAACCCCGTTGGCTGGGCGCTGCCGAACTCGCAAGGGTGTGTCCAGAGACCGCCTTGGTCCGCTGAAGCCGCGGAATCCCCTCCGCCGAACCAGCACGAAATCACATGTGCAGCGCGGACGGCCGCTTCGTGCGGCGACCCGTACGGCAATCCCCCCGGCTGCAGCTCACGCGCCTTCACCAGACGCCCCAGGAGGATGCGGATGACTTCATCCGGCGCAGCCCCAGCACGTTGCTCATTGACGCGGACTCGTTCTGCACCCGTAGCAAGGGACGGTGCAGTCCGTCCAAGACCCGCTCCTGCAACGCCGTGTCTTTGGTCCACACCCCGACGTTAGAACACCAGTTCCCCTACGTCGCTCCCGGAGGCAGCGCCCGTGCGTCATCGCCTAGTCATCGGCGTCCACCTCGTCATCACCGACCACCGCGGCCACGTCCTGTTGGGTCTGCGCCCGGCCACCGCCGCGTTCGGCGCGCTCCAGTGGCATGTTCCCGCCGGCCACCTCGAAGATGAGTCGGCGCAGCAGTGCGCGGTGCGCGAAGCCCACGAGGAACTCGGCATCGGGATCGACCCCGACGCGCTCCACCTCCTGCACACGCTGCACCAACGCAACCCGGACAACGGGCACGCCCGGCTCCAGCTGTTCTTCGGTGTCGACCGCTACACCGGGCACATCGCCAACTGCGAGCCGGACCGCTGCGTGGCACTCCAGTGGTGGCCGCCGGACGCCTTGCCCGCCTCGATCGTCCCCTACACCGCTGGCGCCTTGGCCGCAATCACCGCCGGGGTCATCTACGCAGAGGCCGGGTGGACCACGTGACCACTTCGGCCCGTCGGCCGCGCCGCGTGCTGCGGCACGGGCGGGTCGAAACCGCAGGGCTGGCGGAGTGAACGTTCGAAGCGCGCCTGGCCGTCGACGCCGTCCGCTTCGCTTCTAGGCCCACCAAACACGTTGAACACCCGGCGCACCGGCAGAACCGTCCGCGTCGACCTGTCACGACCCTGGAGGCTCGCGACCTATGCCCGACACCGCTACCACCGCCGCAGGTGGGACATGGCTGCGTGGCGTCCTCGCCGAGCACTACGGCCTTCCCCATGCGACCGAAATCGAGCGATTCGCTGAGGGGACGGAGACGGACAACTTCACCGTGCTGGTCCACCCAACCGGGGAGCGGTACTTCGCCAAGGTTCGCCGTCCGGGATACTCCCACGACTACCAGGCGCGCATGCTCGCGTTGGAGCGGCAGGCGCGGCTCTCGACCCGTGCGCGGCTTCCCGCGCCGAAGACGCTCGCCGACGGCCAGGGGCGGCTGCTGGTCCCGGTCGGCGGGCGGGCTGTGTCGGTGCAGGACTTCGTCTCCGACGCGCACACGTCGCGGACGGTTTGGACGTCCGACGAAGCGGCCGAGGTCGGCAGCGTCCTGGGACAGTTCCACCGCTGGCTCGCCGGCCGCCCCACCACCGACAGCGGCGGAGTACCAGTCCCTGAGCTGTGGTGGACAAAACCGCCGTCCACGTCGATCGCCCGCGCCCGCCAGGCCGTCGACGCGATCCGGGTCCTCCAGCGCGACGGCCGGGCCACCGACGCGGATGCCGTCCGCCTGGACCAACTCCGCACCCGAGTCAAGGACATCGAACGCCATCACGGCCGTCTGGCGGAGGGCCTTCCCCCGGTGGTCCGGCAGCTCGTGCACGGAGACTTCACCCGGTCCAATCTGCTGATGCGCGGCCACCGGGTCGCCGCGGTGCTGGACCCGCGGATCCGGGTGCTGCCGGCGGCGTGGGAGCTCGGCCGAATCGCCTTCGACCCACTCACCGTCGCCGAGTCCGACACCGACGCATGGTTGGCCACCGCGGTGGCCATGGTGACGGCCTACCGGGACGCCAACCCCCGGCTAGTCCCCGAACAGGTGGCGGCGTGCGCGCGGATGGCGTTGCTCCATGCCTTGCTCTCCACCTACGGGGTCTACGAGCACTACCTCGATCCGGATCCGGTCGACCAGACGGGTGTGGACCTGTACTGGGACCGACGGGCGCGCATGGTCGTGTCACTGCTCGAGCACCTCGACACGGTCGAAGGCGAACTCGCTGCCGCCGCCCAGGCATCGCCGCGCCGGACCTGGTCGAACCCGTGACCGGTCGGTCGCTGCGTCCGACGCCCCAGCTCTGGGGGTTCCGCTCGACGACGGACTTTCGGAACCGTCGCCAACTTCTGTCAGCGGTCGCAGCGTTGGATTCGAAGATCCGTGGTGCATCCGCCGCAGGACCAAGCCACAGCCGCACGGTTGGTCGAGCGCACGTTCGAAGTATGCGCCCGTCACTCGACCCTGTGCGCTCTGCCACACCCCGGACGCGAGGCAGCAGGCTTGGGCACCCCCACATTCCACGGCGGGGCCGTCCCGCAGCCCCGCTCCGTCTTCATGGGAGGCCTGTCACCATGCCGCAATCCGCCACTGCCTGCGCAGATGCGTTCTGGCTTGAACTCTCCAAGGTTGCAGAGCACGGGCGCCGGGGCGAGTGGAACCGGTGACGAGCGCCGTGGACGAGATGCCAGGGCCACTGGCGGCGCTGGTCACAAGTGTGCTGGGGCCCGACGTGGATGTGTGGTCCCGTTCGTGGCCGGGCGCTGCCTCACGCGTGTGGGAGGCGCGCGCGCCCAATGGGGCCGCGGTCTTCGCGAAGGTTCACTCCACGCCCAAGTTTCACCGTCGGGAAGTGGCCGCGTACGAGAGTTGGGTGACGTTGTTGGGCGAGGACACCCCCAGGCTGCTGGCCTGTGACTCGGCGCTCCCCGGGATCCTGGTCACACCGCTCCCCGGAGTCCCGGTCAAGTTCCAGCCCCTCCCGCCCGGACAGGACGCTGAGGTGCACGCGCTCGCCGGCGCGTTGGCCCGGCGTATCCACGACACCGCGATCTGCCCCGCGGCGACGGCGTCGGCGCTGCCCTCCGCCTATGTGCTCAAGCACTTGGGCCGCGCCCGGCTCACCGACGCGGACCTGAGCCGCGCCCAGGCAGTTCTCGTCGCCGCGGCGCAGGTGACGCTGCCCATGGTCCCGACGCACGGTGATTTCCAACCCCGCAACTGGCTGTACAACAACGACTCCCGGGTGCGGGTCATCGATTTCGAGCGCGCCGAACCCGGCGCATCGGTAAGGGACTTCCGTTTGCTGGTGAACGGGCCTTGGCAGGAGCGGCCCGATCTGCGCGAGGCGTTCTTCGACGGCTACGGCCGCTCCCTGACCACGGACGAGGAGATCGCGTTGGCGGGGTGGGTGGTGCTGGACGCGCTGGACAGCGCGCACTGGGGCGCCAAGGACAACGACGCCGAAGTCTTGGCGCGGGGGTTGGCGGGGCTCGCGCAGTTGCGGAACGGCCGCTGACCGCCCTGACCTCTGTGTGCCAGCGGCCCGGACCTGACGAAGGAGTCGATGCTCGTGCCGAAGACCATCGCTGACCCGCCCGGCCGTACGAACACGGCGGACGAAGCCACCGTCACCGCGCCGGGCGGACACGTCGAGGCGGGGAACGCCTGCGCGAAGCCGCCGTGCGGATGCGCGGCCCGCGGCGTGGCTGGGGCTGGTGGCGCCGGTAGGTCGACTCGTGGCCGCTCTCCGTGTGGCAGGCCGGGACCCGTTACTCGTCCTCGACCGCACCGCAGACAGTATTCGCTGCACACTCGCAACGTTTCCCGCCGAACTCCTCGACACCAGGGCACCACCTGCCCGGGTGGAGGCCGCCGGTATGCCGACCGGGGCATCGGCATCGGCCCCGCAGTGCTGCACCGACCCGGCACGTGCTCGCCCTCTCCGACCTGGCACCGCACCTGTCGTGGAGCGACACCGCTCCTACCCAGGTCCACGACGGCCGCGAGTCCGGCGTCGGCTGCAGCGCCACATCGGCCGGTGGTCGGTCCGGCCGACCGGACCGAGCAACCCGTGGGCCGACACCGAAGCCTCCACCACATGTGGGAAGCCGCCGGCAGCCCCGGCCGGTACACCGTCGCCGCAGCTGACGACGGCACGCTCACTGTCCATGGCAGCCCCAGCCTGATGTGGACCGTTCCACCCGGCACACCCCTGTCCGACACCGCACGCGGAGGTGACCGATGACAGACGAAACACCCGCTCCCGCACCCCTATCCGAGACGCCGCCGACGCGCCAACGCCGGCTCCGGCTGCGGCGCCAGGAGCCCATCGACGATCCTGGCCGCGCGGCCCGCGAACTGTTCGGCGGCCGCCTGGTCTACGACTCCGGGTACACCCGGCACGACGACACCTGGGAGACCATCACCCTGCGGCAGATGGCCCGCAGCCTCCCCGCGTCCTTACGCAAGACCGTCGCCTTGGCCTGGTCGGCCGACCGTGCCGCGGTCCTCGTGGTGTTCGGCGCCGAACTCGCCGAGGGCATCGCCGGGGCGTTCGGGCTGTTGGCGGCGAACTCGGCGATGGTCGAACTGTTCGCCGCAGGCCCCACCCCGGACCGAGTCCGCGCCTCGTTCCCCGCCCTGCTCGCCATCGGCCTGGCAGCAATCCTCGGGCAGATCTTCGCCGGCATTTCCACCATCGCGGCCGGCCGCCTCGAACCCAAAGTCGAACGCGCCGCCGACGAGGAACTCCTGCGCTGCACCATCCGCGTCGAACTCCAGCACATGGAGTCTCCGGAGTTCGCGAAGCTCTTGGACGCCGCCCGCAGCGGCTGCGACTCCGCCAGAGCAATGCTCGGGCACGCCGTCGGGATCACCGGCGCCGTCATCTCCCTCATCGCCGCCGGCGGCGTCCTGACCGTGCTGCATCCAGTCCTGCTGCCCATGCTCCTGCTGATCGTGGTGCCGCACGCCTACGGAACCCTCGCCACCTCCCGCCGCGGCTACGCGTCCCGCCGCGCCTGGCGGGACAACGAACGCATGCTCGACCAGATCAGCTGGTACTTGACGTCCCAGCACGCCGGGCAGGAACTGCGCGTCCACGCCGCGGGCGACCACCTCATCGACAAGTTCTCCGCCCTGTCCGACGACTCCGAGCGCGAACAGGTCCGGCTCGCCCGCGCGACCGCCGCGACCAACTGGGTCGCAGCCGCAGCGAGCGGCCTGGCGACCGGCGCGACGTATGTCGTGCTGGGGTGGCTGCTGCTCACCTCGCGGGTGCCGCTGGCCACCGCGGGGACCGCGGTGCTTGCGATCCGCAGCGGATCCAGCGGCTTACGGAACGTCGTCCAGCAGGCGGCGAGGCTGTTCGCGGAGACGCTGTGGTTCGACGACTTCCGTACCGCGTGCACCGAAGCCGAGCAGCACGCGACCCCGTCCGGCGGGCTGCCGGTGCCCGGCGCGCCGGCGGTCATCGACGTTCGGGATGTGACGTTTACCTACCCGGACAAGGCCACGCCCGCGCTCGACAAGGTCAACGTGACGATCCCCCGGGGCAGTGTGGTCGCGCTCGTTGGGGAGAACGGCTCGGGCAAGTCCACCCTCGCGAAAGTCATCGCAGCTGTGTACGCGCCGGACAGCGGCGCCGTGACCTGGGACGGGGTGGACGTCCGCGACCTCGACCGCGACGACGTGTACGCCCATGTCGGGCTCGTCACCCAGGAGTTCGTCCGCTTTCCGTTCACCTCCGGCTACAACATCCGCATCGGCCGCCTGCCCACCGCGCGCGGCACCGACGGCCCCCAAGCGCCCACAGACCTGCCAACCTACGACAACGACCCGGTGTTCCACCACGCCATCGCCACCGCGAACGCCGACACCCTCCTGCCCGACCTCCCGCAGGGCTGGAACACCCTCGCGTCCCGTTCGTTCGCCGGCGGCGTGCAACTGTCCGGAGGCCAGTGGCAAAAGCTCGCGCTCGCACGCGGCGTGTACCGGCAGGCAGCCCTGTTGATCCTGGACGAACCGACCGCCGCCCTGGACCCGGCCGCCGAGATCGCCGCGTACGACAAGGTGCGGGTACTGGCCGACGCCGGCCACACCGTGGTGTTGATCTCGCACCGCATGGCGTCCACCCGCCGCGCAGACCAGAT
Source organism: Yinghuangia aomiensis (assembly GCF_039542225.1). Taxonomy (NCBI): domain Bacteria; kingdom Bacillati; phylum Actinomycetota; class Actinomycetes; order Kitasatosporales; family Streptomycetaceae; genus Yinghuangia; species Yinghuangia aomiensis. Next base: position 540,826 of record NZ_BAABHS010000001.1, on the reverse strand, counting down.
CGTCGTCCTCGACCGCGGCCGGGTCGTCGAGTCCGGCACCTGGGACGAACTCATGGCCTTGGACGGAGCGTTCCGGCGCATGTTCGACATCCAGGCCCGCGAACTGCAGATCCCGTCCCCGACGACCCCACCCGACGGGACCTCCTCCTGCACGCCCGGCCCGGAGGTGCCCGATGCACGGCGCGGCGCCCGCCCGGTGCCCACGCCCCGCGCCGATGCCGAGCCGGTCAGCGAAGCCGCTGGCGGCCTGGTGCCCCCGACCGATCCCGCGGAGGACCTGTCGTGACCCGCAACGAGAACGATGGCCAGGCCGATGCCGAGGCTTACTGGGACGGCGAGTTCGCCGAGGGACGGTTCCTCGGTCTGGCTCCGGAGCCGTTCGTCGAGGACATCCTCACCGCCGCCGACAGCGAGGGCCTGCTGCCCGGGACCGGCTTGTACGTCGGCGTCGGCAACGGCCGCAACTACCTCCCGCTGGTGGCTGGCGGGCTCGATCTGCTGGGCCTGGACATCTCCGCAGTCGGCTTGGCCGAACTCGCCCGCCGGGCGCCCGAGCGGGCCGGTCGGCTGCTCCACGGCTCTCTCGACTCACTGCCGGGCGGCGCCACGTATCCGGTCGTGCTCGGTATCCAGGTGTTCCAGCACGGTACCCGCGACCAAGCCCGCGGCCTTCTTGAGGCGGCGTTGCATCGTGTGGCACCCGATGGGCTGTTCTGCGTGCGGGTGAACGCAATCGGCACCGACATCGTGCGCGACCACGACGTCATCGGCGAACACGACGACGGCTCCCGCACGGTGCTCTACCGCCCAGGCGGCCACCGGCCCGACAAAGTCGGTCTCGCCGTCCACTTCTACTCCGAGACCGAACTCGCCAGCCTGCTCGCCGGCTGCGAGCCCGTGCTCCCGATCCGGCTCACCCGGCGCGAACGCTCGCCCGAGCAGGGCGGCACGTGGGCGCAGTGGGAGGCCATCGTGCGCGTCCCCGCTCAGACGGGAGACGAACGATGACACACGACACCGAGCAGGACCGGCCTCTTGTACCCCGCGCGGAATGGCTGGCCGCCCTGCCGCGCCACTACATCGCGGCGGCCGTCCTCGTCACCGACCCCGACGGCCGTGTCCTGCTCCTCGAACCCACCTACCGCGACGGCCACCTCCTGCCTGGCGGAGCCGTGGACGCCGGCGAGGACCCCCGCTCGGCGGCGGCCCGGGAACTCGCCGAGGAAACCGGGCTGCGCCTGCCAGCCGAGGCGCCGCTGCTGGACGTGGACTGGCGGCCCGCGGATCCGGACATGGACGGCGAGATGGCCGCACCGGTCCTACAGTTCGTCTTCGACGGCGGCACCATCCACGCGGACACCGACCTGGCTTTGGACAACGAGTCGAGATCCTGGCGCTGGGCCACCCTCGCGCAGGCGGCTGTCCTCCAAGGGCCCGCTGGACACGCCAGGGTGCTCCGGGCCGTCGAGGCACGGCAGCGAGGCGGCACCGGGTACGGCGTCTCCGCGCGGGGGGCTGTCGATTGACCCCACCCCCAACGGCCCCGCTCACCCCGGCGGCGGGCGACGACCACGCATCCCCGGTACCGCAGCAACGTTTGCAGGAGCGGGACTTCACCCCGTTGTTCGCTGGCCGGACTGCCACCCGAACGGGGACGGCGGCCGCGGTCGCGCTGCCGCTGGTCGCCAACGCATTTCCCGCACTCCTGGTCGCGCGTTCCCTGATCCGGCGCCTCCGCACCATTTCACCCGAACCTCAGGAAGCCACGCGCCCGCCCGTTCACAACGACATGACGGCAGCCGCGGACCGGGCCTCCCGAGCTCCCGAAGCGACCGGTCTCGGAGCAGCGCCCGGTGCAGAGAACGGGGCCATCACAGGCGGAGGTTCGCCGTGAACCCGGTCCCTGACGGCTTGGTCGTGCGCGAGCAGCAGGTCCTGCTGATGATCAACGGCCCGTTGGGCGGCGGGAAGACCACGTGCGCACACCTGCTGCAAGCCATGCGGCACGACGTGCTGGTCTACGATCCCGAAGCCGTCGGAACCCTGGTGCGCCACCAACTCCCCGGTGCGGCACGCGACTACCAAGACACGCGAGCATGGCGGGCGCTCGTCCCAGCCGCCGCGGCCGCCCTCGCACTCGACCACCCCGGCCCGTTCGTCATGCCGATGAGTGTGCTGCGCCGCACGTATCTCGAGGAGATCCTGCAGCGGCTCGACGGCCACGGCTTCGCCGTTCGGCACGTAACCCTGCACACCGCACCGGACACGCTGCTGCGCCGCATCGTGTCCGACACCTGGTTCGACGCTGACGCGGAGACCGCCGCCCGTGTCCGCAGGTTTCGGCAGCGTCGCGCGGAGGACTACCGCGCCGCGCACCAGTGGCTGTCCGATTTCGGCGAGGTCCTCGACACCACCCGCCAGCCCGTGTGCGACGTTGCGGCCGCGGTCGAACCGCTCCTGGACACACCCCCGCGCACCCCGTCGCTGCGGCGGTGGGCGCCATGAGCGCGCCGGGCGTGCCCGGCCAGCCGAGAGGGGCCCGTGCCTCCGTCAAGCCGTTGGCATTTCCGCAGTACCGGATCGTGGCGGCTGCGCGGTGGACGTCGGCCGCTGGGAGCAGCATGGCGCCCCTCGCGCTGGCGTTCGGGGCGCTGCAGGTCGGCGGCACCGCCACAGATCTCGGCATCGTCCTGGCGGCGGGGATGGTGTCGGAGACACTGCTGCCTCTCGTCGGCGGGGTGATCGGTGACCGGTATCCGCCGCGCGTCGTCCAGGTCGCCGGATACCGGCTGCTGGGTTTGCTGCAGGCCACGTCCGCGGTCCTGCTGCTGACCGGGGCCATGCGTGTCCCGTACCTGATCGCGCTCGCGGTCCTCGTCGGTGCGGTCACGGCCCTGTCAGCGTCGAGCGGCGCCAATCTCATCCCCAAGACCCTTCCGGAACCGTTGCAGGGGGCGGGTGTCGCGCTGATGTCGGCGGGCATCAACACGGTCAAGATTGGCGGCCCGGCCGTGGGAGGGCTGCTGATCGCGGCGGCCGGGCCGGGCTGGGCCGCGGCCATCGACGCCGCGAGCTTCCTCGCGGCGGCCGCGTTCATCACCCGGCTACGGGTCGCAGACCCCCCGCGTACCGAGCCGTCGGTTCGGGAATCCGTCGTCGCCGGGTGGGCGGAATTCAGGCGCTACCGGGCGGTGGTCTATCTGACCGTGTCCGGGGCGTTCGTGGTGCCGCTGTGGCTCGCCACGTACCTCGTCCTCGGCCCTACGTATGCCGTCGACCGGCTCGGCGGGGCCGCGGGGTGGGGCACGGTGGTGACTGCGTTCACGGCCGGCCTCGTAACCGGGGCAGCGGTGTGCCTGAAGAGGCCGCCGGTCAGGCCGGGGTGGACGACGTGCGTGTCCGCTGCGGTGATGGCCGGACCCCCCATGGCAATGGCCGCCAACGCCCCGCTGGCCGTGCTGGTCGCAGCAACGTTCGCGGTCGGCGCCGCCCTGAACACCGCGATCATCGTGTGGCAGACCTGGACGCAGCAGACCTTCGCTATCGACGTCCTCAACCGGCTCACCGCGATCACCGGAACCGGGCAACGAGCCCTCGTCCCCGCCGCCTACCTCGCCGCCGGCCCCACCGCCGACCGCGCCGGCATGCACCACACACTCGCCGCCGCAGGCGTCCTCCTGATCGCCGCGGCCGCCTTCCCGCTTGCCGCCGCCTGCGTCCGAGGCCTGCGCGTGCGTCCACCCGCGGTCCCGGACCCGCGCACCCCCGAACTGTCATCCCCGCCGCCGACTGCGGCAGCGGCCGACACCGCACGCCCACACGGACCGCCCGGACATGCTTCCGGCCGCGACGCGACTGCGGGTGCCCGGGACCTGATGCACGAGTCCGCCCCTACACACGTGCCTCCCGCCGACCACCACCCCGCCGAAGAGAGAGACGCCACCCGTGACCACCGGCACACCTGACCTGAACGAACTCACCGCGGAGCAGCTGCGCACCCGCCTGCTGGAGGAACTGCGCGGCGTGGACGCGGTCCGCAGCGACCCCGTCGCCGCGGCCGTCCTCGCGGTCCCCCGCCACGTGTTCATCCCCGAGGCAAGCCTCGTCGAGGCGTACGCGGCGGGGACTGCCTACGTCACCAAACGCGACGAGGACGGAGCAGCGCTCAGCTCGGTCTCGGCCGCGCGGATCCAAGCCTTCATGCTCGAACAGGCCGGTATCGGGCCGGGCATGCGCGTCCTCGAAGTCGGCTCCGGGGGCCTTAACGCGGCGATGATCCAGGAGCTCGTCGGTCCGACCGGGCTGGTCGTCAGCATCGACATCGATCCCGACGTCACCGCGCGCGCCCGCTGTTGCCTCGCGGCCAGCGGTTACGACCAGGTCCTGGTGCACGAAGGCGACGGCGAATACGGGTGGCCGCCGCACGCCCCCTATGACCGCGTCATCATCACGGTGGGGACATGGGACATCCCGCCTGCGTGGACCGACCAACTCGCGCCCGGCGGACGGATCGTCGTGCCGCTCCGGTGGGCCGGACAGACCCGCTCCATCGGCTTCGACCTCACCGACGACGGCACCTTGGCGAGCCGGTCCGTTCAGATGTGCGGGTTCGTGCCCATGCAAGGCTCAGGTGCAGGCGGCGAACTCACCGCACCACTGGACTCCGACGACGCCCGCTTGGTCTACGACACCGGCCAACCCATCGACCCGGATGCCGTCGGCACCGCCCTGAAGAGGCCCGGGACCACCGTGTGGTCGGGGGCGATCCTGCCCCGCAGGACCTCGATCGACCCGGTGTGGCTGCGAATCGCAGCCGAACCCGGCGCCTTCCGCATCGTCGACCCCGGACCCCACCGAGGAATCGCGCTGCGCACCGCCACCCTCGTCGACGGCGACTCCGTCGCCTACCTCACCCACCGCCCCGACCCCGCCAACACCGAGCACGCCTTCGACCTCGAACTCGGCGCCACCGGCCACGGACCCCGCGGCCCCCGACTCGCCGCCCGCATCACCGAGCTGATCCGCGCCTGGGACCACGACCGCACCGCCCTGCCCCAGATCACCGCCTATCCCCCCGGCACGCCCGACCACGCCCTCGGTGGCGGCGCGGTGTTCGACAAGCGACACCGCCGCCTCCACCTCACCTACTCGGCAAGCGCAACCAGCGCGCCCGTCGGCCACGCGCCCTGACCTCGCCCGGGCCGGGCGCGCTCGATGATCCCGCCACCGTCCGCCGGTTCCGGCGTTCCCGGCCCACCTCGACAACCCGAACACCCCCGAAGAAGTCCACTCGGCCGAGCCGGCCACAGAGCAAAGGATCCGAACCGATGGCCGACAGCCGTAACACCGAGGTCCATACCGAGGTCCATGCAGGAGGCTGCCTGTGCGGACGGATCCGGTTCACCGTGACCGGAACCCCGGACTATCCGCACACCTGCAGTTGCCCGCACTGCCAAAAGCTCGGCGGCGGCCCGATGATGGCCTGGGTCGGCTTCCCCTCGGCCGGGCTGTCCTGGACTGGCGACGGCGGCGCACCGACGTGGTTCGACACCTACCCGGGCGAGACCGCGCGTGCCTTCTGTCCCCGCTGCGGCAGCAGCATCGCCGCCCGGGACTACGGCGACACCACCATCGGCATCACCATCAGCGCGCTCGACCACCCGGACGACCCCCGCCTCATCCCGGTCAACCAATCCTGCCGGGACACCGCAGTCTCCTGGCTGCCCCAAGTGCCCGACACCCAGCACAGCAGCACCACCTGAAGACCCCTCGGGCCCGGGTGAGTCGCTCCACGCGCCACGAGTCCTGAAGCCGGCGACACCTCACGACCGAGTTCGTCCGTCGGGCCGTCGGCGCGTCTCACGAGGAACCCACATCTGCCACCACCGATACCGGCAAAATGCACCAAACATGCCGAACACGGCCTCGGAATTCAGGAGGATGTGTGCGCCCCGCCCGCTTGGAAACGTTCCTGGCCCAGCTCATGGAAGCTGCCGCGCCCCCAGCCGTCACCGACGTCCGCAACTTCGGCGACAGCAACGTCATGTACAGCGCCTACGGGCTCGTCCTGACGACCACGTCCGGCGGAACTGCCTACACCCAGATCACCGCCCAGCAGCGCCCCGGGGACGACTACAACACCCCCGAGGACCCCACCGAGGCCGACACCGCACTCGACCCCGTCCCCGTCCCGGACCTCGGCAACGACGGCGGCGTCGACACCACGCAACTCCTCGCGTGGCTACGGGCCCTCGTCATCTCCAGCGGCAGCAAAGAGGTGATCGGGACCGAGGCCTTCACCGGCTCGATCCCCGGTTTCAAAGTCATGTTCCACGGCGGCGCCGTCGCCTACACGAACCTGCTGTACGCCCTCCCCGCAGGGCAGAACCCGCGTCCGGCACGGAGTTCAGGCCCTCAACCCGCATCTGAACCACGAGAGGAATCGCCGCCGGTGTCTGCACCCCGCCGCCGCTGGACCGACCTGGACCCCGACACCCGAGCCGCCGTCGAACAGCGCCTCGGGTCCCCCGTGGTCCACACACGCAGCCACGACGGCGGGTACACGACCGGCCTGGCCTCAACCGCCCGCCTCGCCGACGACCGCACCGTCTTCCTCAAAGGCATCCCCGCCGAGCACGAACTCGCCGACATGTACCGGACCGAGGCGGTGGTCAACGCGGCGCTCCCGGCGCATACGTCCGTGCCGCGACTGTGGTGGGCGGATGACACCTCCACGTGGCACATCCAGGCGTACACAGCCGTCGACGGCCGCCACCCCGACCTCGCCCCCGGATCACCCGACCTGCCAGCCGTCGTCGACCTGCTCGCCCACCTGGCCCCGGCGCTGACACTCTGCCCGCTGCCCGGCGCCCGCACCATGGTCGACGACTTCGCCGACCTGTTCACCCGATGGCACCGCCTCGCCGACAACCCGCCCGCCGACCTGCACCCCTGGTACCTCGACAAGATCGACGCGTTCACCGCTGCCGAGACCGCCGCAATCGACACCGGCGACGGCGACACCCTCGCGCACCTGGACATCCGCGCCGACAACATCCTCATCGACAAAACCGGCCGCGCATGGCTCGTCGACTGGGCCTGGGCCGTCCGCGGTGCCGCCTGGGCGGACCCCGCAACCCTCATCGCGCAGCTGATCATCGCCGGCCACACCCCCTCCGCCGCCGAACAACTCGTCAGCTCCGTCCCCGCATACGCCGCGGCACCGCCCGACGCGGTCACCGGTCTGGCCATCGGTCTGACCGGCTACTGGGAAGCCGAAGCCCGCGCCCCCACAGGACCCGAACTACGCGCCTACCGCGAACGCGCCGCGCACGCCGACCGCGCTTGGCTCCGCCACCGGCTCGCCGTATGACCGCCGGCCCCGCCCCCACCGACCACCGACCTGCTCGCCCGGGCCGGGACCGGGCAAAAGAAGGCGCAGCGGTCCCGATTCGACGGCTCCCCCTGTCGGTCCACATACGCCCAGGAATTGATGGGTGTTCTCAGGCACGATGGCGGCATGCCCACCGGTTCCGGCCTACTCGCCGTCCGCAGCAGCGGTCCGCTCGACTCGTACCTCCCCACCGTGGGGCACATCTTCCGCGTATTCGACGCGCAGGACTCCGGATGTATCTCATACGGCGTGCGCACCGGCGACAACAGTCGCTGGTTCGTCAAGTCCGCCACCACACCGGCCGGAGCCAGATCGCTCGACCGCGCCCGAGAGTTCCACACCCGGATCCGCCACACCGCCGTCATTCCCGTGCGCCACAGCTTCACCGCAGCAAACCGACCGGCCTTGGTCTATCCGTGGGTTGACGGGCAGGTGCTCTACCACCCCACCGTGCACACGAGGCCGGACCGCACCGCCCCGACTGCGCCGATGGCCCACTTTCGCCGACTACCGCTGCCCCTGGTCCACCAGGCACTCGAACGCATCCTGCAGGCCCACCTGGTCATCGCCGCCGCCGGGTTCGTCGGAGTTGATCTTTACGACGGGTGCTTCCTTTACGACTTCGCCCGTGACCGGATGCACCTGTGCGACCTGGATGAGTACCGCCCCGGGCCGTTCACCCTTGGCACGGAACGGCTCCCCGGTTCCACCCGATACATGGCACCCGAAGAAACCACCGCCGGCGCCGAAATCAACGAACGCACCACGGTCTACGCACTCGGCCGCGCAATCCGGCTGCTGATGGACTCCGGGGACGCAGAGTCCGCGTGGCGGGGCACCAGCGACCAACTCCGTGTCGTAGAGCAGGCAACTGCCGCAGATCCCACCCTCCGATACTCCACGGTCCACGAGCTCTGCACCCGATGGCGTGCAGCCACGCGTCACATGGGCTGACTCCCCGGCCTTGGATGGCAGGCTTGCCTCGCCATGCGTTCCAGCACGTACCGACCGCGGGCCACCAGGTCGGGCCGGTTCTTGGTGAGCCCGGAAGAAAGGTAGGAGACTCCGAGGCGGGCGGCCAGGAGGAGCAGGAGCCTCTCCTCGGCCTCGGACAGGGGGCGCCCGTACCCGGTGAGGTGTGCGTTCTTCAGGTCAGGGCGTTCGGGCCACACCGCGCCTGACAGCCAGACAAACTCCTCCGCGGCAATACCGACAGCGGCGGTCTCGAAATCGATAACCCCGACGCTGCCGGCCGGGTTCCACAGCCAATTGCGGGTGGCGTGATCGCCGTGCCGGAAAACAATCGGCACTTCATCGACGAGGAGCGGCAGTTCGTCGACGACGCACTGCACGAGTGCGCACTGGGCGCTGTCCAAGTATGCGGCCGTGCGTTCCAGGCAGGCGTTGGCCTCGTCGGCCTGGGCGATGATTGCGGCGTAGATCGTCTGTTTGTCATGGGCGGAGGGGGCCTGGGAGTGGTCGTGCCAGCCGCGCAGAAGATGCCCGGCCTGCTCGTGGACCTCGCGTTCCTCCGCCGCTTCCAAGGGGAGGCCCCGCACGACGCGGCCGGGCAACGGCGAACTCATAATCGCCAAGAGGTCCAGGTCTACGGCCAAGAGCCGCGGTGCCTGGTGCGGCTGCAACGCGGCAGCGGCGTGCGCGTAGCCAGCGATTTCGCGTTCGAAAGCCGCGACGCTGGGGCTGATCTTCACGAACACCGAATCGCCGCCTTCGGACGCCACCCTCCAGACCCTGGAGTTTCCTCGGGGCCACGACACGTCCGCGCCCCCGTCTGCGCCAGGGACGCGGTTCGCGACCCATTGCCACAGGTCCTCCGGCATAGGCGCATGCGAGGCCATCAGATGATCGTCTCCGGACAGAGGAAGCAAGAGGTGTGGCACACCATCCTCGCCTGTCGCGCCGGGTGACACGGACCAGAATGAATCGAACACCAGTACGATTCATGTGTGGGGCGTAAGAACAATGCAGGCGTGTGGGGCACGTTCGCCGAACGTGCCGCCGCGACATCGGCATGCCTCCTGCCGACCCTGCGCCGCCACGGCGGCCACCCCCGCCCGGCGACGCTCCCCCGCCTCCATCGACCGGCGGACCGTGGGTGTGGGTTACATTGCCAGAGGGGACAGGCACGGTCGTCGCGCGCGCGGTCCGCTGGCGACGCGGCCGCTCCGGCGCATGGGTGATGGTCGTCGCCCACCCCATGTGGCGGGAGTGGGTCGACTGGGAAGGCGGCGGGACTTCACCCGGGCCCGCCCAGGACTATCAGGCAGTGCCAGATGATCGGCTCTGGCCGATCCCCGGTCAGGACTACGCGAGAGTCCCGAAGCCCCCGCGCGGTCGACTGCAAGGCCCAACCCGATCGTTATGCACGAGTCACGACCGTCGCCGACCGGGAACAGGGCAACCGGCGTCGCGGCGAAGGGTCACTGGTGCTGGGAGTTGCGGCGTTCGGCACCAAGACGATTGTGGGGTCCTGCCTTCCTGCCGCGCAGTCTCAACGTGCCCAGGAGAACACCGCCGCCGCGGCCACGGCACCCACAAGAGCGCCCACGATGGTCTGGGCCACGGTGTGGTCCTTCAGCACGACTCGGGACCAGCCGACCAACGCGACCGCTGGCACCGTAACGAGCATGACGGGGCCGTACGCGAGCATGAGGATCGTGGACGTTCCGCCCGCGACTGCCGTGTGCACCGACACCTTCCAGAAGGCGGTGATCGCCATGGTCGCTGCGAGCCCGGCAAGCATGGCCAGGATCAGGGCGAGTATTTCCCGAGGCGCGTCCAGCGCTGCGAGCGCGCAGAGGCCGACGATCACGCAGGCAGCTGTCACGGCAATGGGCACGGCCCGCTGTTGGCGGACACGAACGTGGCGGTCGGTCCAATAGCCCCTCCGAACGCCGAAGAGGATGAACGAGATCGGGATGATGCCGCAGAACAACGCGGCCAGGAGTCCCCAACCGACGCCGGTGATCGAGTGTGTGCTGTGCCATCCGACCGCGAGGAGAACGCCCACGACGAGAATGGCCGGCGCGAACACCTCCGTCACGAGCCGAGCGCCTCGTCGGCGCAGGTTCGAGGTCGTCGCAGGGGTGGCGAGCCCGGTCATGGTGTCGGCTCCTTGGTAGTGCGGGGTCTTGCTGCGTAGCCGACGATCAACGAGTCGGCATAAGAAGTGGCCTGCGAGTTCCTCAGGGCCTGGGCGATTCGGGCCAGGCGCGCCACTTCGGCTTGGTAGTCGTCGACGAGGGTGGGGACGCACCTCTCGTCTGGGCCGACCCGCGCGCCTGCACGATGTCGGGCTGCGGCAACGCGGATTCGAACTGCCTCGGCAAACGCCTCCGCTGCTTCCGTGGTCATGCCTTGCGCCTTCGCGTAGGCCGAGGCGGAGGCAAAAGAGGCCACGTCCGAGAAGTCCCGGAGTTCGAGCAGGCCGTCCTGGATTTCGATGTACCGCCGGTACAGGCGGTTTCCGGTCTCCGCGTCTGACCCCAGAACGATCGTCGGCTGCACCTCGACGAGGGTCGCCCAAAGCGGTTTCAGGCGGCGGTCGTTGTTGTGATCGCGTGCGGCATCCAGCCATGCCGCCGCGAGAGGAATGGTGGTTCCGACGGTGATCAGAACCAGGCTGATTCCGAAGAGCGCCGCAGTGACAGCGGTAGACGTATTCGGAGCCATGAGGTCGATTCCGAACTGTCGACCGATGACATAGACGTTCTTGTGAACGATGTAGCCAACGCCAACCGTGGCTCCGGCTGCCACCCAGCCCAGTCCTGTGCGCAAGGGGCTCTTGTCGGCCTCCCTGCGATAGCTGACGGATATCACCAACGCCCAGCCGAGTGCGATTGCCAGGTAGGACATGAAGATCACCCAGTACGCCGTGGCTGCAGCCTCGCCGGCGTAGGCGGTGAAGAAGTCGTCGACTTCGGACAGGCGCGGCACGAGGGCGAACGTGGTGGTCATGCCGACAGCGACGACGGCCGACAGCAGATAGCGAAGCCGCCGGGCCTTCACGGTGCGGCCCACATTGGTGACCAGCGCCAAGTAGGCCAACGTCGCTTGGGTGGCTGCCAGGCCGAAGAGGTGCCGCAGCAACGTGGTAAGGCTGTGGACGTCGGTGACACGATCGACATCCACGATGCCGAAACGGTCGACGAACCACTGCACCATCACCAGGCCGAGCGCCACGAGAGCCAGACACAGCGGGCGGTCATCCGCACGACGGACCGCACTCGGGATTCGGACGGCCGCGACGGCCACGATGGCCACTGTGGCCACGACCTGGAGAACATCGGTAGCGCTCATCGCCACGGCTCGTCTTCAGGAGTCAGGCCAAGGGTCGCGTCAAGGCGCTTGAGTCCCGACCGTGCGTGCTGCGACGGCGCCCCAGCGTCGCGATATGCGCGCTCCATGATCACCGTGGCCATCATCTCGGCTTCTTGCTCTTGGGAGTTGGGGTAGCCGCTCCGTCCCATAAGCCGCCGAATCAACGTCGGGTTGGTACCCGGCAGGAGGAGGCGCGCGAAGTCCGCATCGATGGAGCTTTTGTGGCCGCACAGCATGTGCGCGAGTTCGTGAACCACGATGTGATCGCGGTGCGGCTTCGATGTCTCGGCCGCGTAGTACACGTAATCGATGCTGGTCGTGCCCAGCCACATCCCGCACGGCACATCGCGGTGCTCGATTTCCGGCAGCGGCGTGAGCACGAGCGGGCGGCCGCGCATCGACGAAACGTTCGCGCAGAACTCGTCGATGTCGAACGGCGCGGGAATGCGCAGGTCCCGGATCCGCTGTAGGCAGCCAGCCCGTAGTCCGCGCAGGTTCACGCGTGCTCCCGGAGAATGGTCCGGGAAACCCGGAGTCGTGCATTACCAACCGCGGTCGATTTATCAATGACTGCGGAGTACACGGGACTCTAGGGCCACGTTGGCGGCGAAACCAAAGCGCGCCACTGTGCAATGACAAACGTCACGACCCCAAATCGGGCAAGCAAGGCCATACGCCCATAACTTCACGAGCCGGTCGGCGGCTCGCCCTCATCCAGCTCTGGGAGCCCCTCCAGCGCCCGGGCGTGATCGATGACCGCGAGAACCATCTTCAAACTGCCCTCGGAAAGGCCGCTGGCGCGCATGGCGACACTTTGCACATCCCTCATGGCCGTGATCTCAGCAATCTCGGCGTCCGTCTGGCGCGCCACGGCATCGTCGAAGAAGTACGCCGGCGGAACACCGAAGAACGAGGCCAACGCCTCGATGGTCTTCATCGTCGGATTGGTCTTGGCGCCGGAACGAAGCTGAGCGATGGCGCTCGCGGACAGGCCGGCGTCATCGTCGGCGGCCGCGCGGATCTCCCGGGCCACTTCAGCGTTGCTGTACGGACCCCGGGACGCCGGGTGCACAGTCCCGAAGAGGTGCGCCAACTTCTCAGACAGGGTGCGGCCGTCACCGCTGCGTCCGCTGCCTGCCATGGGCCACTGCCCTTCCCCTTCGCCCCCTGCCGTCACGTCACACCAGAGTGCGCAAGGAGGGCGGAATGCGTCAAGCGAGAGCACCCTGGTGGCGATGCGAGCACTGTGATGTAGCTTCTCGGGCCCATCGAGTACTAAAGTGCTCGCACTGGCGGTTTCCCTGGTCACCGTCATCAGAAGCAGGTCGGGCGCCTGGAGGCGGCAACCTCCAGACACCCGAACATGCGCCTGCCATGTGAGCAGAGCAACAGCACAGCGACGGGTCGGCGGCCTACCAGACACCCGGCCCGTCACGCACCTCGGAGGATACCCCCATGCCTGAAGAGGCCTCGCCGGTCTCGGCGGTCCCGTCCGCTCGCGGCACACGCACCCCGGAAGCGGTCGCCGAATTTGTTCGGGAAATTGCACCCAAAGTATCCCGGGTACGGATATCCATCTGCGCCAAAGGCGCCTACTGCGTGACTCCATTCCGAGCGTCCGGCGTCCCATTCGTGCTACCTCGCAGCACCGCGATCACAGTGGCCCATTGGGTAACCCGGCTCTATCCCGACGTCGACTGGCGCACGCCACACACCTTCGATCTCCACCATGGCAACCTGGTCACTGACTTTCGGGATGACCGGTGAGCCTGGCTCCCGAAGTCCGTCGCGGGGGAAACCTGCCGTTCGGCATGGTCGCGTCGCGGTGGATGTGCGACCCGCGGTACAGCGCGAACGCCCGCGTCCTGTACGCGATCCTCGTGTCGTATGCGGGGACGCAGTCCCGCGAGACCGGCGACGGCAAGCCGTACCGCAAGGAGTTGGCGCGGCAGCTCGGTGTGTCGCTGTCGACGCTGGACCGCACGCTCGCCGAACTCGACGTCGCCGGCCTGATCTCGATCGAGCGCCGCATCGACCCGGACAACCCCGCCGTCCACGACGCGAACGTCTACCACCTGCACGACGCGGGGGTGATGTGGCACGGCAACGGCACCTGGGAGGACCCGCTGTCCGCCGGTGCATCGGCAGCCGCCGTCGCCAAGGCTCAGGCCGAACGCCGACGCAGCGCCAAGCGCCCCGTCTCGGCCGACCACGGCGGTCGCGACGATGCCGTGGCCGCGGGCTCCGTTATCGGGGGTGGCGTCACCGGTGACGCCACCCCCGACAACACCGCGAACCAGCCTCAGTCGGACACTGACGCACCGGGGGGTAGCTGCACCGGTGACGCCAGGGGTAGCCGCACGGGTGACGCCAGGGTGGCTGCACCGGTGACGCCCTTTATAGAGAACCCTTACAAGATCCCTTCACCAGAGGCGCCTTCGGCGCGTAGCGCCGCTGACGCCCGAAGGGCATCTCACCCAGGTAAGGACCTGGGCGTTGAAGGCGGCGATGCCGCGTCCGGCAACGGCACGCCGGCGGGGAAGTCCCACCCGCATCGAACTCCGCTGCTGACCGCCGACGTCGCGGCCGTGGTCGCCGCGCTGCCGCCTGAGCTGACGCAGCTGGTCGAGGCAGCCGGCGGGAACCCGGCTCCGCGCACGCTGGTCACGGCGATCGAGGCGCAGCTCGGCGAACGATCGGTCGAGCAACTCGCCGCCCGGGCCGCCCGGCGCTGGCACACCCACCGCTACGCCGCCCAGCACGCCGCCGGTGCGCTGGAACGGCCGATCGGTGTCGCGGTCGCCCTGGTCCGAGGCGGGGAGTGCGGGCATCCGCGATGCGAGGACGGCATCGACGTCGACACCGCCGCCGCGTGCACGGCCTGCGCCGAACGCCGCAAGGACCGCCGCACCAACCACCACGTCCAGCCGCGCCATCAGGGCGGCGACACCCGGGCCACGCCCGCACCCGCCGAACCGGCACGTCCGAGCAGCCGATACGCCTGCCCCGGCTGCGGCGTCCCCGGCAGCGAAGGCGTCCTGTGCATCGCCTGCCGCAGCAGGCACGAAGCCGACGCCGCCACCGTGCAGATGCCCGAGGGCGATCATCCGGGAGCGGCCCGGGAATCCGCCCAGCCGCCCGCCGGCAAGGCCCGGTGCACCTCCTGCAGGTCCCGGACCGGCCGGGACCGCTGGGGCGGCCTGTGCGGCCCGTGTGCCGCCGCGGACATCCCGCCCGCCGCGGGCTTCTGACCGCGGTACCGCTCCCCTATCCACTTCCCCGACTCGCGCCACGACGGCTCGGTCACGCGGTCCCTGCCCCTGGCCCGGCGGTGACCTGACCGACCTCGCCGCAGAACGGATCCTTGCCATGCCCGAACAGACCGCCCCTCGCGCGGACTACCCGCGCCGCGGCAACTCGACGTGGATCGACAACGCCGCCTGCCGCCACACCCCGGACCCTGATGCCTTCGAACGCACCGGGAGCCGCAACACCCGCGAAGCCTTGGCGATGTGCGGCGTGTGCCCGGTCCGCGACCGCTGCCTGGAGGCCGCGCTCGCCGTCGAGGAGCCTGGGATGCGCTACGGCACCGGCATCCGCGGCGGCCTGACCTGGGCCGAACGCCAGCCCCTCCTCGAAGCCCTCGCGGAACGGTTCGACGCCGACCGGGTCGAAGCCGCGCTCGGCGGTGCGGACATCCACCTCAGTCCGCGCGAACAGGCCGCCGTCACCAAGCACCTCGTCGCCCACGGCTTGCCTATGGACGAACTCGCCTGGCGGCTCGGCCTCACCCGCGACCAGGCCAAGAAGCTCCGGACCGGACACGACACTCCGCGCCGAGCGGCACCGGCTTCACCCGGCTTCGACGACGCAGACATCGAACCCGACGAATCGGAACTGCGCGCCATCGAACAGGAGCAGGCGACCGCAGCCGCCGACGGTGCAGTCGTCCTCGACTTCCCACGCCGCACCAGTGCAACGACCGTCCAGGCGGCGGCATGACGCGGCATGTAGGTGTGCCGGCGTCCGGCTCCCCGACCCGTGTCAGCCGCTGGGACCGGGTCGCGATCATCGCGCTCGGCGGCGCGGCCTTCGCCCAGTCCTTCGACGCTCTGCGCCAGATGGCCGGCGCGATCCATGTCCGCAGCCAGCTCACGTGGCTGTTCCCGCTGCTGATCGACGGGTTCATCGCCTACGGCATCCGCGCACTGCTGGTCCTGCGCGACGCTCGGCTGCGGGCCCGCGTCTACGCCTGGTCCCTCGTCGGCATCGCCACCGCGACCAGCGTGTGGGCGAACTCCCTGCACGCCGTGCGCCTGAACCAGCAAACGCCGACCGACGGCCTGCACCTGGGCGACATCGCGGTCGGCGTCCTGTCCATGGCAGCGCCGCTGGCCATCGCCGGCGCCGTCCATCTGTACATCGTCCTCGCCCGCGACGGCGGAACCCCTACCGAGCACCACGCGCCGCAGCCCACGGAGACGGGCCCGTACCTCACCCCGGTGCCCGCGCCCGAGCCCCCTGGCCCCGACACGAACCGCCACATCGCCCGGGCGCTCCCGCACGACACCGCCCAACCGCAACCGCACCCCGCGGTCGGCGGCGATGACCTTCCCCCACGCAGCAACAGCGTCCTCGCCGGCAGCAGCCGCGAATCCGATCCGGACGCGCCCACCCCGGCCGCGGACTCGCCGGTCGAGTCCCCGGCGATGCGCTTCGGAGCGGACTCGAACTCCGGCCCGAGTCCGGACGCTGCAGCGGACTCGGTGCGCGTCCGGGCGCGGTCGCGGAGTCCGCGCATGCAAGCGGCGGCGTCGTCGCGTCCGGGGAGCGGACGCGGCCCCCGCGGTCCGCACCGCGCGGCGGAGTCCGGAACGCGGCAGCGGACGGCAGAATCCTCGCGTGCCGATCGGCGGACGGCGGAGTCCGCGCGGACCGATCGCACGCGCCGGGTCTCCGGACGCCGGGACTCCGGACCCCGTCCCGAGCGAACTCCGCGCGGCGAACCGGTCTCCGAGGACACGCTGATCGCGCTCGCGCGGACCGCACCGCGGCTCCCCGACGGCCGTCTGAGCCGCAAGCAGATCGCGACGGTCATCCGCACCCATGGCCACCGGATCTCCAACGACCGCATCAACGGCCTCATGGCCGCGCTGCGCGACGACACCGCCCCGAACTAGCCCGTCACCCACGCCGCCGAGCGGGCGGCACCCATGCCGCCCGCCCGGCCCCTTGAACTGGAGCGACCCATGAACCAGCCCCTCATCGACAGCGCCGAAACGACCGCCGCCGTGGTGGAAGCCTGGCTGATCACCCTTGTCGTGAACGGCCTCATCCAGGCCGCGTGGAAGACCGACGACGACGGCTGGATGATCCGACGCGACTACCCGAGCGAGCCCGAGCCGCTGCCGACCGGCGCCGATGCGCTCGCGTTCGTCGCCGAGTTCCAGCACGCCGTCGACCGCACCGTCGCCACCCGGACCGTCGCGTGACCGCCGCCGAAACGTACCCGTCGCGTGACGAAAGGCAGCCGAGCAGCTACGGCCCGCAGCGGAGCAAGCTATCTCGTTGGGATCCCGTCGGGATCCCAACGACGCTTGCCCACGCCCGGGGGTGCGCGGGAGACGGGTGCCCCGCTTCGGCCGGGGGGCCGCAGCAGGGGCCGGCGGAGGCGCCGGGAGGGGGAGATGCTGCCGCCGACGCGCGCGACTCCAGCAGCGCCAAGCGCCGTGTATGCGCACGTCTGACCGCCGCCGAGCATGCCGCTGTTGCTGCCGCTGCCGCGCGTCAGCAGCTGCGTCCCGCAGACTTCGCGCACCGCCTCCTCGTCGCCGCCGCCCACGCGCACACCACCCAGCCGCCCACCACGCCCGCAGCGCCGCGGCGGCGGCGCCAGTACCAGCCCGAGCACAGCCGCCACCGTGTGTGCGCCTACCTGCTGCCCGACCAGTTCGCCGCCGTCCGCGACGCCGCCGTGCACGCCGGTCTGACCCCGGCCGGATTCTCGGCGCGGCTGCTGGTCGCCGCCGCCCGGATCCACGACACGCATCCCGGACTCGGCGTCGCCCTGGTGACCGTGATGGCGGAGTCCGCGAACGACGAGGCCGTCGCGGAACTCGCGGCCTCGCGGACCGCACTCACGCGGGTCGGAACGAACCTCAACCAGGTCGCCCGCGTCCTCAACTCCGGACTCCTGGATCCCGGACTCCTCCCGGACGCGGACGCCACGCTCCGCGGACTCGACGCGCTCCGCAACCAACTGGCGTCCGCAATCGCATCCGTGGACTCCGCAGCTCTGCGGATCGCACGGCGGTGAACCGTGGTCCCGGACATCAGCAAAGGCGACCGCGTCCGCGGACTCCTGGAATACCTCTACGGTCCCGGACACCGCGACGAACACACCGACCCGCACATCGTGGCGTCCTGGGACGGCTTCACCCCCGACCCCGGACGCCACCCCGGCGTCACCCTCGACCAGGTCGCGGACGCCCTCGACCTCCACGTCGCGCAACGCCAACAAAGCGGACGCCGACTACCCAAGGGTCACGTGTGGCACTGCCCGGTCCGCACCGCCCCGGGCGACCGCACTCTCACGGACGACGAATGGGCCACGGTCGCACAACGCATCGTCCACGCGGTTGGTCTCGCCAACGAGGACGAACCGAACCGCTGTCGGTGGATCGCCGTCCGCCACGCCGAGGACCACATCCACATCGTCGTCACCCGCGTCCGTGCGAACCTGACCGTCGGCACCATCGACAACGACCGCCGCAAGGCCCAAGCCGAATGCCGGAAGATCGAGAAGGAGTTCGGACTACGGCAGCTCAACCCTGGCGACGGCACCGCCGCAAGACGCCCCAGCAGCGCCGAGCAGTTCAAAGCCGAACGCACCGGCACCGCACTCACCCCGCGCGAGGAACTCCACGCCGCTGTACGCCTGGCTGCCACCGGGGCTGCAACCGAACGCGAGTTCTTCGCCCGCCTGCATCGTGCGGGCCTGCTCGTCAAGCAGCGCACCGCCCCTTCCGGCGACATCATCGGATACGCGGTCGGCAAGCTCGGGGACCGCAACAAGGCCGGCGGCCAGGTCTGGTTCGCCGGGTCCACGCTCGCCGGCGACCTCTCACTCCCGAAGCTGCGCCGCCGCTTTGCCGACGCCGACCCCACCGTCCTCGACAGCTCAGCGGTCGGCACCGAGGACACGGCACACGGCACCACACGGCGCCCCGGCGGCCGCAGGCCGACTACACGGTCGTCCCGCGCCGGACGCGCCCGCCACGCGGCCGCCGACTCCCTCGACCAGGCCCACGACCTTCTCGACACCCCGGAACCCGAACCGGACTTCCTACCCGGCCCGGACAGGACCCGATCCGCTGCCTCCGACTCAGCACGCCGGCAACGGGCAGCCGCCGCGACGGCCGGCATCCACGAGGTCCTCGAAGCCCTCGCCGAAGGCCACCACGAACCACTCCTGCGCCAGCAACTCAAGGAAGCCGCCAGGACCTACGAACGCGCCGCCCGCTCCCAGATCCGCGCCGCCAACGCCGACCAACGCGCCCTACGCCGCGCCGCCCGCGACATCCTCAGCGCGGGGCCGGCCAGACCCGAGGACGGCGGTGCCCTCGGCACCGTCCTCGCCACCCTTGTCGTCGCCGTCATCGCCGCCGGTCGCTGGCACGCCGCCCAAGGCCACCGCCAGCAAGCCGCCGCAGCCCGCCAGGCTGCCGACCACCTTTGGAACGCCTACCGCCAGTCCGCCCCGGTCGCTCACCTCGCCGCCGCCGCGCGCAACCTCCCCGCCGACGCCCGACACCGGCACACCGCGGCCGCGCTCCGCGCCCTGCCCGACGCCCTGCACCACAAAATCAGCCCCACCGGCATGGATCTACTGACCGCCACGCTCGACCAGGCCGCACACGCCGGCCACGACCCGGACGCTCTCCTCCGCCAAGCGGTAAGCAGCCGCGAACTCCACACCGCCACCGACCCCGCCCACGTCACCGCCTGGCGCATCCGGCGCCTCGCCGAACTCCCCACCCCGAGTGCCCTGAACACAACCACCAAGCCGGCGCAGGGTCACTCCCGAGCGGCAGCGATCGGTCGCCCCGCCGCGCAAGCAGCGACCGATACGGACATCCGGCACCGCCCGTGACGGCCAACCGCCCACAACGAGCGACCCCATCGACAGAGCGGGCCGTCAAAAGGCGACGTACTCGGAGGTCTCAACGGCCGCGGTACACCTCGTGCATGCGCCGGTCGTAGTCCGCCGCTGACTCCATCCCCATGGCCGCGCGCCGTTCGTCGAGACGGTCAGGGTCGGCTGCTGGCCGGGGGCGCAGCCCGCCGTCGGCATCGTCGAGCTACTGCGTCCCATTCAGCTGGGGTCGCCTTCTCCGAATCAGCACCGGGCAGCAGGGGCCTAATGCTCGGCTTTTCGCGTTGACGGGTTGGGGCCTGCGTGTGGTGGAAGCACATTCGACCGCGCGGTGCGGCAACCAAGGTCATTCTCAGGGGCGTTCGGCGCTACAGTCGTCACGCAGGGTGGTGCGCGGGCGCGTTGTGCCGTGTCGCGGGAGACGCAGGGAATGTCCGAGACGGGGGAGGTTTGGCTGTGCAGGACCAACTCCTGGCAGGCCGCTACCGGTTGGTGCGGCAGCTCGGCGAGGGTGGGATGGGGGAGGTCTGGGAGGCGCAGGACGAGACGCTGGGTCGCTCCGTCGCGGTGAAACTGGTCTCCAAGCTCGCCGGCGGCGGACACCGCGGCGTTCAGGCGCGCGCCAGGTTCCTGCGTGAGGCACGGCTGACCGCCCGGCTCCAGCACCCCGGCATCGTGACGGTCCACGACCTCGGCGAGACCGGTGCCGGAGACGATCAGGTCCCCTTCCTGGTGATGGAGCTGGTCCACGGCGAGCCCCTGAACGACGTGCTGAGCCGGGGCGCCGTCGCCTTGCCGGACGCGGCCCGGTGGGGCGCACAGATCTCCGAAGCCCTCGCCGAGGCACACGGCGCTGGGATCATGCACCGGGACGTCAAGCCGTCCAACATCGTCGTCACGCCGTCCGGCACCGTAAAGGTCCTCGACTTCGGCGTCGCGCGAGCCGCCGACCACCACCCCACAGCGACCGCGGACCAGCTCACCCAGACCGGTTTCATCGTGGGCACCCCCGCCTACATGGCCCCCGAGCAGGCACGCGGCTTTCCGGAGCCACGCAGCGACCTGTACTCCCTCGGCTGCCTCCTCTTCGAGCTGATCACCGGTCAGCCGCCCTTCCAAGCCCCCGACACGATGGGCCACCTGTCCGCGCACCTCACCCAGGAACCGCCCGCGCCCAACTCGGTGTCCGCAGGCATCCCGCCCGCGTGGGACGACCTCGTGTTGACCCTGCTGAACAAAGACCCCGATCAGCGGTACCTGAACGCCACCGAGCTGGCTCGTGCGCTACGACGGCTCGACGCGGCTCCTTTGGGCCCGTTCTACATCTGGACGTTCGCCGGCAAGTGCCTGGACGTGTGGGGCGCCAGCACCGAGGACCACACGCGGATTGTCCAGTACGGGTGCCACGGGCGGGCGAACCAGCAGTTCACTCTCCACCCGCTCGGTCAAGGCCTTTATGAGATCAGGACGTTCGTCGGCAAGTGCCTGGATGTACATGGCGCCAGCACCAAGGACCGCACGCGGATCGTTCAATACACCAGGCACGGCGGGCCGAACCAGCGGTTCACCCTTCACCCGGTCGGCCGAGGGCTGTTCGAGATCAGGACGTTCGCCGGCAAGTGCCTGGATGTACAGGGCGCCAATCCCGACGACCACACGCCGATCAACCAGTACACCAGCCACGGCGGTCTGAACCAGCGCTTCCGTCTGGTCCTGGTCGGATCGGAAAACCTACCCGAACACCTCCGGCCCCACTGAGCGCGCCGGTGGGGCACGACCGAGCGCGTCGAACGTGTCCCGGGGCCGATGCCTCCTCGGCGAAGCGGCGTGAACCCCGCGCGACTTACCCCACCACCTCCCCGGAAGGCACGTTTTCAGGCGCACCGTCGGCGACTTCGTTCGGTCAACATGCACATCCGCGACCAACACGCGATTGGTCAGATAGGCGAGTTCGCGCTGCGCGGCGTCGCCGGCTGCAACGGCGGCTTCAAGGAGGGTGAGAACCTGCTTCTGGAACTGCGGTGCACGGTCAGCGTGCTGAGCCAGCAACCACGCACAATGCGCCCCTTCCGAGTTCTCCGCGTCCACCCGCGTCATCGCGTCGGCGTCGCCGGTCTCCATAGACGTTTCGCGTGCGGCTTGGTCCTCGGCTGCACGTCGAATGAGCTCCGCAGCGAGCACATCATCCACCTGGGCATCCAGACTGACCGCCCTTTCGGCGTCCTTCCCGCACATGGCCGACTCGGCATGCCGTCCTGAAACGGCACGGAGCCGTTTGAGTCGGAATTCCCCGCTCGCGGGTCCGGTCAACTCCCGTGCCGCTTAACCCAGCCGTAACCACCGCACATCAAATAGGAGAACCAGGTCGGCTGCTGCCTGGTGCTCGGGCCCGTCCGAGCATCGCGCCTGATTGCGGGATTCGGGGGCACCTCACGCTGCGGCACGGGGCGCTTGGAGTCGGTCATACCTGAAGTCCTCCAGCTGGCGAAGTCGTAGGCAGCCGGCGCCGCCAGCACCGGCTGCCCTGTCCAGCCCGGGCCGTGGGGGAAACCGAGCCTGCAAGCCCGATGCACGACGCAGAGCACCTGCTCCCGTTCTTGCTGCTCCAGCGTGACCGGCACCCAGGTACGAGATCCACCGGTGTGCACGAAGTTCTACGCGCCGTCCTTCCCGGGCACCCAACGAGGCCCCGGTTTTGCAGCGCCGAAACCGAAGTTCCATCCGCGGCCGAGCGCGTCCGCGGCCTGATCTGGCATGCGTCCTTGTGTGTTCGCAAAGGACTCGGGGACTGCCGGATTCCGCCTGGACTGTGTGCACCGCGGCGCGGCATGGTGTCCGTCCCCCCATCGTCGACAGCGAGGACCCGCCCATGCACGATGACCCGTTCGACCCCTCCGGCCCCGCCCAGGAGCCGTCGGAAGGCCGCGGTCCGGACCCGTCGCCCATCCCTCGCGCCGACGCACACCCTCATCCGCAGGACGTGCCCGAAGACTTCAACCCCGCGGCCGGCGCCCAGCTCACCGAGCACCCCGGCCCGCTCACCACCACCGACGGCACCCCGGTCGTCTGCCCCGGCTGTCACGCCCTGCGCGACTGGCTCCTCATCACCTACGCCAGCGACACCTGGATCCGCTGCCGCTGCGCCCACGAATGGACCCCGTCCACCCCCCTGGCCGCCCCCGACGACGAACCCGAACCGCCCGACCGCTACTGGGACACCCTCGACAGCGCCATCGTCAGCATGGGCTACGACGGACTCCTCGCCGGCAGCTACTTCAACTAGGGCGAACCAAGGCGCCCGTAGAGCACTCGTGCTTCACGGGCGATGCCTGGCCGCACTGCGCGCGAAGGCCGGCCGCGCAGTGCGGCGGCCGGGACCGCCGACCGGCCCCAACACCGTCCGTTCTTTGACCGAGCGGCCGCGCGCCTGACGGCCGTGTCTTCCGCGGCCGCGGGCCCGTCGCCGTTCCTCGAGGGTCGCCCGGATCACGTGACCTGGTCCGGCGCAGGCGTCGGCCCGCCTCGTCACGCGTGCGTCTGGTCGGGCGTGGGCGTGGGGTTGTGTCGTGGGGCAGCCGGCGGGGGCGGCGAGGTTGGTCGGGTTCGGCGTCGGTGAAGTCCCTGCGGCGGAGCCCTCCAGGCGGACCCAGAGTTCTTCGACCTGCCTGCGCAGGGCGTGGCCTGCGGTGGTGGACTCGACTGTTTCGGCCCGCCGCGCGGGGGACGGCTGCGATGCTGTGGCACGCCGCTGGTCCCGCGGCGTCGTGGGGTGGGGAAGGACACGCTCTTGTTCGACGACTGGAAGAAGCTGGAACAGGCGGTCGGCCGCCGGACCGTGGTGCGGTACGGCATGGTCGGGCTGCTCGGCATGGCCGCGGCCGCGTGCGGCTCGGGTGGGGGTAAGTCCGACAAGGCGGCCGACGGCTCGGCCGGGCCGAAGGGCGCGCCGCCGACGACGCTGGCCGGACACGCCGTCGACGCGTTCGTCCGCGGCACCTGGACGCTGGCCATCACACCGAAGCCGAACTACGACTACACCACGCTCACGGTGGGCGACGGCCGCTGGAGGATGACGACCCCACCGGACCCCGAGGAGGGGTACACCAAAGGGGAGATTCACGAGGAGTCCGGTACCTACTCGCTCGACGGGGGGTCGCTCACCGTCACCAAAGGCGGTCAATCGGACACGGACGTCCGCGCCACGGGCATCCCCGGGCAGGTCGCCGACTCTGCCAAGGCCACACTCACCTGGGTCTACAGGGACAAGGACACGTTCCCGGTGGAGGTCACCTGGGACGGCACGACCCTGACCGCCCGCAGACGCGCCACCGACCCCCGTGACGAGGACTTCGTCCTCAAGGCCACCCGGGCCTGACAACCGACGCGGCGCAGATCTCCGGCGCCTCGCCACCAAGGCATCACTGTCCGTCCTCCGCCTCCCCGTTCCCGGCGATACAGAAGGCGCTCGCACCGTGGTTTCGGTGCGAGCGCCCCTTCGCATGACCAAGTCGGTAGAGGGATGTGGCAGGGATCAGCGGCCGCGCGGCTTCGGCAGTTCTGCGCACGTCGGCGGTATGACGGTCGAAGGCCCGGAGGTCGGAGGTGGTGCGGCCGGCCGGGTCACGGTGATGCCGGGAAATGACTGTGCCCAGGCGGGCCGTCGTACGGGGGAAGGGTCGGTGACGGCGAGGTTCGCAGCGAGCAGCACCGAGGTGGGTACGTCGCGGGTGGCGTCGATGCACCAGGCGTTGCTCCAGGCGCTGCTTGCTTCGAGGCGCCACCGGTACGTCATCGGCCCGGCCAGGTGGCGGACCTCGGCCATGTCCATCTCGGTGAAGGCGGCGTATCCGTCCGGCGAGGCGATCCGGCGGGCGATGAACTTGGAGGCGTGGCCGGACTGGCCGGGTCCGTCCTCGCGCCAACCGGCCGCGCGCAGTGGCGCCGTCACGGCGTCGAAGTCGTGGAATCCGCGTTCGTGCTTGCCGATGGCGTGGGCGAGGGCTTCGACGAGTTCGTGGGGTGTCCGCTCGGTGCATTCGAGCTGCCAGGGCAGTTCGCGGGATGCCGCCCGGGGGGGCGGCTTGGAAGGTGTGGACGATCGGGTCGTCGCTGTCGTCGTATTCGTCGATGACGTACCCGTAGCGTGCGGTGAGGTCGGGGTTGATGGCGTACCGGGCGTAGCCGTGGGCGGGTTCGGCGGCGCGGGCCCAGTGGTAGGTGTCGGCGAGCAGCTCGTCGATGCGCGGGTTGGTAGGTGGTTCAGCGGCCAGGTAGAGAGGCCTTACGAGCACGCTGTCCGGCTCGGGAGCGCCGTCGGTGCGGGGAGAGGGTTCGGAGTGCGTGGCGGAGTCCTTCCAGTGTGGTCAGCAGCTGTTGCACAGCGGGGCGGGGCTGGGCGGCAGGCATGCTGCGGGCAGGGCTTGGGACCGGGGAGGTCCGGGTCAGCGACCGTGTGGGGCTGACGCAGCCGCCGTGCCTTTGGCCGTTCGCGCGGCGGGGCCGCTCACGTTGTGGTGTCGCGTGTGAGCGGCAGGCGAGTCGGGGGGCAAGTTCGGCCATCGCCTGGGTGCACGCGGCGATCACAGGGAGGGGTGTCGTGGCGTAGGCGAGCGCCTCCCACCGGAGGTCGGTGCCGGGGTCGGGGCCGGTCATGCGCCAGGTCCCGCGGTCGCCGAGCGACATCTCCCAGCCGTCACGCAGGTGCTCGACGCACATCGTCTGGCCGGGGTCGGTCACCGCCATGTGGAACAGGGATGCGCCCTTGTAGGCCTGGGGAGTGGAGTGAACCCGACGCTGCCAGCCGCGTTCGAGGACAGACACGGCCTTGTCGTAGAAACCCCCAGGAGAGAGGGATAGCTGCCAGCCGGAGGCGAGCGCTCCACCCGTGTACTCAATGCAGCCCAGGACCACGCGTACGGGCGTGGCGGGGCCGAACTCGACGACCCACGCGGGGCTGTCGACTGCGTCGGGGTCGAAGCCGCAGACGCTCCATACCGCGAACTCTCGCTCCCGCTCGCCTTCGTGGCCGAGGGCCAAGCCCACGGTCACACGCAGGCACGGGCTGGCAAAGAAGAACGTTCCGTCCTCCTCCGAGGCGTGCCACCGGTGGCGGGCGAGGGTCTCGATGACGGTGCGCACGCTGTCCACCGGGCGGTTGCCCTGGTGCAGTCCTGCGCGGTGGGCTGTTGCGGTCATGGCTGGGATTCCTTGTGGGGGGCGCGGCGAAGGCGCTCGCACCGCGGGGGGCGGGGTGCGAGCGCCGGTTCAACGGTGCGGCAGGGTTCGCCGTCAGGGGCGATGTCGAGGGGACTGCGCGTCCGTACGGGATGTGGGAGGTCCGGATGACGCAAGATGCGGGTGTTGCTCCGCAGGCCTGGGTCAGAACGCTTCGACGTCGGGGCGGGGGGCGGTGGTGAGGAGGGCGTGGACGAGTCCGGCGATGACTTCGGCGGGGACGTCGCGGTGGAAGGTCTGCTCCCAGCCGGGCAGGCCGTCGGCGGCCTCGACGCTCACGTGCCACACGTCCCCGGGGCGGGGGCGGGGGGATGCGGCGAGGTATCCGACGTAGACGCGGCCGTCGGGGGACGCGCAGTGCATGTCGGCGAGGTCGTCCAGGACGAGCGTCCAGCCGTCGACGACGAGGAGGTCGAACACCGGGTAGGGGGTGCCGGCGCCGCGGATCCACCGGTCGGTCGCGACGGGTGCGGCCGGTGCCGACGAGGCCGGGGCGCGTACGGCGGAGCAGGTCGCGCGGGCACGGGTTTCGACAGCAGACATCACGAACTCCCTTGGTCTGATTGGGGTTTCGTCGGTGACCTTGCCGACGTGAGTACGTTCCCATCGGTGGGCGGGAGGTATCCAGTCGTCGGTGTCTGCTGTGAGCGATCTTGGAATTCGGGCGCCTACCGTCGCCGTGGGGGTTGGCCGGCGGCGGGTGCGGCTGCTGGGACCGGGGGGCGGATGCTGTGGGGCGCGGCGGTGGCCGGATGGGTTCGCGCAGTGCGGTGGGCGGGAGCTTGTGGTGTGGTGATCGCGGGACCCGGGGTGGCGGCCCAGTCGGCGGGGAACGCGCGGACGAGGTGGGTGGGCAGGTCGAATGCTTCGCCGGCGCGGCGGCGGACCGGGGTCGGGTCGGTTGCGGCGCGGACGGCGGCGAGGCGGAGTGCGGCCGGGGCGTGTGCGGTGAGCATGAGCTGCCACATGTCGTCGCCGCGCAGGGCGGGGGCGAAGGTGTGCGGGTCGCCGGCGGCGAGTTCCCAGGCGTAGTGGCCGCCGCGCGCGGGCACAGGCCAGTCCTGGTGGGGGCGGTGGACGAGGCGTGCGTGTCCGGTCGGGTCGCGGAACGCCTGTCGGTCGTCCCCGGGCGGCACCGCAAGCGCGCTGGTCCAGCCGGCGGACTCCAGCACGGCCACGACGGTGTCCGCGCCGTGCTCCGGTTGTCGGTCTGGTCCGTGTGGGAGGGGTGGGGTCGCGGCGGAGCGGCCGGGGTTGCGGGGGTCGGCTTCGGGGAGTGTGCGCAGGGCGGCAGTGACGGCAGCGACGAGCTCGTCGGGAACCGTGCCGGTCATCGCGATCTCCCACTCGGGACGGCCGAGCGGTGTCGGTGCCCAGCTGGCGGTCCAGGTGAAATGGACGTCGTGGTCGGGGCGGTGGGTGAGGAGGAGCTGCCGGGAGGCGCTGGCGGTGTAGGTGCCGCCGTGGGGGTCGGACTCCCAGATCCACCCGGGTTCCAAGGCGAAGGCCTTGGCCAGCAGCGCGTGGTCGCGGGGACCGGCGAACAAGACCGGGGCGATGAGGAGTTCGCGTTCAGGCTGCTCTTCGAGCCAGTGTGCGAGGTCGTGGAGCTGCAACTCGGGTCCGTTCGGCGTGCGGGTGGTGCGTGGGTGGTTCAGCGGCGCGGAGCCGGGGTTGCGGCGGGGGCGGGCGGAAGCGGCGGACCTGAGGTCGGCGTGGGGAAGCGCCCCGGAGGGAGGGCGACCGCCGCCGCGGGCCCGCGCCTTGGCGGTGCGGGAAGCGCGGCGGCAGGCTCAACCGGTCGGACGGTCAGGTGGGCCAGGTGGCGGCGGGCGAGTGAGGCGCGGTTGCGGATCACGGGCGTGGGGTTGGTCAGTGCGCTGGTGAACGCGGCGATCAGGTGGGTGGGGGTGCCGGAGGTGAACGTCGCGGTCTCGACGATGCGCCCGCTGCCGACGTTCAGTTCCCAGGCGTACGGGCCTGCGCCCATCTCGCCGGCGTAGGTGAGGGCGCCGCGGTTGCAGACCAGTTCGGCTTGTCCGTCCGGTGAGCGGAACTGGGCCTGGTGGGTGTCGGCGGTGCTGTGCCAGCCGGCTTCGCCGAGGGGATACCAGCCGGGGGTGGCGCCGAACGGGGCGTACAGGAACGGTCTGCCTTCGGGGCCGTCGTGCTCGGCTGCCAGGTCGGCGGCGAGGGCGGTGGTGAAGGCGGCGACGGCTTCGGCGGGGATGCCATCGTCGAAGACGGCTTTCCACAGCGGCAGGTGCATCGGCATGCTGCCGGCGGCAACCACGACCTGCCACAGACCCAGGTCGTCGCCTTCGGGGAGGAACGCAGCGCGGATCCGGTGGCAGCGGCTGTGCATGAACACCTCACCGTCCGGACCGCGCAGCTGCGCGAACCCGGCGTCGGCGAGCGGCCGGATGACCATGTCGAGGTCGAGACCGGTCCCAGCGAGATAGCGCGGGGACACCAGCAGTTCCCGTAGCTCGTCCTCGCGGGCGTAGGCATCGAGTTGCTCCGCGGTCACCATCGGCCGCGCGCTGGGCCGTTGCCGGTTCCGAACGGGCCCACCGGGTGGGAGAAGGCGACCTGCGGCACGGCCGGCGCCTGCCGCGGGCCCGGTGCCCTCGCGGCAGTGGCAGGGACGGACCGCGGCGGTGTGGCCCGGGTGGGAACCGCTGCGGCCGAGGCAGCCCTGGCGGAGCCGGTGGTACGCGGTGCGGCGCCCTGCGCCTCGGCAGTGGCGGTGCGCGAGACAGGTCGCGTCGGCAGTGCAGCCGGTGTGGTGGTGCGGTGGTGGGCTGCGAACTCGGCAAGCCGGGACAGGACGGGTTCCAGGTCGTGTGCTGCGGGGCTGAGCTCGTACCGGCCGCGTTCGACGCGATCGAGGAGGCCGAGATGGTAGGCGTCATGGAGGTAGGACGCGTGCTCGGCTCGGGTGACGTGGGGGCGCAGGCCAGTCAGGTCGGCGGCGGCGGCCTGGCCCACGGCCTGTACGGCGGCGAGGGTGTCGATGGTGTTGACACCCATGATCTGGACGAAGCCGATCTCGGCGGCTTCGGCCAGCGGCAGGGTTTCGCCGGGGCAGACGTGGCGGCGCGCCCAGTCGGCGATGTCCTGGTGGATAGGCAGGGCCCTGCGTCCGGCGGTGGTGAGCCGGTAGATGCGGCCGCCTTCCGGGTTCGTGGGGCGCTCGATGAGGCTGGCCTTGGTCAGGCCTGTGAGGACGTGATGCTGGGAGCCGCTGGGTATGAAGGGCAGCGCAGCGATTACTTCCTTGCGCGGCATGCCCTGTTCGTTCTGGGCGAGAGTCTGCAGGACCCAGGTGCGCCAGCGCGGGGCCAGGAGGGCAAGGGCGTGCCCGACGTGCCGCACGACTGTGTCATTTGCGGCGGCGGTCGGTGTGGTGGAGAGGCGGTTCGAGACGGGCATGGAAGGCCTTTTGGGGATCGTGGTGCCCGTCGGATTGACGGACGGGGCTCGTGCGCGGGAGTAGGGGCGTCAGGCGACTGCCGGCCGTGGGACAGGCGCCAGGGCCATGGCGCGCGGCGGTGTGCCGGTGGTGGAGCGGTAGGCGGTGATCAGGCGGGCGAGCCAGGCGACGGCGGCGGATCGGTGCTCGGCAAGCACCGCCAGCTCCCGCCCGTCCTCGGCAGCACCGAAGGACTCGCGGAGGGCGGTGTCGTGGGCGAGGGCGTGGGTGTCGAGGTCACGAACCGCGACCAGGACACCAGCGAAGCGAGCGCCCCGGTCGGCGTGGAGCCGTCGGCGGCAGCGCACAGTTCGGCGATCGGATCGCGGGACCCGAGGAGCTCCCCCGCGAGCCGAGTACCGGCCCCTTGCACGCGCCGCCGCAGGCGGCGCTCCCCTTGTGCGAGTGGGGCGGTGGGGAGTTCCTTGGGTGTGACGGGCTGCCGGGATACGGCGTGCATGCGGTCTCCTAGCGGTGTGTTCGGGTGCGGGTCGGGTGGGCAGCAGGTGCGGCGGTCGCGGGTACGGCTCGGACGGCGCTGGCGGTCGGTGCGGTGCCAGGGCGGAGCCGGGCGGCGGCGGCAAGGGGGTTGATCCGTGCGTTGGCCTGTGCCGCGCGCAAGGTGCGCAGGCGTTCGGCGGCGGTGGTGTAGACGTCGCCGCGGGCGCGGGGGCCGACCGCGACCACGAGGACTCCGCGTGCGCCGAGATCACCGCTGCGGCGCGGTGTCTCGACGTAGACCAGACGCCAGTCCGCGTCGCCGAGGTACAGGCGGCGACAGCCGTTCAGTTCCTCCTGGCCCCGGTGTCCTTCCAAGGGGCGGCCGCGGACGCGGCCTCGGGCTACCTCGTACAGCACGTCCATGGCCTCGGCACGGACCTCTCGCGGGACGGAGTCCATGTCCGTGACGGCTTCGGGAAGCAGGTCGAAGCCGAAGTGCCGCACGCCGCCGACGCGGGTCATGCGGCCTCGGGGGCGGCCCAGAGTGTCGGTTCCGGCGGTGGGAGGAGGCGGTGGGCGTCGCTGCCTGCCCGGGTCGCGCAGGCGGCGAAAGGTCCATCGGGCGCTCGGAGTTGCAAGACGGCGTGGTCAAGGATGTCGCGGATCCAGACCGCCATCCCGGCCGGACCGGCCTCCTCGTCCAGGTGCTGGCCGTAAGCGAGCCACAACGCGTGCAGGCGCGCAACCGCTTCGGGGTGCTCAGGCCAGTACAAGCACCAGGGGCGCGTGGCGGTGACCTCGCGGGCGAACGTCGGCCGCAGGAAGTTGTCGACCCACCCGACCAGCCGCCCGAGTTCGGCAGTGTAGGCGTCGCCGTCGAGGGTGAGGATGAACGGTGCCCATCCGCCGCGCACGTCGGCGACGTCGGTGCCGGGCGGGCCGAAGCTGTCGCCCGGGTAAGTGGGCGGGGGCGGTGTCTGGTGGAGCAGCATCTCCTGGGTCCGGGTCAGTCCGAGCAGGGACCGGACCATGGCCTGAAGTTCCGCGGGGTCGTCGGGAAGGGGTTCCTCGTCGGCGAACGGGTCGGCGGTGCGCCGCCGGCGCTGCGGCAGGGCCGCCCACCGCCGGTCGGCGGTGACACCGGCATCGGCTGGTATTCCTGCGAAGGCTTCTTCCTGCGACGGGGGTTCGTCGTCGGGGAGGGCGGGGGTGGTGATGGCGGAGTCCTGGCGGGTCGGGCCCCCGGCCCGAGCAGGGCCGGGGGCGACGGGCATGGCGGGACACGCGCACGGCGGCGGGCGCCGGGCGCGGGATGGATCAGCGGGGTCAGACGGCGAGTTCGTACTGGGCGGCTTCGCGGAGGCGTTCCTCGGCGATGGCCGCGTACTCGGCGCTGGCCTCGATGCCGACGAAGCGGCGGCCTTCGATCAGCGCGGCGACGCCGGTGGATCCGGATCCGGCGAACGGGTCGAGGATGGTTCCGCCGGGCGGGCACAGCTGGACGAGTTCGCGCATCACCTCGACGGGCTTCTGGGTGATGTGGCGCCGCTCGGTGCCGCGCGGCTGCGAACCGACGAACAGCCCGGGCAGGTAGACCGGGTTGCGGTCGGCGTCAACGGGGCCCTTCGAGCCCCACACGACGAACTCGCAGGACTGCTTGAGGCGTCCCTTCTGCGGGCGGCAGGCGGGCTTGTGCCAGGCGGCAATGCCGCGCCACGTCCACCCGGCCATCTGCAACGCGTCGGTCATCGACGGGAGCTGGCGCCAGTCGATGAAGACCGCCGCCATACCGCCGGGCTTGGTGACGCGGTGGGCCTCGCGCAGGACTTCGGCCATCCAGCGGGTGTAGCTGCGCTGGTCTTTGTTCTCGTCGCCGAAGTCCGGGAGGCCGGATGTCTCGCTGGTGTACTTGGCGCGGGCGGTGCGGCCGGTCCGCTCCGCGGATGTTCGGCCCCCGGAGTTGTACGGGGGGTCGGTGACCACGGCGTCGACGGACGCGTTCGGTATCCCGGGCAGCATCGCGAGGGCGTCACCGTGGTGCACGGCATAGATCATGGGCAGTTCTCTCGGTCGCGGGCATGGACGGTCCCGTGCGGAAAGGCGCGGGAGATGCCGGACGGTAGGGGAACCCTGGTGCCGATTCCACCATTTCGTGAACTCCGGGCCGAAGAAGATTTTCCGCGGCCGGAGTTCACGAAATGGTGGAATCGGCACCGCGGATCTGCGAACTTCTTCCCGTCGTCGCTGCTCCAACGCCGAAACGGGGCTTTCTCCTCGGTGGTTGAGCGGCGTCCGGCCCGTCGTGCCCCGGCACGGCGGGCCGCTGTCCCCCCGCCTACGCACTGGAGTTACTGTCCTGCTCACGCACCGCCCCACCCCGCACGGCACCGCAGGCCGCACCCCGACACCGCCCGCCCCGGGCGCCCGCTACGTTTACCTGCGATGAAGCCGGTCCGCTGGCTTGCTGTCAGCGCGGCCTGCTCACCAGTGATCCTGATTGCGCCGGTCATCCTGGCGCTGTCCGGGACCGCCGCCGCCTCGTGCGCACGACCCGCCGGGTCCGCCGACATCGACGCGATCGCACAGAAGGTTCAGCAGATCCTCGCCGGCCAATCCGGCACCACCACTGTCGCAGGTCTCGACAATCCCGCCGAGCAACTCCCCAACGCCAAAATCATCGTCGTCACCGGTGACGCCCTGAAGATCCCCGCACGCGGCCAGACCGTCGCGCTGGCAGCCGCATTGCAGGAATCCGGGCTGCGGAATCTCGCCCACGGGGACCGTGATTCCCTCGGCCTTTTCCAGCAGCGCCCCAGCCAAGGCTGGGGAACTCCCGCGCAAATCCAGGACCCGGTCTTCGCGTCCACGTCCTTCTACCGGAGGCTGATCTCGCTGACCGGGTGGGAGAGCCTGCGGATCGGCCAGGCCGCCCAGGCCGTACAGCAGTCGGGGTATCCCGACGCCTACGACAAGTGGGTTCCTCTGGCCACCGCGCTCCAACAGGCCATCGCCCAGGCGTCCGCCCCCAGCACACCCCCGCCTTCGGCCAGTGCGCCGTCGACGGATCCCGCTTCACCCACCGCCCCGCCCGGGGCCACGGCGAGCCCCGCACCGTCCGCGCCGGCGCCGTCCACGATCGTCCGCGCCGGACTGGCGGGCTGCACGTCCGGCCCCGGCGGCGACGGCTCGGGCTTCGGCGAGATCCCTGCTGGCGCACTGCCCGACGGCTACACCATCCCCGCGGACGCGCCCGTGCAGGTCCGCACGGCGATCCGCTGGGCTCTCGGGCAGCTCGGCACCCCGTACCAGTGGGGCGGTACTTGCACCGATCCCCGCGGCCCGGACCCGATGGGCCGCTGCGACTGCTCCTCACTCACCCAGCGCGCGTACGCCGCCGCAGGCATCACCCTGACCCGCACCACCTACACCCAGGTCACCGAAGGCACCGCCGTCACCGTGGACCAACTCAAGCCCGGCGACCTGGTGTTCACCCGCCCCGGCAGCCAGGGGCCCGAGCACGTCGGCATGGTCATCGGCTCCGGCCTGATCGTCAACGCGCCCAAGACCGGCGACGTGGTGCGCATCGCCACCATCGCCGACTGGAAGAACGAGATCATCGCCTCCCGCCGCATCGTCCCCTGACCTGCGGCCGGCCCCGCAACACCCCCATCTCGCGCCGCCCGGCGCTCATCCAGGCATGCCCTCACCCACCCCGCCGTATCCGTTCTGTTCGTCCTTCCCGTTCCGGAGACCCGTTGCTGTCTGTCCCGCCCCAGCTCCTCACACCCCCCCTGTTCAACTCCCGCGACGGCCAGGTCCTCGCGTTCGACCCCGGCGTCACCCCGAAGGAAGGCGGCCTCCCCGGGCTTGCCGTCCTCAAGGACGTCGTCAACAGCATCAACCTGTTCGGCATCATCGCGGTCGTAGCCGCGCTGGCCGTCGCCGGCGTGATGTGGGCCTGGGGCTCCCACTCCGGCAACCACCAGGCCGAAGCCAACGGCAAGAAGGGCGTCATGATCTCCGCCGGCGCGGCCCTGCTCCTCGGCGGCGCCAATGGAATCGTCAGCTTCTTCTCCGCCATGGGCACCCGGATCTCCTGATGGCCCGTACCCGCCGCCGCGGTCTGCACGCCCGCCTGGAAGCCGCCGTCCGGCCACCCGAGCGCGGTCCCGCGAACCGCGTCCGGCTCGCGATCGGGGCTGGCACGCTCGCCTTGCTCACCATCCTTGCCGTCGTCGTCACCTGGCTCGCCCGCCCCGACGACACCACCAGCACGGCTGCCCCCGCTATGCCGACACCGCACAGCACCGCCACCGATCCGAGCGCTCCCGGCCATGCCGGGCCACCGAAGACCCGCGACGCGCTTGTCTACGCCAAGGCGTTCGCCGAGCAGTTGTGGTCCTACGACACCCGCATCGGCACCCAGTCCGGTCACCTATCCGCGCTGCTGGGCTGGCTCACCAGCGAGGCCGCGTACGCCGACCCGGCGAGCGTCACCGCGCAGATCCCCGACCCGGTCTTGTGGTCGCGGATGCGCGACGGTGGCCAGTACGCCACCGCGACGGTCACCGAGGCACACATCCCTGCCTCGTTCACCGCCGCACTCAACGCGAACCCCGACCGCATCGCCACCGCGTACGCCTACGCGGTCACGGTCACCGGCAAGCAGACCATCCGCTGGAACGGCACCGGCCCCGGCACCGCAGGATCCGGCGCGGAGTCCCGCGCGGTCACCCTCGCCGTCCAGTGCCGACCGGACCGCGACTGCGCCCTCGTCGGCGTGACGCCCGGCATCGCACCGTGACGCCCGTGCGTTCCGCTCTGCTTCGGCGCCCACGGCTCGCCGAACCCCTTTTGTCCCGCGCGGTCGTTCCAGCGCCCGCACTCGTGTCTTGGAGGTACCTCTCTTATGGGGGTGTGTGATGTACCCCTCGTCGACAAAGTTTGCGGCGTCGTCGGCGGGGTCGTGGAGGCGACCGGCCAGGCCATCACCGACGGCATCGGCGCGTGGATCGCCAAGTCGATGGGCGAACTCGCTGCTTCGTCCGCCGACCTGGCCGCCCGCGCCGTCGACACGACCACGGCCGTCGACCTGAACGCCTCGTGGTTCCGCAGCAACTACGAACTCCTCCTGCCCATCGGCCTGATCCTGATCGTCGCGACGTTCTGCGCCCAGCTGACACGTGCCGCAATCAGACGCGACGAGCAGGCGCTGTCACAAGCCGTGGCCGGGACCGTCGTCGGTGTCATGTTCCAGTTCGGCGCCATCGCGTTCACCTCGGTCGCGCTGACCGTCGTCGACGCGTTGTCCGCCGGGGTGTTCGCCGCGAGCGGCACCAACATCGAAGCCGCGGTCCGCCGCATCGTCCAAGTCTCCGCATTCGGAGCGATGTTCCCGCTCGGCTGGGCCGTGCCCGCCCTCGTCGCCCTCGTCTTGGCGATCTGCATGTTCATCTACTGGGGCGTGATGGTCTTCCGCAAGGTCGCCATCTTGATCCTGGTGACGCTCGCGGTCTTCGCGGGAGCGGGCGGCGGCTGGGAAGCCGCACGGCGCTGGCGCCGCGGCTGGGTCGAGGCCACCGCCACCCTCGTCGTCTCCAAGCTGTTGATGACGATCGTGTTCGCACTCGGTGTCGCAGCCATGGGCCAGAGCAACACCAGCGACGGGCTGTCCGCGCTGTCCGACGCGCTGGCCGGAGTCGTCGTGATGTGCCTGGTCCTGATGTGCCCGCTCATCACCTTCAAATTCGTACACTGGGCCGACGAATCCGCCAACGGCGCGGACCTGACCACCTCGGCCGGCGCGGGCGCCGCCACGGCCTACGGCGCCGCCAAGAAGACCGCAGGCAAGGCCAAGGCCATGATGGCGCGGCCGGCCGGAGGCGCCGCAGTCCCCGGCGCCTCGAACGGCATCGCCAACGGCATCCCCGCAGGACGCGCCCCGTTCGGCCCACCGCCCGCCGCCGACAGCGGCCGAAGCAGCGGTGGAACCAGCGGGGGCAAGGAAGCCGACGCGGCTGACGGCTCTGCCGAGTCCGGCCCGAAGACGGCCACGTTCGCGACCGACGCTGTCTCGAAACTCGCCGCCGCGGGCGCCGGCACCACCGACGCCGCATGGGAGAAGCCGGACACCTCCGGACACGACACCGCCACCCCACCGGGGGCAGCCACCTCCCCCACCGGCCCAGACAACGCCCCAGGCGGCGGCACGCTCACCACCGCACCGAGCACCCTCGCCGGGACCACGCCTCCTCCGGCCGGAGGCGCCACCCCCGCCGCTGCGGCACCGCCGCCGCGCAACATCCCCGCAACCGCCAACCTGGCAACCGCCGCTCCGGCAGGCGGGCCCGTTGCCCCTGCCGTCGCCGGCACCCGCACCGGCAGCGCAGGAACCCCGCGTTCCGGCGCGCCCGCAGGCCCGGCCACGGCACCGCCCACCGGAGGCTAGGCCCCGCCCTCGCGGCACCACCTCACCGGAACCTGAGCGGTAATGCGTTCCGCACCCACCCCGCCGTGCCCGGCGCGTGCCACTCCCGCGCCGGGCACGGCGCCACCCCCCGTACACACTCCGCGCGCC
Source organism: Yinghuangia aomiensis (assembly GCF_039542225.1). Classification (NCBI taxonomy): domain Bacteria; kingdom Bacillati; phylum Actinomycetota; class Actinomycetes; order Kitasatosporales; family Streptomycetaceae; genus Yinghuangia; species Yinghuangia aomiensis. Next base: position 504,210 of record NZ_BAABHS010000001.1, on the reverse strand, counting down.
GCCCACGCCGCCCCTGACGTTTTGAGGACTCCGAACCTGTGACAGCCCCCGAACCCGCCGAACCGATGACCGTGCGGTTCCCGCACCGCTCACGGCGCGGCGTCCTGCTCGGCCTGACCTGGCCGCAGCTCGCGGTCGCCGCCACCGGCCTCCTACTCCTCCTCGCCACCATCATCACCTTCGGCGTCGTCACCGCACTCGAACTCACCCCGCTGTGGGCTGTGTTCGCGGCCGTGATCGGGATCCGCCGCCGCGGCCGGTCCCTCGCCGACTGGGCACCGATCGCCAGCCGCTACCTGCTGCGGCGCGTACGCGGGCAGCTGGTGTGGCTGGCCCGTCCCGCGAGCCGGGCCCGCCGCGAGGGCCTGCTCCATCTGCCCGGCACAGCCGCGTCCTTGCGCGTCGCCACTTCCCCCGACGGGCAGCTCGGGGCCGTTCACGACCCGCACCGCAATACCCTCACCGCCGTGCTCCGCGTCTCCTCCCGCGCGTACGCTCTCCTCGATCCGGCCGCGCAGGACGCGCACGTCCACGGATGGGGCCGCGTCCTCGCCTCCCTCGCCCGCACCGGGCACGTCGCCCGCGTGCAGGTCCTGGAACGGACCGTGCCGGACTCCGGCGACGCCCTCAACCGCTACTGGGCCGACCACGGCGACCCCGCCACCCCCGCCGCGGGCGTCTACACCGACCTCCTCGCCGCCGCCGGACCCGCCGCCGCCCCACACGAGGCGTACATCGCGCTCGCCCTCGACCTCAAAGCAGCACGGCGCCTGGTCGCCCAGGCCGGCGGCGGACTCGCCGGAGCGTTCGCCGTCCTGGGCCAACTGACCGCCGCGCTCACCGAGTCCGCCCGTCACGCCGGGCTCTCCCCGAACGGTTGGCTAGGCGCGCGGGAGATCGCTGCCGTCGTCCGCTCCGCCTACGATCCTGCCGCGCTGACCGCGCTCGACCGATGGTCCGCCGCCGGCCGAGCCGAAGCCGAACCCGCCGCCGCAGGGCCGGTCGTCGTGGTCGAGCAAGCCGACCGGATCCGCACCGACACCGCGCACCACGCCACCTACTGGATCGAGGACTGGCCGCGCACCGAGACCTACGCAGGATTCCTGCACACCATGATGTTCACCTCGGGCGTGCGCCGCACCCTCTCCCTCACCTACACCCCGCAGGGACTGGAGTCCGCGCTCCGCGACGTCCGCCGCCGCAAGGCCGCCGTCCTCGCCGACGCGTCCGAGCGCGCCCGTCGCGGGCAGGTCGAGCAGGAAGCCGACTCCGTCGAGTACGCCGACATCCGGACCCGCGAACGCGAACTGATCGCCGGACACGCCGACGTCGCGCTCACCGGCCTGATCGCCGTGTCCGCCGACACCGAGGACGAACTCAACGCGGCCTGCGCGCAGGTCGAGACCGCCGCCGTCGGCGCGCTCGTCGACCTGCGGCGCCTGAGCTGGCAGCAGGCCGAGGCCTACACCCGTGCCGCCCTCCCCCTCGCGCTCCCCTAGCCCGGCCCGTCCCGCATCTTCGTCCCTCTTCCCATCGCGCGGATCGCCCCGCCCCCTCCGAGAGCCGGTTCCCGCCCGCCCATGACCGACCCGCACAACACCGACTTCCTCGCCGTCGCCGGCACCGGCATCGACGCCGCACGCATCCTCACCCTCCCCGACCTGACCCCCGACCAGGCCCGCCCCGCTCTGGACTCCGTCCACGACGTCCTCGCCAAGGCACATCAGCTCCTCGACGAGCACAGCCGGCCGGCGGCCCCCGCGGTCCGCATCACCCCGGACTGTGGCCCGCACCTGGACGCCGGCGTCGTCTACCTATGGCTGTGCCTGAACGAGGTCCACAAGGCGTTCCACCACACCGCCCGCCCCGGCGACTGGTCCCCCGCAGCCGGCGGCGACCACCCGCTCCTCCGCGACCTCGCCGCCTGCCACCGCGGCCTGCCCCACGGTGACCCGGACCTGCGGATCTGCGCCCGCACCCACGAGATCGCCGCCCGCATGCGCCGCCGCACCACCCCCGCCGACCTGCGCACCCCGGCCACCGGCCTGATCCGCCACGCCCGCCCTGGCCAAGCGGGGGCCGCCGCATGAGCCTGCGACGCGCCACCGCCTCCCCGCTGTTCACCCCGGCCGCCGAAGACCGCGCCGCACGCAAGGCCGCACGCCACCAGCTCACCCGCGCCACCAGCCGCGCCCGCCGCGCCGCCCAAGCCCACACCCCCGCGGCAGTCGGCGACATGCATCCCGAACTCCGGCCGCAATACCCGGCCGTCGGGCGACCCGGCCCGGCCTCCGGCCGCGGCGGACACCTGAAACTCCCCGCACACCGCGTCACCACCGCCACCGCCTGCGGCGCCTACCCCTTCCTCGCCGAGGGAGGTCTCGGATCGGAGGGCATCTACGTCGGCCGCGACCTGCATGCCGAAGGCGCCTACTGCTTCGACCCATTCGCGCTCTACGGCAAGCTCGACGGCTTCACCAACCCCAACATCCTCCTCGCCGGAATCATCGGCATGGGCAAATCGGCCCTCGCGAAGTCCCTTGCCGTGCGCGCCACCTCGTTCCGCTACCGCGTCTACGTCCCGTGCGACCCAAAAGGCGAATGGTCCGCGGTATCTGCAGCAGTCGGCGGTACCACCATCGCGCTCGGCCCCGGGCTACCCGGACGCCTCAACCCCCTCGACGCGCCCGCCCGCCCCGACGGCGTCCCCGAGGACGACTGGGCCTCCGAAGTCCGCAAACGCCGCCTCCTGCTGCTCGGCTCCCTCGCCCGCACCGTCCTGCACCGCGACCTCGCCCCGATGGAGCACACCGCGCTCGACGTCGCCCTCGACCACGCGAACGCGGTCGCCATGGCCGAGCACCGCACCCCGCTGCTCCCCGACGTCGCGCGCGTCCTGGGCAACCCCCATGCCCTCGACGCCGCGTACGGCGACCCGGCCAGCCGCCTCGGCGCCGCCGCCGAAGACCTCGCCCACGCCCTGCGCCGCCTCATCGCCGGCGACTTGGGCGGCCTCTTCGACGCACCCAGCACAGCCGTGTTCGACCCGACCTCGCCGATGCTCACCATCGACCTGTCCCGGCTCGGCAGCTCCGGTGACGACACCGCACTCGTCCTAGCCATGACCTGCGCGTCCGCGTGGATGGAATCAGCCCTCGCCGACCCCACCGGAGGACGCCGCTGGGTCATCTACGACGAAGCCTGGCGCGTCATGCGGCACACCGCACTGCTCGAACGCATGCAGTCGCAATGGAAACTGTCCCGGGGGCTGGGCATCGCCAACCTGCTGGTCATCCACCGCCTGTCCGACCTGTTGTCCGCAGGCGACGCCGGATCCCGCGGCCGGGCCCTCGCCGAAGGCCTCCTCGCCGACTGCTCCACCCGCATCGTCTACCGCCAAGAAGCCGATCAACTCGCGGCTGCCGCAGGCCTGCTCGGTCTCACGGGCGTCGAGACCGAAGCCGTATCCGCCCTCACCAAGGGCCGCGGACTATGGCGCGTGGCCGGACGCAGCTTCGTCGTCCAACACATCCTCCACCCCGCCGAACTCCAAGTGTTCGACACCGACACCCGCATGCGCTGAAAGGCCGTCGGTCCCGCACAGGCCACGGCCAAGACCCCCAAGCCGCACGTCCCCCTCCCGCCTCGGTCCCTGGTCCGCGACGAGGCGGTCGGACGTGAAGCCGCCCATAGCCGACGAAGTCCCTGTCCTTGTCCGCTCCTTGGAGACCTACCCGTGTATCCCGACGTCATCGTGACGATGTCCACCGCCGAGTCCGCTCTGGTCACGGTCCTGCACCGCACCCCGGCGCTGGTCGAGCACCTAGGCCTGCACGGTGTCCGACTCGACGAGGCCCGCGGCAACGCGGTCATGCACACACCGAACCGCCCGGTGCAAGAACGGGCGTGCGTGCTGGTCGCCGCTCTGCGGATCGCCGGATTCGGCGTCGCCGCGCCGGCGTGCTTCACTCCAAGTCCTGAGCAGACCGAGCGGGCACGCCAGGCGGCGATGGTCCATGCCCTGAACGTCTCGCGTGCGGCGCTGAACGCGTGGGACAAGGTGTCCGACAACCTCTGCGGCGAGGACGGCCGACCGCTGGACGACGACGCCTACTGGCCGCGCCGCGCCGAGCTGGACCGCGTCGTGTGGGAGCAGTTCGCGTCTGTGTTCCTCGTGCACGGCGCGGTGATGCTGGAGCAGGGGCGCCGCGCCGCCGCCGGGATGACCGGCCAGGACAGCCGCGAAGCCGCACACTACCTCGGCGTGCTCGCCGCCGCGCTAGAGGAAGGCCGCCAGGTTCGTGCCGATGGCGAGCGGGCCCTGGCCGCACTGCTCGACACCGAAGGCCAGACCCGGGACGAGGCCGCATACGCGGATGCCGTCGCCGAACGCGACGCCGAGGGATGGCACGCCGCCAGCACGTGGATCAACCACGGCGATCTGCTGGCCTACCTCGCCTACCTCGGCACCCGCACCGCAACACCGGCTCCATCCCCAGCCATGCACCTGCCGCGCACCCCGCAGCCCGGTGCCGCCCGCACGATGTGACGTCCCCCTGATCGAGAAGGCACCCGTTCTGCACCCGTCCGTCTATGACCTGACCGTCCACGACTACCCGAACACCGGCGGCCCGTTCGTCCTCCTCGCCCCGCACACCGCCGACCCCACGTATGCGCCGCTGCACGAACTCGCCCGCGCCTACGGCCTGACCGACCACGCCTTGATCGGGCTGCGCGCGCCCGACCACGTCGCGGTCGAGCAAGCGCGCGACGCGGTGCGGTCGCTGCGGGACGCGGCCGCCCGCGCCGGCTACCGCGTCCACGGCACCCTCGCCGACGAACCCGTCCCTACCCGCGAACAAGAACGCCACCGATACGCGGTGGTCCGGCTTTCGGAACAGCACGGCGACCTCGCCGACTTCGCCCGTGCCATGGCCGGACATCTGCCCGGACGCTGGAACGTCAGCCTCCCGCCGATGGACACCTCGTTCCGGCAGATCGAGCTCACCGACCGCATTTGGGACGAGGGCCATCTGTATTGGCTGGCCGTCGAGTTCGCGGTCGACCGCGCCGCCGTCCTCACAGGGCCGCGAAGCACTGAGCTGATCGTCGTGCACCGCATCTACGGCAGGAAGCCGTTCATGGTCGGTGCGCTGATCCCGCCCAAGGCCGACCCCGAACTCGGTCCGCATGACGCACCGAACGGGGTGTCGGTCCCCCGCGATCCGGCGCGTGCCGCGGACCGTGTCGTCCGGCGGCTGCTGCCCGCGTACCGGCGCGCGGTCGCGCAGACCACCCCGGCCACAGCCCGCCCGCCCGCCACCGCCACGCCCGCCGCACCGGCCGTCACGTCGCCGGCAGTCCGTTCCCGCTGACCGGCCCTGTCTCCTTGTCCGATCCCCTGTGAGGAGAGCCCTCGTTGGCCCGCCCCGACATCGCCATCGGTGACCACCCCGCCCTCGGGGTCGTTGCCAACACCGCCCCCGGCGTCCCCGCCGCGAAGATCCTCCTCGCCCGGTTGGGCTTCGTCCGCGACAACGACAGTGGCCTGTACATCCTGCCGCGCGACGAGCCCGGCCAGGCCGACACTCGCACGCTGCGTGCCGCCCACGCCGTCAGCGTCCTGCGCGGCGCGCATTTCCGCGTCGACGCCGACATCGCCTACGAGCCCGAGCCCGCCCCGGCACCGCGCCGCTCCGCCGAGCCGGACGTCGCTTTCGGGCTGCATCCCGAGTCCGGTGTCTTGGCCGCGATCACCGGCGAACGCCCCTACGCCGCGATGATCCTGCGCGCCGCCGGATTCACCCGTGACCCGGAGCGCGACGTCTACACCCTGCCCGCGGGTCTGAGCCACGAAGCCGCCAGCACGCTGACCCGCAACACCGCGTCCGTCCTGCGCCGTACCGGCTCCACGGTTCAGGTGATGCCCGGCGCCCTCGCTCCGCCGGTGCCGGCCCGGCAGGGCAACGCTCGGCTCAGCCGTGTCCTCGACGGGCCCCGGGGAGCCCGGGCGATGCTCGACTCGCTGCGGCGCTTCGTCCAGACGGCCACTGCGTGGTGCGCGGAACGCGGCAGCACCAGCGCCGTCTACCTCGCCGACCGTCTGACCGGCACCGCCGCCCGTCTCGACGTCGCCTCCCAGTCGTTGGACGCAACCAGCCGCCGCCTGCGTGGCACCGACGCGCAACCCGAAGCGGCCGAGCACACCGCGCCCGCGCCGAAGGTGGCCACTGACAAGGGGCCGCAGGTGACCAATGCTGGAGTGTTCGACGCTCTCGCCGACGAATTGCGCAACGCTCCCGAGGGCCCGGCCGCTGCCGCAGTCCTGGCCCGCGCCACCGCCCCGGACGGGCCCCTCGCACAGCTCGGCCTCATGCTCGCGGCCGCCGCGCAGCAGTCCGCGGAGTCGGCGCACGATGGCGCCGATGAGGTCACCGAGCCGCTCGTCGCCGCCTCCGTCGAAGTCGGCGCGGTCCGCGAATCCCTCAACGACGCCGGCACCAGCCTCGCTGCTGAACCCGCCGCCCCCGCCGCGACAGCACGCAGCAGCAAGACGCGTTCTGCCGACACCGCCGAGACGGCGACCTCGGTGGCCCAAGCCGCCCGAGCCACTCCCGGCCGCCGCACGATCCGCGCGACCCCGCCGCCCGAGGGCACCGACGCGGCCGGGCGGCGCGCAGCGGCGGCGAACGTCCCGGCCGCTGCCCGCCCCGCACCCGCGGCCCGGTCGCGATGACAACCCACCGCCCCTCCGTCCAAGCCCCGGTGCCCGACAAGCCCATCCTGGTCAGCCGCAACCACCACCTCGGTATCGCCGTTACCGGACCCGGCCTCAATGCCCAGGCCCGTCAGCTCGCGGAGAAGGCCGGGTTCGTGACGCACCGCGAGCAAGACGCCATGGTGCTGCCCGACCGAGTCCCTCCCGAGCACGTCCGCCGCACCACCCGCGACCTGGTGCGCCGCCTGTACGCCGCAGGATTCCCGGTCACCGTCGACGCCACGCTGCCCGGCATCCCCACGCCGGTGCCCCGCGTCGATCTCGGCCCGGCCACCGCGGCGCTGCACGACGCGCTCGGTGTCCTGAACGTCTCCCCGCACCCGCTCGACACCGCGGCGATCCTCGACGAGGTCCGCACCGGGCCGCTCGCCGCCCTCGGCGCGCTGCTGGATGCCGCCGTCGCACGCGCCGACACCCTCGACGACCCCGAGCACGTGCGCGAAGCCCGCGTCCGCCTGCACCAGGTCGCCGAAAGCGTCGCCGACGCCGAGACCGTCCTCATGGACGCCACCGCCGTGCTCCGCGCACACCCGCCGGCCTCACCGTTCCCTTCCCCGCCCCGGCACCGCAGACCCGCGCCTCCGCAACCCCCGGTGCCACCGGCGGCCCCGCACCCGCCCCGCTGCCGCTGACCGGCCCGGCTGCACGCTCTCCCTGCCCACCGATTCGGAGTACCGACATCGCCATCCCCACCCACTGGGACGTCACCCACGCCTGCGGCCACACCGTCCAGGCCGACCTGTCCCACAAGAAGGCAGACGAACGCGCCGGATTCGCCCGCTGGCTCGGCGGCCGCGACTGCACCACCTGCTGGCGCACGTCCACCGCCGAGTCCCGCGACACCAGCGCCTGGGTCGCCGAACGCCGCGCCACGGAACAGGCCGAAGCCGACGCCTGGACCGCCAAGTTCCGCATGCCCGCCCTCGACGGCTCACCCCGCGCCATCGCCTGGGCGGAGCGCTGCCGCCACCAGCTCGTATCCGACGCCTACACCGCGCTCGTCACCGACGGCGACCTCGACGACGACGCGTGGGAAGACATCGAGGACGCCGCCCGCACCGTCACACGTGCCGGCTGGTGGATCGACAACCGCGAGTCCGATCCCGGCGACCTGCCCGAACTCCTCGCCGCCGCGACCAGCAGCGACCGACCCAACGAGAACCCCTACTGAGGGAAGCGCCTGTGCACTACACGCCTCCCGACGAAGCCGACGTCGTCATCTTCCGCGACCGTACCCACGGGATCGTCGCCGACGGCGCCGACTACTCCACCACCCTCTCGCGCCTGGCCATCAACGCCGGATTCGATCTCAACCCGGTCACCGGCCCCCACCGCGTCCCCGACGAGGTGTTCCCCCGCCAGGCGGTGCATCGCGTCACCGCGCTCGCCCGCACCCTGCACGAGGCGGGCTACACGGTGCGGGTCGACTCCAGCATCCCGGATGCCGCAGCCGCGCTGTCCGCGCCGGATCTGGCGCCAATCGCCGAGACCCTCACCGACGTCGCAACCGCCGTCGAGGTGACGGTCCGCCCCGACGAAGTCCGCGAACTCCTCGACGACCTCGCCGGCGACGACGGACCTCTCATCCCGACGATGGACGTCCTGGGCCGGATCACGGACCGATGCGCCGGCTACCACCCCGCTCCGCACTACCGCGCCGCCGAAGACCTCCACGAGGCCGTGCGGCACCTCGAAGCCGCGCTCGCGAGCGTCCGCGTCGCCAGCCGCCGCCTGCCCGACCCCCAAGCCCTCACCCGGCGCACCGCACAAGCCGCCGCACCGACGATGCCAACGCACCGGTCCACCGCCGTGCCGGCCCGCTGAACAGAGATCCGGACATGGACATCACCGTCAGCCGATTCGCCTCCGCCCACGAACTGCTGCCCCAACTCCCGGCCGGGGAACTGCTCGCCGCACCCGAGCTGTCCGACGGCGCCGGGTACCGAACGCCCAGCGACCGGCTCGGGCTCGCCGACTACCTCGTCTACCCGACCGATCCGCCACACCCCGGCATGCCCGAACAGCCATACCTACGCCTGGACATCGCCCCGAGCCGTGTCGAGCGCGCCGCCGGCGCGCTGACCAGCGCCGCACAGTCGCGCATCGCGTGGCGCATCGCGGCCGCATCAGGCATCGACACGGACGCACGCTCCTGGATCGCGGTCACCGACGACACCGCCGACCGCATCGTCATCCTCGCGGCCGTCCGCGGCTTCGAGGAAGCCCCGCTCGACCTGTGGACGACAGCCCGGCGCGCCGAGGCCGAGGCGATGCTGATCGCCGCACAACTCACCGCCGAGCAGCAGGCCCTGGCCACGCCCACCGACCGCGATTTCGCCCCCGACCACGACGTCCACCTGGTGCTGGTCGAGGACGGGCCGCTCGCCGTCCACGGCGGCGACCGGCGCGCACGCCACCTGCTGCGTGAACTCGGGCTGCAACACACCCTCATCAGCGAAGAGGAAATGCACCGCACACCGTTCGGCGCCGACCCCGCCTACTGCCGCGCCCTGGCCGACCTCACCCGCGAAGTCCTCGACAACGCCGGCTACTACGTCGAGATCCACCACCGTGCAACGGCGCCGCCCCGCCCACCGTCCCAGCTCCCCGCGACAGCCGTCACCCACCATCCCGCCGCCGGGACCACAGCCGTCCCGTCTCTGCCCGCCGTTGCCCCGACAGCGCGCCACAGATAGACGACCCGCCCAGGAGCACGCGATCCCCAACCCCGCACCCGAACACCCCATCACCGAAGCCCCCGACAGCCCCGCCACGAAGCTGGTACGCACCGCTCTCGGCACACCCCCGTGGTCTCTCGCCTCCGCGTACCCGAGCGACAGCCCACTGTTCGAAACCGCTTGGCTGATCATCGAGTTCGCCGCCGACCTCGACCGCAGCCACGAGGCCCACGACGCGGCGACCCTCAAGGTCCGGCAGGCACTCGACCGGGCCACGCACAGCGGCCGGGCCTACGCGCTGGGAAGCGACGGTCCTGCTGTCGACGTCGCCGCGGGCCGGGCCGACCTCGCCCGCAAAGTGCTCGACGCCGCCCTGCGCGCCCACCGGCGCCTGCTCAACGCAGCAGCGGCCAGCACCGCACCGGCAACCCATCACACCCACACCGCCCTCACCGAAGCGTCCGGCCGCGCTCCGGACAGCCCCGAAGTCCCGCCGCGTCGCCGACGGCCGCCCACCACCACGGCCGCTCCCCGAAGGCCGGCAACACCGCCGCCGTACCCGCCTTCCCCCGGCCCTGCCCACAGCCGGTGACGTGAACTACCCCCGTACCCACACCAATGAACGAAGGACTCTTGACCACTCCCAGCCAGGCAACCGGCGAGATCACGATCGCCGACAACGGCCGGCGCCTCCGTGTCCGCGGCGCGGACGACCATGCCGCCGCGATCCTTACCGAAGCCGGCCTCCACGACGCGGTCGCCGACGGCCACCGCGAGCACTACTGGCGCCACCCAGACCAGGCCGCCCGTCGCGCCAAAGCCGCCGACATCGCGGAGCAACTCGACGCGGCTGGACACCGTGTGCTCCTGCCTGCCTACTTGCGCCCCACCCCCGACGACGCACTGACCCGGCTGCCCGCCTACACCGACGCCTCGGCCGACCACATCGACGTCGCCGTCGAAAGCGGCAGCCTGTCCCCAGCCAACCGCCACCAACTCCTCACCGAGACCCGCGACGCACTCGCCCTCGCCGCCCAGGCCTTGGGCGAAATGCGCTCCTACACCCGGGCCGTCACCTACCGCCTGCGCCGACTCCCCGGCTTCGATGCCGAACTCGCGGCCGTATGGGACAAGGTCAGCGACCTCGACACCCTCGTCCTCGATGCCCGTGACGCCGCGTTGGACGCCCGGTTCGACCTGTTCGACGACACCCCGCCCCTCGTCGACCTCACCCCCGCCCCGCGCCCCGTGACACCGACCCCAGCAGCCGTGCCGCCCGCCACACCGGCGCACGCAGGACCACCCGCCCGACGCCGGTGAGCCACCCCCCAACCGGTGCCCGCGCCCCGCCGCGGCTGTTCTCCCTCGTCCCGCTCAGCAAGGAAGCCCGCCCTGCCCGTCCGTCCCTCCGCCACGTCCGCCACCCCCGGCACCGACCTGATGCTGTACCTCTTGTTCGGCGTCCTCGCCGCCGGACTCGGCGTCGGTTCCCTCGCCTGGGCCTTCGCCAACACCGCCAACACGCTGTTCGGCGACGGCCCGTCGGCGCCGTACCAGCCGATCGAAGCCCTCACCCTCCCCGCCACGCTTTGGCCGTCGCTCCCCGAACCGGCGCTGTGGGCCAGCTGCTACATCGCCCCGGCCGTCCTCCTCGCCGTGGCGGCCGTCGCCGTCCTCAAGGTCCGTGCCCGGTTCACCGAGCGCAAGGACGGCATGGCCAGCGAACGCGACCTCGCCGCGCTGCTCCCGAAGGAGATCACCGCCAAAGCCAAGGCCCTGCGGCCGAGTCTGCGCGAGACCCCGCCCAAGGACATCGCACCCGACGACCGCGGGATCCTCCTCGGCACCCTGCCGCCCCGCACGACCGAGGTCCGATCCTCCTGGGAGGACGTGCTGCTGGCGATCATGGCGCCGCGTTCCGGCAAGACCTCCGGTCTCGCGATCCCCGCCGTCCTGCGCGCCCCCGGCCCCGTCCTGCTCACCAGCAACAAAGCAGCCGGCGACGCCTACACCGCATGCCTGGACGCCCGCGTGAAACTCGGGCGTGTGTGGACGCTGGACCCGCAGCAGATCGCCCACGCGGAGCGCACCATGTGGTGGGACATCCTCGCCGACGCGAAAGACCTCGGCGGAGCCCGCCGCCTCGCAGGCCATTTCGTGTCCGCATCCGTCGACGAAGGCAACAGCGGGGACTTCTGGTCAACCGCGGCGGCGAACACGCTCACGGCCCTGTTCCTCGCTGCTTCGTCCGACGGACGGCCGATCACCGACGTGCTCGGCTGGCTGGCGACCCCGGCCGACCGCACCCCGATCGACCTGCTCCGCGACGGCGGATTCGACAGCGTAGCCGCCCAGTTGCAGGGCACGGTCTCCGGCGCGGTCGAGACCCGCGACGGCATCTACGAGACCGCCCGCCAGTACGCCGCCTGCCTGCTCGACCCCGGCATCGCCGCCTGGGTCAGCCCCCAGCCCGACCTGGACGAGTTCCGGCCTGAGGAGTTCGCCACCGGCAAGGACACGCTGTTCCTGCTGTCCAAGGACGGCGGCGGCTCCGCCTCCGCACTCATCGCCGCCGCGGCCGACGCCGTCATGCGCGCCGCGGTCGCCCAGGCCGAACGCGACGGCGGACGCCTCGACGCCCCGCTCCTGGCGATCCTCGACGAGGCCGCCAACGTCTGCAAGATCAGCGACCTCCCCGACCTGTACTCGCACTTGGGATCGCGCGGAGTCATCCCCATCACGATCCTGCAGTCCTACCGCCAAGGCGTCCGCGTGTGGGGCGAGGCCGGCATGGACGCCCTGTGGTCCGCGGCCACGGTCAAGCTGATCGGCTCCGGTATCGACGACGCCGACTTCGCCGACAAGCTCTCACGGATGATCGGGGAACACGACGTCGAGACCGTCTCCCACTCCACCAGCGAGTCTGGCCGGTCGACGTCCACCTCGATGCGTCAGGAACGCATCCTGCCGGCCGACAAGGTCCGCGCCCTGCCCAAGGGCAAGGCCTTGCTGTTCGCCACCGGCATCCGGCCAGGGCTCCTGGACCTCAAGCCCTGGTACCTCGAACCCGACAGCAAACCCCTCGCCGCCGCCTCAGCCCAGGCCACGGCCGCCATCACCGCCCGCGCCCTCGCCAAGCACCGGGCCACGCCCCGCGGCGACGCCAACGTCGCCGCGTAGGCCGCACCGTCCACCCGCTCTCGGAGCCGCATGCCGAACCCCACCGGGCCCGAGCCGGTCCTCGCTTACGTCGCCGAACAGGCCGCCCAACAGCGCAGCCTCACCGAGACCGCCCGCTGCTACGACCTGCTCGCGAACCGCGTTCTCGCTCTGGCCGGCCCCGGCCAGGCCCTGCGGACCGGGCCGATCGCCAGCTCCTCGTCGACCTGCAGTTCGCCGGCGCCTTCATCGCCCACGACCTCGCCCGACTCACCGACCCCGAGGCGGCGGCACCCAACAAGCTCGTCGCCGCACTCGTCCGCGCCCAGGTCGCCGCCACGTACGGCACCCACCGCGTCGGCCACGCACTCGACCTCTTCGCGGTGTACCACCACGAGCGTGAGTGCCGGTACGCCCTCACCGATGGCGCGGACCACCTCAAGCGCGCCGCCCGCTTCCTCCACACCGCAGCCACCACAGCACAGCCCCGGGTCTCGGCGACACCCGCACACCGCAGCACCCCCGCCACCCACGCCGCACCGACCCGCCGCTGAGCGGCCTCCGCGTCGCCCCACTTCCAGCACCCATCGCCGCGCCGCGAACAGCCTCCCACACCGATTTCCCCGAAAGGCCGCCGTGCCCCACAACCCAACCGCCCGCACCACCACGCACATCCGAGAAGAACAGCCCGTCGGCGAACCCGCCTTGGTCCTGCTGTCCCTCGGTGCCGGAATCCAAAGCACGAGTCTGGCCCTGCTCGCCGCCGAAGGCGCGCTCGGCCGGATAGACGGCATGGTCTTCGCCGACACCGGATGGGAACCCCGCGCCGTCTATGCGCACTTGGAGCGTCTCGAACGCGAAGTCCTGAAACCGGTAGGAATTCCGCTCCACCGGGTTTCCTCGGGCAATATTCGCAACGACGCCCTCAACCCGGCCAGCAGGTTCGCGACGATCCCCCTCTACGTGAAGAACCCGGACGGGGGAAACGGGATGCTGCGCCGGCAATGCACCGGCCAGTACAAGGTGAAGCCGATCAAGGAGAAGGTCCGCGAACTCCTCGGCGCGCCTTATCCGATACGGATTCCACGGGGCGTCTACGTCGAGCAGTGGATCGGCATTTCCCTGGATGAAGTCCACCGCGCCAAAGACTCCGACGTCGCCTACATGCGCAACCGCCACCCGCTCCTGGAAATGCGCTGGACCCGCGATGACTGCATCGACTTCCTGAAGTCCCGCGGCTGGGGAACCACGCCGAAATCAGCCTGCCTCGGATGTACTTACCATTCCAACGCCCAATGGCGAGCACTGCGCGACACCTCGCCCGACGAGTGGGCGGACGTCGTCGCGTTCGACCACGCGATCCGCGCCGGGAACGCCCGCGCAAACGCCGCCGGCAATCCCTTGCTCGGCGAGGCGTTCCTCCACCGCTCCCGCGTCCCGCTCGACCAGGCGCCGATCAACCGTCTCACCCGCGCCGAACAAGCCGTCCTGAACACCACCGCACCCCTATGGTCCGACGCCGAAGGCGACGACGGGTTCGAAACGGGCTGTTCCCCGTGGTCGTGCCGCGCCGACAACGCCCACCTCGAAGTCATCGAACACCCGCTTACCCAGGACGACTTCGACCAGGCCGCATAGCCCCGTCCACGCGTCCCTCCAACGATCCGCGAACCACCGAAAGCCCCGATCATGCCCGAATCCCCTGCCCCGATCGTCATCGCCCGCGACAGATTCCTCGGTGTCGGCACCATCACAGCCGATCCCCTTGTCGGCGCCCTGCTGGTCAGGGCCGGCTTCCACGCCTCCAGCCACACCGAGCAGGAACTCGGCCTCCTCGACGCCGACCCCGGACGCCGCTACTACAACCTCCCGCACTGCGGACGCTCCGAGGAGATCCGCGCGGCGAGCCACGCCGCCGAAATGCTGCGCGCCGCCCGCTTCCAGGTCGACCTGGACCCCCCGCTGTACGTAGGTCCGACCACCACCGTCACAGACCCCCACGGGCTGCAGTTCGCCGGGGCCGCGATCCTGGACGCCACCGACCTCGTCGCCGGCGCCGACAACCTTCCGGCCGTCTGCGACGCGCTCGCGCTCGTCCTCGACGAGTACGACGGCGCGCTCGCCCGGCTCACCGAGTTCTTCGAAGTCGCCGCAGAGAAGGCCCACGCGGTGGGCGCACCTCTGCAGGATTTCGCCCGCGACTTCGAGGCCGCCGCCCAGCTCAACACCCAGCTGTGGGAACGCCTCGCCGAGGCCGCCGACGCCACCAGGCCCACCGAGCCCACGCCGCACGACCTGCCGCCCAGCACCGCAATGCTCGCCGCCCGGCACAGCGCCGCCGTCCGCGCCCGCGCCGCCGGCGCTCCCGCGGTCACCCGCGAACCGGTCCCCCTGTCCGCAAACCATCGGATCGCCGCTCCGCTGCCGCGGCCGAACCCCACGGCCCTGGGCGGCCGACGCTGACCCACCCCCTCCCCCGGCCCGGGCGGGCGCGCATGATCCTGGACCTGTTCGCCGGCCCCGGCGGCTGGTCACAAGGGCTGCGTGCACTCGGCGCCCGCGACGTCGGCGTGGAATGGGACCGGCACGCCGTCGCCACCCGAACCGCCGCCGGCCACACCTCCATCCACGCCGACGTCGCCGCCCTCGACACCACCCCGTTCCACGGCAACGTCACCGGGCTGATCGCGTCACCGCCGTGCCAGGCCTGGTCCATGGCGGGGAAACGCCTCGGACTCGTCGACCAGCCGCTCGTCCACCAGGCCGTCGCCGACCTCGCCCGCGGCGACGACACCCGCGCCACCCTCCTCACCGCGTGCGCCGACCCACGCAGCCTGCTCGCCGCCGAGCCTGTCCGCTACCTCAAGGCCCTCCGCGCACACGACGGCGGACCCGAATGGGTCGCCTTCGAAGAAGTCCCCGACGTCCTGCCGCTGTGGCGGCAGATCGCCGAAATCCTCCGCGCCTGGGACTACTCCGTGTGGACAGGCCTGCTCAACGCAGCCGACTACGGCGTACCGCAGACACGACGCAGGGCGATCCTCCTCGGCTCCCGCACCCGCACCGCACAACCCCCCGAGCCGACCCACGCCGAACACCCCCAGCCTGCCTCCCTGTTCGGCCCCGGCCGCCAGCGGTGGGTGTCCATGGCCGAAGCGCTCGGCTGGGGCGCCACCGACCGGCCCGTACCGACCGTATGCGCCGGAGGAGGTCCAGGCGGCGGGCCCGAGCCGTTCCCCTCCGGCTCCCGCGCCGCGCTCATGCGCGCCCAGGACCTAGGCGCCTGGGTCCTGCGCCACAACAACCAGGCCCACGCCGCCGTCCGGCGCCTCGACCAACCCGCCGCCACCCTCATGTTCGGCAACCGCGCCAACGAAGCCCGCTGGACCCCCACCACACCACCCCCGACCAACGAGACCACCACCAACGATGCGCAACCCGAGCCGGAAGCCCACGCGCCGCGGGAGGACGGCCCGCGGAGCGCATCCCTGCGCCTGACCCCGTCCGAGGCCGGCGTTCTGCAGTCCTTTCCCGCCGACTACCCCTGGCAGGGCAACAAGGGCCAGGTCTTCTCCCAGATCGGCAACGCCGTCCCCCCGCTGCTGGCCCGCCACCTGCTCGCCGCGCACATCCCACTCACCCGCGACCAACTCGGCCTCGCCGCCTAAAACCCGCCACCCCGCCCCCACACGGAAGCCCAACCGCCATCTCCGCCACCCTCTCCCCTGACGCCGAAGCCCGCTTCGATGCGCAGGTCCACATCTACGAAGACCCCGAAACCCGGCTCCTGCGCGACTATGTCTACCCCGAACTTGTCCCGTTCGGGCTTCCCCCCGGCTACCGGGCTGCCGACCCCGGAAGTGCCCTCGGCGCCCAGCACCTGTTCGCCCGCGCCCCGGAGATCGAACGGCTCGCCAGCCACCACAACGACGAACAGCACTGGCTGCTCCTCGCCGAACCGGAGCCGTTCGGGGACCCCGGCGACGACGAACTCCTTGCCCTCCACATCCGCCTCGACCACACCGCCAAGACCTTCGCCACCCTGGGGACCTGGCACTCCAACATCGCGTTCGCCCAGCTCGCCCTCATCCGCGACGACAACTGCCCCGCCGACAAGACCGAGATCAGCGAGGCGTACGCGCACCTACGTGGCAACGACCCCGAGTCCCTCGCGGTCAACGCGCACATCCGCGCCTCCGGCGACCGATACCGGGTCGAGGGCACCTACACCCTTGCCGGCTACCCCTACCGCGAGGCTTGGACGGTCGCCGAAGACCTTCACGCCGGCCACGAGGACGACCCGATCCGGGTGTTCCTGGACACCGTCCACCTGCCCACCGGCACCTACCAGGCAAGAACCACGGCTTCCCCGACCTCGACGCCGCCGCAGCCTGGCTCAACGACCACGCCCCCGGCCTGCCACCGGCCTGCCACCACTGGGCACCCGCGACCGCCCGGCCACGCCCCGGCACCCCGCCCGCCCCGGCACCCGGCGCGAGCCGCGCCACCGGCAGCACTGCCCCTGGACGCTGAGCCCCGCCCGCCCCCGCAGCACACGCCACGCGCCCGCTGTCCACACCCTGTGGACAGCGGGCGGACTCCTCACCACCCGCCCGTCCTCGCGGGAGCACCACGATCGAGCCCGTCATCACCGCCGAGCAGGCCCTCCTCGGCGCACTCCTCCTCCAACCCGATCTCATCCCGGCGATCAGT
The DNA here is from genome assembly GCF_039542225.1 of Yinghuangia aomiensis. NCBI lineage: Bacteria > Bacillati > Actinomycetota > Actinomycetes > Kitasatosporales > Streptomycetaceae > Yinghuangia > Yinghuangia aomiensis. The sequence continues at coordinate 486,882 of NZ_BAABHS010000001.1, read as the reverse complement.
CGCACCGTCGCCGCCGCGGACTTCTACCGGCCGGCCCACGCCGCGCTGTTCGGCGCCCTGGCCGACAACCCGCTTCCGAACACCGAGCCGACCGCCGACCACGTCCTCCGCCTGCTCGCCACCGCCGGAGAACGGGCCGCCGGGCTGACAGCGGTGTACGCGCACACCCTCATGGCCGCCTGTCCCCACCCCGAACACGCACCCGTATACGCCCGGATCGTCGCCGAGGCCGCCGTCGCCCGCCGCATCCAAGAGCACGCCGAACGCCTGGTCCAAGTCGCTCGCACCGACCGGGAGCGTGGCGGCGTCACCGAGACTCTCCGCCACCTCGACGCCCTCCACGACGTCCTCAACCGGACCCGGGCGGCCCACCCCGCACCGCGACGGGCAGCACCTCCCGCCCGGCAAACCGTCCCCGTGGGAGCCCGCGCGGACGAGGCCCCGGTGGAAGAGGAGATGGTGCTGCGGTCGCTGGCCGCCGCCCCCGCAGGGCTCGCCGACGTCGACTGGCTCACACCGGACGACTTCGCGCACCCTACGCACGCGGCGCTGTTTGCGTGCCTGCGCGCCCTCGACCGCCGCGGCGAACGCATCGACCCGGTCACCCTGCTCTGGGAAGCCCACACCGCCGGCTACCTGGCCGGCCTGCGCCTCGACGCCCACCGCGTCACGGAACTGCTGGCCGGCGGCACCGGCATCAGCGCCGCCTACGAAGCCCGGCAAGTCCTGCGCCACGCATTGCTGCGCCGCACGCATCAATGCGCCGCACAGATTGCCGACATGGCCGCCCAGGCGCGTCTCCCCGCGCACCACCTCGCCGCGGCAGCCGCACGCGCGCTCGACCCTGCTGATGCCCTACGGCGGCGCTGGCACACCTCCCACACCCCAGACGCAACCCCGCGTGGCTGCACCCGGCCCGCCTCCGCGCGACCGCGCAGCCCGACGGCCCCACCCAGCAAAATCCCCGCCGTCGCCCATCCCACCGCGCACCGCTGACACACCCGCCAACGAGCACCCCGCACCCAGCAGCCGGAAGAGGCCCCACCCCGCGTGATCGAGTACCCCCACCGCCACTACCACCGCGACCCTGCACATCGCCGACGCCCTCGACCAGATCCGCCGACGCCTCGGCAAACACAAGGTCGAAGCCCCCCACGGAACCACAGCGTTCCCCGACGCCCCCACCGCGTTCGACCTCGGGTTCCTCGCCAGCCGACTCGCCGAAGTCATCGCCGCCACCGCCGACGAATCACAGGTTCGCTCCGGTTTCGCCGGCCTGAGCCCTCATGGTCAACACACCACCGCGATCCTCACCCGCACGACTGCCCAAGCCACCGAAGCACTCGGCCACGTGTCATCCGCACTCGCCGAAGCAGGCACCCACTACGCCACCGCGGATAACCCGTTCCACCAAGAACAACCCTCCGTCGCGGTCGGTGAACGCCGCCACCGCCACCTCGCTCACAGTCACCGCATCCTCACCCACACCATCGTCGAACTCCGCGACGCCACCGCCGATTACGGCTACACGTACCCCCGCCCCCGCAAACGCGTCCGCGGCATCACCCCTGTCACCCTGGACAAGTCCCCCACCAAGCCGACCGCCGGTGCCGCCCGCGCTACGGCCCCGCGACTGATCTGAACACGGTCGCCAAAGTCCCGCCCTACACCGCCGTTCTGCAGCGCACCGCTACCCGGACTCCGCGCCTGGGACCGCAACGAGATCTTCCGCCTGCCCGACACGCACCAGGCCGAGGCTCCGCCTGACGCCGGTGTCCTCCCCGACATCCCGAGAACACGCCGCCATGGTGCACGGCGTGGGCGCCTGCGACAGAAGGTTGGCAGGTGAACGAGGCTGTCTGAGCGCGATGACTCCGCAAGGCGCGCCCCGGCACGGCGTCCGGCTACGCCGTTCCGTCGCGACCAGTTGATCTGGTACTGGGCGTCCCGACCACCAACGAGTACCAGTCTGCCGCCGCTTCGCGCACCTCCTCCATTCCGTAGGCCTCAGCGATGGCGTCGAACGTCAGCAGAGACGGGCCTACCTGCGTGTCCCTACGGGCGGCGAGCAGCCCGACCGCCTGCCGCACAGACCTCAACGCCAAATGCCACCCCAGACGATGCTCCCGTACCAGCACGTCCTGGCATACCGCGGCGCGAGACAGGCGTTTCATACTCCTCGGTCGACGGGCAATGCCAGCCTGGTCTGCATGACTGATCGTGAATACTCGGCGCTGTTCGGTGTCTTCCGTGAGACGGGAGTACTCAACCGGGAAGGGTTCTACCTGCCTACATACGACCCGGAGAGCGGCAAGCCTGTCGGGGGGATCGACGCGCATGAGTTTGCGCACCGCCTGCTCGCAGCTCTGGGACGCTGCGGCGCGCAAGAGGGTACGTGCACACGCTGCCTCTCCGCAGTCGATGACGACTCGTGAGCCGACCAGGCAAGGAGATCGGGTGTCGGCGGGCCACGCGGTTGTCGTGGCCGCCGAATGGCTGGAGGGATCGTGCTGCTGCCGTACGTGATGTGGATGAGCAGTGATATCGATCCGGTGTGGCCGCTGCCGGTTTCGCTCGTTTCCTTCCGGGCCATCCGGTGACTGCGGACGCCCGTTTCGGGCACAACATGATCCGCTGCTCGGTCTTCGGACTTGTGGCCCAGACCGAAGGCGAACACCGCTGGCAGGCAATGCGCGATCGACAGGCGGGATCTCGCCCGTGCACCCGTGACCGCTTGGAGTTCAAGCTATGGTTCCGGGGCCTCGAACGAAGCCGACCAACCGCACCCAAAGTCGCGGATTCTCTACGACGCTTCCTCTTCGTCAGTGTGGCTCCGCCGATGGTGCGGATGGTCCTCGTCGACCTTGCGTCCCATATGGAGGGGGGCGGGCAGGGTTTGGCGGTAATCCCAGGCTGCTCCCTGGTTGGTCAGGACTGCAGCGTCGCGACCGAGGGTCAGGATGTCCGTGTTCGGGTCTAGCGGGATGACCGTAAAGTGCACGCTGGTGTGCGCATAGGCCGTCTTGCGGAGGCGGCCTGCTTCTTCAGTGGCCCAACGGGTGTGGTCCCGTCCGGGACGGGTGGTGCTCTCGGAGAAGTTCCGGGGGATGTTGGCGAGGACGAACGTGCCGACGGCGACGGCGTGACCTTTCTGTTCGGTGTGGAGCTGGAACAGGGTGCGCACGGTCTTTCGGCGTGTCTCTGTCCATTGGTTGGTTTCGGCGTCCCATGTCCATCTGTGGGTGCCGATTGGGCGGGCGAGTCTGTCGCTGGGTGGTAGGACGCGAATGACGGCGCGCGGCCGCTGGGTGGCGGGATTGCCCGCGCCGGGAAGCCATCGCTCCGGCGGGGTGCCGGAGGGTGTGGGAAGGCCGAGGTTGGCGTCCTTGAGTCCGGGCCAGATGCGCTCGGTGGCGTCGCCGTTGACGTAGACGACGGCCGGGCTTCGGTCCGGGAGTTGATGGCCTATCGCGGTGAGAGCTTCCCGGACGAGCGCTGCGATGGCCGCGTCGTCGGCGGGGACACCGAGGTTTGCGGCGTGCAGTTTGGCGGTCGCTTCGCCGTGTGGGAGCCAGCGGTGTTGGGCGGGGGTCCAGGTCCAGGTCTGCCACGGACCGTCGGCACGGTGGGGGCGCATGGCGGTGAGGATGACTGTGGCTTCGCCTGGTCCTGCGGGCCGTGGTTGACCAGGCCGGCGGCGGGTGGCGTGTCGGCGGATCCAGATGCCGACGTGCCACTGGTCGGCGGGTTTCCGCTTGCCGAACGCGTGGCTGAGCCGTGCGTCCACAAGTCCTTGGCCGCGGAGGAGATCGCGGTACGCGCTGGTGACCGCGTGTGCTCGCTGGCTCTCCCAGGCTTCTTGTTCGCGTTTGGAGACTTGGTGGGAGGCCGCGGTCTTGGGCTTTCCTGACCGCGGGTTCTTCGGAGGTGGCGGTGCCGGTTTGGTCGCGGTCATAAACCGCAGGTATTGCGTGGTCGCTCCCAGTGCGGCGAATGCGCGGCGCGACAAGTGCTTGCCGTCTTGGTCTTCGGCCTGGGCGCGTTCGCCGGCGTTGGAGTACTGGCGGGATGCGTCGTAGTCGGTTTCGGCGAGGACGGCGATCGCGGTCCCGCGCCGGGCTTTCCACCATGGGTCGTCGGCGATGCGCTGCCGACGTTGCTCGGCAGTCGCAGTGCCGTGTTCCAGGACGTGGTGACGGTCTGCCGCGAAGACGAGTTCGACGCGACCGCCGCAGGCAAGGTGGGCTGCCCCGTCGGTTGCCACGAAGTCGGGTGGCAAGCCAAGCTGTTCGATCGCCCCAGTCTGCATGCGCAGTCGGGTCTCGGGTGTGGACCACAGGGCGACGAGGCGCAGGACGCCGATGCCTGCTGCGTCCAGGGTGGTGGCGAGGTCGGCTGCGTTGATGGGCCCTGCATGTTTGCGGTCGCCGACGACGTCGGGAAGTGCGACGCCGGTGACGGGAATGGCGATGGGCATGCGCTGCGACAGCGGTTCGTTCGCCAGGGCGATTCGTTCATGGAGCTGTCGGCCGAACTCCATGCCCATGCCGCGGCCGAGCGGGTGGCTCTCGGACTTGGGCGCGACGGCGCGGATGAGTCCTGGTGCTTGATCGCCTGGGGTCGCCAGGGGGATGGCGTCGAGGTTGTCCGGGACGCTCGGAAGCGTGGCCTGACGCGGGATGTCAGGGCGGCCAGCAAGACGGCGGGCTACGGCGACCGCGGCGACGTTCAGCCGGGGATTGTGTGCGGGGCCGTCGGTGCGGGCGGTAAGCAGCAGAGGGTGGCCGGGCTCGTGGAGGAGGACGGTTCTGACTCCGTACCAGCGGTGGGCGAGTCGGGTGGCGGCGGCGCGGGCGATCAGGACGGGTTCGGGCAGGTAGCCGTAGGAGGCGGAGGTGATGGTCAGGCGGGGCATCTGGTGGCGACGGTCGCTGTTGGGCTGTTTGGGGCTGGGGATGGTGTGGTCCCAGGCGACGAGGTGGCCGTCGGTGTCCATCCGCCAGGTGATGGTGTGTCCGTCGAGGTCCCAGGGTTGGGCGGCGAGTTGCTCGGCGAGGTGCCAGGCCGCGATTTCGCCGGCCCACCAGTCGCCGGTGACCTCCCCGTTGCGGCGGGGCATGGGGACGGCGCGTGTGCGGGGCGCCGCGGCCGCGGTCATGTCTCCCAGGCGGGTTCCGAGGTCGGTTCCGCGCGAACCTGGGAGGACGGCTTCGGCCCAGTAGAGGAAGACGTCGCGCAGGTCGTCTTCGTCGAACGGCGTTCGGCCGAGGAGGCGGAGCCTGTCGTCTTGGATGACGAGACGAGCCCAGTCTCCGTGCAGGGATCGCAGGACCGTGTTAAAGGCCTTGATGGGGGGTTGTACGTCGCGGGTGTCCCCGCAGCGCTGTTTGTAGCCAAGGGCGAGGTCGTCCCACAGATCGATGGCGGCGGGTGCGAGGACTTGCTCGTTGACGGTGCCGCAGTCGTCGGGGGCGATGCGGTAGGCGAGTTGGCGCAGGCGCCAGCCGTCGAACGGCGGTCGGCCGAAGGGCTCCGAGGTCACGGCTGCTCTTCTCGTCGGTGCGGTCACGGTCGACCGCTGGTCGCGGCCTTGCGGGCGGTCTGCAGTTTCTGGAGCAGGTCAGGAGCGGCGGCGTAGTCGAGCATCGACTCGGCGGTGCGGCCGTGGATGGCGCCCATCATCTGCAGTTGGTTCGGGGTGTAGGAGGCGAACAGGTCGCGGATCAGTTGGGGCAGGTCGCTGCCCCACCGGGTGTCGTGGAACGCGCCGTCGAGGAAGTGCACTTCGACGTCGGTTTGGCCGCGACGGCCGCGGCCGACAAGTTGCTCGAGTTCGACGAGCATCGAGGCGATGAGGTCGTTCTTGAGTTCCTGCGGTAGTGCGGTGAATCGCTTGGGTGCGGACAGAATGCGCAGGACCCGTTGGAACGCGACGGTGCGGCCGTAGCGCAGTTCGGCGGCTGGGTCGGCGCTGGGTTTGGTGCAACGGTAGGCGTAGGCGGCGACGTTCGCGGCGAGGTCTGCGATGGAGTCCAAGGGCATGACGGGCCGTACGGCCAGTGCGATCAGGGCCACTGCGGACTCGAGCTTGCCGCTGGGCGCGGCGACCAGGAGGTTCAAGGCGCGTGCGATGCGCGACGTCGGAGCGGCCAGGACTTGGCCGCCGAGGCGGACCAGTTCGACGAATCGGTCGCGGGTGAGTCGGCGTACGAGGTCGGATAGCGGGGGCAGGTTCTGCTTCGCCTCGTCGCTGTCGGGTTCGGCGGCGACGAGTTCGAGGAATTCCCCCTCTGCGGTGATGCCTGCGAGGACGCCGGCGAGGAAGAGGAACACTTGGACGTAGGAGTTGACGGCAACGATGGCGCGGGCACGGTGCCGGGTGGCCGGGTTCTTGCGCAGACGTTCCAGGGCAGCGAACAGGTCTGGTGCCCAGGCGTGGCCGAGGTCGTACGTGTTGCGGTCGCGGTCCGCGAATCGTCCGCCGCCGACCTGGACGGGTTTGCCGTTCTTGGTCGGTGTACTGGCGTAGAAGTCGACTCTCCCGGCGTTGTCGTCGCACATCCACCAGGTCGGGTCCACGATGAGGTGGGTACGGGCCGCCCCGGGAAAGTAGCCGGTCGCCGAGACGCCGAGAACGACGCGCTGGTGTCCGGCCAGAGCGAGGGCGACGGTGTCGCCGAGGTCGGCGGTGTAGGCGTGGGAGTCGCCGCGGAGCGTCTCCAGTCTGAGTTTCGGCTGGCCTTGGGGGTCGTCGATGCCACTGAACCGGAAGCCGATGATGAGTCGGCCGAGGGGGCCGAAGGGGATGACGCTTTTGGATCCGTAGACGCCCATGCCGTCGGCGAGCGAAGTGGCAGCCCGCAGGCCGGAGTCGCGCAGTTCGTCGGCGCGGTTGGCCAGTTCGAAGACGCATCGTTCGAGGGTGGTCAGCCACAGTTTGAGCATCAGCGCATGCAGGATGCCTGCGGTCTCCCGAACCACGAAGTCCTCGTACTCGGCGGCCGGAAGCTCGTTGTCGTCGTCGACGAACGCGTCACGCGGGCGGTTGTCCATCACGACGACGCGGAGTGCCTCTCGGAGGCGGTCCTTGACCAGTTCCATGGTCTGTCCGACGCCCTGGTCGGGGTCCTCGTCGAGGCTGACCATCGTGGTCAACAAACGGTGCACCGGAAGCAGGGCTGGTCGCAGTCGGTTGGCCTCCACCCGGTCCTTGGGACGGACAGCGGACGGCGGGAGCAGGGCTTGGAGCTCGTCGAGTTGCGCCTGTGTGGCAGATGTTCGTTCTTCGACGCCGATGAGGACTTCGAGCAGGTCGCGGTCCCAGCGTGACGCCTGGTACCAGTGCTGCCGGCCCCGGGCGGCGGCGGCGATCTCGTGCACGTCCTCGCCGGCCGCCAGTCGGGCTGCGTCGAGTGGGTTGAGGCGGATCACACCGGCGGCGACAAGGTCGAGCAGTTGCTCGGCGAGGTAGCGCAGTCGGGTAACCGGGGGCCGCACTTTGAGCGACACGCGCGGTGGCACGTGGTCGAGACCGGAAACGAGATCGCGGAGCACCGTGGTGCGCTGGCCGTGGCAGGCCAGGACCAGTTCGCTGGTGTCCGCGTCGAATCCCATGGACTGGAACTTGTCGACCTCGTCGAGGAACACGACCGCGGAACGCGCCAGCAGGAGCCTCTCCATGGTGGTGTTCCGGTACAGCGTGTGGTCGATCCACACCGGCAGATGCGTGCGTCCTTGGCGGAAGTACGCGTGTGTGGTGATCACGACCAGTGCGTCCTGAGCGGCACGGAGCTGGTCGAATTTCTCACAGACGTTGACGAACCGGCAGTAGTGCTTGGTCACCGGTCCGTCGAACCCGGCGCCGCGCTTGACCCAGCTGCGGCACGCTTCTCGGCCGTCCCAGTCGGCCGGCGGCCGCTCCAGCTGGTCCTTGACCGCGCAACCGTACCCGGCCTGCCCGATACGCCACAGCGTCTTGGACGAAAGCAGCGCCAGGGGGATGCCGGCCATGTCCGGCTTGACGGCCTTGTATGCGAACTCGTGGCGTCCGTTCGGCGATGTCAGCGGCACGCAGGTCTGCTGGATCCTCAGGAGTTCGAACGCCTGGCTCACCTCCGCCACCATGGAGTACACATCGTCGTTCTCCCCTACGACGAGCGTGATGGGGACCCCGAGTTCGGCCATGTGGACGCACAGGACGACCGCCCACACGCTCTTGCCCATGCCGGTCGGCGCGCTGAGCCACTTGAGGACGCCAGCGGAGACCGGGACGAGGTTCTTCTGTCCGTGGCGGTAGCCGAAGGCCTCCGTGAACATCTTCTTCAGCTGGCGCCGCCGGTACGGGGTGCCGGGCATCTTCCGGTCCAGCTTGCCGGCTGTCCGCAGCTGCGCGTCCAAGTCCATCAGCACTGCGGACAGGTGCGGGGCCGTGCGGAAATGCGGGACCTTGAGGGCGAGTTTGCTGCGGTCGGAGACCTCCAGCGCGACCGTGCGGCTGCCGGCTGCTGCCTCCCACACCCCTGCCTCGACGATCGACAGCTTCGGCTCGCGGCGCGCGTCCTCGATTGCGTCCATAGCCTTGTCCGCGACGTCGAATGGATGTCGGCCGTGCCGTGGCATCAAAGAATCGACCAGGCCGTCGTCGCCGGTGAAAACGGCTCGGTAGTGGGCGGACAGCGCAGAATCCGGGTCCCGAGCCAGTTCGGTGACCTTCTCCTGCAGCCGTTCGAGCCGCACGGCCTCGGCGGGGCGGAGGTTGATCATCCGCCCGACGCGCTGCTGCTCGGGGTAGGGCAGCGTGCTCCATTCGGACCAGGTGCGGGCCTGCCGGCCGGACATCATCGCGCTGGCGTCCTCCAGGCGGACGACGACGTTCCCGTGGTCGTCCTTGTCCGGACGGTAGTGCTCGGTGATGGCCAGCGCAGCGACCAGCGCACGGTCGCTCATGCCGCCTCGACGGCAGCGATGAGGTCCGGCCCGGTCAGCACCTTCCAGCCTTGCGCCTTCACCGCCCGCCGCACCAGGCTCGCGTACTGGGCCTGCTTGTCCGGGATGACGATGTAGGAGTCCCGCCCCGGCGGGGGTGCCTCACACATTTCGTCGGCGAGTTCGTACATCGACGCCCAGGTCTTCGCGTCCACACGCCACACCCGCCCGTTCTTCTCGACATGCAGGTCGTACATGTCCCCGAACGGCCACATCTCCACGTCCGCACCGAGCAAGCGGAGCGCGTCCGCCAACGCCATCTCGAAGCGGCCGGGAATGGTGACCCACAGCCAGAGCCCATAGGACAAGGCCCGGTAGTCGCCGACCGGCTCCAACCGCGGCAGCATCTCCGGCTTCCGCAGGTCACCATCAAACTTGAGCGCTTCGCCGCTGGGGGTGCGGACGAGCCTGAACACCGCGCCGCGGTCGCGATGGTCAGGCCAATCGCATTCGAACCGGGCAGCGCCGCCCGGCAAGGCATGCACCCGCATCGTCCACTGGCAGAACGGGCACCGGGCGAACCGGTCGCAGAAACTGCGATCCGCCGGGATGTCCGTGTAGACCTCCAGCGCGCGCAAAGGCGCAGGAAGATGACCGATCGCGCGCACCTTCTGCACAGGCGCCGCAGTCACCACGTCCCGGCAGCTCACGTAGACCTTCTCACCTGCATGCTTCATCGCCTTGAACAAGACGTTCTGCACCGTCTCGGGCGTCAGCCGCGCGAACGACTGCTTCGCATGCGACTTCGACGCCGCCCGCACGACGCTGCGCAAGTGCTCGCGGTCCACATCGAACCCATGGCTGGCATCCCACGCAACGGGCCCCTCGAACGCCAAGTGCTCAAGGTCGGAGGACGCGGTACCGTCCGCGTTGAGGAGCTTCAGGCTTCCGATGTGCCCCGGAACGACGCCCGGCGGCATCAGCTCGGCCAACGGCTTCTTGAGCTGATCGACAAACTCGGCAAACCCGGGTGCACGGCGCGCAGGTCCGTGAGCACGAACCAGGCGGCCATGACACTCCATGAGCATCCGCACCTTCGCACGCGGGTCGCCCTCGGCGGTCGTCAACAGCGACGCCGCCGCCACGCATCCTTCCAGGGCCAATCGCTGGTCGGCTGACAACGAGTAGGAAGAAGCCGAGACCCCTGCCGCAACCCGCACAGCCCCTCCGCACTCGGAACGCGGCCCACCCGCCGCCATGGCCAACCGAATATATGTCTACAGCACCTTAAACCTGGAGGCTCGCCACATTCACTCACCCGGACGATCAGTCGGGAGCCGACCAGACAACTTCGGGCCGCACAGCCCGGTAGGGCTGCGCGGCACCGCAGCTCACGCAGGAGCGAACAGCCCGACTCCTGAGGCACTTCGAGTGGCCTGCTTCACGGCGTCCTCGACCAGAGCCACCGTCCGCGACGGCGGGGCATAGCCACCCACCCGGCGCTGCACGAAATCGCGAAGATGGGCGCGCTTGGCCGTTTGGCCGGACGCCTGCTGATACGGGGAGTAATCGGCCAGGCCGGCGACAACAGACGCGAGATCGGCCTCCAGTTCGTCGTAGGCACGACCCGCCGCCAGGATCACCCGCTGGGAAGCCGTGGACAGTACGTCCCACATGAGGGGACGTTCGAGATCCTCCAAGCCCAGGTCAGAGGCCATGGCCACAGCGCGCCGCTTCGGCTCCGACGGCGCAGCACGGTACGCCGGCATCGCCAGCAAGGCGTCGACCATCGCCTTCTTCTGCGCGGCGATCTCCTGCGCGCTGACATAGCCGACCTCGTCATCGGGCATCAACGCGTCCAGCGCGTCGAGAAGCTCGCTGTACCAAGCAGCCACGGCGCGCCATTCATGCAGCACTCCGTCCGCCGAGAACGTGACGCTCAATTGCGAGACCCGGTTCGCGAATCCGGCCGCGCGTCGCAGCAGCTGTTCGACCGCACCCCGCACCTCCGCTGGCACATCGTCGTCGCCTTCCAGAGGATCCAGGTCGTCGGTGCAGAACAGCTCCTCGTCCACATAGAGCAGCCGTGCCCCTGCAGCCGCGGCCAACCTCACGACGTCCTCGGCCTCGGCATACGCGCCGGACAGATCCAACGCCGCGCAAGAGCGCGCTTTCGGGACTCCTGAGACCTTGGTCAATCCGCGGTCTGCCGCCCATTTGGGCAGAATCAGCAAGACCTCTTCAAGCCGCGTCGTCGATGCCACGCTTCCCACATCCATCACATAGACGGTTCAGTTGGCCTCGGAGCGTATCCACCGGCTCTGACAATGCGTACTCCGTCCACCCAAGGCGCCCGGCAGGCCGACGTAGCGACACAGCCCCTATGGATTCAGTCCGGCTGGCTTTGTCCATCAGAAGCCGGTTTCCATGAACAAGGTCATAGGTCACGGAACCAGCGCCACCGACCATGTCACCGGCGTCGTCCTTGCCCGGCTGACGACTTCGCACAGGTGGTGTGATCGGATGTTCCAGGCAGTACGCCCGGTTGTCGTACATGACGAGGTGAAGGGGGAGACCGTGGGCGATCGCATTCCGCTCGCTGAGGTGATCGACCAGATCAGGAACGAACTGGGGGATGCCGCAGCACGCGCAGCCGGGGCAGGCATGCAGTTCCCGGTAGGCGCGGTGCAGATCGAGTTGCAGGTCGGGGTCACCAGAAGCGAGGACGGCAAGGCGGGCGTGAAGCTGTGGGTCGTCGACCTTGCCAGCGGAGGCGGGGTGTCGCATCAAGCAGTACAGAAGGTGATCGTGAACCTCGATCCGCCCGTCGACCCGCAAGGCCGGAGGATCAAGGTCGGCCACGGAGTCGATGAGCGTCCGTGACGGCCGAACCCACCGCGAAGTCCATACCGAACGCGCCACTGCCCGTCATGACCCTGGCCCGGGGCGGTCCCGGCCAACCGGCGTGGCAGGTCGGATCTGGGACTGTGATCCGTCCGGGGATCGCCGTGACAGCAGCCCACAACCTCGGCACCGGCGAACGCGTGGTGCGGGCCGGTGAAATCGACTACTCGTGCACGGTGGCCTACGACGGCCGCCCGGACGGGCTCGACATTGCCGTCCTCCAGGTCGACGGCCTGACCGTCGCCGGTACCACAGGCTTCGCGCGCATCGACCGGACCAGCACCGAAGTACTGCGTGACTGCTGGGCCACGGGCTTTCCACAGTTCGTACACCAGGACCGCCAACACAGACCTCCCTTGCGGGACACCGAACAGACGATCGGGACGATCGCCCCTGGCTCCGGCCTGGTTTCCGGACACCTTCGGCTCGTGGTGTCGAGCCGCCCCGCGAGCATGCCGGACGAATCGCCGTGGGCGGGCATGTCGGGAGCCGTGGTCTTCACCCGGGATCGCCACTGGAACGCGGTCGCCCTCGGTGTCGTCGTCGAGCACGGTCTGCCGGAGGGTTCGAGTTCACTGACCGTCCTGCCATTCACCGCACTGGACGCGCTAGAAAGTGCTACGCGAACGCGTGTCTGGAATCTGCTCGGTACGGCGGGTATGGACCTGCCGGTTCTCCCTCGGGCCGAGGACGCCAACAACCTGGCAACACCGAGCGGTGCCTGGCACCTCCTTGAGATGCTCTCCTCCCGACGCGCCTTCTCCCACCACGACCGGCGCCTCGTCCACAGCGTCGCCATTCACGGGCTCCCTGCCGGACGCGTCACCGAGGCTCTTTACCACCTCAACCCGACCCGAGCCGTGACCGTAGCCCGCTCTCTCGGGCAGGCAACCGCGGAACTACGCGCCGCGCTCCGTGAGTTCTCAGGCCCGGCACCTCGGCCCGTGCTGCGGGCGGTGCGCGCCCTGGAGCGACTATGCAAAGACCACGCCGAAGACTTCGATCCCGGATACGGCCGCGGACCCGAGTTCTTCGTCAATCTCCCGCACATCGGCTGCGGCGAGGAACTGCACGACCTGTCCCTGGGCCCCACACCGCTCGGCATGCCGGCGGATGACAGTTTCGTCGCCTTCCGAGTCTTGGCGCAGTTTCTCGCCCAGTCTTGCGAACACTTGATCAAGGTCCGCCAGGCTGCGCTGACGCTGCTGGCGACCTTGGCCGAGACCTACCCGATGATCCGCACCGAAGGCGGCAGTGGCGAAGTGGCCGAGAGCATTCGCAGCGGCATCGCCGAGTTGCGGAAGCTGGCGCCAGCACTCCAACGCGCTGCCGACCTCGTCGGAGACGTCGTCGAACAACACAGCGGCCTCGGCTCTCGCCGGGACGAGTTGACCGCGCTCGCCCGGGGCCAAGACGAGATCACCGCCAACCTGCTCCAGGGCATCGCTGCCGTGCCCTCGATGCAGACCTGGATCGTTCCCACACGAGACCGGTGAGCTGAGAACCGAGAGCCACCCCCGAAGCCGCTGTGTCCGCCACCAGGGTGGCCTGTGCTCCACTCTCGCGTGTCAGCTGGATGCCGACGCGGCATCAGGGGCCTTGCGCCAAGGGGCATCAGGGTCCGCGAGTGTGTCAAGCATCAGCTCACACCAGGTGCTTGCTGTGCCGACGGCGAAGCGTGCGTGCCGCGGCCTGAGCCCTGACGGGGCTGCAAGGCGGCCGTGTCCGGTTCCGTACCGGTTGCGCAGTTCGGCGACGCCGATCGCTGCAGAGGTCAACGCGCCCAGAATCCGCCTAATGCTCTCCGCGTTGTCCGGGCTGGCCGTGGTTGTCGCAGCCGGCAGCGCGGCCGGATGCAGATGAAGTGCCTTCTGCGCCTGCTTGATCAGCGCCGGCAGGTCCTCTCGTTCGTCCACCGGCAGCCCACGCTCCAGAAGCACGACCTTCGCAGTCGCTTCAATGAGCTGCTTGGCTGCGCCGATTGCGTCGTCTACGTGCTCCGCTCCAAACCTTCGCACGCGCTCCAGTTCGGCGTGGATACCCGATGGCTCGGTCAACTGGGTGGCATGGAGGACCAGTCGGGACACTTGAGCGGTATGCAGGCGCAGGTCGTCGCCGACGCGGACACCGTCACGCCCGAACGCCTCACGCAGTTCGGCCAGGTCATCACCGGCAATCCCGTCGCCGCCGCCTTTGCGGCCGTCACGGTCGATACGCCGCAACAAAGACTCGAACACCCGCAGCGCCCGCGCCACATGGTCCACGTCTGTCCAGTCCACCGAGGCGGCGTACGCGTCAAAGGTCTGCTTGCGCACCCCGCCTTCGCCCGGAGTGAAGTCCGCGGCAGGGGCAAAGTGCTCGTTCTCCCAGTACTCGCTGATCGCCGCCACCACCAAAACACCCATCCACCCGCGCACAGCGTTGCGCGCAGGGCGGGACAGGAGTTCACGGCGTACAGACATACGAAGACGGTACGACGAGGGAGTCCGGGACGCCCTGGAATTTGCTGTCAAGCCAACGCGTAGACGGGTCGCGGCTGCCGGGAAAATCGCGGACCGGCGCCGAGGCGGCTGGGATAGTTATGGGAATCCTGACTCGAACATCCGCCCGGGGGCCAACCGTGTCCGCCCAGCACATCACCGACATCACCCGCCGCCACATCGCCGACACCCTCCAGCTGGAGAACATCAACTGGGCCGGCCGCCTGGACGACGCCGAGTTCCTCGGGCGCCTGTACGACCTGCAGTCCCTGGACAGCCACGACAGCCGTTTCCGTACCGTCGCCGGCGACATCGTCCAGCACACCTACAACAACGACGACTGGGAACGCGACTGGGTGTTCGGCGACTCCCGGTTCGGACTCCACCGCGGCTCCGACGAGGTCTTCCTGGCCTTCCTCGCCGAGACCTTGCATCCCGTCGTCCGCAACGACCGCGCCGAGACTGCCAAACTGCTGCAGATCTACAACGACGCCCTCGCGCCCGACGGCTACGCCCTCGTGCAGACCGGCGCCATCAGTGGGCGTCCTCTCTACGGCAGCAAGCGGACCTCGGCCTTCCACGGCGACGCACCGGCACTGCATCTCGACACGCGCCCCGTACTCACCGACTCCCGTGTCCTGCATGAACACCTCGCACGCATCCGTGACGGACTCGACCGGGACCCCGCGGCGGCGATCTCCTCCAGCAAGGAACTCGTCGAAAGCCTGTTCAAGCTCATCCTCGAGCGCAGCGCCATTCCGCACGACCGCAACGACGACATCCCCAAGCTCTACAAGAAGGTCGCCGACCTCCTCGCCCTCAAGGCCGAATCGGTACCCTCCAGCGCCCGCGGCAGCGAGACCGCCCAGAAGATCCTGCGCACGCTCACAACCACCGTGCAGTCCCTCACCGAACTGCGCAACGAACTCGGCCTCGGCCACGGCCGCACCACGCCCAGTCCAGCCCTCGCCAGACACGCCAGGCTCGCACTCAACGCCACTGTCACCATTACCGAGTTCCTCCTCGACACCTGGCAAGACCGCGTCGAGAAGGGCCAGGTCACCTTGGTTACCTAAGGCGCCGCGTATCGCCCCACCCCCAGGGGGTGGTCGCGTCACCCTGAGTGACGGTCTCCGGGGGCGGCTCGAGGTGAACCCGAACCCCCAGACCGCAGCGGGGCGATCTAGACATGACATGAGTGTGTACCGCAGCCGACCGGTGTCGATCCGGCCGTGGTTGAGCGCGTCGTAGAGGGCTCCGTGCCCGTGCCAGTGCTCGGCGCAAGCAAGAGTCCGACGTCTTGACCGGCCCGTCCGCGCAGAGCAGCGCGTCCGCGAGTTCAAACAACGCGGCGCCGCGACGCGTGAAGCACGCATGTAACTCCTCTCGCAAGGATGAGAGTTCGCTCAGGTGAGCGGCACTCATGGGGTCGACTGGCATGACCGCAAGGGTGGCCCAGGAGCCGCCCCTGCGCTCGCGGATTGCCAGAAGCTGCCCACCTGTGAGCGGGCCGGTCAGGAACAAGGCCGCGTCACCCGCGGAATCGCGCGCGGTCTGCGTGGATTCGCAGCAGCATGCCGGTGAGCGGTTCGCTGCCGTCATCGGGAACGAGCACCATCTGCTGTGCCGCGATGTCCTGATCGGCCCGTGCCCATTCATCCATTCCGCCGTGCTGCCACGCGACCTTCAGCGCCTCGAACAGGGGACTGATCTCGCCCCAGCCGGGCCACGGCTCGAACCGGCAACGGCAAGCTGAGAAGCTGGTCTCGGAACTGCTCGGCGCAAGCCACGGCCCGCCAGGGGGCGTGCCGCCGTCACGCTTCCGTTCGCAGCGCCGTCACAGTGACGGCGCCACGAACGGCACGGCAGATGCCGTCATACATCTTCCCGGTCAGGATGTCCCTGCGATCTGCACGATGACGTCCCGTCGCGTCGCGCCGTCCGCAGACGGCACGGGGTAGAACACAGGGAGTCCACGCTCCACTGCTTCCACAATGTCGTCAACGGTGAACGTCATCCTGGTCCCGACCGCCAGGTGCGCAACGGCGGTGGCCGCAGTCTCTGTACGGGCAATCACATCGAGAGTCAGGGACGTAGGGTCAATCGCCATTCCACAGCCGCCATCAGCTCACTCACTGCACCCGGTGTTGGTCCAGCCATGTGGTCTTGAGGATCAGGTAGCGCCAACGCTCGGCTGCACCAGCCTCCGGGGCGAGCAGGTCGTTGAAATCGTCCACTCTGATGAGATAAATGACGGCTTCTTTGTAGTTCGTGCTGATCGACACTCGCCCTTCGTCGTCGACAAGTTCGAAGGCCATCTCTTCAGGCAGGGCGACCAAGGCGACGTGCGTGGTCTTCTCAGGGTTGAAGTGAGCGTGGAGGTCGCGGGCGACCTTCCAGTCGTGTCCCGGCCATCTGCGACGCTCCCCCACTGTGGTGGGGACCAGCACCTTGGCGTCGATCAGCATGTCCTGGTCAATGATGTCGTGGCCCGCCTTCCGGCCTCCGACGAGGACCGGACGGCCTCCTTGGGCTTCGCGCCAGGCAGCAACGATGTACTCGCCCATGAAGGCGCGCACCGGGCCAAATGCACTGTTCACGATCTCCATAAGCCAGCCTTCAACCCGAAGCGCGCCCCGTCGCGGACTGCTGTGGGGAGCTCGCCGCATGTTCCACCACCATCAACTCCACTGTCTTGCCAGACGGTTAAGAAGCGTCGATATGGATGCGGGCAAATGCCATCCAGGGCCGCAGCCGAAAGGCTCCGCAACGGACGGCGCCCGCGACCGCCGAGACGTCCACCAGGCGCTCCTCGCCTACAACCACAGCCAGCCCTATGTGGCAGCGTGCCGGCGCACGCTGCCAAGTGCACGGCTCCGACGTCGGCAGCAAAGCCCGGTCTACCAACCTCGGCAGCCGCCACAGCAATAGCCTTCGCCCGTGCCCAGCTCGGAAGGCGACGGTCCAACTGCTGGCGGCTTCGACTACGGCACCGCCACAACATTTACGGCCGCAGCGTTCACCACAGGGTGTCGGCACCGTCTGGCGGGGGTCGTCTTACATCCGCTTCGATCCTTTCCATGGGACTTCGCCGTGGGTTTGCTTGGGCGGATTCACCAGCCGCGTCGTCGTCCGCATGCTGCTCCAGGTAATCAGCCAAAGCGCGGAGAATGCCGGGATTATCCTTCGCATGGCCGAGCGCAAGGTTGCAAGAGTGACACAGCAGCTTGCGGACACGACCGCTGGCGTGTGAGTGGTCTACGCATGGAGTCAGCTCATGGACGTCTGGATCGAAGGGGCGCGCGCAGGTGTAGCAGGCGAAGTCCTGCGCAATGAGCTTGGCTGCGAAGTCCTCGGGGAGGAGCCCGTAGGTGACACGCAGCCACCGTCTCCGTTCCTTATTGGCGAAGCAGGCCCGACAGATACGCGCCTCGCCGTTGAAGTACCAGCCAACCTCTGCGTAGACGTGGCCGTTGGCACACTCCGGCGTTTCCTCCCAGGACTTGCGGCGCTTCCAAGTGTGCTCGCTTAGGCCCCGTCCTTGACTCCGTAGATGGGATCGGACCTGACAGATGCGGCATACGCGTCGACCCGCTGGGTCAACGTAGAGCGTTTCCTCGGTCCACTCGTGACCTTTCGCGCACCGTTCAAGGTGGTCTGCTCTTTGCTGCTTCCCCTTGTACTGGCCAGCCTCGCCGAGAGGGGTGCGTCCCGGACGTGGCCGAGAGACTTCTAGGTGGGCGGGCCTGAGGCACCTTAGGACACCGCAGGTTTGGCGAACATGCTGGCCTTTGCGTAGAACATCCTTAGTGTGCTGCTCGTACATCCAACGGTGAAGCAGAACCTGACGAGTTTTGCGTTCCTCGCGCCATGCCTGCCTGTCCGAGGTTTGTGGTCGTCCTTCCTTGCTGACTACTCCACTCCAGATCAAGCAATCCCCTTGCTCCTCACAGTTCTTGATCACGTAGGCGACCGTGATCTCCTCGAGCTGTTCGGTTAGGTACTCCGTGGTCCCGTTCCGCTGGTGACGCTTGTAGCAGGGCTGGCACTTGCCATTACGCAGGGGCGAGTACGGCTTGTCGCAGGCTTCGCACCGATTCTCGGGTTTGTTCGGGATGTAGCTCTGGCGCTGCACGCGCGCACCGTACCGGGCTGGACCGACAAGTCTGGTGACGCAAGCACAGGGCTGCATCGGCAGCTCGTGGGTCCTCGTGGACCAGCTCACCCGAAGTAGCGGACGGTTTGAAGGCGATCTCTATGAGCGCGGCGCCACCCTCGTCCCCGGGACGACGGGAGAGCAACCACGATGGTGATCGACAAACGCCTCCTCCAGACCGCGGTCACCAGCACTCCGGACTCCGAGTCTCTCGTGGTCGTGCCCGTCGACGCCTCTGCGCTCGACGCGTTCCGGAGCGCCCACCAAGACCTTCTGGTGCGGCCTGTGATTGGGCGGTTGCGGGCAACGCCTGACCCCGAGGCGCTACACCGACCGGGCCTGTCACTTCGCCCATGTCCCCGACTCCGACCATCCCGCCGTGTGCCGGCGTCGCGCACTCGGCCCTGGCAGCGCCGACCACCTTTACATCAAGAGGCAGTTGCGGGCCTGGCTCGCCGACCAGGACATCCCCGCCAGCGCGGCCATCCCCCGCGACGCCGACGGTCCGCGGCTCGACGAAGTCCTGCTAGAACCCCAGGGCCGCGGCTGCCTGCGCGTCCTGCTCGACTACAACGCCTCAGCATCACTGGCATCCGCCGACACCGGGCTGCTCGTCCTCGGAGAGGACATCACTGCCGACCCGGCGGAATTGCTCCGGGCCGGCTACGTCCACCGCATCCGATGCGTGCCCGATGGCACCGCACGCCGCGTCCAGCTTGGCACGGAACACCACGACGGCACCGACTGGTTCGAGCTGGCCGAATGCGAACTGGCCCACGACGGCCTGACCACGCCCACTACCCGCAAGATCCGCCGTCTACGTACCGACCACCGCCCGCTCGGCCTGCTCCCACGCGATACCCAAGCCGCCTCAGTCACCGTCCACAACGCCCTACCCCGCGCCGCGGAACAACCCGCCGACGACCGAGCCGAAGCCATCACCGCGCTGCGCACCGCCCTGAACGACGGCGCCGGGCTGACCGACCTGATCCACGGCCGCGACCGCACCGAGGCAGCCACCGCTCCGGCGCGACCCCCGAGGAGTACGCGCTGCTGCGCGCCGCGGACGACACCGTGCTGCGCCTGACCCGCGGCGTGGGTGTTCCCACGTTCGACCACACCGCACCACGCCCCGTCACGCGTGCCGAACGCCAGGCCCGCGCTGCCATCGACCGGCTACCAGCGGCTGCGGCGCAACGACGGCCACCCGAGCCCCACCACCTTCCGGCGACTGACCCGCCAACTCGGCGATCACGCCCGGATTGCCGACCGCTTCCTCACCGATGAGGAACGCGCCGAGGTTCGTGCCTGGCAGCACCGCGCGCTCTCGGTACGTCCTGTCCCCCAACCCAAACCGCCGCAGCCGTCAGCGAGATCCGTTCCCGCATCCACACCGAAACCCGCAGGCACTGTTCTTCCCCACCGTAAGACGCCAATCCGGCAGGCCAGCCTTCGGGCCGACAGGGACCTCTCCGACATCGCCGAGGCCATCCGCGACGTCCTCGAACACGCCGCCCGACTCGGGAACACGGTGCGCTGGAGCGACCTGTGCGCCGAGGCCAAGGGTTTCGGGGCGCTCACCGACGATCAACAACACGAGATCCTGACCGTATTGAGGCCCGCGTCACCTCGCGGACGGCCGCCACGCACCCGCACTACCGCAGTGCGACCGCGGGTGGCGGCCGCACGACCGACGCACCCAACGCTTGGGCAGACGACCTCGACGCCGCGCACGGCATCTATCGCCCTGGCCGCTGATCCCAAGCGTGAGGCCCGGCGGCCGCAACACCGTCCGGTTCAGTCGACGAGGTAATGCGCTTCGATGTAGGCGACAGTGGAGTCGTACGGCTCGCCCACCGGTTTGAGCGTGTACCGGCGGAAGACTGCGGCAGTAGCGCGGCGGACGCCTCGGTTCCGGGCGTCGGCGTTGTCCCAGGACTTCGCGAGGGTGTGTGTGACCACGCGGTCGATCTCCTCCGCCAGGTTCCGCTCGGTGATCGTCAGGCCGGTCGGCGCGTGGTCGTGGATGATCTGGGACAGCACGCCTATGCGGTCGTCGTCCAGGACGACAGCCTCGTCGGGATGCTTCGCCGCGTCGACAACGGCGCGGGCCACCCGGAGTGCCTCGGACAGGAACTCCAGGGCACCTTGGGCGTTCTGGATGATCCGGTCCCGCAACTGCTTGATGCGCTCCGCGAGGGCGGTGTACTTCGCTGAACCCGGTTCGACGCCCTTATCGAGAGCTGCCTTGATCTCGTCCAGGATCTCCGCCGCGGACGGCGGCTTCTGCTCCCCACTGTCTTTGCCGGGTTTGGGGCGGACGAGCGCCAGCAATTCCTTGAGGATGGCGATGCCCTGGGCGTCGAGGACGAGGGCTTCATCCTGGGACGCGGCCACGGAGAACGAGTGCACGTGGGCGTTGATGATCTCCAAGACCATCGGGCCCAGCTCGCTGAGCCGTTGCTTGCGTTCCTCATCGGAGGACTTCTTGAACAAGGTGGTGTAAACGGACCCGAACAGGCCGAAGCCGTCCCGGTACTTGGCGACCCGCTTGTCGGTGTTGATGAGCGGGTACAGGCGGGCCAGAAGCCGGTAGTCCTTGGCGAACATGGCGGCGGATTCCGGGTTGGCGTCCAGGAAGCTGTTGACGGCTCGGACGGACTCGTAGCCGTGGACGGTGAGGTCCAGGCCCTCCACATCCACGAGGAGGTCTTCGATGCGGGCGAACGCAGCACGGAACTCGGTGACCAGGTCGGACAGATCAGTGACGAACCCGCCGCCCTTGCTGTCCTCGCCGGCGGTGGGGTCGACGACGGCCCGCTGGACCTCTTCGGCCAGGCCGATGTAGTCCACGACTACCCCGGACGTCTTTACATATCCGGTCGGGGATACCCAGGTGCGGTTCGGGCGGGTGATCGTCTGGAACAGCGTGTGAGCCCTGAGCGGCTTGTCTAGGTAGAGGACGCCTTCGTTGGGGGCGTCGAAGCCGGTCATCAGCTTGGCGGTCACCACCAGGAAGCACAGCGGGTCGTCCGGGCTGAGGAACCGGCGCTTCTGTTCCTCCTCGTCGGTCTCCGAGAGCCGGAAGGGTCGCATGGCCGGATCTTCGTCCTTGGCGTCCGAGACGTGGATGTTCACCTCGGCGGTGATCCGGTCGTGCTTGCCGACCTCGGCGAGCACCTGTGACGTCTCGAAGCCAGCAAGCAGCTCATTGATCTTGTGGGTGTACGCCACGGCCAGCTCGCGGTTATACGCGACGACCTGGGCCTTGAGGCCGTTGCGATAGGCGCCGGCCAGGTAGTGGTCCACGATGTCCTGGCAAACCGCGTGAACGCGGTCCGGGTTGGCGAACACCGAGGTGAGGCGCCCGAACTTCCGGGACAGGGCCTCACGGTCGGGGTCGTCAAGGTCGAACGTGTCAGCGAACTCGTCGAACTCGGCCTGCAACGCCTGGTCGTCCATCTCGAAGACGACCGGCCGCGGGTCCAGCATCACCGGGACCGTCGCCTCGTCGCGCAGCGACCGCGTCACTGAATACCGGTGCAGAACCCTGCCCGGGTCGGCCTCCTCGCCGAAGAGTGCGAACGTGTCCGTGGAGAGGTTCCGCACGGGCGTGCCAGTCATGCCGAAGAACTTCGCGTTCGGCAACGCCGCCCGCATCTGACCGGCCAAGGACGTCTTCTTCGACGACTGGGTGCGGTGAGCCTCGTCGACCAGCACGATGATGTTGTCGCGGGTCGACAGGTTCTTGCCGGCGTCGGCGAATTTGTGCACGGTCGTGGAAATAACGCCGCGCACATCATCCGCCAGCAGGGAACGCAACGCCTGGCTGCTGGCGGGTCGGTGGAAATAGGCGTGCCCCATCGCGGAGGTGAACACCCCGGATGTCTGCCGGACGAGGTCGGTGCGGTCCGACAGCAGGATGATCGTCGGTGACTCGGTGCGAGGGTCAGCCAGTAACAGCGAGGCTGCAAAAACCATCACCCATGTCTTGCCGGACCCCTGGTGGTGCCAGACCAGGCCCTTCGAACCGCCCGCTAGGACCCGCTGATGGATGTGGTGTGCGGCCTCCATCTGCGGATAGCGGGGGAGGTACTTCTGGTCCACCCCGCCGCCCGAGGTGCCGAAGAGAGCGAAGTTCGCGAGGATGTCCAAGACTGTGGCCGGGTTCAGCAGCAGCTCGACGGAACGCTGCACGTCCGCCCGCCCCGACAGCGCTTCGTCGTCGGCCGTGGACCGGAACGTCTGCCACAGGTTCGTCGGCGCTCCGGCAGCACCGAACCGCAACTTCAGCCCATCTGAAGCAACCGAGAACACGTTGGGCGTAAAGAACCAGGGATAGTCGGTGGCATACACGTCGTTGATCTCGCGGGCGGCGTCGGCCCAACCGGACTTCGCCGTCGGGGACTTCACCTCGACCACGACAAGAGGCAGGCCGTTGACCCAGTAGACGAGGTCGAAGCGGCGGGAAGTCTTGCCGGGTACGGTGATGGTCACCTCGTCGGACACGACCAGCGTGTTGGAGGTCGGGTTCTCGAAGTCGATGACCTTCAAAGCGTGCCACGAGCCGTCGTTGGCCCGGAACTCCTTGTGCCCACGGAGCAGATGCAACACCTGCTCGTTGGCCCGCACCAGCCCGCCGTCGACGGCATTGACCGTGGCGATGATCTCCTCCACCACGGTGTCCACGTCGAACCCGTCGATCACCGCGGAGTTGAGCCGGACGACGGCGTCCCGCAGCTGTCCGGCGGCCACCGTCTGCGTAGTCCCACGCGGCAGCGACCTGCCTGCTGTGAAGCCCCACCCCATCGGCAGAGACCACTGGATCATCAAGTTCTGGAATTCGCGCTCCCGAACGCCCTTTGCCACGGCTCAGACCTCCGACTCAACAGACCCGATGTCGATGGTGCGGTCCAGGAGCCCCGCCAGCAGCGCGGCCCGGACTTCACGAAGGCAGGCGGCCTCTGCGCGGGTCGTCGCGATGACCTCGCTCATCGAGTCGAGCTCTGTCACGATGCGAGCCTGGTCGGTGACGTTCGGGAGACGCACTCGCATCTGTACGGCTCGCCTAGAACCGATGTGCTTGATGTTGGTTCCGCCAGCGACGTCACGAAACTTTCCGGACTCGTACGCCCACAGGCACCAGTGATTGACGAACGCCGAAATGCTGACGCCTTGGATGGCGCGATAGCGAAGCAGGGTGTTCTGGAAGCAGACCGGAGCGGGGATTTCGTCCCGCCACATGGCGGGCATTCCCACTGCGGTCTCGCTTGCGCTCCCCTCGGAGACCAGGACATCCCCATAGCGGAGCCCGAAGGTCTCACGCTCGCCGGGGTTGAAGTCCATCTCAAGTACGTCGGAGAGATCCAGGGTTCCATAACCGACGTTGGCAGAACGTAGGTAGGGAGTCATATGCGGGCCGGTGGCACGTTGGGGTGAGCGCTGGCGTCCCATCATGATGCTAAATGCCTCGTCCGCACGGACTTCAACGGCTGGGATTTCGGTCAGCGAGTCAGCGCGGCGGCGGCGTAGAACGTTTTGCAACGCATCCGCTTCGGTGTCGAGCGCGGCGACCTGGTCATCGACCGCATCCAGCACCTCGACGATTCGCGCTTGCACCTCGCGGGGTGGGATCGGGAGTTGGATCTGCAATAGTTGCTCTGGATTGAGGCGCTTGCGCCGTTGAACCGTCCCGCTCACGCGGCTCTTCATTTCTGCCCAGAGTCGCGGCGAGCGGCAGAGGTGTCTCATCCAGTCGGGCGTCAGGTCTGGGCCAAGCGTGAACGTCGGGAACTCGTTGCTGACGACGAATCCATCAAACTCAGCCGGAACTACGGTGATCGGGCCTTCCCATGCAGTCAGTTTTCGCATTACGACCTGGTCGGCGCGCAGCACGTTCATTGCTGCGTACTCGGTATCTTCACCGTCGATTTCCCCCTTAGCGACAACCCCCTTCCCTGCATTGAGAACCCCGGCCAGGCGGTAGGTAGTTGCAGGCTTCATGGGTGTGCGTTGGATGTCGATGCGCATTACCTCGCCGAGCGAGCGAAGCGGATAACCGTCACTCATCGAAGTCCTCGATCCCTGCGGCGGAACGGCTGCCTGGCGGTGCACAGGGGCCTCCAGGTCACCGATGCTGACCTGCTGCCAGTCACTCATCGAAGCCCTCGATGCCCGCGGCGGAGAGGACCGCAAGCATGCGCTGCTCCGTCATTTGGCGCTCGGCCCGGGCAAGGTTGTAGGCGTCGATGAGGGGACCGAGGTCCTCCTCCTCGGCGGCGATTTGCTTGATGTAACGGCCGAGGTTGAGGTCGTACTTGTTCGCCGCGATCTCCGCAGTGTGGACGAACCGTGCCCCGAGTCCACTCGACTCTCCGGGGTCCAGCGGGTTGCCGTCAGCGTCGTATTTGGCGTTGTAGGCGGCCACGACGTTTGCGATGTCGGATGTGGTGAGAACGTTGCGATTCTTGGCCTTAGTGAATCGCCTGGAGGCGTCGATGAACAGCACGCCATTCTGCCGTTCCGGCGCTTTGGTACCAGGGGCACGGAACACGAGGATGGCTGTGGGAATGCTGGTGTTGTAGAAGAGGTTCACTGGCAGGCCGATGACCGCCTCCAGCAGGTCGTCGTCCAGAACACGCTGACGGATGGCTGCTTCCTGGCCGCCGCGGAAGAGGACGCCGTGCGGGAGGACGACGCCAGCGCGCCCCTTCTTCGGCCCCATGCTGGCGATCATGTGCTGTACGAACGCCCAATCCGCTGTCGACTGCGGGGCGACTCCTCCGATGGCGCGCGGGTCCTGGGCCCAGGGCTTCCATTTCAGGCTGTAGGGCGGGTTCGCGAGGAGCACGTCGAACTGCGCAACCGATCCATCAGGCTTTCTGAAGCGTGGGTCCTTGAGGGTGTCCCCCACCTCGACCTGGAACTGGGTGAGGTTGTGCATGAACAGGTTCATGCGGGCAACGCCCGCGGTGTCCGCGACAGCTTCCTGGCCGTGCAGACTGAGCGTGTATCCGCGGCCGCCGTGAGCCTTCAGTAGGTTCGCGGAGGCGATGAGCATGCCGCCAGACCCGCACGTCGGGTCGTACACCGACTCGTAGGCCTTGGGGTCGAGGAGTTCGACGATCAGTTCGACGACCTCGCGCGGGGTGAAGAACTGGCCGGCGCGCGTGCCGGACCCGTCGGAGAACCGCTTGAGCAGGTACTCGTACGCCCCGCCGAGCACATCGTGGGACATGTTGCCCTCGTGCATCTTCGGGACGCGGTCCATCGCCTGCATAACGGCCCCCAGGACCTCGCCCGGGAGGACCTCTTCGGCGGTCCAGGCCATGGACCCGAAAAGGCGGGAGAACTTGTCGGGGTTGGCGGTCTCGATGGCCTGCAGGGAGGTGCGGACACGCTCGCCGAGCTTGGGCTGGGTCACGGTGGCGAGGATGGACGACCAGGAGGCGCGACGCTTCTGGACAGTACCGGAGTGGATGAACGGGATCTCGAACGACTGGTAGTCGCGGTACTCGATCTCGTGGGCTTCCTCGGCGGAGAGGTTGTCCAGGCCCTCGTTGTCGGCCAGGAACTCCTGGTGCTGGTGCTCCCAGGTGTCCGACAGGTACTTCCAGAACATCAGCGGGAAGACGACCGAGGAGTACTGCGCTTCGGGCATCGCCACGCGCAGCTCGTCCGCGGCGTCCCACAACCGGCTCTCGATCTCCTGCTGGGTCACTGCCATCAGTCGGGGGTGTCCTTGCTCGTCAAAGTGTGCGGCCCGAAGGCCATAGTGATCCTGCTTGCCACCATATTGGCCTCGCGGCCTAGCGTCAGACGGCCCGGTTCCACACGCCTGTGGCGGCGAATGCGGCCAGCACCTCCTTCTCCAGCGCAGCCGCAGTACTCGCGTCGGCGGTGGTGGCCCAGCAGACCTGCAGGTCGGCCCATGCGAGCGCAGCTTTCCCCCAGTCCGTGGCGCGCTCCGGGTGGCCCGACTCGATAGCGGTCAGTCGTTCGCGCACCCACTTGGCGTCCGCCAAGGCACGGTCGAACACGGCCTCACCCAATCCCGAGGCCAAAGCCTTTCCCGAGGTGTAGCGGCGTAGACGACCGTGCAGCCCTTGCTTCGGTTTAGTCCCGTTGCCGTCTCGGTCGCCGGCCTTTCCGACGTACACCACGGGGCCGTCCGCTCCCCAACGGGCCAAGTACACACCTGGCAGGCGGGGTGCCTCGACGCCCAGCAGCGGAACCCACGGCGACCAGTCCGCCATGAGCCGCACGTCCTCACGCATGCATATCTCCCACGAACGCATTGATCACACGAGCGGACCGCAGGTCCAACCTGCCCGTGCGAATCGGGGCCAGACCTAACAGCTCTTCATCTCAGGAGTGTTGGCGCATCTTCAGCATGTCCGAGCCCCCTGACACACGGGCCCCCTTCGCATGGCAAGACGGTCAGACATCGAGCAGCGTGCCAACGCCCGGCCTACCTTCTCGGACACAGGCAGCATCGTTCACCCATGGTTCCCTCGCCGTTGAGACGCCAGCGCCGACTGGTACGCGGCCGCGGGGCGCGCAGTCCGGGACGGATGCAGATCTCCCGCTCTGGACAGCACGTCGGCGGCACACAGCGATGTCGCAACGGCTGGGTATCGTCCCGCCATTCAGCACTTCGAAACCCGAGGATGCCCGTGACCACCCCCTTCGCTGTGCAGATCGTCGAAGAACGCAACCCGAAGCCGGGACTCATCACCGCGGTCGAGCACGTTCAAGACGTCGTCTGGGCTATCGCCGCGGAGTGCGACGTGCCCAGCTTCAGCCTGACCGTCGTGCTCACCGGTGACATCACCGCCTCAGTGCAGCGATACGGCGAACCAGGCTTCCAGCCCGAGCGCCTCGGCGGAACCGTTGCCGGCAAGACGCTCCCCCAACGCCGCGATTTCACAGACACGGTCATCGTGGTGGGTGTCCCCGACAATGATGATTTTGACCTCCTGAACTTCCTCCATATCACCGCGCACGAACACGGACACCTGCTCCTCAGCCGACTCCGCGCCGATACCGGTACCCGTCCACCACGGCCCACCCGCCCCCAGACGTTTACGGAAATGGCGCGCATCCTGGCCTACGAGGCGGCCGACGAATACCGGTGCAACATCCTGTCAAATGACGTGCTTGGCACCACCCTCATCACCACCGACGGCGGACGGCGCCCTCTCCACCTGGGCGATCTCTTCGAAGGCGATTACCACCAGGCGTACCTCAAAGCCCTGGACTCGACGGTGTACCCCGGCTGGCCCGACCTCGTCGACGCCTACCGCACCCACGAACTCACTCTGGAGGACATGGTCAACCGCCTCATCGGCAGCACCGACCAAGTCCTCAAACTCGCCGCACACACAACCTCCGTCGACCATGCCCGCGGGGCACTGCTGGCGCCTGACGCGCCTGAGCACGGCCACCGCGCTGTCAGCCGCTATCTCGGACCCGCTTGGTACCCCATCCGAGACCTTCTCCGAGCCAACCCCGGCATCCCTCACCGCAACGACTTCGCCCGGATCGACCGCGACATCCAGTCCGCCGGAGAACGAATCGCGGACATGTGGGCCCGCCTCGGCGTCAGCGCACTCCGGACCGCAGACGACGGTCTCGACGTCACTGTCACAGCCCCCAGCCGCTAAGAGGTCCTAACAGAACGTCGTTTGTGAGGGTGACTTCTGTGCGTGCGGCTCGTTGAACGGTGCGTGCGCAAAGGGGAGTTGCGTCCGTGGATTGTCTCGGACGAGTTGTGGGAGCTGGTCGAGCCGCTGCTGCCGGTCCCGCAGTTCAAGCAGGTGCCGGGCCGGCCTCGGGTGCCGGACCGGCAGGCGCTGTGCGGGATCCTGTTCGTGCTACACACCGGCATCCAATGGGAGTACCTGCCCCAGGAGCTCGGCTTCGGCTCCGGCATGACCTGCTGGCGTCGGCTGGCCGCATGGAACGAAGCCGGCGTCTGGGACCGGCTGCACGCGATCCTGCTGGACAGGCTTCACGCCGCCGGCAAGCTCGACTGGTCCCGGGCGGTGATCGACTCCACCCACGTCCGGGCCGCCCGAAGAGGCCCAAAAGCGGACCCAGCCCGGTCGACCGAGCCCGACCGGGCAGCAAGCACCACATCCTCACCGACGGCCAGGGCATCCCGCTTGCGGTCTCACTGACCGGCGGCAACCGCAACGACGTCACCCAACTGCTGCCGCTCCTCGACAAAGTCCCACCCGTCCGCAACGGCCGCCCAGGCCGACCCCGCCACAGACCGACCGAAGTCCTCGCCGACCGCGGCTACGACCACGACAAGTACCGCCGCCTGCTCCGCAAACGCGGCATCGGCCACCGCATCGCCCGCCGCGGCACCGAACATGGCTCCGGCCTCGGCAAACTCCGCTGGGTCGTCGAACGCACCATCGCCTGGCTCCACGGCTTCCGCCGCCTACGCATCCGCTGGGAACGCCGCGACGACATCCACGAAGCCTTCCTCGGCCTCGCCACCTGCCTCATCACACACCGACACGTACTACGTCTTTGTTAGGACCTCTAAGCCGCGACGGGTTAAGTAGGAGTCGGGTGAAGGCTCGTTCGCAGAGTGAGCCGTGGCCTAAGTGCCCGGTCCGTCACCCACGGTCACACCGCGGCCGTCACGCTCTCCGTGACGGCCGCGAGGACCGCAGACCAGAGTCTGTCCGGCGCCTGCTCCCTCGCCTCACACACCGCGCGCAATGCCCTTCCTGAGCGCATCGGTGCAGCCACAGTGCAGCGACACCCTCAGTTCCATCACGGCCATGGCCGCAGGGTGATGGCGGTCGGCTTCCGCGACCACCATGCCGCAACCAGGCAAGATCTCCACGGGGACCCAAGCGCGCCTAGGTACGGCAAATGGGCAGTATTCTGGCGCGGTCGCACCTGGCGGTCAAAGCCGCGGTGATCCCCCTGGTGACCGCCGCCTGCGCAGCCGTCGCGGCTGATCCGCCACACCCGCCCGCCTCCGAGGTCCGCGCGCACGAGGTTGTCCTGCTTGGCCTGGATGGTGGCCGCGATGTCGCGCATGGAGTTCGTCGGCGACGATGCTGCTTTCCCGTGCCTCGCCCTTGCCGAGATCCTGGGTGTAGGCGGGCGCTGAGGGTCTCAAGCGGGGGCGCAGCCGGGCGGCACGGGCGGCACCCAGCGCCAGCAGTCGTTCGCAAGCGCACGCCAGGCCGCCGGCTGGCCTGACCTGCGCACCGCGTCGGCGGTGTTTCTGTACGCCCACGGCGCCACCGCTAGCGACGTCCAACAGCACAGCGATCACGCCACCACCGCAGCCGCCCTGCGCCACCAGTGCACGAGCGCACAACGCAGACACGGTTACGCCGCGCTGCCCGACGAAGAGTTCATCCCGGTGGCGACCTTCGCCGCCAAACTCGTCTGCCCGGGACGACAACAAGCATCAGGTCACCAGCGCCGCAACCGTCCCGACCGCGGCGGCGAGGACCAAGCAGGTGCCAGCGAAAGCACGACCGGCACAGGCCGCAGCCGCTGCCCGGGTGGCGCCGTCCGCCCGGGCGAGCACCGCCGCCGCCCCCGCAATCAGGGCGGCGCTGAGCAGGGCGACAGTGATGCCCAGGATGACGATCACGACGACGGGAGTGGTCACAGCTGAACTCCAAAACCTCGGATAGGACGGCTCCGTGGCGTCCACACTGAAGGCGGTGATGTTCGGCCGTGTTCGCCGAACACGAATCCGTGCATGACTGAACACCTCGACGGCGGGCGAGCAAACGGACGGGACGGCGTGGACGAGGCGGCGAAGGCGAAGGCCGAATTGATCGAGCGCCTGCGCGCAGCCCAGCTGCGACGCAGACTGGCAACGAAACGACTCGCCGAACTCGCAGGCCTGGGCCGGACGACGGTCAGTCAAGCGCTCAACGGCGGGACGATCACCGAAGCCACCGTGCGCCTGCTCGCCAACACGCTCCGGCTCGACCCGCACCCGCTGCTCGTCCTTCTCGAGCAGGCGCAGACGCCAGCCGAGCCGGAAAACGGACACACGATTCCGGACCGTGGGACACGGAAGACTGCCGCGTCCCCCACGTACTCCCCCGTCGGCCTCCAGGGGGCCGTGGACGTGCAGTGCGGTCCGCTAGTCCAGTACGACCTCGGTGCCGACGCAATCCGGGCCTGGTTCCATGCCGAAGAACGCGCAGTCCTCGCCTCGGTGGAAGCCCACGAACGCGCCGCACCGCAACCTGCCCAGGATTCGGTGCTTAACCTCGACGACATCCCGAGCGTTCCCGGCGAACGCAGCCGCACCCTCGACGAATGGGCGGAACTGGCCGACCGCGGCCGCGCCGGCGAGGACCTCGACGAGGAGGAGCAACATTCCCTGGCCGCCTGGCTCGACATCTGCGATTCGGCTGCCGCGGCGCTCGCCGCGTTTTCCCCACTCGCCGAACGACCGCCTCCCGACTCGCGCACCCCGCAGCAGTACCGGAATGAGGCCGCCGCCTACATGGACGCCTGCCGCACCGCGATGGCCCAGGAAATCGACCAATACATCGACGCCTTGCCCCCGACGACGGTGCACCTGGTCAGCCTCACCCCCGCTTACCTGGCCGGCATCGAACTCGAACTCAGCCTGCCGTCAGAAATCTACGCCGTACGCCCGCCACGCCCCGCCATCGCTGCGCCCTCAATCCGCTGGCCGCGCCGACCCCGCCCTTACGGCTCCACCCTGCCGCGTCCGACGGCGTACCAATCCGGCCCCCGCTGGATGATTCCAAACGCTGCGCCGTCATCGCTCTACGCGGACCTCCATCAGCCCTTCGACCTGTCCGTACTCGACGGCCCCCACATCGCACACGACAAGGGTCGCCTGACCATCACGTACAACGCAGTCGATCTACGCGCAAACAAGACCGT
The DNA here is from genome assembly GCF_039542225.1 of Yinghuangia aomiensis. Lineage (NCBI taxonomy): Bacteria > Bacillati > Actinomycetota > Actinomycetes > Kitasatosporales > Streptomycetaceae > Yinghuangia > Yinghuangia aomiensis. Next base: position 455,502 of record NZ_BAABHS010000001.1, on the reverse strand, counting down.
GCAGCTCCCGCCGGTCGTCCTCGCATGCACAGCGCCCGGGCCCGTCACCATCCATTGGAACGCAACCGCCGCCGCCACCGACGTGCATGGCACCGCACACGGAACCGTCACCATCGACACCACGACGATCGCAGGGTCCCTGGCCGAGGCAGCCCTCCCGCCCCGCGAAGACCACCATGCCCCGCAGTGACGACGAAAGGAGGCGTTCAAGGCGTCCACATCACTGGCGCACCAGTAAGAGTGGTAACACACGGTCAACCGCGGCCTAAGCCGAGCCCGCTGCGTGCAGCCGATCGGCACCCGCGAGCCGCTGACCTGCAGCTACGCGAAATCGATCATGTAAGTCCCAAGCTCAGAGCCCGAGTTCGATGCTCGTCACCCGCTCGTAAAACCGCAGGCCAGAGCCGCTTTGCCAGATTCGAGGAGGCGGCTTTGTCCGTTGTGATGCATGTCCGTACGCGTGCACACTTGTTCCGACAGGCCCCCTTTACCTGCGGATTCTCAAGTGCTGCAAACGAAGGCCTTGAGCCTGTGTGTTCTTTGCGCCTTCCTCGGCTCTGGCCTGGTGGGGGCGGCCGGCCAGCGCGCCCCCGGAAATGGGAAGGCGGATCGCCGTCCGGGTGGGGGACGATTCTGCGGTGAACCTTGAGTTGCCGCCGCTGTCACCCGCCGATGCTTTGAGGCTCCAACGGGAGTCCACGTTTGCCGCGTCCTGCATGGCTTTGGAGAGCGATCTCGAAGCGGGGGACGGGACGTTCGACCAGGCGCTGTCCAATGCCCTAGCTGCAGTCGTTGCTTCGGAATGGCCGGGCGAGGAGCACGATCGGAAGGGACGGGTGCGGTCCGCCGCCCAGCTCCTGGACGTGATCGAGGAGCGGATCCCGCCGGTCGGCGGCGTGTGCGTCATCCCCGAGCCCGAGGAGGACCGCGTCCGCGGCGAGGCGCATCATGCCATGTTCGGCGACGGTCCGTACGAGCCGTGGGACGTCCGTATCGATGCGGCGGTTCTGCGCGACGGCATCGCCCGCACCCAGGCCGTCCGGCACGCCCGCGGGCCTGGGGGGCTCGAGCGTCGGCACGTCGATGCGCTGTTCGCGCTGGACGAGCACCGGAGCCTGCGATGCCTGGACAGCGAACGGGGCGACCGGCACTGGGCCGGTGCGCGCGAAGAGGACCGGCGTTCCCAGGCGTTGGCGCTCGCGGTCCTGGAGCAGATCGGGGACGAGGAGGCGGCGCGGCGCTCGGCCAACGTGAACCAGTACGAGGGCTACCACCCCAAGCACAGCCCGGAGGGGTACGACTTCCAGGAATGCCCGGTGTGCGGGTACGAGACGCTGCAGGTCACCGCGATCGACGACTACGGCGTGGGCATCGGACGGGGCCGGTGCATCGTGTGCACATACGAGCGCAACGGCACCGTGGTCGACGACCTCGCGTCGGCGTGGATGTTCGAGAACCGGTGGGCCGACGACTGACCACGAGGGGCCGCCAGCACCAGGTGACGCAGGGCGCGGGCGCTCACAAGATCGGACTGCGGCGCTCGATCAGGACGACGTCGCGCCAGCTGCCGTGGTGCCGGCCTACGCGTTCGCGCACCCCGACGGTGCGGAAGCCCACGCTGCGGTGCAGGCAGCGGCTGGCGGTGTTCTCGGGGGAAGACACCGGACTGAACGGTCCAGGCGCCGGCGGCTTCGGTGGAGGGGATCGGGGCCTCGAGCAGGATACGGCCGATGCCTCGGCCCTGGGCGTTGGGGTGGACGTAGACGGAGTGTTCGACGACCCCGGTGTACACGCAGTGGTCGGAGACCGCGACCCAGCGGAGGACACCGTCTCCTTCGTCGAGCGCGACGAAGCGGTGGCCGGGAAGCCTGGACGTGTCGAAGTGGCCCCATGCCGGGGCGGCGGTCTCGAAGGTCGCATGGCCGGTGTCGATGCCGACCTGGTAGATCGCCAGGACCTGCCCGGCATGTTCGGGTCGCATGCCCTCGACGGTGCAGGCGGCGGGCGCAGTCACCGGTGCTCCGGTCGCCGGGCCCGGACGATGACGGCCGTCACTCCCGGACCCGCTTGATGGGTGGGCGTGGGGGTCGCATCGACCAGTCCCCCGGCGTTCCGAACATCGGGGCGGGGCCGCCGAATCCGTCCATCCACCGGCCCCGCACCGGTGTTCGGGTAGGGCCCACGCAGGACCGGCCCTGGCGTTGACCCGTACCCCGTGTTCAGTCCGCCAGGATCGCGGCGAGGTCGAGGCCCGGGGCTTGTGACACCGGGAGCTCGAGGGTCCCGGACACCACGCCGTCGCGGTTGGTGCAGGTGGCCTTCCACTGCGCGTGGATCACGCGCGGTGCCGGCGCGTAGACGACCAGGACGACGGGGTCCAGGTCCAAGATCTCCCGGGCGCGCAGGTCGGTCGCGGGGAACACGACCGTCGTCGAACCCCCGTTGCGGATCACCGGACCCCGGTACGAAGGCGACGCGTTCCCAGCGGCGAGAACGGAAGCGTTCATGTACAGACCTCCGGGCACCGGGATCGAACCGAAGGTCGCGGCGCGCAACCGTGGACCGTACGGCCGCGGGGGCTCCGGCAACGCGGCTTCGTTCGCCTCGGGGACCACGGACTCGACCTCGCCCGGCACGTACAACTCGACCTCGACAAGTTTGAGATGGCCATCGGTCGGGTTCGAAAGCCGCAGCTCCAGCGGCGCGACCAGCCACGAAGCGCCGACGCGAACGGCCTCGGGCAGTGCCTCCGCAAGCTCCCGGGTATAGGCGGCGACCTCCGCACGGTACTGCGCACCAGTCCGCGGATCCGGCTCGCTTCCCGCCAACCACCCCATCACACCCGGCTGCTCGAAGACGGCGGCCTTTCTGCGTTCCAGCTCCTGCGCCGCCGCCTGGGCCGCGCTGACCGCGGCGGAACTCTCGGCGACCTCTCGGGCCCGAGAGACCCGCGACGCGCGACGCACCTGAAAGTCGGGATCTGCGTCGAGGTCGACGACTCCGCCGGATGCGGCCCGGGCCGCCTCCCGCACCTCCGCCCGTTCGAGAGGCTCCAACGCGTCGGCCGCGGCCCGCACGACCCAGGCTCCGAGATCGCGTTCGCCGACGTCCACAGCTCCCAGCGGCACGCCGCCAGCGACCTCGACGCCGATCTGAAGCTGGTTGCGGCTCGCCAGGAGCCGCTGCGACAACGCGTTGATCTCACGTGACTTTGCCGGCGCGGTCTCGGAGAGACGGCGCACGAACACCGTCCCGTCCGCCGCGTAGTCGTACATCTTGCGGAAGCAGTGGATCGGATCGCCCCAGCGGGGCGGCTCGACCTCCACCACCAACACATCCACCGACGACCCGTCCGCGGACTCGGCGCGGATGTACCGCGGCGACCACCGCGGCCCGTCCCCCGCATACGCCTCCACCCAGCGCCCCAGGTCGATCGAATCCACCTCGGCGATCCCGCCGACCTGGCCACGTTCCACCCCGACCAGCAGATACCCGTGCCCCTCGCAGAAGCGGGCCGCAGTCTCCGGCATGCGGTTCGCCATCCCGACGACCGCTCGCGCCACGTGGAACTGCCCGGCCTTGGCCTTCAAGTCCAGCCCGGACTTCCACTCCAGCCAGATGCCCTCGTCGATGTTCCCGTCGCGGATCGTGTAGATGAGGTCGAGCAGATCGGCTGGCCGATGAATACGCCGAGAGAGGTCGAACCCAGTTCCCATGCATCCCACCAAGCGTGTGTCGTGACCCGCCAGCATGACCGACACCACCGACACCCCACCGGAGAACGCGCACACAACCTTGTGTCATCGCGCAGCCGAGGAGGACGACGCCCTCGACGCGAGGCGCTCCCACCACCCCAAGGTCGGAGTGCGGGTAGACGCTGCGGACCAACCGGGCTCCCGGAGGTCCCCATGCACCACGCCTCTCTTGCCGCTCCCCAGCGCTCGCCCCGCCAACGCCACCCAGCACATCCGTAGATCCCCACAACCCACAACCGAGGCCGACCGAACCCGTCCCTTCCTGCCGACCCGCGCCCGAACGGGGCGAGGCGGAGCGACAGAGCCTCGCGGCGTGGGTGGCCTGTGACTGCCGACCCACCGCATCACGGCCGGTGCTGGTAGCTGCCTGCGCGAAATCCGCAGGCGTACCCGCATAGACACCGGCTAGCGTCACGCCATGACCATCCGCCTACCCCGGATCGAGGCCCTGTTCGGCGGGGCCACCCTGGACAAAGTGACGTAAGCGGAACTGGTCGCGCTGATCGGCAACCCCGATGCCGCCGAGGCGGAGGACCTGGACTACAAGCGCGCCCACTACGGCACCACCAACGAGGGCCGCGCGGAACTTGCCAAGGACATCGCGGCGTTCGCGAACCACGTCGGCGGCGTGCTGGTCCTGGGCATGGACGAGGACCGACGCACCCGCCTGCCGACTCGGGTGCGCCCCGTCGACGTCACCGACCACAGCCTCACCAAGATCACCGCGACCGCCACGCGGAACATCCTGCCGGTCCCGGCGGGCATCGCGCTGCTGGAGAAGAAGGTGGACCCAGCCGACCACGAAGGGATCCTGCTGATCGTGGTCGCCCCCAGCCCTGGCGCCCCGCACCAGATCCTGGCCAGCGGCGAACCGGCGGGCTACCCGCGGCGGCACGGGACCACCACCGTCCAGCTCAAGGAGCACGAGATCGACACCGCCTATCGGCGCCGCCACGCCGCGCAGGCCGACCGCGCCGCGCGGCTCGACCAAGTCGAGAGCGACGTGTTCCGGGCCCGTGCCCGCAGCAGTTCCGGACCACTCATCACAGTGAGCCTGGTGCCGGATCTGCCCGGCAATCTCACCTTGGACCAGCAGACCGTCGAACGGCTCCGCCGCAGTGCGGCCGACGACCGGCCGCTCGTCGGCAGGCAGCACCTGGTGTTCCGCCATACAGCGGTCGGTCACCGGCGCGTCGTACACACCAGTGACGGCCCCCGTGGCCGCAACGAGTTCCATGCCGAGCTTCACACCGACGGGTCCGGTTCCTGGGGTCGCTGGGTCAACCGCGTCTCCACGCGTGCGCACCCCTATGGCGGCACCGACAGCGGCTTCGATCTGGACACTCTGGTGCACACCGTGGCCAGCGCCCTCGGACATCTCGCCCGGCACGCCGCCTTCACCGCAGGGTGTTCAGGGACCGCTGCGCTGCGTGTGCAGGCCTGCGTGGATGCCCATCTCTATCTCGAACAAGACCAGTGGCCTGCGGTCGATAAGCGGCTCGCAGAGGGCAACTGGGCGTACCTGATGCAGCGCCTCTCGGCGGGGAAGCCCGAGTACGAGGCTGTCGCACCCGAGCGCCGGTGGCTCGCCACCGGCGAGTCCCGGGCGCTGATCGACGACCTCGCCGACGGCCGCGGGCCTCTGGTCTCCGCGGCCGCCGAGCTGCTCGGGGACCTCGTCCAGAACTACGGCATGGTCGAGGTTCCCCACCTCACCCGCGACGGGGCGGTCCGGCCGGCGGCGTGGCTCGGCAACGAGACTGCTACCGCGGCCAACTGGGTACTCCAGCACAGGCTCGATGCTGTGGACTGACCGGGTCCACAGCATCCACCAGCCGCGAACCAGCATGGTCGTCGAGGCCCAACACGTGACGGACGAAGCCGTCGCCTGAGGGGCAAGCCTTCGCCGAACCATGCCAGAGCTGCAAGACGCGCCGGACTGGCCGATCTGCCTGTCACCCGGCTTCGGTGCCGCGCTGGTCGGCCTGCTGGCACTCGTGTTCACCGCATTCGACCGCGCCCGCCTTTAACTGCCTTGTGCTGCCGCGCGCTGCCATGCGGGGACCGGTTGACCGCGATCCGAACGCGCGCCGCGCTAACCAGAGGATATGGTCGGGAAGTTCGTCCTTGACGTGTTGCCGAGTTGACGTGCGGTCCCAGCAGGTCACCACGGCGGCCCCAAGGTCGATGCCCGCGCTTCCGCGACTACGCGCCGCAGTTCGCCTCCCACGGCCTGCCTGTTGCGCGCCGGAACAAGGACATAGCCGAGCGCGCTCTCGATCGCCCAGTGGGACGCAGGCACGGTGTCAAGGGCAAAGGCGAGCGCGCGGGCTGTTTCGTAGCTGTCGAGTGCCTGCAGAAGCGGCTCGGGGTTGACGTTCGCCATGTATCGCGTGACCACAGCTGTCTCAGGAGGTGGCCCGTCCAGGCGATAGTGGACCCCTGCCAAGACAGCAAGGCCTTCCACCAGCGCAACCGCGTCATCGGGTCCGAGATCCAGTGTCCCCACAAGCAGGTTCAGATAGGACGCAACATCGCGTTCTGAACCGACCAAAGCGCCAGGCAACGGCAAGACGTCCCGGCGCAGTTGCTCCCAAGCATCCACTGCCGCGACTTCGGCAGTTGACAACTTGAGGTTCTCGAGGGCAATGCGGATGCTGGTGAGCGGGCCATTGTCCCGCGTGCCTCGACGCATCTCGTGAAGAAGCAGCGCTGCTGCTGCGCGTCGGGATGCGCCGGCCGTCACGGCAGAGGCGATGCGGTCAAAGGTAGTCCTGCGATGTCCGGTGCTCGAGATGCGCAACAGCGCTGCCGCCAACCGTGAAAGGTCAACCACCGGGGGGTGGTCGAGTGCCGAGCACACCACGTGGACCAAACCTCGCTCGAAGGCCGGGCGGTGGGCGGCGAGATTGTCCTCCAGGATGTCTGCTGCCAAGGCAGGCGCCGATGGAAATCGCGGACCCAGGCGCCGTGGATCGACATCCAGTGTGGTGAGCAGGTTGAGCAGGTGGTTCTCGAAACGATCCGACACCACTTGTAGGTGTCCGACAGCGAGCAGGAATGTGTTGCGCCAGTGCGGGTGATGGGCTACCAGCCGGAGTCGCTCGAGGACTTGAGAATCGTCCCCTTCAGTGATCGACCGTGCTGCCATGAGCTCCTGAAGGGTCCTGATATCGAAGCCAATCCCCGCGTCACGGGGCACGAGGAGGACCAAGCGCTCGGTCGCGGCGTTGACCAACGTGGTGGCATGTGTCTGTGCATCTTCGGGGTCGAAGCCGCTGCTGGCGAAGCGATCCACGGCCAACTCGTTGAGTTCGTCCGGACTTAGCACCGCTTCTGCATTCTTGGCAGTTTCGGAGGCCACTTGCAGGGCGAGGCCAACCTGCTCATGCAGGCGATTGACCTGCTTCCGATGTGTGGAAATGAAACGCGACAGGGCAATGCCCTTCGCGATCTCCCTCTCGCACATCGTCTCGTAGTACAGGTTGAACAAGCTGTAACGGTCCGGTGGCAGCGTTGGGTACTTCTCCACGATCAGAGACATGATGGTCACCTGCAACGGAGTCTCCATCAACCGGACGGTCACAGGGTCTCGCGAGGCCTCGGTCATGCGCTCAGCCACCAGGATCCGCATGTCGTCGTCGTCGACGAAGCGCTTGGCGGTAATACGACGCGCAAACGACGCCGCGGCAGCCGGCGGCAGCCGTTGAAGATTCAAGTGCTGGAACCGGTCCGATGGAAAGCGCTCGTCGTACCCTGTGGGCCGTGTCGTGACCACGACCATGAGGTCTGCGTCGATGTCCTCCGCCGTGGTCAGGAGTTCGTCGAGCTTCGCGTATACCAAGCGGCGGGCTTCCAGTGAGGGAACCTCGTCAAGGCCATCCAGGATCAGCGCCCACGGCCACGATCGCAGCCACCCGTGCAGGTCCTTAGGCGGAACGGGAACGGTCGTGCGCTTCGATACCTGTGTCGAGATCCACCGCAGCAACCCCGTCTCGCTGCCGGTAGCCAGCTCTTCGGCGTACTTAGCGAGATCGATGCGGACCGGCCAGCGGCGGTTCCCGGGGACTCGGAGCCCGAGCCTCCCCAGCGCTGCCCGTGTACCACCGACAATCTCAGCCGTGCTGGACGCAAGATCCGCATCGGTCAGCATGGCCACCCGGTAGGCCTGCGCGATGAGCTGGCTGAGTGTCGATTTCCCTTGTCCCGGTCCGCCAACAAGGACCACGTTGGAGCGAACTTCACGACCTGGCTGGCGACGCCGAAGCACAATGTCGCCGAGGTCCAGGATGTGCCGGACCGTCTGAACCGTCGTCGCCTCCGGTTCATCCGCTGTGGCCGGCAAATCGATGGCGACATCGTCCAGCCAGAGCTTCGCGTCCCCAGGCCCCCCCGACTGACTCAGGCGAATCCACCGGTCCGCCTTCAGTGCCTGCAACAACTCCTCACGGACAGGGTCGCGCACCTCGAGCGAACCCATGCTGACCACGTCTCGACCGAGCATCGACAGCACATCGCCGACGGTCAGAAGCCCCGGGTACGCCCACCGCACCCCTTGGTGGGCGTCCAGCATCGAGCGAATCTGGTCTGCGTGCCAGATCCGGAACCCTCGAACGTGCAGCCCATCACGATGCGTCTCACCATCGGACAACTGCTTCTGCACGAAGGCAGTGACCGTATCCAAGCCCCCTGTCCGCGCGACCGGCGAAAGGTCCACATTCGTCACGAAGATCAGATAGTCAGGCAGCCGCGTCCGCGTGTCCGCACGCGCGGCCCTACGCCAAGACGCGATCTCCTTGCCGACCTCGTTCTGGAACCACACGGCGTTGTCGTGAGGCTGCGCCTTGGGCTTGACCTGGAACTTCGCCTGAAGGACCGTGTAGCCGCTCCAGGAGTCCGGATGACCGGCACCTGGGTTCGCCGTCTTGGACCAGTCGATGGTGCCGTCGAACGTCGCCTCGCGACCGCCATCACGCCCGTCCCCGAACGCCTCTACGCCTGGCCCCAACTCGCAACGGGCGAGCGCAACCGTAAGCTGTTCGAACGCCCGCGGTCCGAGACGGGTCAAGTCGTAGTCCGGCATGGCAGAAATCGTGCCACCTTGCCGCGGCCGTCAACCACCGAATCAGGCAGCCCAGCCCGACGCGAGTCGTCATGCGCCAGCCGACGAGCCCATGCAGGGCACACAAGCTGCCGGCGAGTCACCGGCCTATCGCCAGAAGAGGGTCGCTGCACTCAGGGCCCGCCGCGGCATCGCGTCCCATCGCATATCGCAGCCGCCAGCCGCTCAAGTCGGCCCCTGATCAAGCATCGTTGATTTTCGAAGGCTTTGCGCGTCCGTCACTGCGCACGCACCGGCGGCCCCGGAACGTCCCAGTTCCCGGAGGGCGCTCACCGTGGGCACTAGAGGCGCGATGATCGTAGATTTTCACAAGTTCAATGCCTGAGAATGCTTGAATTGCACACTGTCTTCCATGCATGATGATCACCATGAGTACTTCGGAATGGCCTGCCGCGTTCACGCTCGCGGTTGGCCAGGAGATCCGCCGGGTCCGCAACGCTCGGGGCCTTACTGCGGACGAATTGTCGGCGGCGTGCGCGGCCCTTGGGGCTGAGGTGCCGTCGCGGGCGCTGACAAACCTGGAGACCGGCCGACGAGGAGCCCTGCCCGTCACCGATCTGCTAGTCCTCGCGCGCGCCTTGAAGGTCGCCCCGATCAGCCTGCTGTTCCCACTCGGCGGGGAGGACGAGGTCGAAGTTCTTCCAGGCCACAACGTCGCCGCTTGGGACGCGGTGGCTTGGTTTACCGACGAGCAGGTCCGCGAGGATGCTGCTCCGATCAGCGGCCCCCGGGCGGTCATCGACCGGTACCGCGCTCACGCTGCGGCGGTGCATACCGCTTTGGTGTCGCTGCGCATCCGTGAGGACCGTCGGCGGCAGCCTGGCGCCAATATGGCCTATGCGGACGCGATGCTCGCCGACGACGTGCGCTGCCTCCTTGAGATGCGCGAAGCCATGCTCCAGGACGGACTCGTCCCGGCGCCGCTACCGCCTCGGCTCGCAGCCGTTTGGGAGCACGACGCACGCTCAGATGCAAGCGCCTGAGCTCAGCAAGGTAGAGACCCGCTGCCGAAGCTGCGCTCGTACGGACGCACGAAGTCCGCATGGCGCCAAGGTTCCCTGAGTGAGTGCAAGTCGAAAGGAAGGCCCGTGGCCGACAGGCCGATCAAGATGCTGACGATCGTCGAGGTGTCCGACTACCTCGACAAACCGGTGTCGTGGGTATATGCAAACTGGCGGCCGCAAGGCATGCCCTTCCGCAAGGTCGGCAACCAACTGCGCTGCCGCCCCAGCGACCTCGAACGATGGTTTGACCAGCAGGCGGCCTGAGCAGCTTCGCGTCGACTCCGCCGCAGCCCACCTCAGCGCGCGAACGGTCAACAGCAGGTTCGTCCTGCCCTAGGTCGACGCGCCCCAGACGCGACTTGCGTTCAAACACGAGTGGCCGCGTACAACCCAGCGGTCGCCGCGTCGACGGGCAAATAGCCCAGCACGTCCAAGAGTTGCTGCCGCAAGCAGCTGTCGCTCTTGAATGGGCGGTGACCATCGCGTCCCCCCTGCCCAGTTGCAGGGTGCAGGACCGAAGACCTCCCGGCAGTCAAGCCACGCCCGGCGTGCCGAGGACCGCGGCGCCCAGTTGAGCGCGCCGCGATTGGTTTGCCGACCCGCCGTCAGGTACGGCCGGAACAAGAACGGGGGATCGACGTGGCCATAGGCAAGCGATGCAAGTGCCCTTGCATATGCTCAAGTTCATGTAGGCACAAGCAGGCAGAGAAGTGCCCATGCCTCGCGAAGTGCCAGTGCGAGCGGGTGGATTGCGCGCACGGGTGGACCGCCCGGGTGAGGGACGCCAACGGCGAGCCCGCGGACATGACCTTCGCCAAGAAGACAGATGCGCTGGTGTACGAGCGCAAGGTCTTGGAGGCCAAGTCGCTCGGCGTCGTGACCCGGCCCAAGAATCTTCGAATCACATTCCTGGAGTGGTCCGAGGAGTGGCTGTCTTCCAAAGCACGCCGGCCTGGGACCGAGGAGTCCTACACGCGGAACGTGCGAAGGCACATGCAGCCCGCGTTCGGGGGGATGCGCCTTCACCGCATCGAGCCCAAGGACGTCCAGGCGTGGGTCGTCGGGCTGTCGCAAAGCGGCTTGGCACCCCGAACCGTTCACCTCATCTACAAGACATTCCGCGCCTGCATCAACAGCGCGGTGCGCAAGCGCGTACTCCAGCACTCGCCGTGCGTGGACGTCGATTTGCCGGAGGTCAGGCGCAAGCACATCGTTCCCGCCACCCGTGAGCAAGTCTGGGCACTGTACGAGGCGATGCCCGCACATCTTCGTGCCTTGATCATGGTCGGTGCAGGCTGCGGGCTGCGCTCGGGCGAAGCGTTCGGCCTCTGCCAAGACGTGATCGATTTCGAGGCGGGCGTGCTGGTCGTTCGTCGGCAGGTCATCAAGGTGCGGTCGAAGCCACACCTTGTCGACTACAACAAGACGTTCACTTCTCACGAACGCGAGGTTCCTCTCCCAGCCTTCGCCCACCGGGCCCTGCGGGATCATCTGGATGCCCACGCCGTGCTGGTAACACCCCAGGGCGAACACGTGGTGTTTCCGTCGTCACGGGGGAATCTGCTCCGCAGGGATGGCTTCTACAAGTGGTTCAAGAAGGCCCTTGCTGCAGCAGGCCTGCCGCCGACGTTCCGGTACCACGACCTTCGCCATACGTTCGCCTCGCATGCCTTGGACCAAGGCATCCCGAAGGCAACTGTTCAGCTCTACCTCGGGCATGCCTCGGAGGACGTTCTGAACGACGTTTACCACCACCAGGTGAAGGGAGCAGCTGCGCGCGACCGCAACGCCCTCGAGGCCGTATTCTTCGAGGAGACCGCGGACGTCGACGTACCCTCTACGATCGAGGTCGACGACGATGCCACCTGACAGACGCAGACACCACGAGTGTGGCGATCGCGTGGCGATCCGGCACCGCTCACAGACGTTTCCGCAGGTCGCTGCCCATGAGGAGACAGTGCCCGGCGTATAAGCCGACTCGTCCACCGCCGGCTTGAGAAAGGGCCTGCTGACCTGCGTTTTCGCAGGTCAGCAGGCCCTTCTTGCTCCTGGATGCGCCACGACCATTGCTCACTCTTGGTAACTGTTTCCGGGTGTTCGGCCTGCGCCGTGGTGATTGTGCGGCCGTGGAGAGCGGTCCGGAGTCGCTTTCGCCGGGCGTGAATCTCGTCCGCGATGACACCGCGGCCAGGCCGGAGCCGACACACGACAAGGCACGCAGAGTCCTGCCCTGTCCCGGCGATGAATCCCACCCGAGGCCCGATCGGACACTGCGCCCTCCGGGGTCCCGGAGAAGACCGAAGCACCTGCGGACCGCTCGCCGGCGGGTAGTTCAGGTGCGGCACAGCGTTCGGAACTCATCGGGGCGCGTGATGAAGCGACAGGCCGGCGACGTGTCCAGCGGGCTGGCTGGTGGCCGTGAGATCGATGGAGATTCGGGATGCCTGCAGCCGACCCGGCGCCGGGTCGGCAACAGGCGCAACTCGCGGGGCACCCGTGCCCCGGTGGCCGCCGGTCCCGTGATCCGCTGGGTGGGCTGCTCGCGGGCCTGGCGCTTGGCGTGTGCGGGCGTCCGGTGTCGGCGGTGGGTCGGAGGGGCGTCAGTGGCGGGTGAGTTCGCCGCTGAGGTTGTCGTGGAACTGCGCGCTGGGTGCGTCGAGGCCGATGATGGTGACCTTCTTGCCGAGCGCGGCGTACTTGGTCTCGACGGCGTCGAGGGCGGCGACAGAGGAGGCGTCCCAGATGCGGGCGTCGGACAGGTCGATGACCACGTCGTCGGGGTCGCCGCGGTAGTCGAACTGGTAGACCAGATCGTTCGACGAGGCGAAGAACAGCTGGCCGGTCACGGCATATACGACGTGCTTCTTGTCCGGGTCGACGACGCCGGTCACGTTCGCGAGGTGGGCGACGCGTTTCGCGAAGATGACCATTGCGGTCAGGGAGCCGACGATGACGCCGATGGCGAGGTTGTGGGTGGCGACCACGCAGGCGACGGTGACGACCATGACGGTGGTCTCGCCGGCGGGCATGCGCTTGAGGGTCTTCGGGGTGATGGAGTGCCAGTCGAAGGTGGCGACCGACACCATGACCATCACGGCGACGAGCGCGGCCATGGGGATGTCGGAGACGACCGGCCCGAACACCACGCACAGCACCATCAGGAAGCTGCCGGCCAGGAACGTCGACAGGCGGGTGCGGGCGCCGGAGACCTTCACGTTGATCATGGTCTGGCCGATCATGGCGCAGCCGCCCATGCCGCCGAAGAAGCCGGTGACCACATTCGCGACGCCCTGGCCGATCGATTCGCGGGTCTTGTTGGAGCGGGTGTCGGTGATGTCGTCGACGAGCTTGGCGGTCATCAGTGACTCCATCAGCCCAACCAGAGCCATGGCGAGGGCGTACGGGGCGATGATCTTCAGCGTCTCGAACGTGAACGGCACGTCCGGCAGGCCGGGGGTGGGCAGCGAGGACGGCAGGTCGCCCTTGTCGCCGACGGTCGGCACCGCGATCCCGGCGGCGACGGTGATCACGGTGAGGATGACGATGGACACCAGCGGCGCGGGAACGACCTTGCTGACCTTGGGGAAGAGCACCATCAGCGCCAGCCCGCCGGCGATGAGCGGGTACACCTCCCAGGGCACGTCGTGCATCTCGGGCACCTGCGCCATGAAGATCAGGATGGCGAGGGAGTTGACGAACCCGACCATCACCGAGCGGGGCACGAACCGCATCAGCTTGGCCACCCCCAGCGAGCCCAGCACGATCTGGAAGACACCGGCGAGGATGACCGCAGCGACCAGGTACCCGAACCCGTGGTCGCGGTTCAACGGAGCGATGACCAGGGCGACCGCACCGGTGGCGGCGGAGATCATCGCGCGGCGGCCGCCGACGATCGAGATGACCACGGCCATCGTGAACGAGGCGAACAGGCCGACCGCCGGGTCGACGTCGGCGATGATCGAGAAGGAGATCGCCTCGGGGATCAGCGCGAGTGCGACGACCAGGCCCGCGAGGACCTCGGTGCGCCACACCTTCGGATCACGCAACCAGTCGGGCTTGAGGGCGCGCAGACGCGCCGCGGCGTTCGGGGCAGATGCCAGCGGCGCGGACGCCGGTGCGGAAGAGGACAACGCAGGAGTACCTGTTCCCTGTGCGGGCACGCCGGGGGACGCTTGGTCCAAGGGGAACCGGGGCGTGCGGGGGACGGCGCGGACGCGCCGGGCGGCACTCCGCGGTCGGCCCGCGCGGCGGGCCGGAAGCATGGGGCGACGCGATGACGCATCGCGGGTCAGGCGGGGCGGCGGATCACGGCGGGCAGGCAGCAGCGACCGGCGCCGTCGACATCGACGCGCGCATGCTGCCTCCCTGGAGCATCGGACCGGCGGCCGGATACGGTCGGCTTCCGGCGCCTCCACGCGGCACCCTAGGGGGTGCACGCCTGACGCACCGGGCCGCCGGGACGGGCGACCCTCGCGATCAACGACTCTACCGTGACGTTAGGGTAGAGATCGAACCCGGGGCGCCCCGCCTCTCGGGAACCGGCTCGGCGGCGGGTCGGGCGACAGGCCGGACAATGGTCAGGCAACGGGCCGGGCACAGGTGGGATGGGGTCGGGAGCGGCGTGGACGGGCACATGCAGATCGGCGAGGTGGCGGCGCGTACCGAGCTGTCGCTGCGCACCATCCGGCACTACGAGGAAACCGGCCTGGTGGTCCCCTCCGCCCGCTCGCAGGGCGGGTTCCGGCTCTATACCGAGGCCGACGTCGCGCGGCTCATGGTGATCCGCCGGATGAAGCCCCTCGGCTTCTCCCTGGACCAGATGCGCGACCTCCTGGCGGCCACCGACCAGCTCGACGGCGGTTCCGAGGTCGGGCCCGCCGAGCACGCCGACCTGCTGGGGCGCATCGCGACGTACGAGCGGGCCGCGACCGAGCAGGTGGAGCGTCTGCGCGTCCAACTCGCCCGCGCCGAGGAGTTCGCCGCCACACTGCGCACACGCCTTGCCTCCCACACGGACGCGTCCGCCCCGGTCGAAGGGCCGGTGGAAGTGCGGTGAGCCGTCCAGGCCGAGTTGGTCCGAGGCCCGTTCAGGCCGGGGATATGGCCTCGTACAGGTTGCGGGCTTCGTCGGTGAAGAACAGCCCGCGCGGGCACAGCGGGTGGTCGGTGCCGCCGTTGGCGGGGTCGGTCGGGTCGTCGCCGTTCGGGGCGATCAGCGTGGTCAGCGCGTCGAGGAGGGCTTGCATCGACCGCTCGCGGGCGCCGGGTTCCGGGGACGCGGTCGCCGCACGGGCGGTGGTGCCCGGAGGCGTGGACGGCGCCGACCTCCTCGCCGATGCGGGCCAGATGTCCCCCGCAAGGAGAAGGGCAGCCGAGGCGGCCGGCCCGTCAGCCACGACGCCGTCCTCTACAGAGAGCGCAGCACCGTCGAGCGACTGATCACCAAGCTCAAGGCCTGGCGGGGCACCGCCACGAGATACGACAAGCCCCCCCGCGAGCTACCTGGCCGCACTCCACCTCCGAGCCGCCATGATCTGGATCAAGGACCTCGCCCGGAACAGTCAGTGATCACAACGCAGTACAGGGCCTAGAAGCATCTGGGGGCGCTGAGGTCGTGCGGTCGCCCCCACCACGGTCGCGGGTGCTCTGGCACGGCCGGGTGGAGTGTCACGCGCCCACCGATGGCCTCGGCGACGCGGACGGAGAACTCCCGCCACTGGCGACGCGACAGATTCCCTTCCGGGCACAGGTGCCTGGATGCGGCGGGCGTTGGCCGATGGCTCCCTAAATCGACCATCAGGAACCAGTCCGATTCGACCTTGTGCCATCTCAGGCCGTCGACCTGTACCCACGTCCAGGCATCTACACGTCCTGGGTAGCGGGCGACGACCTTGGTGGCGTCGTGGTTGTACTCCACGTCCACGAACGTCAGCCACAGGCCCTTCGGGCCCACATCAGGCCTCTGGTATCGGCCTTGGAAGGCCGATGTCATTGCGGCCCCGCCCGCCATCGGAATCGGCTTCCGGGGTGGTCAGTTGGGCTCGTGTCATGCAAGACGGTCTCCCAGATCAGGCCCCCTCCGCGAAGGCCTATCCCGCAGTGGTCACGACTCAATACGCGCCCTGGTGCGGTGACCGAATAGGTTCGCCGGGTCGGTAGTTGGAGCGGTTGGATGGGCGGTGACGTCCGTTCTGAGTGCTGGAGATGTGGCGGCCGAGCCTGTGCGGGTGCACAGACTGACCGACAAGGATCAAGAGGACACGTTCGTTGAGCATCCGTACGACGCATCGCGCTCTGCTGAGCCGTCTACTGCCCGACGACAAACCGGGCGACCTTGCCGTACGTCAGGGGCAATTCCACATCGTGGTCATCGGCTCAGACCGCGTCGTGTGCCTGCCTCGCACCCGGGCAGCGGCCGCCCGGTTGCCCCAGCGGGTGGCCGCGCTACACGCACTCGCCGGCCTCGGCCTCGGCTTCCGCACGCCTGAGCCACTGCTGCAGGGTGGCGCCCACGGTACCGACGAGGCGCCGTTCCTCGTACTCAGCCGCATTCCCGGGGAACCGCTGCAGACCGGCGCCCTCAACGATGCCCACGTGGCCGACACCGTGGCGGCGCAGTACGCCACCCTGCTGTCCGGTCTGGCCCGTGTCGGCACCGACGAGACGGTACGAGCAGTTCTCCCTGCGGCAGCAGAAGGCCGGTGGCGGCGGTTCGCGGAGAACGTGCGCGCGGAGTTGTTCCCGCTCATGTCCGACAGCGGATGCCTGCGGGCCGGGAGGGAACTCGCGGCACTCGACAGCCTTCCCCACGTCACCCGAGCAGTAGTGCATGGCGACCTCGGTGCCGAAAACGTCCTGTGGGAGTGGACGCACGGCCTGCCGCGCCTCTCCGGAGTACTCGACTGGGACGACGTCACACTCGGCGACCCGGCCGAGGACCTCGCAGCCATCGGTGCCAGCTACGGCCCTGAGCTGTTGGAGCGGGTGCTCGCACTGGGCAGCTGGTCAAACCACGGACTCCTCACCCGCATCGCCGCGATCCGCGGCACATTCGCCCTGCAGCAAGCCCTCTACGCCATCCGCGACGGCGACGAAGAAGAACTCGCGGACGGCCTGGCCCAGTATCGCTGATGCACACCGGCACATCAGCATCATCGAGCACTTCACAGCAACAGCAACCCGGACGAACCTGTGCGGTCACGACGACGACGGACTCACCGTCGGCCGGGATGATGCGGTGCGGCGGCGCGCTCGGCCGCTGACCCGACCCGCTCGCATCAATGCGTCCGTGGCGCGCCCGGAAGCGCGCGCGCGGTGTCGGACTCGTCAGCCATCAGGGGGAGTTCTGCCCAGATGGTCTTGCCGTGGGGGTTCCAGCGGGCTCCCCAGTCCTGGGCGAGCTGTGCGACGAGGAACAGGCCGCGTCCGCCTTCGTCGTCGTCGTGGGCGCGGCGCAGGCGTGGCGCCGCGCTGTTGGTGTCGGTGACTTCGCAGGCCAGGGTGTTCTCGCGGAGAATGAGGCGCAGTTCGACTGCTCCGGGGGCGTAGCGCACGCTGTTGGTGACCAGTTCGCTGACGATGAGTTCGGCGGTGATCGCCAGCCCCTCGGCGCCCCAGTCGGCGAGTTTCCGCGCGGTGACCTCATGTCGGATCCGTTGATGCCTACCGGCCGTGTCCTCGCGCTGGACGTGGTGACGGTGCTCGTCGTCGACACGATTGCTGTCGCGGCCGATGTCGTTGTGCTCGGCATGGCTGTGGCCTACGGCGTCGAGTGGGCGCTGTTCCAGGTCGGTCTGGCGGTGCAAGGCGAGCGGCCGCTACCGGGTGCGGTCGCGGATCTGGGCACCGAGCCGGGACCGCCGACCAGCCCCCCTCCGCGCCGGCATCGGGTCCGCGCGGTACCAGATGCGCCCTTGACCCGGCCCGCCCCTGATCGGGGCCGGCCGCGCCCCCGGGAGACACTCCCGGCCGCGCAACGCCCCGTTACCGGGCAGCGTGCAGCGGTGCGACCGCGGGAACGGCCGAGGGGTTCGAGCGGGTCCCCGGGCGCGCGCGTCGGCGGTCGTGCTCGACGCCGCCGCCGAGCAGGTGGCCGTCGTGTGCGCGTTGCGGGTGCACTCCCGTGTGCGCCAAAGTGGTCCGACGTCGTCGCGTCGTCGGACGGGGCCTGATGGACGGATCACGGGAAGCGCGGCTTGGGGTGGTCGGGACGCGGGTGACCGCGCGGGCCTTTTTCGGGACGCTCGGCTTCGATGGGGACACTGTGTTCCTGACCCGCTGGTGGCGCCTTCTGCCCTGGCTGCGGACGCGGCGTCTTCCTCTCGCGGAGATCATCGGCACCGAGCTGGACGCGCCCGACGGCGAGCACCGGCCGGGGTTCGGATCGATGACGATCCATCTGTCGACGGACGCGAAACCCCTCCGGGTCCCGGTTTGGTGGCCGCTCGGCCACACTGCGGTCGGGCGCGCCTTGACCCCGCGGCTCGGCGCCGTTCTGTTCGCGATCGACCGGGCGGTCCGGGAGCGGCAGCGCATGGTCCTGGCCGCCACGGTGGGACTCGGCCCGTGGTCGGACGACGTGTGGCGGGAAGTCGAAGCTATCGCACCCTCCTTGCGGGACTACCACCACGAGATGCGCTCCTACGCGGCTGGCACACGCGTCTATACCCACCGCGAGCTTGTCGGGGACGTGCTCGCCGACTGGCGGGGTGAGCCCCCGCCCGACCCCTTCCCCCACCTGCGCGGCAGCAGGCCCCGCCCGCCGGACACGAGCCCCGGGCCGCACCGCGGCCCACCCGCAAGCCCGGGGTGGACCACGCTGATCGACCACCTCGCAGCATCGGCCCCGTCCTTGCACGACAGCCGGGCATGGCACGCGTTCACCGCCGAACTCCTGGACTACGTCCGCTCCGAACTCCTCGGCCGCCACCTCCTGTGACCGCACCCCAGGGTGTCAGCGGTGACGCGGGTCGAACGGCCACAGCAGCATGCCGCAAGCCAGCACGGCACCCCCGGCCGCTACGAAAGGGAGAGCTGTCAGCTTGACCCAGCCGACCGCCGACACTGCGGCACCGTGCGCGACCAAGACCGCGGCGGTGCCCGCATAGGCGACGGGCGCGCTGGAGTACACCACGACCGCGCACCATCCGGTCGGGCCGTCCGGCTTCGTCCACGACTCCCGCGCCCACCCCGCCCGGCGCTCCTCCCACTGGCGCCGGCGAACCTGCCGTGCGACCCGGAGGCGCCGCAGAAGGCTCAGTCCCGCGACTGCGGCGCGGACTTCGCGGCGCCTCCGGAGCGCAGGCCGCCACGCGTCGGCACCGCCCTCGACCACCATCCAGAACGCCATGAGGTGGGCGCCGACGACGAGCACTGCGTACCAGCACAATCCTGCGGACACCACGATCGGAGACTTCCAGGACGCGGGACCCGTCACCGCCACCACGACCGCCACACCCGAGAGCACGAACACCACGGCGGCAGCGAGGCAACCGACGACCCCCGCCCTTTCGTCCCATCCGCCCCACCCGGCGCCGGCCCTGCGGTACCAATCTTCGAGCCAGCCCTCACTGTCCACGGCTGATTCCCCCGGCTCCGGTCGGACTCCCGCCTCCACCGAACACCACCGTCCTGGACGGTGTCCACGGCCGCAGGGCGAACGGACTGGAAACGGACACCACATGCCCTCTCCAACTCGACCCGGTCCCAGGCTCGGCGATCTACTCCGGCGACTGCTTTCTCCTCCACGGACCGGCGTCCTGGCGCGTCCCCGACCAAAGCAACCTGCTCAAGTTCGGTGAGCGGTGGTTATCGATCGGCAGGCTGACCGGGGCGCAGTCGGATGGCGGTGTTCCGTAGCCTGGCGTACGAGCGATCATCGTTCTGCGGTGATTTTCGCTGTCCTTGCCGCGTCGACATTGCGGCGACCGTGGCGCGCTGGGGGAACGTTGGAATCGCTCGTTGCGGGCTTCGCCGACGTGGCGGGCGTCATCGACGCGTGCCGTCTGGAGTCGTCCGGGCAGCGCGACACCGTCACACGGGCCCACAGGATCTTCCGCGGTACCAACGCGCCGTTCATCGTCTCCGTCGTGGCGCAGATGCTTCCGGACCTGCGCCACGACGTTGAGCAAGACCCTTCCCGGAGAATCGTGTTCGTCGGTCGCGACGGTCATCCCCTCGCGATCGCGGCGCGTGTCCTGGACCCGGAGTTCTTCGCCGCGCATTGCACTGAAGTGGTGCTCTCGCGTGTTGTCGTCGAGTCCGCCCTGCAGGATCGCGAGCGCAACCACCGGGCCCGGTTCCCCGGGCTCGACTATTTCCGCCTCCGTGTGGCGGACCGGGTCGACCGGGCATTGGTCGATGGCGCGTCCGAGCGGCTGACCGCCTACCTGCGCCGCGAGGGTGTGGCCGTGGGTGGTGCCGGCGGCGCGGTGACCCTGGTCGACGACGGGTACAAGGGCACGATTCAGGAGATGCTGGCCGGCTTGTACCCCGAAGTCGACTTCCACGGGAGGTACACGTTCTTCGCCGCATCTCCGCACGACCTGCACCCCGGGAACAAGCAGGGCTACGCCCTGCATCTGCACGCCGATGAGACGTGGCAGGGAACTCCCAAGTCATATCTGCCGTCCGAGGTGGGTCTGACGTTCGGCAGTTCAGACGCGCTGTACACGATCGAGGAGACGCTGCACGGCCCGAAAGACACCCCGATCGGGATCGACGACCAGGGGCCCCGGCAGCGAAATCACCGGTTCAATCCGAAACCGTTGGACGGGATCAACCCAGTCTTGGTGTCCGAGCGCTATAGGGACCCGCTGGTGCGCGAAGCGGTGAAGTCCGCCGGGCTCTTAGCGGTGCGCGACGCGGCGACCGATGCGGCGACCGACCGCGACGCAGGCCGCGATTGGCTCGGCATCCTGCGCAGCGGCCAGGACCGGTTCACGAGGGTGGCCCGCGCGTGGGTCGCCCGTGATCCCGGACTCGCACCTGACGTTGCCGAGCTGTTCGACGCCTTGGTGTCGCGGAGCAACCGGCGCGTCATCCAGGACCTGGACGCGGCCCTGTCGCGCATGAGCGTGGACAGTCCGTCCGCGGCACCGGTGTGGCGGCGCCTGGCCAGGATGGCGGACCAACCGAGGGAAGAACAGCGGGCGTTCGCCGCGGCCGGCCCCGCCCTGGCACGGTCGTTGGCGCCGTACGGCATGTCGAATCGCACAGAAGCGCCCACAGCCCAGCCGTCGCGCCTGGCGGACACACCGGAATTGGCCGCAGTCTCCGCAGCCGCGATCGGGATGCCTCCCCTGACACGCCTGACTGTCCCGTGCCAAAGCCCGCGCTCACCAGAAGCAACCGCATTCTCGCTCGGCGACGCGATGGATCTGCCCGCACGGCGATCGCGCCAACGAGGGGGCCAGCAACTCGCCATGGAACCGCACGCCGGATAACTGGAAGGCCATCGCCGATCCGCGGTCCTCGCCAGCGGGTGCGCAACCGGTTCCGCGACGCGACGCATCGCCGAATCATCTGAGAGGGCGTCTCATTCATGTTGGTTCACCCTTGATGAGCTGGTGCGTGCCCTCGCTGGACGGTGTGAACGAGGTGTTCGCGCCAGTGGTCGCCGCCGCCGGCACGCGCATCGCCGAGGTCTTCGGAGCCGACCGGCTGCACAGCGCCTACCTCTACGGCAGCATCCCCCGGGGCACCTCCATCCCCGGGGTCTCCGACCTCGACCTTCTCCTCGCGCTACGCAGGGAACCCTCCCGAGCCGACCGGGAGGACGCCGACAGGCTCGGATCCTCGCTCGACGCCGCCTTTGCGCAGATCGACGGAGCCGGCGTGCTCCTCTTCAGCGTCGGCACGCTGCTGAGCGACCTCGAACGCCACGACCTGGGCTGGTTCGTCGCCTGCCTGTGCACCCCCCTGCTCGGTACCGATCTCGCCCCTGAACTGCCCCGCTACCGCCCCGACGCCCTCCTCGCCCGCGAGACCAACGGCGACCTGGAGCTCGCGCTCGCGCCTTGGCGCGCACAGGCGGCCTCGGCCGACAGCCCCGCAGAGCGCCGCGCTCTCAGCCGCGGCGTCGCACGCCGAATCGTCCGGACCGGCCTCACCTTGGTGATGCCGCGCTGGGGCGGCTGGACCAGCGACCTCCCCCAGTCAGCCGAGGTGTTCGGCCGCTACTACCCGCAGCGCGCCGAGCAGATGCACCAGGCAGCGACCGTGGCCCGCACGGCCTCCTCGGACCCGGCGGTCCTCACGATGCTCATCGAAGACCTCGGTCCGTGGCTGGCGGCGGAGTACACCACCGTCCACGGACACAAGACACCCCGGCCCTGACTCCACGGCGCCCCTCGGCCGCACGCGCTGTCGCGGGCAGCCGACCGCTGTGCGCATCCAGGTTCCGCTAGCCCCCCACACACACAGGCATATCCGGTCGAACGACCCAACACGCGGTCAAGCGCAGGCACGGCATCTTGTTCCGGTCGCGCCGCACCGCGCCCCACCCGGGTTCCGCGAGGAGCCGGGTGGGGCGGCCTCTTCCGTTCAGGCTGTCGCCGGCTTCAGTGCGGCTTCGATGTGTGCCCTGAGTTCGCCGTCGCTGATGGCGCCGCGAGACCTCCAGCAGAAGTCGTCGACGTCCTCGGTCTGGAGGTTCCCGATGTCGCTGGTCGTGCGGAACAGGAACCGGAAGTCGATGTGCCAGTGATCCGGTTCGTTCTTGTTGATGTTCGCGGGGATGGGGTGCACGTCGATGTGGGCGGGAAGTTCACCCGTGAGGACGACGTTCGCGCCGTCGATGCCGGTCTCTTCGACCAGCTCGCGAAGCGCGGCGTCGGCGAGGGTGGTGTCCTCGGCCTCGACGTGCCCGCCCGGGAACAGCCACTTGTCGAGGGCGACGTGGCGGATTTGGAGAACGCGGCCGTCCGCACCGATCAGGACGACTCCGGCGGTCACGTGCCCGCGGAACTCCTTGCGGGACGCCAGTTCGACCCCTTGTTCTAACAGGTCGAGGACGAGGGCGAGGCTCTTCCTCTCGCCGGGATGGACGTGGAGGTAGCTGTCGACGGTGGCGCGGATGTGCTCGTTCGTGATGGGCATGGGGGCTCCCTATCGGTTGAAGGTGTTGAGCCATGCGGCTGCGATGACAGCCCGGTCGGAGGTCCCGACTTCACGCATACCGGCATCCCAGCCGACGCGGGCGAGCATCGCCAAACCCGCCAGGATCTCGGCCTGGACCAGGAAGATGAACGGCCCCACGGCAGCACCGTGCAGGAAGTTGACGGCGTCGCCGTTGTTCAGCAGGTAGAAGTAGTGGCCCGTGGTCTGGTGACGGGGCACGTACGGTCCTGCGGTCACACGGCTGTAGCTGTCGGGCAGGCCGGCGAGTTCGAGTTCGTCCTCGCTGCTGGTGACGGTGGCGACGTACGCGCCGTTGCGGAGCATGGGGAAGTCATCGCCGCGGAGAGCGTGGTCGCCGGTCGCGCACAGGACGAGCCCGGCTTCGCCGAGGGCTCGTTCGCGGTCGCGGGCGACAGTGAAGCCCTGGGCTGCCTTCATCGTCTGCGCAGGGAACCACTGGAGGTCGGCTCCACAGACCGGATCTCGGTCCTGGGGGCAACCCGGAGAACCAGGACCGAGATCCTCCGTCGTTTCGGGCGTGCGAGGCGTTTCAGCCTGCCGCGGGGCGCTTCGGCGAGGTCGGTCCATAGGGCGTCCCGAACCACACGCGCTGCCCGTCCGGGGTCACCGTGAGGCCGAAGCCTTCCGGCTCCGGGCGACCGTGATCCCGGAACCACTCGGCAGCAGCGATGAACTTGCCCGCCAAGTCGTCCGGACCGTACGTGTACGTGGCGGTCGGCGACCCGTCCGCGTACGTCACCGCCGCGCAAGACTCGCCGTCCGATCCATTGCGGTACAGGTAGCGGGTCGTCGATCCGTCGTTCTCCAGCACGGTCGTCATGACGTCGGGCAGCGCGAAGCCGACGACCAACGGCATGAATCCGACGCTCCCGATGTCCACGGTCGAGGCCGGCACGTCCGACTCGCCCGACCTGGCAGCCGCAATCCACCCTTCGGGGAACGTCGGCCACGCGGTCCGCTGCGACCGGGCTTTCATATAGCTCAGCCCTTCGGCGAACCGGCCGGACGCACTGCCGTCGGCTGCCTTCACCAGAGCCACCAACACATCGTGTGACGGCATGAACTGCGTCCCCCACGGCATGACGATCCGTGCTCCGGTCACCGCTTGGGACAGCCATGCGGCCGGTACCGTGCGGATCCCGCAGGTAACGAACACCCGGTCGTACGGCCCCCCTTCGGCATAACCGTCAAGTCCGTCACCGCTGACGGCCTGGACGTCGACGCCAACCGCAGCGAGGTTCTCCCGCGCGATGCGGGCGAGGCCCTCGTCGACCTCGACGGAGACGACATGGCCGGTGGGCCCGACGCGGTCCCGCAGCAGTGCCGCGGTGTAGCCCGTCCCAGTGCCGACTTCCAGCACCCGATGGCCCTCTCGGACATCAAGAGCGTCCACCATCTTCCGCACCGTCGTCGGCATCGAACACGAGCAGGTCGCCACACGCTCCCCGGCCGCGTCTTCGACCCCGTCGTTCCACTGCGTGACAATCACCGCGTCCGCATTCACCGCGGCGCGCCACCGCTCCGCATCGACCGCCCGGTCGACGAGGACATCGTCGTGGAAGACGGCCGGGATGAATGGGGCGCGGTCACGGCCGAGCAGGGCCAAGGAGATGTTCTCCCCGACCCCGCCCACCTGTTCCTTACTCGTCATCTTTCCTGCGTTTCCCGGGTCCGGTCGGCGGGGTCCCATCCTGCTCCGGCTTCCCCGGCGGCAGACTCGGCCGCGGGTTCGGGTCGGGCTCCGGCATCTGGCGCTCCTTTCCGTGTCGTACCGCTCGGCTGGTCAGTTCGGTGGTGTCGGTGGCGGAGGTGGCGGAGGTGGGGGCGGGATTGGGGGCTCCACGATGGGGGCGCGTGGGCCCCGGTGCCGGTCGGCGGTCATCATTCCGTCCTTACGAGCAACGAGCCGCTGCGGTTCTTGGTGGTCATCTCGGTGGTGTCCCTCCGCGGGCGCAGGCGCGGTTTGGGACATTGAGCGTCGCGCCTCGACGACGCCACTGGGAGATGTGCGTGGATCCGGCCAGGGCACGCGATTCACACATGGTGTGAACGCTATGTCGTTACTCTCGGCATGAAGTCGACTACGGGCCGATCGGGTGGGGGCGTGATGAGCCCGAACAGCTTGCTGGGCGTCGTGATGGACGAAGCCGGAATGTCGCGACGAAGTCTGGCCATGCGGGTAAACGAACTTGCCGACGTGCAAGGCCGGAAGGCGCAGTACGACCACACGGCGGTCGGCCGGTGGCTTCGTGGGCAGCGACCCAGGGAGTGGGCTGTCGAGTTGGTGTGCCAGGTGCTGGCCGCCCGATTGCGGCGGCCGGTGTGCCCGGAGGATGTGGGCATGTCTCGGGCCGGAGAGACAGACCCGACGGCCGTACCACTCTCTGCCTACATCGAGCGCGCGCCTGCAATGTGGAAAGCCGACCGCCATCGCCCCGACGAGGACCGCGACCCCGACGCGCTGAGGGGTCTTTCGGCGGTCGCCGCGGTGTGGCAGTGGGAGAACCCGCCGCACGACCTCGACGTTTCGCACCGCGGGCATGTTCGCGTGGACGACGGCGACCTCGAAGTGCTGCGCGGCGCACGCACCCACTACGAGGCGATGTACCGGCAGGCCGGCGGACCCGCTACGCATCGCCGGGTGGTCGCATTCCTGAACGACTATGCCGCACCTGCCATCCGCGGCAGCTACTCCGACGAGACCGGCCGCGAACTGCTCCGTGCTGTCGGCGGAGTAGTGGCAATCGCGGGCATCTGCGCGTACGACTCCGATCGGCAACGAACGGCGCAGCAGTACTTCCACCAGGCATTGCGGATGGCCAAGGCCGGCGGTGACCGCGCGTTCGGTGGATACGTCATCGCCCTGCTCGTCAACCAGGCACTCCACCTCCGCGAGTACCGGCAAGCAATGGCGTTCGTTCAAGCAGGCGTCAGGACGGCCGGCCCGCATCTGTCGCCCGCGCTCGCCGCCGACTTGTTCGCCATGCAGGCCAACGCGCACGCCCGGATACACGACAAGGCCGGCACCCACGACGCGATGCGCGAGGCGGAGGCCCGCGCCGCGACAATCCGCCGCACCGAAGAGCCGCCGGAGACCGGCTACGTCCAGCCAGGACTGGTCGAGGCCCAGTGCGCCGAGGCGCTGCTGCGGCTCAACGACACCTCGGCTGCCCAGGCGTACGCCGAGGAATCCATGCGTCTCGACGCGCACGCCCGCGGCAAGGTGCATCGGCTGGGCACCGTCGCACGCGTTGCACTGGCCCGCGGCGAACTCGACCGCGCTGCCGTGACGACCAACTTGATGCTCGATGCGCTCCAAGGCATGGAGTCCCGACGGCTGCACGAGCATCTGCGGCGGGTGCAACGGCAACTCGGCAGACATGCCGACGCGGCGGCGGTCCGTGACGTGCTGGACCGGGTAGAGACGACGTTGGCGATGCCGTTCTAGGTCGACGAAAGGAAGCTCCACGCATGCAGTGGCGGAACCTCGACGAGAAGGATGTCTTCACCACCACGTGGTTCAGTCTCAGGCTCGCCGACGTGGAACTGCCCGACGGCCGGCACTTGGACCACTACTTGTTGCGGCACTCTCCCACGGTGGTCGCGACGATCGTCGACGAGCAGGACCGTGTCCTGATGCTGTGGCGCCACCGATTCATCACCGACACGTGGAGCTACGAGTTCGCGGCCGGCGCGGTCGAGCCGGGCGAGTCGATCGAGGACGCGGCGCGACGCGAGATGCTCGAGGAGACGGGCTGGCGCGCCGACGAGCTGCGGCACCTGGTCACCGTGGAACCGCAGAACGGTTTCTCGGACTCGGTCCACCACGTCTACTGGGCTGAACACGGTGAGTACACCGGTCCACCCGTCGACGACTTCGAGTCGGACCGCATCGACTGGGTGCCCCTCAAGGACGCCCCCGACATGATCGCCCGAGGCGAGGTCCGCTCGGCCAATGCCGTCACTGGACTTCTGCTGCTGCACCGGCTCCGCGGGGTGTGAGGCACACGCCATCGTCAACTGCACCATGACATCGACAGCACCGCAGGACGCAATTGATCGCGGACGATGATGGCGAAGCCTTCGAACCCGGGTCGAATCGCGCGCGCCGCCTTGGCGGCGCGCGCAACCCTGACGGGTTCCGGCAACGACATCCGATCGACCGGAACCACGACCGGGCCGCTGCCGCACGTGGTTGATGATCGGCGGGCGAGGATGGCGTCCACGCCATCGAGCCCGGGTCTGCCAGTGCGCCCGGCTTGCCGCGGCGCGCAACCCTGTGCCGTCCCCAGCCTTCGCCGTCGAACAACGCTGGTGTTCGTGGGCGCGGCGCGGCCTCGGCGGCGCCGCGCAACCCTGCGGCAAGACCGACGACGGACACACAACCTGCTGCCGCACCGAAGACGCCGATCCGCCCCACCCCGCTTTGGCCTGGCGGCGATGATGGCGAAGCCTTCGAGCCCGAGTCTGCCTGCGCGCGCCGCCCTGGCGGCGCGCGCAACCCAGAAGGGCTCTTGCAACCACAGCCGAACAGCCACAACCAACGACCGATCCACTGCCACACAAGCTGGAGGAGCACGGGCGAGGATGGCGTCCACGCCATCGAGCCCGGGTCCGACAGCGCGCCGCGGCTTGCCGCGGCGCGCAACCCTGTGCCGTCCTCAAGCCCCAGCCGCTGCCCTCGAACCACGCGGGTGTTCGTAGGCGCGGCGCCGCCTTGGCGGCGCCGCGCAACCCCGCGGCAAGACCGACAACCGCTTGCACACCCGCAACCGCACCAAAGGCAGAGATCCGCCCCAGCTCACGGCGGCTCGGAGGGCGATGATGGCGAAGCCTTCGAGCCCGAAACTCGTCAGCACCCCGCGCCGCAGCCCGCCCCCCGTCGGCGCCCCCTCACCCCGGCGCGAACCGTACCCTCCGGCGTCCCAGGTCCGCGTCCGTCAGCCGTACCCGGGCCGGTGCGCCGAGCTTCAGCCCGGGGCCCGCGAATTTCGCGCGGACGGCGGGGCGGCGCAGCTGTACCGTCCCCGCGTCCTGGCGGTCGTTGAGGTCGACCACGATGCCGTCGAAGTGTTCGCCGACGTAGGGCTCCAGGACCGCGGCCTCGACCAGGTCCACGCACTCGCGTTCGACTTCGTGGGCCTTGCGGTCGCCGGTTTCCATGGCTTTGGGGAGTTCGTGGAGGCGGCCCATCACCCAGTCGGGGATGTCCGTGCCCGCGACCAGGGCGGCGCAGACCTCCCCGGCGAAGCGGTCGACGAGGCGGCGGAGGGGCGCGGTGACGTGGGTGTACTCGTCGGCGACCGCGGCGTGGGTGGCCAGTTCGGGGACGCCCGCGTCGAAGGCGGTGTAGCCGGCGCCGCGGAGCAGGCCGGTGGCTTCCTGGAGGAACGCGGCGTTGTTGGGGCGGGCCGGGTCGAGTGCGCGGATGACGTCGCCGTACGTGGTCCCGTCCGGCCAGTCCACCTCCAGCGCCCGCGCGACCCGGCGGAGTTGCGCGAGGGCGGTGGCCGGGGCGTCGGGGAGGGTGCGGAGGATGCCGACGCCCGCGTACGTCATGAGGTCGGCGGCGGCCATGCCGGTGAGCAGGGAGATCTGCGCGTTCCAGCCTTCGGCCGGGATCGGGGCGCGGAATTCCAGGTGCCAGGTGCCGCGGGCTTCGACGACTTCCTGTTCCGGGATGGGCAGGCTGATGCCGCCGCGGTCGCGTTCGGCGCGTTCGCGGAGGAGGCCGATGTCGCGGAGCAGGGCGAGGGGTTCTTCGGCGGTGCCGGCGTCGACGGCGCGCTGGACTTCGCGGTAGTCGAAGCGGCGGCGGGAGCGGACGGTGGCGCGGTGCACGTCCGTGCCGACGAGTTCGCCGTCGGCGTCCAGGTCGAGGATCCACAGGAGTGCGGGGGCGTCTTGGCCGGGGAGCAGACTGGCCGGGCCTTCGGAGAGCACCGGCGGGTGCAGCGGGATGCTGCCGTCGGGCAGGTACAGGGTTTCGACACGGCGCATCGCCTCGGTGTCGATGGCGCCGCCGGGAGTGACCCAGGCGGCGACGTCGGCGATGGCGTAGTGGACGCGGTAGCCGGTGCCGCGCCGTTCGAGGTGCATGGCCTGGTCGAGGTCCCGGGACCCGGCCGGGTCGATGGTGAGGAACGGCAGGTCGGTCGCGTCGCGGCGGGTCCGGCCGCCGGGGACCGTGCGGGCCCCGGTCACCGCCGCCGCGTCGGCTTCGGCGAGGGCGGCGGGCGGGAACGCGCCGGGCAATCCGAGGTCGGCGCGGAGCGCGGCGAACCCGGCACGCAGCCGCTCGCCGTCGGCGGCTTTGAGGTGCAGATGGCGTCGGGGCACAGGGCGAGCTTAGGCCTGTTCGCGGAAAAGAAAGCGGAGGAAACGGACCCGGCCGGGAAGAAGCGGCCGGGAACGGCGACGCGGAAACCGACGTGGCCCATCCGGAGCGTTGCCGGTCACGGCGGGTCATAAGGTAGGGACGCCGCGCCGACGCGAAGTCGCCGCGCCGGACGCCTCGTCGCCCGGTGCCGGTGTTCGTCGCACCGTCGGATCCGCGGTCGGGCCGCCGTTGCGGCGGTCCCGGCAGTCCCGTCGGTCACGCCCGTCGATCCGGTCACGTCCGTCACTCAGTCCGTCCGCACGCCTTGGGAGTTCCGTCCGTGCTCGTCCTCCTGCCCCCCTCGGAAGGCAAGGCCGCCGGGAGTACGGGGCCCGTGCTCGACGTCGCCGGGCTCTCCCTGCCCGACCTCAACGCGACGCGCGAGCGCATCGTCGACTCGCTGATCACGCTGTGCGAGGGCGACGAGATGGGGGCCTTGGAGGTGCTCGGCCTCGGCCCCAAGCTGCGCGGCGAGGTGCTGCGCAACTTGGAGCTGCGGGAGGCGCCGACGCTGCCGGTGTCGGAGCTGTACACGGGGGTGCTGTACGACGCCCTCGGCCTCGGCACGCTTGACGGGGCCGCGGCCAAGCGCGCGGACCGCAGCGTCCTGGTGTTCTCCGGGCTGTGGGGCGCGCTGCGGCCCTCGGACCGGGTGCCGGCGTACCGGCTGTCCATGGGCGTGCGCCTGCCGGGCCTCGACGCCCTGCCCGGTCTGTGGCGCGAGGCGATGGCCAAGCCGCTGCCGCAACGGGCCGGGGACGGGCTGGTGTTGGACCTGCGGTCGGCCGCGTACGCGGCGGCGTGGCGGCCGGAGGGCGAGGTCGCGGCGCGCACGGCCACGGTGCGGGTGCTGCACGAGCGCGCGGTCGACGGTGTGTTGAAGCGGTCGGTGGTGAGCCACTTCAACAAGGCGACGAAGGGGCGGCTGACCCGGCAGCTCCTGGAGACCGGCACCGAGCCCCGGAACCCCGCGGAACTCGCTGAGGCCCTGCAAGACTTGGGGTGGACGGTCGAGGTCAAGGCACCGGCCAAGCGCAACTCGGCCTGGGCGCTCGACGTGGTCGTCGCCGAGATCTGAGCGGCGCCCGCCACCCGCGGAACGCCGGCCGCCCGACCGGAAGGCCCCGGGAGGTACTCGGACGGCACTCGGCCCCGCACGCACAACGGCGTACGGGGCCGAACAGTTCTCGCTCCCCCCGCGTCCCGGTCTCCCGGAGACGGCTCCCCGGCCCCGCTCCCCCGAATGCTGCTCCCCGGGCCCGCTCCCCCGCGCGCTACTCCCCGCGCAAATGCGACGTGTCGTTGTAGACCCGCAGCGACGCGTTCCCGTCCGCCCACCAGTTGATCGCGGTGAGGGCCGCCGCCGACAGCTCCATGCGGAACATCGACTGCGCGGGCGCGTCCAGGGCGAGCCGGACGAGCGTCTTGATCGGCGTCACGTGCGTGACGATCAGCACGGTCTGGCCCGGGTAGTGGGCCAGGACCTTGTCGCGGGCGACGACGACGCGGCGGGCGACCT
Organism: Yinghuangia aomiensis; assembly: GCF_039542225.1. NCBI lineage: Bacteria > Bacillati > Actinomycetota > Actinomycetes > Kitasatosporales > Streptomycetaceae > Yinghuangia > Yinghuangia aomiensis. The sequence continues at coordinate 424,583 of NZ_BAABHS010000001.1, read as the reverse complement.
CGGTGAAGCTCTCCCCGCCGGGCGGCGCGAAGTCCGGCGAGACCAGCCATTCGGACAGCTCGTCGGGCCAGCGCTCGCGGACCTCGCCGAAGGTGAGGCCTTCCCAGGCGCCGAAGTCGGTTTCCCGGAAGCCCTCTTCCACCCGGACGTCGAGCCCGAGGCGGCGGGCCGCGGCGTCCGCGGTCTGCCGGCAGCGGGACAGCGGCGACGACACGATCGCCTGGATCGTGCCGCGCGCGGCCAGCAGCTCGGCGGCGCGCTCGGCCTGCCACCGGCCGCGTTCGGACAGCTCCGGGTCGCCGCCCACGCCCGAGAAGCGCTTCTGCGGGGTCAGCGGCGTCTCGCCGTGCCGCAGCAGCACCACGGTGGTGGGCGTCCCCAGGTCCGGGCCCCAACCAGTGGGCGGCGGAACGGACTTGGGCAGCTCGGGCTCGTCCAGCGAAGCAGTCGAAGCCCCCGCCGCACCCGAACCCGAACCCGCGGCGCCCGAACCCGCCGCACCCGAACCCGCCGCACCCGAGTCCGCCGCGCTCGATCCCGCCGCACGGCTCCCCGCCGCCGCAGCCCGAGCCGCCGCCCTGGCGTCGGCCGCCGACATCGCCGGCGCCGCGTTCGACGCTTCCTCGGCCTCGTCCGCCGCCACGACCGGCTTCTTCGGCTCCCATTCCCTGCCCTGCGCCGCCGCGTCCATCGCCTCGTTGGCGAGGCGGTCGGCGTGCGCGTTCTTGGCGCGCGGCACCCACGTGTAGGTCACCCGGCCGGGCGGGTAGACCGCGCGGGCTTCGTCGGCGAGGACCTTCATGTCGGGGTGCTTGATCTTCCAGCGGCCCGACATCTGTTCGACGACCAGCTTGGAGTCGGCACGGACCTCGACCGGGGCGTCCGGGTCGAGGCCGCGGGCCGCGAGGAGGCCGGCCAGCACACCGCGGTATTCGGCGACGTTGTTGGTCGCCTTGCCGATGGACTCGCCGCGCTCCCACAGCACCGTGCCGGTCGCGGCGTCGCGGACCAGCGCGCCGTATGCCGCGGGCCCCGGGTTCCCGCGCGACCCGCCGTCCGCCTCGACGATGAACCGCCGGGTGCTCAAAGGCCCGACTCTGCGGTGCGGACGAGGATCCGGCGGCAGTTGTCGCAGCGCACGACCGCGTCCGGCGCGGCGCCGCGGATGGCGTTCAGGTCGGTGATGCCGAGTTCCAGGCGGCAGCCTTCGCAGCGGCGCTGGTAGAGCGCCGCGGCGCCGACGCCGTGCGCCTGCTCGCGGATCTTCTCGTAGAGCGCACGCAGGTCGGCGGGGACGGCCGCGGCGATGACGTCGCGCTGCTTGGCGTCGCCGGCGCTCTCCGTGTCGATCTCGGCGATCGCGGCGTCGCGTCGGGCCGCGGCGGCGTCGCGCTCGCTCTGGGCGGCGTCGCGCTCCGCGACGAGGCCGGCGAGGCGGCCCTGGATCTCCTCGCGGCGCTCCATGACCTCCAGCACGACCTCTTCGAGGTCGCCCTGGCGCTTGGCGAGCGAGGTGATCTCGTGCTGGAGGTTCTCCAGCTCCTTCGGGTTGGTGATGTGCCCGGAGTCGAGGCGCTGCTGGTCGCGGACGGCGCGGGTGCGGACCTGGTCGACGTCCTGCTCGGCCTTGGTCTGCTCGCGGGCGGCGTCGCTGTCCTCGGTCTCCGCGGCCACGACGAGGTCGCGGAGCGTGGTGAGGCGACCGCCGAGGCGGTCGATCTCCTCGTGCTCGGGGAGCGTCCGGCGGCGGTGGGCGAGCCGGTCCAGACGCGAGTCGAGGGCCTGCAGGTCGAGCAGGCGGAGCTGGTCGGCGGGCGCGGCGTTCAGCGGGATCTCCTTCACGCGAGTGTTTCAGGCCCAAGTGCTTCGGGCCGGGGGCCGGTCGGCCCCGTGGTGCTGCGGGTCGGGCGGCGCGGCCGAGGCATCGGCGGCCGCCTGCCGGGCGGGCTGCGCGGCGGGCCGGACGGGTCGCGTCGGGCACCGAGCGAACGACCCGGCCGTGTCGGGTCAGGTGGGGCTGGGCACGTGGAACACCCACGGGTCGGTGGGCAGTCGGGAGACGTACGTCTCCACGGTAGCGCCGGACGCGGCGGCCGCGGCGGTCAGTTCCCGGGCGGCCTGGTCGAGCCACGGCCACTCGGTGGCCCAGTGCGCGGCGTCGACGAGGGCGGGGCTGCCCGCCTCGACGGCTTCGGACGCGGGGTGGTGGCGCAGGTCGGCGGTGAGGTACACGTCGGCGCCGCTGCGGCGGGCGGCCGCGAACAGGCTGTCGCCGGCGCCGCCGCACACCGCGACGGTGTGCACGAGGCGGTCCGGGTCGCCCGCGACGCGGATGCCCTGCGCGGTCGCGGGCAGCGCTTTGGCGGCGCGGGCGGCGAACGCGGCGAGGGTCTCCGGCTCGGGGAGGGTGCCGACCCGGCCGATGCCGCGGCAGCCCTCCGGGTCGGCGGCGCTCGGGTCGAGCGGGCCGGTCACCGTGAGGCCGAGGGCGGCGGCGAGCGCGTCGGAGACGCCGGGGTCGGCGGAGTCGGCGTTGGTGTGCGCGACGGCGAGGGCGCAGTCGCCCTTGATCAGGCGGTGCACGACGCGGCCCTTGAAGCCGGTCGCGGCGACCGAGTGCACGCCGCGCAGGAACAGCGGGTGGTGGGTGACCAGCAGGTCGGCGCCCCACGCGAGGGCTTCGTCGGCGACCGCCTGCACGGGGTCGACGGCGAACATCACCTTGCGCACCTCGGCGTCCGGATCGCCGCAGACCAGGCCGACGGCATCCCACGACTCGGCCCAGGCGGGGTCGTAGAGGCGGTGGAGGACGGCGAGGACGTCGGAGAGCGTGGGCACGCGTCGAGATTACCGTGACAGGCCCGGTCCCCTTGGCGGAGGAGACCGGGCCTGTGGACGAACGGGCGGGCTACGCGGAGGTCACACCGCGAGGTTCTTCTCCAGGTCGTCGAGGATGCGGTTGGCCGCCTCCACGCCGAGGCCGAGGAACCACGTCTCGTCGGAGACCGTCACGGCCTTGCCGTTCTTGACCGCGTTGAGGTTCTTCCACAGCGGGTTGTCGGTGACCTTCGCGATGGCGGTCTTGTCCGCCGGGCCGTAGGTGCCGACGAAGATGCGGTCGGCGTCCGCCTCGGTGATGCGCTCTTCGCTGACCTCGACGGCGAGGTCGTCGATGTTCTGGTTGGCCGGGCGCGGGAGGCCGACGTCCTGGAGGACGGTGCCGATGAGCGACTTGTTCGCGTACAGGCGGATCTTGCCGGGCATGAAGCGGACCATCGTGACGGTCGGCTTGTTCGGCCCGAGCTTCTCGCCGAGCGCCTTGGCGCGCGCTTCGTAGTCGGAGAGCTGCTTGTTCGCCTCGTCGACCTTGTCGAGCGCGGCGGCGTTCAGGCGGAAGTTCTCCTTCCACGTGAAGCCGGGGCGCACGGAGAACACCGTCGGGGCGATCTGGGACAGCTGCGGGTACTGCTGTTCGGCGCGCAGCTTGCTGCCCAGGATCAGGTCGGGCTTGAGGTTGTTGATCGCCTCGAGGTTGAGCGCGTTGGTGGTGCCGACGTTCGCCGGCTTGCCCGCCTTGTCCGCGAGGTACGCGGGCATCTGCGGCGAGCCTTCGGTGTACGCGACGCCGACCGGCTGTATGCCGAGCGCGACGACGTTGTCGAGTTCGCCGGAGTCGAGGACGACGACGCGCTTGGGCTTCTCCTTGACCACGACGTCGCCCATCGCGGTGCGCACGGTGCGCGGGAACTGCCCGGGCTTGGCGTCGGTGCCCATCTCGGAGGTGGCCTGGCCGGCCCCGCCGAAGTCCTTGCCGCCCGCGGCCACCGAGGACTGGTCGGTCTTCTTCTTGCCGTCGTCGCCGCAGGCGGTCACGACGAGGGCCGCGGAGGCGGCGAGGGCGACGAGCGCGGCTGTGCGGCGGGTGGGTCGCATGAAGGCTCCAGGGGATCGAACGGGCGCGGACGGCCGACATCGACCCGACACCGCAAATCTTCGGTAAGGCTTACCTTATCTATCAGCAATCGGAGGGCTCGACCAACCCCCTGCAACGCGGAGAAACCTCACACCGCGGTCCACGATTCGCGCGGCGGTTCCGCCAACTACCCCCAACCGTCCGGCAGAAGGTGTAGGACCGGCGACGCGGCCGCCGCCCTTTCCCGGGGTGTGGCAGGGGTGGCTCGCGCCGCAGCGTCGCGACAACGGCGTCCGACCCGGAGCGTCACGGGGGCGACCGGGGCCGACCCACGGCCCGGGCTCCCGCTATCCGTACAGGGGGCGGGAACAGATGGTGCACTGCATCCTCTGCGGGACCGACAACGAGCCGGGGTACCGGTATTGCGCGGGGTACGGCTGCGGCGCGGATCTCGAAGGCCGGCGCGAAGGGGATCCGGCACTGGCCGTGCAAGTCGCCGCCGCCCCGGACGAAGTGCTCGCGCGGCCCGGCGACACGGTGGAGATACGGCTGACCGTCCGCAACGCGGGCAGCGAGCCGGACAAGTACGTCCTCGAACTGCGACGCGAGATAGGCGACCGGGTCACGGTCGAACGCCACGGCGCCCCCGGCGAGACCTCGCCCGGGGGCGATTCCGTCTGGACGGTGCGGTACGCGGTGCCGTGGGACTGGGATCCGTCCGGCGCGCTCACCGGGGTCGGCGGCTGGTTCGGCGACCCGGGCGCGGACGGCGCGGGGACGGCCGCGGACGCGCGCGCCGACGACGAGATCGAACTGCCGCTGCGGGTGGTGTCGACACGCGACCGGCGGATCGCCGCCGCGGCGTGGGTGGTCGTCCGGCCGCCCGGCGCCGCGGACCCGGTTCCGACCCGGGGCTCGCGCGCCGCCGCGGCGGCGGCGCAGCGGTCCCGGCGCACCCGGATGATGGCCGCCGGCGCGGTCGCGGCGGTGGCGGTCGTCGCCGCGCTGATCGTGGGGATGGCCGCGGCCGGGTCGGGAGGCGGCGGGAAGAAGAACCCGACGCGGGCGGTGGCCGCGACCTCGACGGCGCCGTCGTCGACGGCCTCGGACACGGTGTCGGCGACTCCCGCGGACGGCGGCCCTCCGACGGACGTGACGACGACGGAGGCGGCCCCGAGCACGTCGGCGAGCCGCACCCGCACGGCGACGGCGACGGCGACCCGCACGCGGACCACGGCTCCGGCCACGACCGCGTCGGCGCCGCCGCGGACGACAGCGCCGGGCACCACCGCACCGCCGTCCTCGCAGGCGCCGGCGCTGGTGACCGTGCCGGGCGTGATCGGGGACGGATACGCCGCTGCGGCCGGGGAGATCGACGGCGCCGGGCTCCGGGCGAGCGCCCAGGTCGCGGACGCGAAGTCCCCGTGCGCGCGGAACTTCAACGCGCCCGGCTGCGTCGTCGTCGCCCAGTCGCCGGACGCCGGCGCGCAGGTCCCGGCACGTACCCGCGTGGCGCTGACGATCGGCTACCAGCCGCCGAGCACCCCGGCGGGGGCCGGAGTCGCGGTGCAGGTGTCGGCGGAAGGCTGAGGCGAGGACGGCCGGGCTGCAGCCCCGGTGCCCCGGGCCCCGTTGCGCCTCCCCACCCCCGTCGTGCCATGCTCCACCCCAGGAATGCACTTGTCTCAGTCAAGGACTCGTCCGAGGGGGCCCACCATGCTCGATCTCTCCGCAGCGTCCGCCGTCGTCACCGGGGGTGCCTCCGGGCTCGGCGAGGCTACCGCCCGGCGCCTGGCCGCCGGCGGGGCCACCGTCGTCGTCGCGGACAAGAACGAAGAGCGCGGCACCAAGGTCGCCGCCGAGATCGGCGGCATCTTCGCCAACACCGACGTCACCGACGAAGCCCAGGTCCAAGCCGCCGTCGACGCCGCCGTCGCGGCCGCGCCGCTGCGCGCGCTCGTCGCGTGCGCCGGCACCGGCTACGCGGCCCGCACCGTCGGCCGCGACGGCAGCCCGCACCCGCTCGCCCCCTTCGAGTTCATCGTCAAGCTCAACCTCATCGGCACGTTCAACGCGATCCGCATCGCGGCCGCCGCGATGGCGAAGAACGAGCCGCAAGCCGACAACGAGCGCGGCGCGATCGTCTGCACCGCTTCCGTCGCCGCGTTCGACGGCCAGATCGGCCAGGCCGCCTACGGCGCCTCCAAGGCCGCCGTGGCCGGCATGACGCTGCCGGTCGCGCGCGACCTGTCCGCGGTCGGCGTGCGCGTCAACACGATCGCCCCGGGCACCATGGACACCGCACTGTTCGACCTCGCCCCGCAGACGGTCAAGGACACGCTGGGGGCGGCCGTGCTCTTCCCCAAGCGCATGGGTGTGCCGGAGGAGTTCGCGAGCCTCGCGTACGAACTGCTGACCAACAGCTACCTCAACGCCGAGGTGATCCGGCTCGACGGCGGAATCCGATTCCAGCCGAAGTAGCCCCGGTCCGGGCCGATTCCGGCCCGGCACGCGGTCGGCGCGCGCAGCGGCCGCACCGGCAAATCCGCACGTCACACGAGGCGTCGGGCTCTCCGCCCGGCGCCTCGTACGTTTATCCCAATACCGCCCCAACGCCCCGTCAGATCCTGATTCCGAGGTTACTTCACCCATGCGGGTGAACCGCCCCGTAACTCGTTGAGAGCACCCGAACGCGGCTCGTACGGTCGTTCTCGTTCCGACCGGGACTGCCGCTCCACCAAGGCAACACCGGTTCCCTGTCGGGCAGTTCAAGTCGACCGCCGGTGTTTCCGGAGGTCGGCGGCGGGTTCCGGGCGCCGGCCCGGCGGACGGCTCAATCCGCCGGACCGGACGCGAGGGGGGTATCAGGGTTTTGTCTGCACCACGAGTTCGCGGGCACCACGCCGTACCGCACCACGGCGTCGTCCGTGACGTGCCCGAGGGCACCCTGGTCGAGCGCGTCCGTGCGGCACTCGACCGTTACGAGGCCTCCACGTGGGACCTCCGCGTCGACGACCTGTGGTGCACCGCCACCCCGATCGGCGTGGAACTCCCCAAACAAGGCTGGAAGATCCACGTCAGCTCCGCGACCGACGGCGCCGCCGAGGTGCTCGACCGGGTGTGCGACGTGCTCGTGCCGCGCCGGGCCGCCTTCAAGTGCGCCGCCGGCACGGAGTTCCTGCGCATGCTCAACTCGCGGGAAGCCGAGCGGAGTTCGTCGGCCAAGTTCATCACCGTCTATCCGCACGACGACATGGACTTCGTCGATCTCGTCGACGCCCTCGACGCGGCCACCCGCGGGCTGAGCGGTCCCGGCGTGATGTCGGACCGCGCGTGCCGCCCCGGCAGCATCGTGCACTACCGGTACGGCGGCTTCACCGAGCGCGCCCGCCTCGGCAACGACGGCGCCTACCGCCCGGTGCTGACCGCGCCGGACGGCAGCCAGGTCGTCGACTCCCGGGAAGCGTGGTTCACGCCGCCCCCGTGGGCGCCCGACCCGCTCGCCGACCGGCACGCCCGGCAGCAGGGCGCGTCCGGCCCCGGCGGCGTCCTGATCGCCGACCGGTTCGCGGTCACCGCGGCCATCCGGCACTCCACCAAAGGCGGCGTGTTCGTCGGCACGGACACCCGCGACGGCGGCGAGGTCGTCGTCAAGCAGGCCCGCGCGCACGTCGAGATCGACCACTCCGGCCGCGACGCCCGCGAAGCCCTCCGGCACGAATCGGCGCTGCTGGAACGGCTCGCGCACACCGGCCTGACCCCGCGCCACGTCGCGCTGGTCGAGCAGGACGGCACGCTGTTCCTCGCCCAGGAACGCGTCCCCGGGGTGTCGCTGCGCGCCTGGGTCCTCCGGCACGCCGGCTCCGACGACGGCGACGGCTCCGGAACGCCGGACGTGCCGTGGCCGCTCGCCCGCAACGTCGCCGCCGAACTGGTCCGCGTCGTCGCGGGCATGCACCGCGAAGGCCTGGTCGTCCGCGACCTCGCCCCCACGAACGTCATGGTCGCGCCGAGCGGCGAACTCCGCCTCGTCGACCTGGAACTCGCCGCCGACATCGGCAGCTTCGCGGGTGCCGCGGGCACCCCCGGCTACCGTGCCCCGGAGCAGCGCGCCGCCTCGCGCTCCAAGCACGCCCGCGGCGTCCACCCGGTGGCCCCCGAGGCCGACCTCTACAGCCTCGGCGCGCTGTTCTTCCTGCTCGCCACCGGCGCCGACCCCGGACTGCCGGACGACGTGCCCGAGCCCGACCACGTCTTCCGGCCTACGGCCGAACGCCTGGGACCCTGGCTGGACCTGGCCGCGCGCAGCGGCCGCACCGCCCGGCTGCTCGCCCCCGCCGTCCGCGGGCTGCTGCGCGACGAGCCGGAGTCGCGCTGGAGCCTGGACCAGGTACGCGCGCACCTCGACGCCGTCGAGCGGCGCGGCGGCCCCGTCCCCGCCCCGGGCCGGGTCCGCGACATCGCCCGCCCGCACCCGTGGCGTGCCGCACCGTCCGCCGCCGAGCCCGTCGGCCCGGCACTCGTCGACCGGCTGCTCGCCGACGGCCTCGCGCACCTCGTCGCGACCGCGGCTCCGGACCGCGCGGACACCGTCTGGCAGGTCACCCCCGGCGGCGCGGCGATGGACCCGTGCGGCGTGCAGTACGGCGCGGCCGGCGTGCTCGCCGTCCTCGCCCGTGCGGCCGCCACCCCGACCCTCGCCGCACCCGACGGCTTGGCCGACACCGTCGCCGCCGCGGCCGCGTGGGTCCGCGAACGCGCCGCCCGCGAACCGGTGCTGCTGCCCGGCCTGCACTTCGGCCGCGCAGGCACCGCGTGGGCGCTCCGCGAAGCGGGCGAGAGCCTGGGCGACAAGGAACTCTTGGCACACGCCGACGAGTTGGCCCTGTCGGTGCCGACCCGCTGGCCGAACCCGGACGTCTGCCACGGCGCCGCGGGCGCCGGATTCACCCAGCTGCGCTTCTGGAACGCCACGCACGACGACCGGTTCCGGCAGCGCGTGGTGGCGAGCGCCGACGGCCTGCTCGCGGCCGCCCGCGAGCACGGCGACCTGATGCTGTGGCAGGTCCCGCGCGACTTCGACTCCGCGCTGGCCGGTGCCGCGCATCTCGGATACGCGCACGGCGTCGCGGGGGTCGGCGCGTTCCTGCTCGCCGCGGGACGCGCGACCGGGCGCGGCGCGTACCTGGACGCGGCCCTTGCCGCCGGGCGCACGCTGGCCCGCACGGTACGCACCGACAACGGCGCCGCGTGGTGGGCGCAGGGCCCGGCCGACCCGCCGGGTGTGCGGCTCGCGCACTGGTGCAGCGGGGCGTCCGGCGTCGGCACGTTCCTGATCCGCTTGTGGCACTGCACCGGCGACCCCTATCTGCGCGACCTCGCCGAGCAGGCCGCGGTCGCGGTGCGCCGTGCCCGCTGGCACTCCGGCACGACGGCCTGCCACGGGCTGGCCGGCAACGGCGAGTTCCTGCTGGACATCGCCGACTTGGTCGAGCCTGGCGCGGACGACTTGTACCGTGCGCAGGCCGAAGAGTGCGCGGAACTCCTCGGGGCGCGCAGCGCGCGGATCTCCGGGCGCCTGATTCCGTGCGACGAGAGCACCGTCGGTGTATCCGCGTCCTACGGCACCGGACTTGCGGGCGTGGTCGGCTTCCTGCTCCGCCTGCGGCACGGCGGCCCGCGCCTGTGGGTCGATCCGGTCGACGCGGCGAGCCCCGCGTCGGCGGACGAACCGCTGCCGCCCGGCGACGACCACCCGACAGACGACGCGGTCGACGACACGGCCCCGCGCCCGATGTCCGGCACCACCGAAGGGGGACACGCCGCATGACCACGACCGTCGGCGCGCCGCCGCTGCGCCGCGTCAGCTACTCGTTCTCGCTCGACGGCGCACACGCCGCGTGCCTGGCCACCCCCGGCGACGGAACCTGGCAGGTCGAGTCCTGGGCGCTGGGCACCGGCGGCCCGGACGCCGCGACCGCGGCGCCGCGGCGCATGCTCGGCCGCCCGGAGCACCTGCACACCCAGCTCCTCGCGCTGCCCGACGGCTCGGTCCTCGCCTGCCGGCACGAGCCGGGCCGCCACGACCTGGTGCTGCTCGGCGGCCCCGGGGCGGACGCGGACGGCGAGACGGTGATCGGCACCGTGCGCACCCCCGGCCTGCGGCTGCTCCCTTACCCCGGCGCCGACGGCCTCGCGCTCGTGCTGGCGACGGACACCACGCCGACCACGACCGTGTGGCGCATCCCGCGGACGCTGGGCGCGTTGGAGATCCTCGCCGAACTGCCGGGCCTGTTCGGCGGCGGCGTGTGGCTGGACACGCAAGGACACCGGCTGGCGCTGGACGCGGTCCGCGACGGCCGGGTGAAGACGGCCGTGCTGGACGTCCGTTCGGCCGTGCTCAGCCCGCTGCTGGAGATGACCGAGGAGAGCAACGACCGGCTGCAACTGTGCGACCCCACGGGCGGATTGCTGGTGATCTCCAGCGACGCGCCGGGCGGGGACCGGCTCGGGTGGATCCGGCTGCCGGAGAACCGCGACGAGCCGGCCGGCCGGGTGCGCTTCCCGGAGATGGTGCACCTGCCGAACACCACGGTGCGCCCGGTGGCGATCGCCCCCGACGGCGAGCGCGTCGCGCTCCAGTTCGACCGGGGAGCCACCTCGCGGCTGGCCGTGTGGACGCCGGAAGAAGGCACGCTCCTCGACATCAAGATGCCGGAAGGCTGCCTCGGCGGCGTCGGCCGGTGGACGGCAGCGGGCCTGCACATTCCCTTCTCCGCGCCGGACCGGCCGGGGGGCTTGGCGACCGTGCAGCCGGAGCGGCCGGGCCGCTTCGGATTCGCGGGGAGCCTCGAGACGCCGGCCGCCGCCTCGGGCCGGCCCGTCTGGCACTCCGCGCACTTGGAGACGCTCGTCGGGGACGCCGGGCCGGTCGAGTCGATCGTGTACGGCGGCCTGGACTGGCGTACCGCCGACCACCTCGTGGTGGCCCTGCACGGCGGCCCCGCCGCCGCGTGGCGGTTCGAATTCTCCCCGGTGCTGCAGCACTTGGCGGCACACGGCATCGCCGTCGTGGCACCGAACCAGCGCGGCAGCATCGGCTACGGGGAGGCCTACGCGTCATGCCTGCACGGCGCGTGGGGCGGCCCGGACCTGGAGGACGTCGCCGCAATCGCCCGCACGCTCGGCGGCGAGCGCACCGCGGCCGGCCTGCCGAAGCCGATGCTGCTCGGCACCAGCTACGGCGGCTACCTGGCGCTGCTCGCGGCGTGCACGTCGCCCGACGCGTGGTCGGGTGTGCTCGCCATCGCGCCGTTCCTGTCCGGCCCGCGGCTGATCGCGGAAGCGTCGCTGCCGGTCCGGGCGCTGATGACCCGCTTGGGCGGGGACCTGGAACTCGACGACGCGCTCGGCCCGCGCGACGTCCTGCGGCTGGCGGAGGGCATGCGTGCCCCGCTGCTGGTCGTGCACGGCGACCGGGACGACGTGATCCCGGTCGGGCAGTCGCGGGCGCTGCGCCACCGGCTGCTGCAACTGGGCCGCGCGGAAGGCAGCGACTTCCGCTACCTGGAGCTTCCCGGCCGAGGCCACGAGGTCTTCGCCGGGGACGGGGCTCCCGAGCTGTATCCGCGGCTGACGTCGTTCCTGACGACGGCCGTGGTCTGAGAGCCCCGGTACCGCCCCGCGCCGGAACCCTCCGGTGCGGAACGACCACGGACAACCCATGGGGGGCGGTCCGTGCCACGAAAGGACACGACCATGCAGAACCTCGAGACGGACCTCGCCGCCCTGCAGCGCCTGCCCGAGACCGAGTCGGTCGAGCTGGGCGGCGGCCACGGCGGTGGCGGCGGCGGCTGCCAGTTCACCTGCCTCATCGTCACCTGCCTGATCTTCACGATCGGCGGCTGACCAGCGGCAGATTCCGGACCCGGGAGTTCCTGGCGCAATCAGGAACTCCCGGTGACGGGACAGTGTGGCAGGGCCGGGCGGGAACCTGAAGGGCCGCGGGACCGGTGCGGTGGGGACGCGCGGCTCCGGCCGGGTGCGGCATCGGAAACACCCCGCGTCCTTCGGCGGACGGGCGCCGAGCAGCGCCTACGACGCATCCCCGCCCGGCCCTGCCACCACGCACCACCGCCCCCTGGCCGACCCGACCCGACGGAAGGACCGCCCCGTGCCCGGCACCACGCGCGACACCCCGAGCCCGGGTTCGGGGCCGAGCGACGGCATAGGCGGGTCGGGCCGGGTCGGGGAGCCGGAATCGACCACCGAACGCCCCCGCAAGCCCGTCCCCGCCGCCGGCTTCCGTGCCGCATGGCGGGCCGCGCCCGGGGCCACCCTGGCCCTCGGGTTCTCCGTCCCCGCCGCGTCCGCTGCCGCGTTGCTGCTGCCCGCGGCGGCTTCCGGGGCGGTCGACACACTGCTCGACGGCGGGGGGACGGCTCGGGCGGTGCTGCCGCTGGCCGGGGTGCTGCTGCTCGGGCTCGTCGCGGGGCTCGTCGGCGAGTTGGCGGGGCCCGGACTCACCGCCGCGCTCACCGCGCGCTTGCGGCGGCGTATCGCCGAGCACGCCGTCGCGCTCGGCACCGGGGGCCGCAACCCGTACCCCGCCGGGGACATCGCCGGGCGGCTGGTCGGATCCGCACCCGACGCGGCGCGGCTCGTGCCCGCGTTGATCGGGACCATCGGGGCGTTGGCGACGTCGCTCGGCGGCATCGTCGCGCTGGGGCTGCTCGACCCCTGGCTGGCCGTCGCGTTCGTCGGCGGGCTGCTGCCGGGGCTGGTGGTCGTCAGGGCGTTCATGGCGGACGCCACGCACTTGTTCGAGCGTTACCAGGAGATCCAAGCGCGGATCTCCGCGCGGCTCGCCGATGCGTTGGCGGGCCTGCGCACCATCCGGGCCTGCGGCACGCGCGATCGGGAACACGACCGCGTGCTGGGCCCGTTGACGGAGCTTTCCACCGTCGGGCACGGCCTGTGGCACGCACAACGTCGTGCGGTCGCCCGGGTTCTGCTGCTCGCGCCCGTGGTGGAAATCGCGGTGCTGTCGGTCGCCGGCTGGGGTCTGTCGGAGGGGCGGATCCCCCCGGGCGGCATGGTGGCAGCCGCGGGATACGCGGCATTGGGGCTGGGCTTCCTGGAGCAGCTGGAGAGCCTGGTCGGTGTCGCACACGCCCGTGCGGGGCTGCGGCGGACGGAGGAACTGTTCGGCGTCCCCGCTGCCCCGCACGGTGCGAAACGGATACTGCCCGCCGGTGCGGGCGAGTTGGTCTTCCGCGGCGTGACCGTCCGGGACCGCGGGCGGCTGCTGCTCGACCGCGTGGACCTGGCCGTCCCGGCCGGCGCGTGCTGCGCGGTGGTGGGGGCGAGCGGGTCCGGCAAGTCGCTGCTGGCCGCGCTGCCGGGGCGGCTGCGGGACCCGGACGCGGGTTCCGTGGCGATCGACGGACTCCCGGTCGCGGCGCTGGCCCGCGGCGAGTTGCGGCGCGCGGTGGCCTACGCGTTTCCGCGCCCCACGCTGCTGGGGCGCGACGTGCGCGAGGCGATCGGCTTCGGAAAGCCCGGCGCCGATGCATCCGCGCTCGTCCACGCCGCCGCCGTCGCCCACGCCGACGACTTCGTGCGCCGTCTCCCGGACGGCTACGCCACCCCGATCGACGGCCTCGGCCTCTCCGGCGGCGAAGTCCAACGCCTGGGCCTGGCCCGCGCGGTCGCGCAGGACGCCCGGGTGATCGTGCTGGACGATGCGACGTCCGGGCTGGACATGGTGACCGAGCACCAGGTGATGGACGCGTTCGCGCGCCGCTTGGGCGGCCGTACCCGCGTCGTGGTGGCCTACCGGGCGACCGCGGCGGCTTCCGCGGACCTGGTGGTGTGGCTCGACCGCGGCCGCGTCCGCGCCGTCGGCACCCACGACGACTTGTGGGACGACGCCGACTACCGCGCGGTGTTCGCCGGGGGTGCCGCGTGATCCGCCGCGAACAGCCGCGGCACGCCGCGGCGGCGTCCGACCCCGGCGGCATGCGTGCGGGCTGGTCCCTGCTCGCCGCCGAACTGCGCCCGCGCAAGCCCGCGTTGGTCCGGGTTCTGGGCTGGTCGGTGCTGGAGGGCGTGCCGGCGCTGCTGTCGGGTGCGCTGGTCGCGGCGGCGATCGACCAGGGGTTCCTGGCCGGTCGTCCCGGCGTCGGTTTCGCGCTGCTCGGAATGCTGGGGCTCGCGATGCTGCTGCGGGTGCTCGCGACGTACGCGATGTTCCCGCACCTCGCCTCCGTCGTCGAGCCGCTGCGTGACGCCTTGGTGCGGCGCGTGGTCGGCGACGCCCTGGACACCGCGCTCGCCGAGCAGGGGGGCGGCGCACGGCGAACCGATCCGGCGGCCGCCGTCGCCCGGTTGACCGAGCAGGTCGAGAGCTGCCGGAATCTGACGGCGTCGCTGCTGCGGACGCTGCGCCAACTCGCGGTGACCGTGGTCGCCGCTTTGGTCGGTTTGGCGGTGCTCGCCCCGCTCGCGCTGCCGTTGGTGCTGATCCCGCTGGTGCCCGCCGGGTGGCTGTTCGTCCGGCTGTTGGGGCCGCTCGCGCGACGCCGCCGCGACCTGCTGCTCGCCGACGAGCGGATCGCCGCCGAGACCGGGCGGACGGTCGCCGGGCTGCGCGACATCGTGGCGCTCGGCGCGCAAGAGCGCGTCCTGGGCGACCTCGGCACGGCGATCGACGCGCAGGCGCACGCCACCCGGCAGCTCGCCCGCGCATCCGCACTGCGGCTGCTGGTGGTCGGCGTCGGCGCGCAACTCCCGGTCGTGCTGCTGGTGGCCGCGGCCCCGGTGCTGATCCGCCACGGCATGCTCACCCCGGGCGAAGTCGCGGGCGCCGTGCTCTACCTCGTCAAGGAACTCGGCCCCGCGCTGCGTGCACTGACCGCGACCGTCGGCGACTGGATCCTGGAACTCGGCGTCGTCACGGGCCGTTTGGCCGAGGCCACCGCACCCCGGGAGGACGCCGAGCCGGCGCAGCCTGCGGCCGGTCCCGTGCGGGCGCCGTCGCCGCGGCCCGCCGCGTTGGACGTGTACGGCGTGACGTTCGCCTACGGGCCGCACGCCGCCCCCGTGGTGGCCGATCTGACGCTCACCGTCCCGGACCGCGGCCACCTCGCGGTCGTCGGGCCGAGCGGCGTCGGCAAGTCCACGCTGGCCGCGCTGCTCGCCGGGCTGCTGGCGCCCGACGCGGGCGGCGTCGCGCTGTACGGGATCCCGGTCGCGGCGCTGGATCCGGCGCGGCTGCGGCGCGACGTGGCGGTGGTGCCGCAAGAGGCCTACGTCTTCGCCGGAACCGTCCGCGAAAACCTCACCTACCTCCACCCGGCCGCCACCGAAGCCGAACTCGACCGCGCAGTACGCCTGGTCGGCTGCCGCGACCTGGTCGCCCGGCTCGGCGGCTACGAAGCCGGCATCCCCGACCCGACGGCACTGTCCGCGGGCGAACGGCAACTCGTCGCGCTTGCCCGCACGTTCGTCTCCCCGGCTCGCCTCGTCATCCTCGACGAAGCCACCTGCCACCTCGACCCGGCCACCGAAGCCCTCGCCGAACGCGCCTTCGCCGCCCGGCCGGGCGCTCTGGTGGTGATCGCGCACCGGATGGACTCGGCACGGCGCGCCGACCGGGTGCTCGTCCTCGACGGGCACATCCCGGCCGTGGGGACGCACGAGGAACTGATGGACCGGTCGGCGCTGTACGCGGACTTGACGGGGCATTGGCAGGGCGTCCACACAGCCCGCTGACCTGGGCAATGCGCTTGCGTCCTCAGGGATGACCCTCAGCGGCACCCGTAGCACCGCGGAACCCGCCGCGAGCGGGAACCGGCCGCCCGCGCGTTCCGTCCCAGGGTTCAGCTCGTATCCCAGGGGGGACCGACATGAGGCTCTTCTGCCGCTTGTGCGGCACCCGGACCGATGGCCGGGAACGCCTGGGCACGTACTGCCCGGGCGAACAGTGCGGTGCCGACCAGCGCTTCGCCGGCGACGCCGAAACCGGTGTGCAGGCGTGGTGCGAGCCCGCGCGGCAGCGCGGCGAGCCCGGCGAGGCGGTGACGGTACGGCTCACCGTCCGCAACGCGGGGCGGCGGCCGGACACGTACCGTGTGGAGCCGATCGAACAGGTCGCCGGACGCCTGGACTTCGACGCCGCGTCGCTCACCTACACGCTGGCGCCCGGCGAGTCGCGCGTGGTCGTCCTGCGCTACACCCCGCCGCGCGACCACATCGGCTTCGGCATCGACATCGCCTCGCGCTTCGGCATCCCCGGCGCGGACGCCGCGGGCCGCGCCGTTGAGATGCGCGGCGGCCGTTTCGGCGTCGCCCTGCGGATCGTCTCCACCGGCGGCACGACGCGCGCCGCCGCGGGCGCGGCGTTCGCCATGGACGTCCCGCGCCGCTTCCAGTACGACCCGAACCGCGGCGGCCCGCGCGGCGGCGTGCGGCCCAAGCTGCTCGCCGGAGTCGGCGCGGCCGCGGTGGTCGTCGCCCTCGCGGTGGTGGCCGCGGTGGCGCTGGGGGGTTCGGGCGACGGCGGCACGACGGCCGCGCCGGGGTCGAGTGTGGAAGCGGTCACCGTGGCAAGCGTCGACCCGGGCGCGGGCGGCACGGGCCGCGGCGGGGACACGGGCGGATCCGACAACTCCGGCGGCTCGAACGGCGAGAACGGCGGCACGACCTCCGGCCGGGGCGGCGGCATCGCGGGGTCCGGCGCGAACGCGGGCGACGGCGGCAAGCCCGGCCCGGGCACGACTCCCCCCACCGCACGCCGGGACTTCGTGGTGCCGAACACGTCGGGCATGACGACCCAGGAAGCCAAGGACACGATCACCAAGGCCGGCCTCGCGCCGAGCATCCAGCCGGTCCCCAACAGCCGCGGCCCGCAGGGCGCGGTGATCGACACCTACCCGGCCGGCGGCGAGATCGTCGGCGAGGGCAGCACCGTCGTCGTGCGCGTCCACGACGGCAACACGACGGTCCCGAACGTCGCCGGCATGGACCAGGAGACCGCCCGCACCACCCTCCGCGACGCGGGACTGGCCGCCAGGTTCACCACCGTGGCCGTCGGCGACCGCACCAAGTACAACGTCGTCGTGCGCACCGATCCCCCGGCGGGGACGTCGGCGGGGGTGCTGACGGGGGTGACGGTGTACCTGGGGACAGCGGACATCCGCTGACCTCAGGCACGACCTCAGGCACGACGTCGGACACGGCTTCGGACACGCCGCGGGCGCGGTCCCGGAACCCGGGTTCCGGGACCGTGCCCGCGTTCGGACGTCCGGCAGTGGCCTACTCGGCCGCCCACCCGTCCATCAGCTCCTTGAACCCGTACCGCTGGTGCGGGCCGAAGACGATCTGCTCCAGCACGCCCACGCCGACCCGGCCTTCGCCGCCGATCTCGGTGACGCGGATGACCTGCTGGCAGTGCTGGCGGTCGAACGCCAGCGGGTCGAGTTCGTCGATGACCCAGCTTTCGCCTTCGACCTTGAGTTCGCCCTGCCACACGCCGTGCGCCCAGGTGCCGTGCATGTAGCCGAGGCCGGCGAGGTAGCCGCGCGCGCCGATCGGTTCGATGCGGTAGCCGAATTCCTTGCCGGAGGCGTCCGCCAGCCACATTTCGCCGCCGGAGACCCGGCGGGTGCCCGGGTGGAACGTCAGCTCGTGGCGCACCGGGTGGAGTTCCTCGTAGCCGATCGCCTCGGCGCCGTCGGTCGGGACCGCTATCGCGGCGGTGTCCGGAACGGAGCCCAGCGGCTGGGCGGCCATGCGGTGGCCGTCCTTCTGGTACATGTCGCCGTCGGCCCGCTCGTAGGAGCCCCACAGCGTGACTTCGTTCTCCCAGTGCAGCGGCGCCCACAGCCACATCAGCGGGTTGAACGGCTTCGGCGCGCCGCCGTTCTCGCGCTCGCCGACCGGGCGGACGCCCCAGGAGCGGTCGCGGGTGGCGAGGGTGCGGGCCGGGTCGACGGCGATCTCGCGGCCGCCGGGCAGCGTGACCGTGCCGGACCAGACGCCGAGCTGGGTCAGCCGCGTCGAGTCCATGATGACGTGGTGGCCGACCCGGGTGGTGACGCGCGGCTCCTCGATGACCGCGGCGCGCGCGGTGAACGTCAGGTCGCAGGTCAGGCCGGTCTCGTTGTCCTCCGCGTAGATGCGGATGACCTTGAGGGGCTCGACGACCTCGATGCCGAGGGGGCCCACGGTCAGGTCGAAACGGTCCTGCGGAGCGCGCCGGGAGCCGTGCAGGCTGTACTGCACGCCGTCCACCGAGATCGTGAAGTGCGCGTCGGCGACGAAGCGGTTCGGGTAGAGGCCGTGCGCGAACGCGAAGTAGAAGGCGCCGTCGCGGTCGTAGCCGTTGAACCAGTAGCGGTCGTACGCGTTCTTGTCCGACGTGGCCGGGTGGGCGATCGGTTCGGGCGTCTGGTGGATCGGAAAATCGTCCGCGGGAGTGAGCACGCGGCGGCCCCCTTCTGGGTCGGGCAGCGACTGGTCGGCTGATGCGGGTCGGCAGGTCGTGCGTGCCGCGGCACGGGTCCGCGGCGGAGTCGGGGCGCGCCGGCAGGGGTGACACGTGTCACTCTGCGGGCACGGCATGCGGGGCACCCGCCCGGGTGCCCCGCATGCCGCCGGTGCTCAGCGCTCGCGCTTGAGGTACAGCAGGTCGGTCGCCGAGAAGCCCGCGTTGAGCTTCTTGTCCGCGTAGTGCGGCACCAGGACCTGCTCCAGCTCGTCCGGCGTGAACGTGGCCTGCTTGGAGTCGAACTTGGCCTGCAGCGTCGGGCGTTCGACGACGGCGACGAAGCCGCCGTGCACCACGAAGACCTGGCCGGAGATGTTGTCCGCGGCCGGGCTGGCGAGGAACGCGACGAGCGGCGCGACGTGCTCGGGCGACAGCGGGTCCAGCTCGCCGTCCGCCAGGTCTTCCTTGGCGTTGAACACGTTGCTGGTCATGTTGGTGAGCGCGCGCGGGGCGATCGCGTTGGCGCGGATGCCGTAGCGGTGGGTGCCGTTCGCGGTGCTCATGGTCAGACCGACGATCGCCGACTTGGCGGCGGCGTAGTTCGGCTGGCCCGGCGAGCCGGCGAGGAACGCCTCGGACGCGGTGTTGATGATGCGCGCGTACACCGGGCCGCCTTCGGCCTTGGACTTGTCGCGCCAGTACTTCGCCGCGTGGTGGCAGGTGTTGAAGGTGCCCTTGGCGTGCACCGCCAGGACCAGGTCCCACTCGGCCTCGCTCATCGAGAACAGCATGCGGTCGCGCAGCACGCCCGCGTTGTTCACGAGGATGTCGATCGAACCGAAGGTGTCGATCGCGAGCTGGACGAGTTCGCCGCCGACCTCGAAGCTCGAGATGTCGCCGCGGTGCGCGACGGCCTCGCCGCCGGCCGCGACGATCTCGTCGACGACCGCCTGGGCCGGGTTCGGGGCGCCCTCGGGGGCGAAGTCGTTGACGACGACCTTCGCTCCCTGCTTGGCGAGCGCGAGCGCCTCGGCGCGGCCGAGGCCGCCGCCGGCGCCGGTGATGACGGCAACCTTGCCTGCGAGGGACGTAGTCATGTGCTGTTCTCCGGTATCGGGGGTTGGTGCGAGGGCGGCCGGGCCGCGCGACTGCCGTGCGCGGCCCGGCACATGACGTCGGGTCAGGCGAGCGTGACGATGGTGCGGATCGACTCGCCGCTCTTCATCAGGTCGAAGGCCTCGTTGATGTTCGCGAGGTCGAGGCGGTGGGTGATCATCGCCTCCAGGTCGAGCCGGCCGGCGCGCCACATGCGGATGATGCGGTTGTACTCGCGGACGATGTCGCCGCCGCCGTAGATGCTGCCGATGATCTGCTTCTGGTCGAAGAACAGCTCGAACATGTTGAACTGGACGTTGTCGTCCATGGCGCCCGCGCCGACGATGACGACGTTGCCGCCGCGGCGCGTCAGCTCGTAGGCGCTGCGCGCGGTGAACGACTTGCCGACGACCTCGAAGACGTAGTCGAAGCCCTGGCCTGCGGTCAGGTCGTTCTTGGCGGCCTGCGCCTCGTCCGGGGTGACCGCGTGGGTGGCGCCGAACTTCTTCGCCCATTCGTGCTTGCTCTGCGCCGGGTCGATCGCCACGATCTCCGCGGCGCCCGCGGCGCGCAGCGCCTGGATGACGGCGATGCCGACACCGCCCGCGCCGACCACCGCGCAGGACGCACCGGGCTCGATCTTGGCGCTGTTGAACACCGCGCCGACGCCGGTGGTGACACCGCAGCCGATGAGCGAGGCGACCTCGTAGGGCACGTCGGACGGCACCTTGATGGCGCACGGCGCGGCGACGACGACCTCTTCGGTGAACGTGCCGGTGCCGGTGAAGCCGAACGCCGGGGTGCCGCCGAAGGTGAAGTTCTGGGTGCCGGCGTTCATGAAGCCGGACAGGCACAGGTTCGACTGGCCGCCCGTGCAGAAGTTGCAGGCGCCGCACGGCGGGGCCCAGCAGATGACGACCTTGTCGCCGACCGCGACCGAGGTCACCCCGTCGCCGACCTCGACGACCTCCCCGGCTCCCTCGTGGCCGGGGACGAACGGCGCGGGCTGCGGCAGGACACCGGTCATCGCCGACAGGTCGGAGTGGCACACGCCGGTCACGTGCAACTTGACGCGCACCCGGCCGGGCCCCATGCCGACGGCCTCGACGTCGTCGCGGACTTCGAGCTTGTCCTGTCCCGTCTCGTGCAGGATGGCTGCGCGCATGTTTGCTTGCTCCTCGTCCTAGCCGCTACCGGCGCCCTGGTGGGCCCGTTCGGGGGGCGTCACCGCCGCGGCGAAAATATAACGCGTTCTTGTTTTCGACAAGGTCGATGACAAGGTCAAGCTATCTGCTCGCCCGCACACGCATAAGTGTTCTGAGCCAAAGAACACAAGAGGCCCGACCGACCGTGCCATCGTGCGCAACCGGACGGTTACGCAACGCGACCGCGACCGGCCGCAGCGGGCGCGGAAACGCCTGCGGGCCCCTCCCGATCCCGGGAAGGGCCCGCATGCACACGTCCGGAGACGGTGTCGGCTCAGGTGTCAGCCGGTGTACTCGACCACCGTGTCCGACAGCACCACCGCGTCGTCGCGCTCGACCGAGGAGGTCTGGACGTAGAGCTTGCCGTCCTCGTCCCACACGCGGATGCGCATGGTCTCGCCCGGGAAGAAGATGCCGGCGAACTTGGTGCGGTAGCGGGTGACGCGGGTGACGTCGCCGCCGAGGACGGTGTCGACGACCGCCTTGAGGGTCAGGCCGTAGGAGCAGAGGCCGTGCAGGATCGGGGTGTCGAAGCCGGCTGCCTTGGCGAAGTCCGGGTCGGCGTGCAGCGGGTTCCAGTCGCCGGAGAGGCGGTAGAGCAGCGCCTGGTCCTCGGTGGTCTTGACCTCGATGGTGTGGTCGGCGTCGCGCTCCGGGACGTCGATCTTGGTGGTCGGGCCGCGGTCGCCGCCGAAGCCGCCCTCGCCGCGCACGAAGATCTCGGCGCGCGAGTCGTACAGCGGGGTGCCGTCCTCCAGCGTGGCCGAGGACTCCAGCACGATGACGGCGGCCTTGCCCTTGTCCCACACGTCCGCGACGCGGCTGGTGGCCTGGATGTTCTTGGCCTTGGCCGGCAGCGGGTTGTGGATGATCACTTCCTGGCCGCCGTGCAGCACGGCGCGCAGGTTGATGTCGATGCCCGGCAGGGTCGCCATGCTGCCGCCCACCTTGGTGCCCGCCACGGTGCAGAAGGTCGGCAGGACCTGGAGGTTCTTCTCGTACGTGTAGCGCAGCTCGTCGGCGCCGGTCGCCGGGGTGCCCGCACCCACGCCCAGGTGGTAGAGGATCACATCTTTGTGCGTCCAGCTGATCTCGCCCTTGCGGGGCTCGGCGCCGGTGGCCACTGCGACGTCGATGGGCATGACGTCTCCTCCCTGGTGTACCCCTGGTGTGGGGTGTCGAGTCCGTGATGCGCTCCGGTGGTTGATCCGGCAGCGCTCACAAACTAGAACTTGTTTTCGTTTCCCTGCAATGCACATCGAGCACCGACAGCCGAGGGGCCGCCATGTCCACGACCGAACCGCTGCCCGCCGCGGAGGCGGCTCCGCCGCTCGCCGGCGTTCCCGACGTACCGGCGGACGTCCTCGCCGAGCTGCGCAGCACATGGCTGCCGCGGCCCGAGCCGGACAGCGCGGGCCGTGCGGAGCGCCACCGCCTGGCCGAAGCCGCCCGCCGCCTGATCGAGGCGGTCAAGCTGGTCGACCCGGAAGGCGACGCGGACGCTCTCGGCAGCGTAGCTGACGAGGTATCAGATTTGGCAGCCCGGATCGCCGCGCTGCCGAGTGTGGAACAGCGCACACCGTCGTTCGAGGACCTCCAGCTGCACGAGCGCAGCCCGTTCGTGGGCGCCGCGAACCCGCTCGCGCCGCCCATGGAGCTGGAGGCCGACGGGCCGGTGGTGCGCGCCCACGCGGTCTTCGGCGCGGCCTACGAAGGTCCGATGGGCCGCGTGCACGGCGGCTATGTGGCTGCCGCGTTCGACGAGGTGATGGGCGTCGCCCAGTCCGGCGCCGGGGCGCTGGGCATGACGGCGTACCTCACGGTGCGCATGAAGCGCGGCACACCGCTCCACCAGCGGATCGACTACGAGGCCGAGGTGGTCCGCGTCGAGGGCCGCAAGGCATGGGTGGAGGCCCGCTCGTACGCCGACGGCGTGCTGGTGGCCGACGGCGAGGGGCTGTTCATCCGGGCCCGGGCCGTCTGACGCACCGTCCGGACACGCCGGAAGCCCGGCCGCGGAGGATCCGCGGCCGGGCACCCGGCAGAACGCCGGACTACTTGACGCTCACCCGGTCGAACAGGATCAGGCCGTCCTCGAACAGCTGGATCCCCTCGACCTTGCCGCGCTTGCCCTGGATGGCGGCGGCGAAGCCCTTCTCGTACGACCAGAACGGCAGGTCGTTCACGATCGCCTGCTGCACGATCGCGTACTGCGCCTTGCGCTCGTTCTCGTCCGTCGTCGCGCGCGCCTTGTCGAGCGCGGCGTCCACGGCCGGGTTGTTGTACCCGGTGCGGTTCTCGGCGCCCTTCGAGTACAGCAGGTTGTAGAGCACCGGCTCCGGGTCGTCGAAGAACGCGTTGAACTCGGCGGCCTGGAAGTCCTTGGAGATCATGACCTTGCTCGCGTACGCCGAGCCGTCCAGGAACTCCGTGTTCATCTTGATGTTCTTCATGCCGCGGGTCTGGGCCTGCCAGTACTCCGCCGACGCCTTCGCGGCCGCGCTGCTGTTCGTGGTGTAGGTGAACTCCAGCGGCTTGCCCGCGGCGGCCAGCTCGTCGAGGAGCTTCTGCGCCTCTTCCTTGTTCTGCTTCGGCATCGTCGCCGACGGGTCGACGAACGGCGAGGTCGGCGCGAAGAAGGTGGTCAGCGTCTGGCCGGCGCCCGCCGGGCCCTGGATGACCTTGTTGCGGTCCCCGCCGTCCATGATCAGGACGTAGGCGCGGCGCGCCCGCGGGTCGTCGAACGGCGGACGGTCGGTCTTGAACATGGTCATGAAGCCGCCGTTTTTGTCGTCGTAGGCGACCGTCAGGCCCTTTTCACGGGCCTCGTTGACCATCTTGAAGTTGATCGTGGTGACCAGGTCGCCCTGGCCGCTGACCAGCGAGTTCAGCCGCTGGGTCTGGTCCATGACCGGCTTCAGCGTGACCGAGTTCAGCAGCGGGCGGTCCTTGTTCCAGTACGCGGTGTTGCGCTCCAGCGTGAGCGCGTTGTCGCGCACCCAGGACTTGACCTTGAACGGCCCGGCGCCGACCGGCTTGGCCGAGAAGCCCTTCGGGTCCGCCTTGATCGCGGTCGGCGAGCCGACGAACGCGAGGTTGTGCGCCACGAGCTGGTCGAAGTGCGGGTTCGGGGCGGGCAGCGTGACCTTGAGGTTCGTCGGGTCGACGACCTCGAACTTGAGGTCCTTCGCGGCCACCGCGGCGACCGAGCGGACGGCCGGGTCCTGGTGCCGCTCCCAGTTGAACTTGAGGGCTTCGGCGTCCAGCGGCGTGCCGTCGGTGAAGGTCACGTTCGGACGCAGCTTGATGTTCCAGACCGAGCCGCCGTCGGAGGCGGTGGCGGACTCGGCGAGCTGCGGCTGGACCTTGCCGGTCTTCGGGTCGATGTAGAACAGGACGTCGAAGACCGCGGCGGCCTGGGTGCCGCCGTTGACCGAGGACACCGTGGAGATGGCCGGGTCGATGCCGCGGGTCTCCTGCGTGATGAGCACGGTCAGGTCACCGCCGGTGCCCGCGCCGCCGGGAGCGGCGCTGCCGTTGCTCGACTTGTCGCTTTTCTTGTCGTCGCCTCCGCATGCCGTGGCCGTGAGGGCCAGCGCCGCGGCACCGGCGACCGCGGCAATCAAGCGGGGGTAACGGAGTCGTTCGTGACGCAAAACTGCTCCTGGCGCTACCGGGGTGGTGGATCCGGTCAAGCTAGCAGCGGATTGGAGACAATCTGACGCATCGTCATATAACGATTTCGCGTCATAAACATTTGCTTCGCAGGGGTTGACCGTTTACCAACCGGCCGGTGGCCAATCCGACCGGCGGGCGGCGGCGGAGACCGACAAGAGGTCCGGTCCACCGGCGCCGAATTGGCCCGGGACAAAGCGCCCACCCCGGATTAGGGTCCGGCCGTGCCCGAAACGCGTGGAAGAGCCGTCGGAACCGTCGCAACTCCGGGAGGCGAAGAACGCCGCGGCCTGTGGCTGGGCGTCGCCGCCTACGTCATGTGGGGCCTGTTCCCGCTCTACTGGCCGCATCTCAAGCCCGCGGGCGCGGTGGAGATCCTCGCCCACCGCATGGTGTGGTCGCTCGTGTTCATGCTGCTGGTGCTGGCCGTGCTGCGCCGCTGGTCGTGGATCCGCGTGCTCCTGCGCGACCGGGCGCGGCTGGCGAAGATCGTCGTGGCCGGCATCGTCATCACGGCCAACTGGGGCCTGTACATCTGGGGCGTCAACAGCCACCAGGTCGTGGAGACCTCGCTCGGCTACTTCATCAACCCGCTCGCGTTCATCGCGATCGGCGTGCTCGTGCTCGGCGAACGGTTGCGCAACGCCCAGTGGGTCGCGGTCGGCCTCGGCGTCGCGGCGGTGGTCGTGCTGACCGTCGCCTACGGCCGCCTGCCGTGGCTGGCGCTCGTGCTGGCCACCAGCTTCACCATCTACGGCTACGTCAAGAAGACCGTCGGCCTGGCCCCCACCGAATCGCTGACCGCCGAGACCGCGGTCATGTTCCTGCCGACCGCGGGCTACCTCGCCTACCTGTCCTGGACCGGCGAA
The DNA here is from genome assembly GCF_039542225.1 of Yinghuangia aomiensis. Lineage (NCBI taxonomy): Bacteria > Bacillati > Actinomycetota > Actinomycetes > Kitasatosporales > Streptomycetaceae > Yinghuangia > Yinghuangia aomiensis. The sequence goes on along the minus strand of NZ_BAABHS010000001.1, from coordinate 399,335 downwards.
GGAACCCTCGGCACCGTCTCGGTCGGGCACACGCTGCTGCTGCTCGGCACCGGCATCGTGACCGCGATCCCGCTGCTGTGCTTCGGCGCGGCCACCGTGCGCGTCCCGCTGTCCACCATCGGGATGCTCCAATACCTGGGCCCGATCCTGCAGTTCTCGGTCGGCGTGTGGATCGACCACGAGGAGATGCCCGGGTCGCGCTGGGCGGGCTTCGGCCTGATCTGGGGCGCGCTGGTGGTGCTGAGCGCCGACGCGCTGCGGCAGTCCCGTCAGACCAGGCGGGCCCTCGCCCGGTCGGCCGCGGTCCCGGCGGCATCGCTCCCGGCCGACACGGTCGCCGTCAACCCGATCGCGGTCAACCCCGTCGCCGTCAACCCGATCGCGGTCGCCCCAGTCGCGGCCGAGCCCGTCGCGGAGGCCCCGGTCCGGCCGGAGCCGGAACCGGAGCCCACCGTCTGACGTCCGGTCAGCCGCGGTCGAGCAGGTCGAGCACGTGCCCGCGCCCGTGCTCGGCGAACCGCGCCTCCAGCGCGGCCACGTCCGCCGCGGTCAGCGGCTGGTAGGCGCCGTCCTTGCCGGGCCGCCACCACACCGGGTCGCCCGCCGGGTACCACGCTTGGCGGGACAGCACGCGGACCAGCACCTTGTTCGTCTGGGTGTGCGGCAGTTCGGTGGCGACGCGCACGTACCGCGGCTGCCACGTCGGCGACAGGTCCGGCTGCGCGGCCTGCCACGCAGCGAACTCGGCCGGATCGAACGCGGCGTCCTCGCGGAGCACGACCGCGGCCATCGCCTGGTCGCCCGCCGCCTCGTCGGGCACGCCGTAGAGCGACACCAGCACCACGTCGGGGTGCCGGGCGAGGATGCGCGCGACCGGCGCGGAGCCGAAGTTCTCGCCGCCGACCCGCACCCACTCGCCGCTGCGGCCCGCGAAGAACACCAGGCCCGCGGCGTCCCGGTAGGCCAGGTCGCCGCTCCAGTACCAGCCTTCGCGCAGCCGCTCGGCGGTCGCCGCGGCGTTGTTCCAGTAGCCCTCGAACGAGCCCGCGCCGTCCAGGTTGACCAGTTCGCCGACGGCCTCGTCGGCGTTGAGCAGTCGTCCCGCGTCGTCGAACCGCCCGGGCGGGCACTCGCGGCGTGTCTCCGGGTCGAGGATCTTGATGTTGCCGCTCGGCTTGCCGAGCGCGCCCGGGGGCATGCCGGGCACCGGCACGAACGACAGGCCGCCTTCGGTGGACCCGAACCCGTCACGCACGACGCAGCCGAAGCGCTTCGCGAACCGCTCGACGTCCTGCGGGCCGCCCTCGTTGCCGAAGACCCGGGTGAGCGGGTTGTCGGCGTCGTCGGGCTGCTCGGGGGTGGCGAGGATGTAGGACAGCGGCTTGCCGACGTAGTTGGCGTAGGTCACGCCGTACTTCCGCACGTCCGGCAGGAAGCCCGACGCGGAGAACCGCCGCCGCAGCACGAGTTCGGCCCCGGACGCGACCGTCGGCGTCCAGCACGTGATCATCGCGTTCGAGTGGAACAGCGGCATCGCGCAGTATGCGACGTCCTCGCCGGTCAGCTCGTGCATCGCCACCACGCTGCCGCCCTGCGTGGCGATCTTCCCCTGCGAGCAGATGACCGCCTTCGGGTGACCCGTGGTGCCCGAGGTCAGGATGAGCATGAAGGGGTCGTCGGTGGCCGGGACGGTGTCCGGGAGTTCGGCGCCCGCATAGGGCTCCAGGCCTTCCGCCCACGCGGCGTCGTCGACGTTGAACATGCGGTCCGCCGGGAAGTCCGGCACCGCTTCGCGCAGCTGCGCGAGGTGGGCGTCCCCGGTGATGAGCACCGTGCAGCCGGTGTGCTGGATGTCGCGGGCCAGCTCGGCGCCCTGCCGGGTCGGGTTCAGGCCGACCACGACCGCGCCGGACACCGCCGCGGACGCCAGCAGGAAGGAGAACTCCGGAACGTTCTCGAGCAGGATGCCTATGTGGAACGGCTGCCCGTCGGCGCGGAACTTCTCCAGGAACGCCGCGCGCTCCGCGGACAGCTTGACGTGCTCGTCCCACGTCCACACCCTGTCGCCGGCCCGGACGCCCGGGGACGTGTCCCCGACGCGGCGCCGCACCAGGTCGTTCATCGTGACGGACCACCGGCCGGCCATGCGCAACTCCCTCGAACCAGAACCCTCGTGCAACTCCGTGGAACCCTCGTGCCGGGACGCAACGTAGCTTGAAGGGGGGCAACGCGGAAGATCGAAGGGTGCACGCGGGCGGTTCGGGCGCGGCATGAAATCCGTCCGAAAGCGGCATGAATGCATCAGGCACCACCGCACGGAAGCACCAGGGAAAACCCGCGGAAACCCATGGATGACCTCGGGAGGTCGCCGTGCCCCGGCTCTCCGTACCCCTCGCCCGCACCCTTGCCCGCCGCGTCCTGCGGCCCGTCCTCAGACCCGGCGTCCCGGTCCCCGCGCAGCGCGCGTGGGTGGCCGCGATGGGCGGCCCGCTGCCGCCCGGCACCCGCACCGAACGCTGCGCGCCGGGCGGTGTCCCGGCCCTGCGGATCACGGTCGGCCCGGCAGCGCCGACCCGCGTGATGCTCTACCTGCACGGCGGCGGCTACGTCGTCGGCTCGTCGCGCTCGCACCGTGCCTTCGCCGCCCACCTCGCCGCCGCCACCCGCTCGGTCGTCTACGCCCTCGACTACCGCCGCGCTCCCGAACACCCCCACCCGGCCGCGCTCGACGACACCGCCAACGCCTGGCACCGGCTCGCCGACCGGACGCCGGCCGACACCCCGATGATCCTCACCGGCGACTCCGCGGGCGGCGGACTCGCCCTGACCACGGCACTCGGCTTGCGCGGCGGCAAGGCCCGCGCCCCGGACGCCCTGGTCCTCGTCTCCCCGTGGCTGGATCCGCTGCGTCCCTGGCCGTTCGAGCCGCGCTACCACCGCGACCCGGTGCTGCGCACCGGATGGCTGTCCCGCTGCGCGGCCGCCTACGCGCCCGGCGGGGACCGCGACGCCCTCTCCCCCGCCCGCGGCGCCGACCTGTCCGGTCTGCCGCCGACGATCGTGCAGAACGGCACCGACGACATCCTCGCCCCGGAGGGCGCGGCGTTCGCGGAACGGGCGCGCGAGTTCGGCGCCGCCGTCGAGCACACCGAGTACCCGGATCTGTGGCACGTGTTCCAGGTGATGGCCGGAATGCTCCCCGCCGCCGACGAAGCCCTGCACGATCTCGGCAAGAGCCTCGACGCGGTGCTGCCCCGGTAGGACACGCCCTGGCTCAGGCGCCGTCCGGTGCGGTCAGCGCCATCACCGTGTCGTCGGCCACGACGCAGACCCGGCCGGATTCGGCGGCCGGGTCGACCATCGTGAAGGTGCCGTACAGCGCCGGACGGTGCCAGCGTTCGCGGCCGTCGGCGCGGTCCAGGGCGACGAGCGCCGGGTCGCCGTGGCAGCGCACGTAGACCAGGTCGTCGTCGACGGTGACCGCGAGCGAGCGGTCGAGCTGACCGCCCACCGGGTCGACGATGCGGCGCGGCGGCTCGCTCACCCAGCGCACCGCCCGGCCGACCAGGTCGATGGCGTACACCTTGCCGGTCTCGTTGCGCAGATATGCCTCGTCGCCGGACGGGGCGACGGTGACGCCGGCGGCGCCGTGCCACGGCAGCGTCCACTTCCCGCCGTCGAGCACGGCCCGGAACCGGTCGTGGCGGCCGTCGCCGCCGACCACGTAGAGCACGCCGTCGTCGTCCAGGAACGCCGCCTCGCCCGGGGCCGCTTCGCGGACCCGGAGGCCGTCGGCGGCGGAGTGCACGACGTACTGCGCCAAATCCGCGGTGTCCGGCCGGAATCGGCCGCACGCGACGTGGTTGCGGCCGACCGCGACGACGATCGAGTCGCCGGTCGCGTCCTCCCACGCCACCGTGCCGGTCACCGGATCGAGCGCGCGCACGGGTTCGCGCCGGTCGCCGCTCAGGTACACCGCGCCCGCGCCGTCGCGGGTGAACGTGGTGCGGCGCGGTTCCCGGCGGTTCCACAGGAGTTCGCCGGTCTCGGCGGCCAGCCCGAACAGTTCGCTGTGCCCGCCCACCGCGACGAGCACGCCGGCGGTCGGCCGGTAGACGCTGTGCATACGGAACGCGCGTTCGGCGCGGGCCAGGCGGCCGGTGCTGCGCGCCCACAGGCCGCGCACCGCGGCGACATCGGTGCGCCAGATCTCGCGCCCGGTCGCGGCGTCCACCAGGGCCACGCGCGTGCCCTGCGTGCAGCACACCCGGCCTTCGAACGGTGCCGCGGGCAGGTACCACCCGGGCTTCGACCAGCGCACGTCGCCGGTGCGCAGGTCCATCGCGGTGACTTCCTCACCGCCCGCGAAGACCAGGCCGTCGGACACGTAGAGGGCCTGCACGCCCGGGATGTCGTGGCGCCACAGGGTCCGCGCGCGGGCCAACGGACGCGGAGCGGCGGCCGGGACAACGGGTGCTTCCGGCGGGCCGGCCTTCACCGCCTTCACCGCCTTCGCCGCCTTCACCGCAACGGCGGGGGTGGCGGTCTGCTGCGCGGGGATCCGCGGTGCACCCGACGGCACGGATGCGCGCTCCGCGAGCGCGGCGGCGCGCAGCGGGTCCCACACCGCGGGGCGGTGGGCGGCGACGGCGTGGGCGAGTTCGCGCGGGAGTAAGCCGCGGATGGTGGTGTGCTGGGGCCGGAGTTCGCGGGCGACCCGGGCGGCCGAGGGGCGGTCCGCGGGATCGGGAGCGAGCAGGGCCCGGATCGTCCGGGCGGCGGATTCCGGCAGCGCGTCGGCGTCGTCGCGCCCGGTGGGCAGCCGTCCGCGGGCGCACAGGACGAGCAGGGCGCCGAGCGCGTGCAGGTCGGCCGCGATCGTCCCGTCGGCGCCTTCCGGTGCCGCGTATACGCCGCGCGCGACGGGTGTGCCCGCCCCGAGCAGCCCGATGAGTCCGCCGTCGACGAGCCGGACGGTGCGCGAGGTGACCAGCACGTTGTTGGCGGTCACCCCGCCGTGCGCGATGCCCGCGGCGTGCATCGCGGCGAGCCGGGTGGCGGTCTGCGCGCCGATCTGGGTGACCAGGGCGGCGTCCAACGGAGCGCCGAGCGCAATGAGTTCGGTCAGGGTGGCGCCCGGGATGTAGTGCCGGACGTACCACGGCCACGGTTCGGTGTCCCACTGCACGATGCGGCCGCCGCGCAGGTTGCGGACCCGGGAGAGTTCGGCCATCACCCCCCCGAACCGGGCCGCGATGTCCGGGTCGGCGCGCAGCAGTTGCGGGTGGAGCACCTTCGCGGCGAGCATCCGGTCGGCGGAGGCGCGCGCCGCATAGACCCGCCCGAACCCGCCGGAACCGAGCACGCCGACCACCGTGTGGTCGCCCAACCGCCGCGGATCCCCCGGCTCCAGGTCTCGCATGCGAGAAGACGCTAGCCCAAACGCTCGGAAGTCACATCCGTCTCCGGCAAGGAACCACCGTTTCCCGACACGATCCCAGGTTCCGCGACGGAATCCGGAGTTTTGCGTTCCGAGTCGGCCGACGCGGCGTCGGCAAACGGGATTTCGGCGGCCGAAGCGGGAACCGTGCCGCGCAACCCGGGTGCCAGGGCGAGTGTGACGCCGACCGACGCGGCCGCGACGATCGTCATGGCCGCCGCCGGCGACGTCACCTGCGCGATCCCGCCCGCGATCGCGGCCCCGACGCCCTGCATGGCGAGCATGCCGGAGCTGTGCAGGCCGAGCGCCTGCCCGCTCATGCCGGACGGGGTGAGTGCCATGAGGCGTTCGGTGAGCAGCAGCGAGGCGGCGTAGCCGACCGAGGCGAGCACGACCAGCACCGCGGCGAGCGGCAGCGGCGGGCGGAACACGAAGACGAGGTACGGCGCGGCCAGCAGGAGCCGCAGCCCGGGCCCGAGCCGCTCACGCAGGCGCGGCACGACGAACCGCCCGCACAGGGTGTCCCCGACGAGCATGCCGGCCGCGGCGCAGGCGAACAGGATGCCGGCGTGGTCGGGGGCGTAGGGCACGTAGAGCGCCTCGGCGCCGACGACGAGGCCGTTCGGCACCCACAGCGCCAGGAAGACGTAGCGCCGCGGTACGGACGCCCACAGGACGCGGTTGACCCGCCAGGTCTCGCGTGCCGACGGCCGTCCGGCGGCGCGCGGCGGGCGGGCGCTCAGCCCGAACCACGCGGCCGCGGCCGCCACCGCGTCCAGGCCTGCGCCGGTCAGCAGCGCGCCGCGCGGCGACAGCGCCACGACGAGCATGCCGCCCACCGCGAAGCCGCCGATCTGCGCGGCGCCGTTGGCCATGTTGAGGACCGAGCGGCCGAGGAGGAAGCCGTCGGGCGGGAGGATTTCGTTGAGCAGCCCGTAGCGGACGCCGCCGCCGAGGGCGGCGACCGGGCCGACGGCGAGCAGGATCGCGAACATCGCCCACACCGGCATCCCGGGCAGCGCCTGGAGTGCGGACGCGGCACCGAACAGCAGCGCGAGCCCGGTCGTGGCGGCGCGCGGCGGCACCCGGTCGGCCGCGGACAGCAGCAGCGTCGCGCCGAGGACCTGCATGATCGACGCGCCGAACATGCTGAGGGCGGACAGCAGCGGCGATCCCGTCGCGTCGTAGACCAGCGTGGCCAACCCCAGGTCGGCGACGACCATGGCGACACCGTGCGCGCCGGACGCCACCAACAGCGGCGTGAATTCGGGGGTTCGGAAGAGTTCTCGGTAGGTACGCACGGAGTCGAGTTTCCGGCGGGGTCCGTGACCCGGGTTACAGTTTCGCGGAGACGCGAAACAACCACCCGTGCGGGGAGGCCGCCGTGGGCTTCTGGAAGGTCAACGCCGACACCCTCGCCGGCAGCCGCTTCGCCGTCTCGCCGCTCGCCGAGACCAACGCCGCCCTGCGGACGCTGGCCGGCATCAACTGCACGCAGGGCGGTATCGAGCGGTGGGTGGCGACGCACCGCCCCGCCTTCCTCCGGCGCCTGGCCGACGATCCCCTCACCGAACGCCTGCTGCGCGCCGCGACCGCGCCCCGGTGGACGGCGGACTTCTTCGGCCCGCGGCCGCCGACGACGGCCGAGCCGACGTTCGCCGCCGAACTCGCCGTGTTGCGCGCCACCCCGCCCGAGACCGTGTGGCACGACCTGGAAGTGACCCTGCACGGCCCTCTCCCGGCCGAGTTGCGCGGACGCACCGATCTCGCCGACCGCGCCGCCGACTTGTTCGCCTGGGTATGGCGGGAGGCCGTGCTGCCCACCTGGGAGCGGCGCCGCCGCATCCTCACCGCGGACATCGTGGCCCGCACCACGCAACTGACCCAGGGCGGTTGGGCGGCGGCCCTCAGCGGCATGAAGCCCGGCATCCGCTGGCTGGGCGACGGACGCCTGCAGATCAATACCTACGACTACCCGCCGCGCGACATCTCCGGAGCCGAACTCTCGTTCCTGCCCGTGACGTTCCATACCAGCCACGTCGCCTGGGACGAGCCGCACCGGTACGCCGTCATCTACCCGTGCTCCGGCCTCCTCGCCGAGACCGGCACGGTCCGCGCCGCGGCCCCGCTCCGCCGCCTGCTCGGCCCGGCGCGCGCCGACGTGCTGGTCCTGCTCGGCACGCCGCTGAGCACCACCCACCTGGTGGAGCTGACCGGGCAACCGCTCGGCTCGGTCGGCCGGCACCTCAAGCTGCTGCGCGAGGCCGGGCTGGCGAACCGGCGCCGGGCGGGACGCTCGGTGCTGTACTACCGGACGGCTCTCGGCGACGCGCTCGCCCAACCCCACACCCGGGACTGACCGTTCGGCCGGGGGTTCGTCGGGATCGCTCTTCCCGCCCGGTTTTCATTCGGTGCGCAGCACCTCGAAGCCGACCAGGCCCTCGGCCGGCTCGCCCTGCACCTCCACGCGCCGCACCACCGCCCCCGGCGGACCTTGGCGGGCCCACGCCAGCATGCGGTCCACGGCCTTGCCGTCGCCCTCGAACACCGCCTCGACCCGGTCGTCCGGCAGGTTCCGCACCCACCCGGCCACCCCGGCCGCGGCCGCCTCGCGCGCACACGTCACGCGGAAATACACACCTTGGACAAGGCCGGAAACGAGCACGCGGACGCGGCGGATGTCGGTCACACGAGGCACTCTGCCCGACCGGCACGCCGCCACGCCTCCCGACGCGAAACTCCGCCGATCAGCGGAACGCTTCCCGCTGCCCGGTGATGCTTCCCACCCGCCCGGACACGGTGGTCGGGCGCTAGCATCTGAACCGCTTGACGTGATCAACCGACCGGCGTTGCAGGCACGTTCCTGCTTGGCGCGAAACGGGGGCAACACCCATGCCGGAATCCGCGTTCGACCGTACGCCGGAGCAGCAGGCCCTGATCCAGGGCTGGACCCCTCCGGAGATCGACACCACCAAGCCGCATTCGGCGCGCATGTACGACTACTTCCTCGGCGGCAAAACGAACTTCCCCGTCGACCGGGAAGCCGCCGAGAAGACGCTCGCCGTCGTCCCCAACGCCCGCACGGCCGCACGCGCCAACCGGGCCTTCCTGCTCCGCGCCGTCGACCACGTCGCCCGGCTCGGCATCCGGCAGTTCCTCGACGTCGGTACGGGCATTCCCGTCGAAGGCCGCAACACCCACGACGCCGCGCAGGCGGTGGCCCCCGAGTCGCGGGTGGTGTACGTCGACAACGACCCGATCGTCCTCGCGCACGCCCGGGCGCTGCTGTCCGGCCACACCGACGGGGTCACCGCCTACATCGCCGCCGACGTGCACGACCCGGACGCGATCCTCGCGCACCCGTCGCTCACCGAAACCCTCGACCTGGGCCGTCCGCTCGCCCTCATGACGCTGGCGATCTTCCACTTCGTCCCGGACGAGGACAAGCCGTCCGACATCCTGGGCCGACTGACCGACCGCCTGCCGTCCGGCAGTTGCCTGATCCTGTCGCACCTCACCGCGGACTTCGACCCGGTCGCGAACGACTCCGGCGCCGCGGTCTACCGCAAGTCCGGCATCCCGATGCAGCTGCGCAGCCGCGCCGAGGTCGAGGCCCTGGTCCCCGCGGGCTGGGAACTGCTCGACCCGGGCGTCGAGGTGGTGTCCCACTGGAAGCCGGAGCCCGGGTCCGCACTCCCGGACCCGGGCACCATCGGGTGCTACGGCTTGGTGGCGCGCAAGCCCTGACCCGTTCTCCCGCTACGCGGCCATGGGCTGCGGCCCCGGCCGCGGCCCCATCGCGTTGCGGCGCTTGGGCGGGCTGAGGCGCACCATGCGGCGTGTGCCCCAGACCCGGTCGTAGGCGTAGGTCGCGTGGATGCCCGCCTTGAGGGCCAACTGCCGGGCCTTCGACCAGCCGAGGATCGCACCCATGCGGTCCATCACGGCCAGGCTGACGTCCCGGTTGACCTTGATCTCGGCGAGCGCGGTCTTCTCCAGCGCGCCGCGAATCGCCGCGGGGTCCTGCCCGTTGCCGGAGAGCCGCAGCAACTCCTCGTGGCAGTAGGCGAGGTGGTTCTCCTCGTCGTCGCAGATCATGCGGATGCCGCGGCCGATGACCGGGTCGTCGCCGAGATAGCGGCGCAGCAGCCGCATATCCTCGGCGGCCCGCTGCTCGGTGACGCGGCTGTGCACGAGGTACTCGACGATGTCCGCTTCCGTCATCCGCTCGTCGCGGCGCAGCCGTTCGTGAGCAAGGCCGATGCCTTGGCGTTCGAGCAGCATGCAGTAGTCGGCCTCGGGCGGGACGTCGACCGGGTCGAGCCCGCGGCGCCGCAGCATCGAGGCGAAGATCCGCCCGTGCTTGTCCTCGTCGGCCCCGTGCCGGGCCACCTTGGGGGCCAACTCGGGATCGTCCACCAGCGCGGCGATCCGGGCGTTCTCCCAACCGCCTTGGCTCTCGCCCTTGGCGGCAATACTGCAGAACAGCGCGAACGCCCGATCGTCCCGGTGGATCTCTTGCAGAATGTCGCGTGCCGAAAGCATGGCAACGGCCCTCCGATACAAGCAGGAGGAAAACTGACCCGTTGATCCACGGTAGCCGCGGGCGCGGTGATCGTCCTGTCGAGCCGGACGGGGTCAAGCGCCACCGGGCCGCCGCGGAGGTGTCTCCGCGGCGGCCCGGGGCTGTGCATGTGCGGCGTGATCGGCCGGTGGAACGGCGTCAGGGGGCGACCGAGGTCCAGCCGTCGAAGCCACTGGGGTCGTGGCGGCCGAAGGTGCCGTGTTCGAAGATGCCGACGCCTTCGGCTTCGGTGCCGTCGGGGCCTTCGAGGCGTGCGGTTGCGACGTGGTCGATCACGGAGTATGCGCTGCGGCGGGCGACCGCCTCGTCGGCCTGGTCGTAGACCGCGCCTTCGAGGTATTTGTCGCCCTTCCACAGGCCGTGGTTCCAGTCCGGGTCGCCGCCGTAGCCGGCCCCGACGTTGAGGGCGATGTAGCCGTGGTTGTCGAGGTGCAGGCGCAGGGGGCGGCGCTGCCGGTCGGTGAGGTGCAGGGTGGCGCCGACCGGGCGGCGGGTGCCGGAGGCGTAGCGGACCTCGAATTCGGGCCAGCCGAGCTGCTCGGGCTTGCGGCCGTCGGCGAAGACCCGGATGGCTTCGTTGAGGAAGCGCTGCCCGTCGGCGTTCTCCTGGGCGATGACCATGAGTGCCTGGTCGCCGAGGTCGATCGGGATCCAGTTCCACCAGAAGCCCTCGGAGGCCGCGGGACGCCCGTCCGGGACGGCTTCGCCCGACGGGCGGATGCCCCACGACCGGTCACGGGACCCGCCCCAGCCCTCGTGGGTGAGCGTCAGCTCCTCGCCGTCCAGCCGGATGGTGCCGGTCCAGCGGCCTATCTGCACGAAGCGCGAGGCGTCGAGGATCGTCTTGTGGGCGCTGCGCTGGATGTGCCGCGGCTCAGCGATCGGCTCGAACGGGGATTCGAAGACGACATCCATCTCGATGCCCTGTTCGGGCGCGTCGCAGACCACGCGCAGCTTGCGCAGCGGCTCGAGCACCTCGATGCGGTACGGCCCGACCTCCTGCACCATGCGGTCCGGCCCGAGCGCGCCGGACGTGCGGACGGCGTGCTGCTTGCCGTCCTTGCGGACCACCACGTAGGCGTCCACCACCCCGAGGTTGGGGTACACGCCGAACCCGGTCGCCACCTGCACCGAGCCGTCGCGGGTGTACGCGTGGTAGATGCAGCGGTCGTAGAAGTTGCGGTCGCTGGTGCCGACTTCGCTCATGAAGAGCGGCACTTGGTGGATCGGGTACTCGTCGAGCGGGCTGGGCACCGGCACGGACGGCCTCCTGCGAAGTTCATGGCGTGCTGGCCTGCGAGTCTCACCCGGGCATTTGACCAAGTCAAGTGGTCCGGGTGTGCAGTCCGGGTGTGCAGTCCGGCCGGTTCAGCCGGCGGCTTCGCCGCCGTCCTCGGGCGCCTGCTCGGCGTCCACCGCCTTGGCGATGCGCGAGGCGACGATGACCGCCGTGCCGAGCATCGTGCCGCGGTACCCGGCGAACAGCTTGTTCGCCCACGGCACCGCCCAGCGCCCCCGCTCCGCGACGTTCTCCACCCGGTACTCCACCCACGCCGCGCCACCCCGCTCGTGGATCCGGTACGTGCCGCGGTACCACCAGTCGCCGGCCATGACCGCGGTGCGCGCCGCCTCGTCCACGTCGACGTGCAGCACGCGGGTATCCCCCGACCACGCCTCGAAGCGGGTCGGCCCGCCGGTGAGCCGAAGGCCGCGGCCGGGCAGGAACAGCGCATTCGACTCCGTCGCGGGCCCGGCCCCGGCGCGGGTGAGCGCGCGGCCGGCCGCGTCCACGGACGCGCGCAAGGGGACGGAGACCGGGCCGGGCAGACGAAACACGAGAGGTCCTCCTGAGGTTCGTCGTGCCCGGTATCCCAGCCCGGTCCGGGCCCATGGTCAAGCCCCGCGCGCGATCGATCAGTTCGCGGCGACCCGGGGGCGCTCCACCGCGGCTTCCCGCGGGGCCGCCGCCGCGGGGCCGGACGTCCGCACCAGCAGGATCACCAGCACGCCCGCGGCGAGCCCCACCAGGCCGCAGACCGTGACCGCCGTGTCCAGGCCGGACGCGAACGCCGACTCCGAAGCCGCGCGGCCCGCGGCACCCGGCGCCACCCGTCCGCCCGCGAGCGCCTCGGCCGCCGCACCCGGGCGCGCGAGCCCCGCGCCGTCCAGCATCGACTCGGCCTTGTCGCGGAACAGCACACCCGTCACCGCCACCCCGAACGCGAAGCCGAGCTGCCGGAACGTGTTGACCGCGCCGCCGGCCATCCCGGCCTGTGCGGGCGGCACCGTGCCGAGGACCGCCCCGGCCAGCGACGGCGCGCCCAGCCCGACGCCGATGCCGGTGACCAGCAGGCCCGGGACGAGCGCCGTCCAGTCCGACCCGGCATCCACGCGGCTCAGCAGCAGCACCCCGGCGCCGATGAACAGCAGTCCCCCGCCGATGATCCAGCGCGGCGAAACCCCGTGCAGCAGCCGTCCGGACAGCGCCGACACCACGAACGCCACCACCGCCAGCGGCGACAGCATCAGCCCGGCCTGCACCGCCCCGTGGTCGAGCACGCCCTGCAACCACACCGAGGCGAGCGCCACCCAGCCGAACGCGGCGAACTGCATGGCCATGCCGCCGACGAGGATTCCGGTGAAGGAACGGTTGGCGAGCAGCCGGAGGTCCAGCATCGGCGCCGCCGAGCGGCTCTCGACGACGCAGAACGCCACGACGGCAAGGGCCGATGCGGCGACCGCCGCCCACACGCCGCGGTCCGACCAGCCGTGGCCGCCCGCGCGGATCAGGGCGTAGGTGGCCGCACCCGCGGCGACGGTGAACGCCGCCGCGCCGGGGACGTCGACGCGCGCGTCGCGCTTGCCGTACGACTCGCGCAGCATCCGCCCGGCCAGGAACAGCGTCACCGCGCCCGCGGGCAGGTTGACGAGGAAGATCGCGCGCCAGCCCACGTGTTCGGTCAGCAGCCCGCCGAGAATCGGCCCGAGCGCGGCCGACGCGCCGGATACCGCACCCCACACGCCGAAGGCGATGCCGCGGTCCCGGCCCTGGTACGCGTCGCCCAGCAGCGCGATCGCGGTCGCCAGCATGGCCGCGCCGCCGACGCCTTGCAGCACGCGGGCACCGACCAGCGTCCCGGTGCCCGGGGCCAGGCCGCACAGCAGCGAGGCGGCGGTGAACAGCACGAGTCCGACGAGGTACACGCGTTTGCGCCCGACGATGTCGGCCAGCGCACCGGCGCCGAGCAGGAGCGCGGCGAGGGCCAACGCGTAGCCGTCCATGACCCATTGCAGGTCGGCATAGCTCGACCCGTTGGCGCGGCCTATCTCGGGCAGCGCGACGATCACGATGGTCGTATCGATGAGCAGCATGAACGCGCCGAGGGAGACGGCGATGAGCGGACCCCATTTGCGCATGACGGAGGTGTCCTTTCGGCGGGGACGTGCACTGGAGGGAGAGGTGTCGCGAGTACGTACTGCGACGGACCCACAATCCAATCGCCGCGCCCCGAATCACCAGCATCTCGACTCCCCACGCCGGAATCCGCCACCCACTAGCCTTGCCTGATGGAATCCTCCTCCGTCTCGCCTCGCCTGCCGCTCGACGGCCTCGACCGCGCGGTCGTCCACGCGCTGGAGATCGACGGCCGGGCCCCGTTCAGCCGGATCGCCGCGGTACTCGGCGTCTCGGAGCAGACCGTGGCGCGGCGGTACCGGCGGCTGGCCGAGGACCACCGGGCGCGGGTGGTAGGGCGCGTCGACCCGCGGCGCATCGCCGCGGTGACGTGGCTCGTGCGCATCAAGACGATGTCGGACGCGGCGACCGCGATCGCGGAGGCGCTGGCCCGGCGGCCGGACACGTCCTGGGTGGAGATCACCTCCGGCGGCACCGAAGTGCACTGCCTCGTCCGCAACCGCGGCCCGAACAGCGGCGACGACCTGCTGCTGCGCAAACTCCCCCGCACTCCGAAGGTCGCCGGGATCCAAGCGCAATGCGTCCTGCACATCGCCTTCGGCGGCCCCGGGGGCTGGATGGGCAAGATGGACGCCCTGACCGAGGCCCAGGCCGCCGCGCTCCGCGACGCGCGCCCGCCGGTGACCGCCGACGGCCCGATCCACCTCGACGCCGCCGACGACGCCCTGTTCGCCCACCTCGGCCGCGACGGCCGCGCGGGCTACCCGGACCTGGCCGCGGCCACCGGCCTGTCGGAGTCCGCGGTCCGCCGCCGCGTCGAACAACTGCGCCGCGAAGGCGTGCTGTTCTTCGAGATGGAGGTCGCTCCGGGGCTGCTCGGCCACCGCATCAACGTCTGGCTGCACATGTCGGTCCCGCCGACCCACCTCGCCGGGGTCCTCACCGAGCTGTCCACCCACCCGGAAGTCGTCTTCGCCGCCGCGACCACCGGCACGACCAACATCACCGCCTCCGCCCTCCTCCGCGACGAAGCCGACCTGTACCGCTATTTGACGACCCGTATCGCCGCGTTGACCGCGGTGACGTCGGTGGAGTCGACGACCGTCATCCGCCTGGTCAAGGGTGAGGGACTGATTCCACCGGACCGGTGAGCGTCGCCACGGCGCGCCCGGAGGCATCGCGCAACTCCACGAAAACGGCGGCGTCACCGGGAGGCAGGACCCGGTGCAGCCGCAGCACCGCGCCGTCGGACGCGGTCAACGTGGTGCCTTGGCTGTCGTCCTCGACCCGCGCCGCCGCAAACCGTCCGGCGTCGATCACCGTGCCCCCGGGCGTCACGACGAGCCCGGACGCCGCCGTGTCGCTCAAGTGCTGATGCTGGGCCTCCGCCCGCCCGCCCAACAGCGCCACCAGCTCCGCGACCAGCACCGGATCGTGGAGGCTGTCGTACGCCCACCGCCTCCCCAGCACCCCGTGCTCCATCGTCCCGATCAGTCCGCCTTCGCCACCCTCCAATGGCGCACCCCGGTAGCTCATCGGCACAAGGTAGGTGACCACGCCCTCCCCCGACGCCTCGGCCACCACGGCGAACTCGACCCCGACCTCCCCGGCCGGATCGTCGAGCCGAAACCCGCCCCCGCGCCGCACCAACTCGGGCGCGGACCCGCCGCGATACCAGCTCCGCCCCGGCAACCACGCCGCAAGCAGCTCGAACTTCGTGGGGGTGAGGGTGGTGTGGTGGATGACGGCCATGCCCACACCCTGCCATGGTGACCGCCTGTCCACGAGCATTGCCGGACGGCCGGCTGCGGGGTTGTCCGTGGCCCGCAACGGCGGCGGGTTTCGGTCGATGGCAGAGGGTAGGGGCGGGAATGTGGTGGCAGACCCGCCGGGGCGCGAGAGCCGCAGCGCGCCCCTGGCCGTCGACGACCGCCCCCTCGGCCTCGCGTGCCGCCGCTCCCCGACCGGGCGGGTCTCACCGCTCCCCCGTCAAGCCCGCCTCGCGGGCTCGGATGACGGCCTGGGGGCGGTTGGTGACGCCCAGCTTGGCGAAGAGGTTGGACATGTGGTTGCGGACGGTTTTCGGGGTGAGGCGGAGGTTGCGGGCTATGTCGCCGGTGCCGAGGCCGGTGCTGAGGAGGCGGAGGACGTCGGACTCGCGTTCGGTCAGGCCGGGGATGCCGGGGCGCGGGGTCGGGCGGGTCTCGTCGGCGAGGGTGGTCAGGAGGGCGGCCACACCGGTGCCGAGGAACGCGCAGCCGGAGGCGACCGCGCGGACGGCGCCGACGATTTCGCCCGCGGCGGCGCCCTTGAGGACGTAGCCGCGGGCGCCCGCGGCGAGGGCGGCGCGGACGCCCGCCGGGTCGGAGAAGACGCTGACCACGAGCACGCCCGTGGCGGGGGACGCCGCGGTGATGCGGCGCGTCGCGTCGATGCCGTCGGTGTCGTCGCGGCCGGACATCTGCAGGTCCATGAGGACCAGGTCCGGCCGGAGTTCGGCGGCGAGGGCGACCGCGGCGGGGCCGCCCGCGGCTTCGCCGACGATGTCGACGCCGGGGTACGGGACGTCGGCGAGGATGGCGCGCAGCCCGGCCCGGAAGGCGGGGTGGTCGTCGGCGAGCAGGGCGCGGATCGGCCCGCGGGGCGGCGTCGTGCCGGAGATGCGGGTCCCCATGCCATCGCCGAAGCGCGGCCCCACGGAGCCGGCTTCCGCCGGCACGGCGGGAGCCCCCGCGGCCCCGGATCCGGCGTCTCCCGCGGCATCGCCACGACGCTGAGGCGACGTCACGACGCCCCCACCACCGGGCACTCGACCGAAGTACCTGCGCCGGCGCCGCCCGCGTCCGGGCTGCCCGAGCCTCCGGAACGGCTCGGAGCACGCACGCCCTCCGGCCCGCTCACGCCCCCGAAGCCACCGGTCCCGTCGTCCCCCAACGGCACCTCGAACGCCACCCGAGTCCCACCCCCCGCCCCCCGGCCGATCGCGCACGTGCCGCCCAGTCCCTGCACCCGGGCGCGGATCGACCCCAGGCCGGTCCCGGGCACAAAGCTTGTCGGCAACCCGCGTCCGTTGTCCGCGATTTCGACATGCAGGTGGTCGGCGGACGTGCCGACGGCGACGTAGACCGCCGTGGCGTCGGCATGGCGCCGGGCGTTCGTCAGCGCTTCCTGCACGATCCGGTAGACATCGCGCTGCACGGGTGCGCTCACCGCCGCGCAGTCTCCGTGGAAGGTCAGCAGAACCGCGGGGCCGTCCGGGTCGCGGGTCAACGCCCTTAACGCATCGGCGAGTCCGTCGCGGGTCAGCTGGGGAGGCGGGGTGCCGCGGACGATGGAGCGGAGGTCGTCGAGGGCGGTCCGCACCTGCGCGTGCGCGGGGGCGAGTGTGGTGCGCAGGTGCTCCGGGTGCCGTTTCGGGTCCAGGCGCATGACCGCGGAGGCGAGCGCGTGGCCTACGCCGTCGTGGAGTTCGCGGCGCAGGTGGTCGCGTTCCGCGTTGCGGGCGGCGTCGAGGCGGCGGACGGCGTAGCCGAACGCGGCGAGTTGCCGGGCGAGCCGGTCGACGGTGCCGAGGGTGCGGGTGTCGAGGGGCCGTTCGCTGTGGATGTGCAGACGTCCCAGGTCCTGGCCCCGGCAGACCAGCGCCACGTCCACGGCGGGTTGCACATCGTCACCGAAGCGGGCGGACACCGTGTCGAGTTCCACCGAGACCCCGGCGACGCCGAGATCACGGGTGACCGACTCGGCGACCTGCCGCAGTGCTGCGTCGGGCGCGGCGGATTCGTCGGCGAGGACGAGGATGGCCGTCTCGAGGACGGCTTCGTGCCGGGCCGCCTGTTCGGCGAGCCGGCGGCCGCGCGCGTGGGACCACAGAGCGACGGCGACGTGTACGGCCGCAGCGGCGCCGACGACGAGCAGCCCGGATGCCGGCAGCAGCGGGCGCAGCAGCGACGCGAGCACCAGGCACGCCACCACCGTGAGCGCGGCGATCGGCACCCGCAGGATCAACCGCCGGGTGAACCGGTCGAGTTCGGCCGAGCGGCCGGTGACCCCGGCGACCAGGACGGCGAGCGGCGGAGTCAGCAGGAACACCACCGTCACGGCCACCGTGACGGCGCCGGGCAGCAGCGGGCGCGGTGCCAGGTAGCCCGCCGCGGCGGCGCTGCCGGCCAGGCCCGCGGCCGGGACGTGGTACCACTGCGCGGGTGCCGCCCGCACGAGCGCCACCGCGAGCACCGCCAGCGCGGGCGCCAGCAGCAGCCCCGCCCACGGGGACAGCGCGAGCACCAGTGCCGGAACGGCCGGCGCCGCCCACGGGCCCCGGCGCGGTGCCAGGGCGACGAGTACGCCGACGAGCGCGCAGGCGGCGACCAGGTCGCCGCTGCCGTCCAGCGTGCTGCGCACCGGGGCGATCCGCTCCAGGGCCAGCGCGGTCGACGCGAGCGCGCCGCCCGCGAAAGCGATCGCCCGCGGCGGATGCAGCACGGTCGGGGCGGGAACGGAGGTGCAGGCGGCCGTGCCGGCAGGACGGTCGATCGGAGCCATGGTTTCCCCCCGAGTGGCGCGGCTCCCGCGCGCGCGGTGCGCGGGGAACGTCCGTCGGGGGTCATTGTCGTGGACGGGCCGATCGGCTTTGCGATCGGCCCGTCCACGGCAACTCCGGGATACCGCTAGGCGATCTGCGTGACCGTGTAGTAGACGACGTACTCGCCGTCCGCGCCGCGCAGGTCGGCCGCGTTCGGGCCGACGTTCGGCGCCGCCGCGGACAGCGAGATGGTGCCGACGCGGTCGTCGCGGCCCGGGTCCTGGTCCCAGAATTCGATCTTCATCGACGTGACGCCGTCGAAGTAGAAGGTGCGCGGCAGCGAGATGTTGAGGTTCTCCGGGGTGTTCCAGTGCAGGTCCTTCGACCACACGGTGCTGCCGTTGACCTTGATGTAGACCTCGTCGACGGAGTTGTTGTCCTGGTTGTCCACGACGTTGATCCAGTTGAGGTTGACCGCGTACACCGGGCCGCCCGCGGCGTGCGCGGTGCCCGCGGTGCCGGCGAGGAGGCCGGCGGTCGCGCCGGCGGACAGCAGGGCGCCGAGGACGGCGCGGCGGATCTTGCGGGACATGGGAACTCCTGGTCGTCGGAGGCGTCGGGGGCCTTCGGGAAGTCCGGGGCGGGACGACTTTCCCGCGCGGGACGTCCCGCCGTCCTGAGCCGGATGTCCCGGTCGCGGACCCGGGTCGAACGTCCCGGCTCCGGGCACCCGCCGCCCGAGAGCCACCGGCGCCGCACACCTCGAACCGCCCCCGAAACGCGCGAGGCGCGCGGCAGAATCTGCCGCGCGCCTCGACGGGATCCGGGCCGGAGCCCGGGTCAGCCGGTCAGAACTGCCCCTTGCGGTACACGCCCATGACCGCCGCGCCGCCGAGCCCGATGTTGTGCGTCAGGCCGACCTTGGCGTCCGCGACCTGACGGGCGTCCGCCTCGCCGCGCAGCTGCCAGGTGATCTCGGCGGCCTGCGCGAGGCCGGTGGCGCCGAGCGGGTGGCCCTTGGAGATCAGGCCGCCGGACGGGTTGACGACCCACTTGCCGCCGTAGGTGGTGGCGCCGTCGGCGATGAGCTTGCCGCCCTCGCCGTCCGCGGCCATGCCGAGCGCCTCGTACGTGAGGATCTCGTTGATGGAGAAGCAGTCGTGCAGTTCGATGACGTCGACGTCCTCGATGCCGAGGCCGGACGCCGCGTAGATCTGCTGCGCGGCCAGGCGCGACATCGGCTTGCCGACGACGTTGATGATCGACCCGTCGAAGGCTTCCTCGGTGTCGGTGGTCATCGTCTGCGCGACGATCTCGACCGCCTTGTCCTGGAGGCCGTGTTCGATGACGAACCGCTCGCTCACCACGACCGCGGCGGCGGCGCCGTCCGAGGTCGGCGAGCACTGGAACTTGGTGAGCGGCGCGTGGATCTCGCGGGCGGCGAGGATCTCCTCCAGGGAGTACTCGTCCTGGAACTGCGCGTACGGGTTGTTGACCGAGTGCCGGTGGTTCTTCACCGCGACCAGCGCGAGCTGCTCTTCGGTGGTGCCGTAGCGCTCCATGTGCTCGCGGGCGGCGTTGCCGAAGATCTGCGCGGTCGGCGGGGCCATGACGAACGGGTACTTCGCCGCCATGATGCCGTAGTGGCGGCCGACCGGGCTGGCCGCGAAGCCGCCGGCGCCCGCGTCGCCGCCCATGGCGCCCTTGCTCATCTTCTCGAAGCCGAGCGCGAGGACGCAGTCGTTGAGGCCGCCCTCGACGAACTGGCGGGCCATCATGAGCGCCGTCGAGCCGGTGGCGCAGTTGTTGTTGACGTTGTAGACCGGAATGCCGGTCAGGCCCAGTTCGTAGATCGCGCGCTGGCCCTGCGTCGACGAGCCGAAGCAGTAGCCGACCGGGGCCTGCTCGACCAGGTCGTACGCGATGCCGGCGTCGGCGAGCGCCTTGGTGCCCGCCTCCTTGGCCATGTCGAAGTAGTTCCAGTCGCGCGATTCCGGCTTCTCGAACTTGGTCATGCCGACGCCGACGATGAACGCCTTGTTAGCCATTGCTGTTGCCCCGCTTTCCGCTGGTTCCCGTGGATCCCGCACCAGAAATACTAGACACGATCAAATTACTTCTCGGTCGGCGCCGGGTCGCGCGGCAGGCCCAGGATCCGCTCGCCGACGACGTTGAGCTGCACCTGCGTGGTGCCGCCCGCAATGGTCAGGCAGCGGCTCATCAGGAACCCGAACGAGGCCTGCGCACCCGCGCCTTCGTCCACGGCGCCGAGCGCGCCGAGGATCTCCAGGCTCAGCTCCGACTCGCGCTGCTGGTGCGGGGTGCCGACCAGCTTGCGCACCGACGCGCCCGGGCCCGCCTCCAGGCCGGAGATCTGCGCCATGGTCGTGCGCAGCCCGATCAGCGCCAGCGACGACGCCTCGGCGATCAGCGCGCCGAGCCGCTCGCGGTAACCGCCGTCGACGAACTCGCCCGCCGGACCGCCGACCGCGGCGACCAGGTTCGCGATGCCCGCGCCGAACGACGACTCGGCGCCCATGTGCACGCGCTCGTTGCCGAGCGTGTTGCGGGCGACCTGCCAGCCGCCGTCGACCTCGCCGACGACCATCGCGTCGGGCACGAACAGGTCTTCCACGAAGATCTCGTTGAACATCGCCAGGCCGCTGATCTCCTTCAGCGGCCGGATGTCCAGCCCCGGCGAAGTCATGTCGACGATGAAGTACGTCAGGCCGTCGTGCTTGGGCTTCTCCGGCGACGTGCGCGCCAGCATGATGCCCCACTCCGACTCGCGGGCCCGCGACGTCCACACCTTCTGGCCGTTGAGCAGCCAGCCGCCGTCGACCTTCGTGGCGCGGGTGGTCAGCGACGCCAGGTCGGAGCCGGCACCCGGCTCGGAGAACATCTGGCACCACTGGATCTCGCCGCGCAGCGTGGGCAGCGCGAACTTCTCCTGCTGCTCCGGCGTGCCGTACGCGAGCACCGAGGGCAGCACCCAGTTGCCCATGGTGATGTCCTTCAGGCGGATGCCCGCGGCCTTCATCTCCTGCTGGATCACGAGCTGTTCGATCGCACCCGCGCCGAGGCCGTGCGGGGCGGGCAGGTACGGCGCGGCGTACCCGGTCGCGGCCAGCGCGGCGCGTGCCTCGTCCGGACCCAGCCCGGCCGCCGGGGCGAGCGCCTCACGGGTCCGCTCGCGCAGCTCGTCGGCGCCTTCGGGCAGGTCGAGGACCAGTTCCCGGCGGGCGCCGGCGACGGCGAGTTCGGTGACCCGCAGCTTGTGCGCGGCGGCCGGGCCCGCGTACTGGCGCAGCGTCAGGGCGCGGCGCAAGTAGATGTGCGCGTCGTGCTCCCACGTGAAGCCGATGCCGCCGAGGATCTGCACGCAGTCCTTGGTGGTGGTGAACGCGGCTTCGATCGCGTACGTCGCGGCGATCGCGGCGGCCAGGCCGCGGGTCTGCGCGTCCTCGCCGATCGCGCGCGCGGCGTCCCACGTCACGGCGCGGGACTGCTCGACGCGCACCAGCATGTCCGCGCACAGGTGCTTGATGCCCTGGAACTGGCCGATGGGGCGGCCGAACTGCTCGCGGACCTTGGCGTACTCGGTCGCGCACTCCAGCGCCCACGCGGCCACGCCGCACGCCTCGGCGGACAGCAGGACCGACGCGTAGTCGCGCACCAGGTCGGCGTCCACGCCCGCCAGCACCCGCGACGCGGGGACGGTGACCGCGTCCAGCACGACCTCGGCGCTGCGGCGCGTGGGGTCGACGCTCTTCAGCTCGCGGACCGCGGCGTCGCCCGCGTCCAGCACGAACCACACCTGGCCGCCGTCCGCCTGACGGGCGCTCAGCACCAGCAGGTCGGCGTTGACCGCGCCGAGCACCGCCTTGGCGGTGCCGGAGACCGTGACCCCGCCGTCGGCCGCGGCCGCGGTCAGCCCGGACGGCTCCAGCGCGATCGCGGCGATCGTCGCGCCCTCCGCGATGCCGGGCAGCAGTTCCTTGGCCAGTTCGGCGCTCGCCGACGCGCCGACGACCGCCGAGGCCAGGACCGTGGGGAGGAACGGGCCGGGCAGCAGGCCGTGCCCCGCCTGCTCGATCGCGACCACGGACTCGACGAGGCCGTATCCGGCGCCGCCGTGCTCCTCGGCGATGTGCATGCCCAGCAGGCCCTGCTCGGCCAGGCCCCCCCAGTACGCGGGGCGCGCTTCGGCCTCCGCCTCCAGTGCCCGGCGCACCTCGCCGATCGGTGCAACGCGTTGCACCCAACCGCGCACCGAACCCTCCAGCGCGCGGTGCTCCTCCGTGATCCCGATCGCCATGTGACCTCTCCACTGTTCCGCGGTCCGACGGTCGCGATAGTAGAACCCGTTTCACTTGTTGGGGAGTGCGAACCGCTCCCGCACCGCCGGATGTGGCTTTCGACACGGCAACCGGACCCGGCGGTGCGGCAGGATGTGCGCCGACACGCCCCGCGGTCGGCGGGGCACGGACGGCTCAGGGCAGGGGACGCATGACCACGGACGCCGGCGGGATCGATCCGCGCGTGCTCGACGCCTTCCACTCGGCGGTCGGCTTCATGCCCGCCGACGAGGGTGCGGCGCTGTATGCGGCGGCCGTCGAGGCGGCCAAGGTCGGGCCGCTGGTCGAGCTGGGCACCTACTGCGGGCGGTCCACGATCCTGCTCGCCGCGGTGGCGCGGGACGCCGGGACGGTGGTCGTGACGCTGGACCACCACCGCGGGTCGGAAGAGCAGCAGCCGGGCTGGGAGTACCACGACCCGACGCTCGTCGACCCGGAGGTCGGCGTGATGGACACGCTGCCGACGTTCCGCCGCACGCTGTTCAAGGCCGGTCTGGAGGACTACGTCGTCGCGCTGGTCGGACAGTCGCGCACCGTCGCCCCGCTGTGGAACACGCCGGCCGGGATGGTGTTCATCGACGGCGGGCACACCGACGAGCACGCGAACGGGGACTACGAGGGGTGGGCCGGGCACGTCGCCAAGGGCGGCCTGCTGGTGATCCACGACGTGTTCCCGAACCCGGAGGAAGGCGGCCAGGCGCCGTACCGGGTCTACTTGCGGGCGCTGGCTTCGGGGGCGTTCACCGAGCAGCCGGGCCACGGGTCGCTGCGCGTGCTGCGGCGCACCGGGGACGGGATCTGACTCTTCGTCGACAATGCGCGCCCGGGCGGTGAGGGAAGTCCGCCAAACATCAACTAAGCCCGTGACACGGCCGTGTCCGAGGCGGGAAACTATGTGCCCCGACGAGGTTCGCACGTGACGGGATCCGACATGGCCGAGGGCGAGCAGCACGAGCGGGTCTGGGATCCGGCAACCCGCCGCTGGATACCCCGCCGCGGGCCGGACGACGCCCCGGACGCAGCGGACCGCGCCCCCGCGGCACCCCCGCAGGCCGGCAACGCGTGGCCGCCGTCGAGCGACGCCGCCGCGGCGGTGGACGCACAGCCGACCCGCGACGCGATCCCGCAGCAGCCCGGACCGGCGGCCGCGCCGCCGCGCGCGGCATGGCCGCCGCCGGGCGGTGCGGTCCCGCAAGGCCCGCAAGGCCCGCAAGGCCCGCAAGGTGACCCAACCCGGCAACTGCCCCCGGTGGGCGGGCCCGTCCCCGGGCAATCCGGCCCGGGCCCCGTAGCCCCGCACGCACAGGAAACACAACTCGCGCACCCCGCGACGCCGAACCCCTCCGCCCTGCCGCCCGGCGGCGGCGCTCGAGCGCTCCCGCCGGGCGCCCAGGGGCTCCCGCCGCAACCGCAAAGGCCGTTTTCCGACACGCGGCAACCGGGAGCGCCCGTGCCTGCCCCGTGGCCGCCGAGCGCCGACGCCCCGCAGCCGCCCGCCCCGGGCGGTACCGCCTCCGGCGCCCTGCCCCCGCACCTCCAGGCCACCCAGCAGGCGTTGCCTGCGGCCGACCCTCAACACCCCGCCGCCGGGGACCCCTTCGGTCGGCCCGTCGCGGGCGATCCCGACCCTCCCGCGCGGGATACCCGCGCCGCCGGGCCGCCGCCGCGGCCTCGCCAGGCGCCCGACGTGCACCTCACCGGGCAGTACGCGCCGCCGGTGCCCGGTGACGTCGGCGGCCAGGACCCGCAGGGCGACCAGGTCGCGCCGGGGTGGTTCGCGCGGAGTCAGGAGCCGCCGCGGATGCCGCGCGGCGCGACGTTCGCCGACGCCGCCGTGCACACCCCGCCGCGCGGCACCCCCGGGCTCACCCCGCCGCACGGCGCGCCGCAGCCCGCGTGGGCGCCCATCCCGCCCGCGCCCGCACCTCCCGCCCCGCCGCAGGCACCCGGCGACGACGGCCGGATGACCCGCACGCTGGTCGCCATCACCGCCGCCGTCGTGCTCATCGCGGGCGCGGTGACCGTCGTCGTCCTGCACCCGTGGCAGAACGACAAGGACCGCGCCACCGTCGCCGACACCGCGTCGAACGCCCCGCAGCCGGGCACCCCGTCGGGCCCGGGGACGCCCGCGACGCAGCCCGCCCGGCCCTCCGACAGCCTCACCCCGACCGGCGCCACGACCAGCGCGCCGCCCACCGCCGACCCGGCCGCGCAGGCCACGTCGGTGAGCGGGCTGCTGGAGCGCAGCGGCAGTTCCCGGCAGTCCGTCGTCGACGCCGTCCGCAACGCGGATTCCTGCTCGTCACTCGCCTCCGCGGTGACCGCGCTTTCCCAAGCGGCCGACGCACGCAATACGCTGCTCCGCGAACTGGACGCGCTCAAGACCGACGCGATCCCGGACGGCGCCACCGCGCTCGCGCAATTGCGCACCGCGTGGCAGGAGTCCGCGACCGCCGACGCGCAGTACGCGAGTTGGGCGCAGGCGCAAGCCGACAACGGCTGCGGCGCCGGCCAGTCGCAGAAGACCGCCGCGGACGCCGCCAGCGCCCGCGCGACCACCGCCAAGCAGGCGTTCGTGCAGGCGTGGAACCCCATCGCCGCGCGGTACGGACTGCCGACGAGGACCGATCTTGCCATCTGATCCGTGGGAAAGCTTCGACAGCCCGCCCCGTCCCCGCAACCGGAACCCGCCCTCTCCCGGGAACCCGTACGAGGCACGGCGCGACGAGCAGGCCGCGGGGCAGCGCCGCCGCACCCGGACCGCCGTGCTGGTCGTCGCCGGCGTCCTCGCGCTGGTCGGCGGCACCGCCTTGGCCGTGGAGTGGCCGTCGAAAGGCGACGGAGGTGTGGAAGTGGTCGCCGGGTCGACCGTGCCGCCGGCCGACCCGGCGTCCGCCGCCGCGACGGGCGGGCAAGCCCCGCCCCCGGCCGCGGTCTCGGACGGCCCGGCCACCGCGGCGAGCCCCGGGCAGACCCCGGCGACCGTCCCCGTGGCCCCGGCCACCCCGCCCGGCACCCCGGCCCCCGGCGGGAAACCGCTGGCCGGCAAGACCGTGGTGATCGACCCCGGCCACAACCCGGGCAACTCCAAGCACACCGCGGAGATCGGCCGCCAGGTCGACGCGGGCGGGTTCCGCAAGAACTGCGACGAGACCGGCACCGAGACGAACGCGGGCTACACCGAGGCCCAGTTCACCCTCGACGTCGCCAACCGCACCCGAGCCGTCCTCGTCGAACTCGGCGCGAAGGTCGTCTTCACCTGGGACGACGACCGCGCCTGGGGGCCGTGCGTGGACGAGCGGGCGCGGATAGGCAACGAGGCGCACGCCGACGCGGTGGTGTCGATCCACGGCGACGGGGCCGCGGCGAGCGGCACCGGCTTCCACGTCATCGTGCCCGGCACCATCACCGCCGGGACCACGGACACCGGGCCGATCCTCGTCCCGTCGCGGTCGCTCGGCGACGCGCTCGTCCAGGCGTTCGCGAAGGCGACCGCCACCAAGCCCGCCAACTACATCGGCACCGCGGGCATCGACGTACGCAAGGACCTCGGCGGGCTCAACCTGTCGACGGTGCCGAAGGTCTTCATCGAATGCGGCAACATGCGCAACTCCGGCGACGCGCGCCGGATGACCGACCCGACGTGGCGCCAATCGGCCGCGGAGGGCATCGCATACGGGATCCGCGACTACCTCACGACGGGGTCCGGACCGGCCCGCTGAGCACGGCGGCGCACGCACGCGCCGACAACCGCACACGAAGTTCCGTATGCTCCCCCGCTCCGAGAACACGCGCGCCCACGACGTCCCCACCGCGACCCGAGGAGAATCCGTGAACCAGAAAGGCCTGACACGGGGAGACGGCCTTGTCTTCCTCTGCGTGGCCCTGATCTTCGGCTTTTCGTTCGCCCCTTACTACAAGGCCGTGCAGTCGTCGTCCCGCGGCACCAACTTCGCGGGCGGCAGTTCGTCGGACTCGGATTCCGGCGGCGACGACTCGCACAGCTTCAACGCCTGGGCGCAGACGCACTGGCCGTTGATGGCCGTGGTGATCCTGCTGCCGCTCCTCGCGTTCGTGGCGCTCGTGCTGCACCGCTACATGCAGAACGCCGAGCACCGTCCGGTCGGCGGCCTGACGCTCCGCCAGTGGGCCACCGCCATGGGCGTGGTCGCGGCCTGGGCGGCGCTGTGGTCGCTGGGCGGCAACGCGTTCGGCGTCGCGGACGACGCGCTGAAGTCGGTGTCGATCGAGAGCGAGCACGGCTTCGGCGCGTTCGTCATCCTGCCGTTCACCCTGCTCATGGCGGTCCTGCTGCTCATCATGGACCGCGTCCCGGCGCTGTCCTACCCGCTGTTCGTGGCGGCGCCGCAGTACCCGCCCGGCTACGTGCCGATGCAGCCGAACTACGGCACCGGCATGTACCCGCAGCCGGCCCCGCCCGGAATGCCGCCCACGGGCATGCAGTCCGTGCCGCCCGGCACCCCGATCGCACACATGCCGCCGCCGGTGACCCCCGCGGCGGGCGTGCCGGCCGCCGCCCCCGCCCCGGCTCCGGCCGTGGCGTCCGCACCTCCCGCGGCGGCGTCCTCCGCCCCGGCGGGCGAGTTCGAGCAGTTCTGGCTGGCCGTGCCCGAGGCGCGTCCGCTGCTGCCCGTCGGCGGCCTCGACAAGACCCCGGTGGCGACCCTGGTGCCGGGCACGTGGTATCTGGCCGTGGAGGCGGCGGGCGACGGGCTCGTCGTCGAAGCGGACGGAACGCGCGGCGTCCTGTGGAACACCGCGGGAATCCAGCGCGGAGAGTAACGGAGGGCAAACGGAAATCTAACTTTTGCTTGTGGATCCGGGCTTGCCGAGCCGCCCCCCGACCGGTAAGCCACGGCGCTCCGGCCGGATCTGGCACAGTGTCCGACCGGAACACTTCAGCACACACGCAAACACCAACTGCACCGGCGGCGCGCGGGGGCGCGGTCGGCGCGGCAATCGGGTCGCCCCCGGAACCTCTAGGCGGCGCCCACACCCCCCTCGGGAGGAGACCCCTTAGTGGATATCAAGAAGTTGACGCGCGGCGATGCGATCGTCGCCGTCGCAGCCCTGCTGATCTTCGGATTCTCGTTCGCCGCGTACTTCCAGGGCGAAGGCGAGGCGAGCGGCTACAAGCTCAACGCCTGGTCGGGCGACCTGGCCCCGCTGGTGTCCTCGGTCGTCGTGATTCCGATCATCGCTGCGGCGCTGTACGTGCTCAGCGACCTGATGCCCCAGTCCCCGCTCGTGCTGGGCCTGACGCTGCGCCAGTGGGCGGTCCCGCTCATCGTCGTGACCCCGCTGAACCTGCTCTGGTCCTTCGCGGGCAAGGACGGCCTCGAGCTGGCCTTCGGCGGCATCTTCGTCCTGATCGCGACGCTCATCCTGGTCGGCACCGTGGTGGCGACCGAGTTCGTGCCGGCCCTCAAGGCTCCGCTGGGCCTGAGCGGTCCGGGCGCCGGCGCGGCGGCTCCGGCCGGCGCGTACGGCCAGCCCGGCCCGTACGGCGGCGCCCCGGCCCCGCAGCCGGGTGCCTACGGCGCCCCGTCGTCGCAGCCGGGTGCCGCGTTCGGCGGTGCCCCGGCGGCCGCTCCGGCGGGTACCGACGCGTTCCAGCCGTACTGGTTCTCGGTGCCGGAGCAGCGCCAGCTGGTCGACGCGAACACCAACGCGCCGACCGGTTCGCTCAACCCGGGCGTCTGGTACCTCGCGGTGGCGCAGCACGGCCAGGGCCTCCTCGTGGAGGTCGACGGCGTGCGCGGCGTGCTGTGGAACGTCCAGGGCATCCAGAAGTCCTGACGCACCACGGCCCCGTGCCGAAGGCGCCCGCCGGTTTCCGGCGGGCGCCTTCGCGCGTTCCGGATACTCCCGGAAGACGCCCCGACCCGCGGTCGGACGACCCCCGTGGCCCCCGAAGTAAAACGTGTTCTACAGTGCCAGGCGGAACCCGACGCCCCGGCAGGGGCAGTCCCCCGGCCAGAGGAGATACGCGATGCGGCTCGGTCTGACGTTCGGTTACTGGGGCCGCGGCCCCTCGGCGGGCTTCGTCGAACTCGCCCAGGAAGCCGAGCGCCTCGGCTTCGATTCCGTGTGGACCGCGGAATCCTGGGGCTCCGACGCGTTCACCCCGCTCACCTGGATCGCCGCGAACACCTCGCGCATCTCGCTGGGCACCGCGGTCACGCAGATGACCGCGCGCACCCCCACCGCGACCGCGATGCACGCGCTCACCCTCGACCACCTCTCCGGCGGCCGGGTGATCCTCGGCCTCGGCCTGTCCGGCCCGCAGGTCGTCGAGGGCTGGTACGGGCGGCCGTTCCCGAAGAGCCCGCTGACCTTCACGCGCGAGTACGTCGACGTGATCCGGCAGGTCCTGCGCCGCGAAGGCCCCGTCGCCCTCGACGGCCGCTACGCGCAGCACCCGTACCGCGGCGAGGACGGCAGCGGCCTCGGCAAGCCGCTCAAGCCCATCACCCACCCGCTGCGCGCCGACCTGCCGGTGTTCCTCGGCGCCGAAGGCCCGAAGAACGTCCACCTCACCACGCAGATCGCCGACGGCTGGCTGCCGCTGCACTGGTCGCCCTACAACCACGGCGTCTACGCCGACTCGCTGCGCGACAAGCCCGAGGGCTTCCGCATCGCGCCGATGGTGCAGGTCGTCCTCGCCGACGACGTCGAGCAGGCCATGTTCCCGATCAAGGCCGCCATGGGCTTCTACGTGGGCGGCATGGGCGCGAAGACCAAGAACTTCCACGCCGACCTGATGCGCCGCTTCGGCTACGCCGAGGAGGCCGACCGCATCCAGGAGCTGTTCTTCGAGGGCAAGCGCGACGAGGCCATCGCGGCGGTGCCGAGCGCGTTCGTCGACGAGATCGCCCTGGTCGGCCCCGCCGACCGGATCCGCGAGCGCTACGCCGCGTGGGCGGCCGACGAGCACGTCACCGACATGATCGTCACCACGCGCGACCTCACCGCGCTCAAGCTCCTCGCCGACCTGGCGAACGGCTAAGCGGCACGACTCCGCAGGCCCCGGCGTCGCGTACGACCCGGGGCCTGCGCCGTTCTTCCCACCGTGCGGACCCTTCGGGGCCTCAGAACGCGCTGCGCGCCAGCCAGCCTTCCAGCACCGCACGGTCCCCGAGCACCTCGACGCCGCGTTCCGCGACCGCCCGGTCCAGCGGCACCCGCCGGTACAGCGCCTCCAGCACCGCGAACCCGTCGCCCCGCAGCGCCGCGTCGCCCTTGGCGTGCCCGCGCTCCCACGTGTAGCCCTCGGGGGTCAGCGTGACCGTCCACTCGCCCCGCACGCCGCCCGACGTGTGGATGTGCAGCGTCTCGCCCTGGCCGTGCGGCTTTTCCGCGTCCGGGCGGCCGGACTGCCCGCCGGGCAGGATCGTGAGCAGCTCGTCGATGCCGTCCACGGCGGCTTCCGCGCTGACGTCCGGCTCGATGCCGAGCGCGAGTTCGGCGTCCACCCGGTGCATCAGCGTCTCGTGCAGCATCCGGCGGGCCCAGAAGCGCGCGTGCGGGAGGGGGCCGAACGTCCAGGCGTCCGCGTCGGGCCCGGCCTCCCAGATGGTCCGCGCGGAGCGTTCGGCTCCCTCGGACAGCCAGGCGGGGAGCCCCTCCGGGTCGTCGGGCAGGCCGAGGTCGAGCGACTTGGGGTTCACCGGGCCGCCGGCCGAGCCCTGGCGTGTGTTGGCCGCCGCCCATGCGTGTGCGATCCCGACGTGCTTGACGAGCTTCGCGAGTGTCCACCCCGGGCAGCTCGGCACCGGCGTCCCGGGGTCCGCGGCGGCGGCGACCTCGGCGAGCCGCTCGGCCTGAGCCACGAACAAACCGCAGTACGTCGCGTGATCCCACGCATATTGCAGGTCGGCCACGGTCACTCCCCGTTCCTGACGAGTCGGCTGGCAGGGCCACCGTAGCGCGCGCCGCCCCCGAAACCGACCCCTGACGCAACGTCAGATCGAGTGCCCCCTACGATCCCATTCCTCCGTCTTGGACGCCTTCGGGCGTCTTGGGAAACCCCCCGTTCCCACCCCGCGAAAGGACCGCCATGACCGTCCGGACTCCGCGTTCCAGATCCGGCCGCGGTGGCACGGCCACCGCGCCCGCCGTCCCCGCCCTCGCTGTCGCCGCCCTCTCCGCGGCCGCCGTGCTGGCAGGCTGCTCGTCCGACTCCGGCGGCTCCGCCGACGCGCAGGACGCCGCCGCCGACGACCCGGCCGCCGGTGCCCTCCTCGACGCCGCCAAGACGTTCCGCACCGCCTTCTGGGAAGGCCGGGCCGACACCGCCTACGCGATGCTGTCGCCCCGCTGCCAGGCCGCGCTCCCGGCCCCGGACTTCGCCGCCAAGGTCGCGGACAACGCCGCCAAGAGCGGCGGGAAGCTGTCCCGCCTCACCCCGACGTCGTTCACCGTGCACGCCGGACCGGACTCCGGCGACACGGGCTACGTCGTGATCGTCGACGGCACCCCGCGCAGCATCGACGACAAGTGGGTCCTCGACGCCGGAAAGTGGCGCAACGACCAGTGCTGAAACGCCTGCGGGCGGCTGCCCCGAGAGGACAGCCGCCCGCGGGGCACGGCGCATGCGGAAGCGGCGGCCGTCAGCCGCGCTCCACGCACAACTCCGAGTCGCAGCGCACCTCTTCCGGCGCAAGACCGATCGGCAGGCCGGTCTCCGCGTAGCCCGGCTCGCCCCCGAACACCGTGGTGGTCGCCGGCTCGCCGCCGAGCACCGCGGTCGCCAGGATCATCGCCCCGGCGGTCCACGCCGTGCGCTCCTCCGGCCATATCGCGTCGTCCTCGAAGACGTACCCGGTCCAGTACAGGCCGTCGTCGTGACGCAGGCGCTGGACCCACGACACGATCTCGACCGCGCGGTCGCTCTGCCCCAACGCCCACAGGGCGATGGCGAGTTCGCAGCTCTCCGCACCGGTCACCCACGGCCGGTCCGAGACGCACCGGGCACCCAGGCCGGGCACCACGAAGGTGTCCCAGTGCTCGGCGATGCGCGCCTCCGCGGCGGGCCCGCGCAGCGCGGTGCCCAGGATCGGGTAGTACCAGTCCATCGAGTAGCGGTTCTTGTCGAGGAACCGCTCCGGGTGCGCGACGACCGCGTGGCCGAGGCGCCCGGTGGCCAACTCCCAGTCCGGCTGCGGCTCCCCGAGGTGGTCGGCGACCGCCAGCGCGCAGCGCAGCGCCTGGTACATGCTCGCCGAGCCGGTCAGCAGCGCGTCGTTCACCGCGGTGCCGTCGGCCTCGCGCTTCCACCGGATCTCGCCGCCGGGCGCCTGAAGGTCGAGGATGAACTGCGTCGCCGACTTCAGGTGCGGCCACATGCGGACGAGGAACTCCTCGTCGCCGGTGAGGAGATGGTGGTGCCACAGGCCGACCGCGAGGTAGGCGGTGAAGTTCGCTTCCTTGTTGTGGTCGGTGACCACGCCGTCGGTGTACGCGGCGTACCAGGAACCGTCCGGGTTCTGCCGCGACGCCAGCCAGCGGTAAGCCCGTTCGGCCAGGTCGTGACGGCCCGCGAGGTCGAGCGCCATGGCCGCCTCGGTGTGGTCCCACGGATCCAGGTGGCCGCCGACGAACCACGGGATCGACCCGTCCGGCCGCTGGACCGCGGCGATCCCGTCGATCGTCCGGGCGATCTGACCGACGTCCAGGACCCCGTCCAGAGCCAGGAGTTCGAGCGACTCCCGACCCGCGCCCCCGTGGGCCCCGCGGCGCGTCATGCCGCCGCTCCGACGACGGAGCGCGGCTTGACCGCGTACACGACGAGGCTCTTGCCGATCAGCGGGTTCAGCGCCTTCTCGGCCCAGCGGGTGGCCTTGGGCGCCTTCATGATGTCCCACACCAGCAGCTTGTGGTACGCGCGCACCGGCAGCGCCTTGTCGTTGTCGACGCCCACCGCGCACTTGATCCACCAGTACGGCGAGTGCAGCGCGTGCGTGAAGTGCTGCCCGTAGGGCTCGAATCCGGCGGCCTCGATGCGCTCCACGAGTTCGTGCCCGCGGTAGATGCGGATGTGCCCGCCCTCGACCTCGTGGTACGCGTCGGACAGCGCCCAGCACACCTTCTCCGGCCCGTACCGCGGCACGGTCATCGCGGCCAGCCCGCCCGGCTTGAGCACCCGGTGGATCTCCGCCAGCACCCCTTTGTCGTCGGGGATGTGCTCGAGCACCTCGGAGATGATGACCTTGTCGAAGCTGGCGTCCGGGAACGGCAGCGCGAGGGCGTCGCCGGTCACCGCGACCGCGGACGCTGTCTCCGGGGCCTCGCCGGCCTCGGCCATGGCCGCGAACAGCGCGTTGACCTCGCGGACGTCCTTCTCGTTGCGGTCCAGCGCGACCACGTCGGCACCGCGCCGGAACGCTTCGAACGAGTGACGGCCGCCGCCGGCGCCCAGGTCGAGGACCCGGTCTCCCGGCGCCAGCGGGAAGCGTGAGAAATCCACGGTGAGCAAGTCGGCGGCTCCGTCTCCTGTGCGGTACTGCGTCTGTGGTGCCGGGTACTGCGGAATAACAGCGGATCGGGGTCCGGGCGGGCCGTCGGGATCAGGGTAGGCCGATGCGCCGGAGCGGCTTCGCGCCGCCGGGCTCCGGGTCAGGCGGGCTTTCTCGGCCCCGCGACCCGCGGGGCGGCCGCCTTCGCCGCACCGGTCGCGGCCGCGTCGACGGCGGCGCGGTACCGCTCGGCGGTGCGGACCGCCGCGTTGCGCCAGGTGAAGCGCTCCAGCACCCGGGCCCGGCCGTTGCGGCCGAGCCGGGCGCGCAGTTCGGGCTCGTCGAGCACTCGGCCGATGGCCTTGCGCAGGGCTTCGGCATCGCCCGGCGGCACCGCCAGGCAGGTCTCCCCGTCCGGTCCGGCGACCTCGGGTATCGCCCCGCCGGTGCTCGCGACCAGGGCGGTGCCGCAGCTCATGGCTTCGGCGGCGGGCAGCGAGAAGCCTTCGTACAGCGACGGCACGCACGCGACCTCGGCGCTGCGGATCAGGTCGACGAGTTCGGCGTCGCTGATGTCGCTGACGAACCGCACCGAGGCGGTCAGGCCCAGCCGTTCGATCGCTTTGAGGACCGGGCCGTCGGCCTTGGGCCTGCCGACCACGACGAGTTCGGCGTCGCGCTCGGTGCGCAGCTTGGCGAGGGCCTCCACCAAGTAGATGAGGCCCTTCAGCGGGACGTCGGCGCTGGCCGTGGTGACGATGCGGCCGGGCACCTTGGCCACGGCGTCGCTCGGCGAGAACAGGTCGGTGTCCGCGCCGACGTGGATCACGTGGATCCGGTCGGGTGCGACGCCGAGGTGTTCGACGATCTCGGTCTTCGACGAGCCGGAGACGGTGACGACCTCGGGCAGGCGCACCGAGACGCGCTTCTGCATGGTCGTGAAGCCGTACCAGCGGCGCAGCGTGATCTTACGGCGCAGCGTGGCGGCCTCGGCGAGTTCCAGGCCGCGGTCCACGGTGATCGGGTGGTGGATCGTGGTGACCAGCGGGAAGCCCAGGCGGGGCAGCGCGAGCTGGCCGTAGCCGAGGGTCTGGTTGTCGTGCACGACGTCGAACTCGTGGCGGCGGGCCTTGAGGTGGCGTGCGGCGCGGAGCGAGAAGGTGAGCGGCTCGGGGAAGCCCGCGGTGAGCATGCCGCCGACTTCGAGGACGTCGATCCAGTCGCGGTACTCCCGCGGCTTGGGCAGCCGGAACGGGTCGGGGTCGCGGTAGAGGTCGAGGCTGGGCAGCTTGGTGAGCTTGACCGGGTTGCCGGGCACGTCGTCGACGACGGCGTAGGGCGGGCCGGTGATGACCTCGACATGGTGGCCGAGCTTGGCCAGTTCACGCGACAGGTGCCGGACGTACACGCCCTGGCCGCCGCAGAACGGGTCGCCGCGGTACGCCAGAAGAGCGATTCGGAGCGGCCGTTCCGCGGGGGTGTCCGCGGCGGAAGGCGCGCCGGGGTCCGCGAGTCCTGCGGGCTCCACGGTCTCCCGTATCACGAATGGCCCCCTTCGACGCTCTTGGCGGAGCATAGTAGTCGCGTAATCTAGAACGAGTTTCAGTATTCAACGCGGATTGGCCCGTCGGAGACTGCAAGATACCGCCGGGCACCGGTCACACAGGCCCCCGGGTGACCCGTAACACACCGCGGGGCCGTATCTGAAGTGCAGTCAGGTGAAGAGCAGTGTCCGGCATGCCCAGGACGACGACAGACGGGCGGAAGATGACGACGTACACGAAGGCCGCGGGGACCCCGCTGACCGAGCGCCAGGAGGCCCGGAGACGCAGGATTCTGCGGGCCACGACGCGGCTCGCGGCGCAGGGCGGCTACGACGCCGTGCAGATGCGCGAGGTGGCCGAGATGTCCGAGGTGGCCCTCGGCACGCTCTACCGGTACTTCCCGTCCAAGGTGCACCTGCTGGTGGCCACGATGTACGACCAGCTCGAGCAGCTGGGCGGGCAGCTGCGGCGCAAGCCCAACAAGGGCCTGCCGCCGCGCGAACGCGTCGTGGACACGCTGCTGCGGGCGTTCCGCGGCATGCAGCGCGAGCCGCACCTGACCGAGGCGATGATGCGCGCGATGCAGTTCGCCGACCGCTCGGTCTCCGCCGAGGTCGACGGCGTGGGCCGGATCACCACGCAGATGATCCTCGAGGCGATGCACGAGGACGCGAGCACCGAGCCGAGCGCCGAGGAACTCGCGGTGGTGCGGGTCATCACGCACACCTGGCACTCGTCGCTGATCTCGTGGCTCAACGGCCGCGCGTCGATCGCGCAGGTCAAGCTGGACATCGAGACGGTCGCGCGGCTGGTCCCGGAGCCGGAGGACGAGGCCGACGCCGGCACTTCATGATCATCGGACGCGCCGCCGGGACCCGGGTGGTGACACGTGTCGACTGGGGGTCACGGCGGGGAGGCGGGGCGGCGCGGCCACGCGACGGGGCCGCGGCCGCCGGTCCGCGCCGGCGTGCCGCCTCAGCCCGCTCCGCTTCCGGTCACTCCGGCGGGAACAGCGTCTCCCCCGTCTCCGCGTTCACGATGCTGATCGCCTCGACCGGGCAGCTCTCCGCCGCCTCCATGATCGCGTCTGAGGCGTCCAGGATCTCCAGGCGCGCATGCGACTGCCGTGCGGCGTCCAGCGTGAAGTCGTCCGGCGCGCTGCCGATGCACATGCCCGACCCGATGCATACGCTCCGGTCGACCTCGACGCGCCACTTGCCCTCGGCCATGGGGGATTTCACCTTTCGTGGTTCCGTGCGGGTCTCGCCTGCCGTGCGGCCGGGGCGCGGCGCCGCCTTGCGGGGCGCCGCGCCGCCGGTCCGCGTCAGCTTTCCTTGGGCAGCGCGATCGACTTGTGCTCGACGTACGCGGCCAGGCCTTCCGGGCCGAACTCGCGGCCGATGCCGGAGTTCTTGAACCCGCCGAAGGGGCCGTTGAAGTCGACGCCGTAAGTGTTCACCGAGTAGGTGCCGGTGCGCACCTGCCGGGCGATGCCGAGGCCGCGTTCGACGTCCTCGGTCCAGACGCTGCCGGACAGCCCGTACTCCGAGTCGTTGGCGATCTTCACCGCGTCCGCCTCGTCGCCGTAGGGGATCAGGCACACGACCGGGCCGAAGATCTCCTCGCGGGCGACCCGCATCGAGTTGTCGACGCCGCCGAACAGCGTCGGCTCGACGTACCAGCCGGTCGGCTGCGATTCCGGACGGCCGCCGCCGACCAGGACCTTCGCGCCTTCCTCCTGGCCGATGCGGATGTAGTCGAGGGAGCGCTGCCGCTGCCGGTCGGCGACCAGCGGGCCGACCTGGGTGGCGGGGTCGAGCGGGTCGCCGACCACGAGTTCGGACACCCACGCGGCGAGGCGCTCGGAGATCTCGCCGTACCGGGACTCCGGCACCAGGATGCGGGTCTGCGACACGCACGCCTGGCCGTTGTTCATGAACGCGTTGGGCATCAGGCCCGCGACGGTGTGCTCCAGGTCGGCGTCCGGCAGGATGATCGCCGCGGACTTGCCGCCGAGTTCGAGGGTCACCCGGGTGAGGTTGCGGGCCGCGACCTCCATGATGCGCTTGCCGGCGTTGACCGAGCCGGTGAACGCGACCTTGTCGATGTCCGGGTGTCCGACCAGGTATTCGCTGACCTCGCGGTCCGCCGGGACGATGTTGAGGACGCCGTCCGGGAGGCCGGCCTCCTGGCAGATCTCGGCGAGGATGTAGGCGTCCAGCGGGGTTTCCGGGGACGGCTTGAGGACCACCGTGCAGCCCGCGGCGAACGCCGGGCCGAGCTTGGCCGCGGTGACGAACTGCGGCACGTTCCACGGCACGACGGCCGCCACCACGCCGACCGGCTCGCGGCGGATCACCAGCGGGTTGAGGACGCCCGCGCGGCGCTCCTCGAAGGCGAAGTTCCGGGCCGCGTTGATGGCCGAGTCGTAGAGCATGCCGGCGCCCATCGACTGGGCGAAGATGCTCCACGAGTACGGCGAGCCGTTCTCGGAGCTGATCAGCCGCGCGATCTCGTCGTAGCGCGTCATGAACGCGTCCTTGATGCGGCCGACGATCTCCAGGCGCTCCTCGAGCGCCATGCGCGGCCAGGGGCCGTGGTCGAAGGCGCGGCGCGCGGCGGCGACGGCCGCGTCGACGTCGGCCTTGGCGGCGTGCGGGACGCGCCCGATGACCTGCTCGGTGTGCGGCGAGACGACCTCGATCACGTCCGACCCCGCCGGGTCGACGAGGCGCCCGTCGATGAACAGTTGGCCGTACTCCAGGACGTCCGTCACTGGTCCTCCTCGGTGGCTGTCTCTCCCGCGGCGAGTCCGGCGCCGCGCGATCGTGCCGATCTGTAGAACAGATATCAGTTGAGCTGCCGGGGAACAACGGAATCCCGGCCCGAATGAGACTGGAGTCTCACCCGGAGTCCCAAGAAACGCGAGTGGCGGATCGCGCGGCAAACTGCTAGACCAAGTCAATTATATTGCCGAGACGGTGCTCTATGGTGGCGAAGGAGCCCGTCATCGCCGAATGACACGTGCGAGACCGGCCCGACAGCACCAGGGCGCGACCTGCGCGCGCACCGATCCGGGGAGGACCACCATGACGGCAACGGAACCTGACAAGACGTCAACCCCGGAAGGTGTGGCGACCGACCTCGGCGGGGGCGTATGGACGATCCCCGTCCCGATCCCGGACAACCCGCTCGGCTACACCCTGGTCTACGTCCTGGAGAGCGCCAACGGCCCGGTGCTCGTCGACGCCGGCTGGGACGACCCGGCCTCGCTGACCGCGCTCACCTCCGGGCTCGCCTCGCTCGGCACCTCGCTCGCCGACGTGCACGGCGTCATCGCGACGCACAACCACCCCGACCACCACGGCCTGACCTACAAGGTCGTCGAGGCGTCCGGCGCCTGGGTCGCGATGCACGAGGCCGACGCGGCACACGTCAACCTCATCAACACCGCGCCGCGGAACCGGTGGATCGACCACCACGTCGCCGTGCTGCAGGCCGCCGGAGCGCCGCAGGACGCGGTCGACGAGCTGGTCGGCTCGCGCTCCCCCTCGTCGGTCGTCAAGCCGCGCTTCACCCTGGCGACCCCGGACCGGAACCTGGTGCACGGCGAACTCGCCGACGTCGCCGGGCGCGACGTGCGCATCGTCTGGACGCCGGGCCACACCCCCGGCCACGTGTGCCTGCACCTCGAAGAGGAGATCGGCACCCGCGCGGGCCGCCTGCTGTCCGGCGACCACCTGCTGCCCGGCATCACCCCGCACATCGGCCTCTACGAGGACACCGAGGAAGCCGACCCGCTCGGCGACTTCCTCGCCTCGCTGTCGCGCGTCGCGGCCATGCCGATCACCGGCGTCCTGCCCGCGCACAAGCACGGGTTCGCCGACGCCGCGGCCCGCGTCGACGAGATCAAGGCGTTCCACGAGACGCGCCTCGCCACGCTGCACGCCCGGCTGGTCGCCGCCCCGCTCACCCTGTGGGAGATCGCGGTCGGCATGGACTGGAACCGGCCGTGGGAGCAACTGAGCGTGCACAACCGGCAGATCGCGCTGAGCGAAGCCGCCGCGCACCTGCGCCACCTGGTCAAGCGCGGCCAGGCGGGCGCGGCCAACGCGGACGACCCGGTCCGCTACGCGGCGGCCTGAGAGCCCAACGGACACGGGCACCCCGCCCCCGGGGTGCCCGTGTCCGAACCGCCGTTCAGCTGCGTGCTCCGTTCCGTCGGCCCCGTCCGGCGACCACCCTAGAGCCGCTGGATGATCGTCCCCGACGCCTGGCCGCCCCCGCCGCACATCGCGATCAGGGCGAACTCCTTGTCGGTGCGCTCCAATTCGGACAGCGCCGAGGTGATCAGCCGGGCGCCGGTGGCGCCCACCGGGTGGCCGAGCGCGATCGACCCGCCGTTGACGTTGACCTTCGACATGTCCGCGGCGAACGTGCGGGTCCACGCCAGCACCACCGAAGCGAACGCCTCGTTCACCTCGACCACGTCGATGTCGTCCAGGCTCATCCCGGCACGCCCGAGCACCGCCCGGGTCGCCGCGATCGAGCCGTCCAGGTTGAGCGACGGGTCCGAGCCGACCAGCGCCTGCGCGACGATCCGGGCGCGCGGCCGCATGCCCAGCGCGACGGCGGACTTCTTCGACGCCCACAGGATCGCGGCCGCGCCGTCGGACACCTGCGACGCGGTCCCGGCGGTGTGGATGCCGCCGGGGAGGATCGGCCGGAGCGCGGCGAGCGCCTCGTAGGACGTGTCGCGGACGCCCTCGTCCTCCTCGATCAGGTGCCACGCGTCGTCGCCGGCGGGCACCTTGACGCCGAACGTCTCGTGCTTGAAGCGGTGGTTGTTCCACGCCTGGCGGGCACGCTCCTGGGACAGCAGGCCGAGGCCGTCGGCGGCCTCGCGCGAGATGCCGTACTTGCGGGCGATGCGCTCCGCGGCCTCGTACTGGCTCGGCAGGTCGATGTCCCACGTCGCCGGGTACGGGCTGCCGTCGCCGGCCGCCGACGACGTGCCGAGCGGCACCCGGCTCATCGACTCGACGCCGCACGAGATGCCGACGTCCAGGACGCCGCCCGCGATCAGCCCGGCGAGCAGGTGCGCGGCCTGCTGCCCGGAGCCGCACTGCGCGTCGACGGTGGTGGACGCGGTGTCGTACGGCAGCCCGGCGGCCAGCCATGCGTTCCGGGTCACGTTGGTGCTCTGCTCGCCGGCCTGCGTGACGCAGCCGCCGACGACCTGCTCGACGATGTCGTCCTGGGCGCCGGAGCGGGCCAGCAGCTCGCGGAAGGTCTGGCCGAGCAGCTCGGTGGGGTGCAGGGCCGACAGCGCGCCGCCGCGCTTGCCGACGGGAGTGCGCACCGCCTCGACGATGACGGGTTCAGCCATGGTTCGGCTCCTTTCTTCCGTGAGGGGTTTCTAACCCCGCCCGGTGGAGCCCGACAAGAGGTTGACAACCTCCGAACCGTCACGTACGAACCGCAGCAAATCCGGCATTTCCCCGACCCCTGCGACCACGTATGCGGTTATTTGACGGAATCCATGAACGACCGTCAGAAACGTTCCGCCACACGGCAGTAGGGTCCGCCCGCGGACGCGCCGGACGGCGTCGCGAGGACCCGCGGCGCCGCCCGGAAGGGGCGTTTTCCTCCATTTCTGTGACCTCGGTCACCCGGCCGGTCCGGTGCGGACCGGTTCCTCCGCCAGTTCGGCGGCTTCCGCGTCGGAGAACACGCGCGACCGGATGAGGAACCGCAATCCGGTCGGCGCCTCGACGGAGAACCCGCCGCCGCGGCCGGGCACCACGTCCACGGTCAGATGGGTGTGCCGCCAGTACGCGTACTGGGCGGCGCTGATGTAGAACGGCGTCCCGGCGACCTCGCCCAGGTACACGTCGGCGTCCGAGACCAGGAACTCGCCGCGCGGGTAGCACATCGGCGACGACCCGTCGCAGCACCCGCCGCTCTGATGGAACATCAGCGGCCCGTGCTGCGCCACGAGTTCGCCGACGAGCGCGGCGGCCTCCGGGGTGATCGCGACTTTCTCCGGCATCCCTGCCCCTCTCTCCGACGGGTCCGTGCGCGTGATCCCGGCGCTTAGAAGAAGCCCAGCTTCTTCGGGCTGTAGCTGACGAGCAGGTTCTTGGTCTGCTGGTAGTGGTCGAGCATCATGCGGTGCGTTTCACGGCCGATGCCGGAGGCCTTGTAGCCGCCGAACGCGGCATGCGCGGGGTAGGCGTGGTAGCAGTTCGTCCACACGCGTCCGGCCTTGATCTCGCGCCCCATGCGGTACGCACGTGTCGCGTCGCGCGTCCACACCCCGGCGCCGAGCCCGTACAGGGTGTCGTTGGCGATGCGCAGCGCCTCGGCGTCGTCGCGGAAGGTGGCCACGGACACCACCGGCCCGAAGATCTCCTCCTGGAAGATCCGCATGTCGTTGGTGCCCTTGAACACGGTCGGCTCGACGTAGTAACCGTCCTCCAGCCCGGGCACGATCTTGCGGCTGCCGCCGGCCAGCACCTCGGCGCCTTCCTGCCGCCCGATGTCCAGGTAGGACAGGATCTTCTCGAGCTGGTCGTTGGACGCCTGGGCGCCGACCATGGTGGCCGGGTCCAGCGGATCGCCCTGCACGATCGCCGCGGTCCGGGCCAGCGCGCGCTCCATGAACGCGTCGTAGATCGACTCGTGGACGAGCGCCCGCGACGGGCAGGTGCAGACTTCGCCCTGGTTGAGCGCGAACATCACGAAGCCTTCGACGGCTTTGTCGAGGTAGTCGTCGTCGGCCGCGAGGACGTCGGCGCAGAAGATGTTGGGGCTCTTCCCGCCCAGTTCCAGCGTCACCGGAATGATGTTGTTGCTGGCGTACTGCATGATCAGGCGGCCGGTGGTGGTCTCGCCGGTGAACGCGATCTTCGCGACCCGCTTGCTGCTCGCCAGCGGCTTCCCGGCCTCGAATCCGAAGCCGTTGACGACGTTGACGACGCCGGGCGGCAGCAGGTCCGCGATCAGGTCCATGAGGAGCAGGATCGTGACGGGCGTCTGCTCGGCGGGCTTGATGACCACGCAGTTGCCCGCGGCGAGCGCCGGGGCGAGCTTCCACGTGGCCATCAGCAGCGGGAAGTTCCACGGGATGATCTGGCCGACGACGCCGAGCGGCTCGTGGAAGTGGTAGGCGACGGTGTCGTCGTCGATCTGCGCGATCGAGCCTTCCTGGCCGCGGATCACGCCCGCGAAGTAGCGGAAATGGTCGACGGCCAGGGGCAGGTCGGCGGCGAGCGATTCGCGCACCGGCTTGCCGTTGTCCCAGGTCTCGGCCACGGCGAGGCGTTCCAGGTTCTCCTCGATGCGGTCGGCGATGCGCAGCAGGACGCGGGAGCGTTCCGCGGCGCTGGTGCGTCCCCAGCCGTCGGCCGCGGCGTGCGCGGCGTCGAGGGCGAGTTCGACGTCTTCGGCGGTGGAGCGGGCGACGTCGCAGTAGGGCTGCCCGGTGACCGGCGAGACGTCGGCGAAGTACTGTCCGAGCACGGGCGGTACGTGTTTGCCGCCGATGAAGTTGTCGTACCTGTCCTGGAAGTCGATGACGCTGCCGGCCGTTCCGGGCCGTTGGTACACCACGTGTCCTCCTCGGCGCGCACGACGAAGAGCCCTGCCGCACAAGGGCGGTGGGCCCTCGGGTATGCCAGGAAACTAGTACCGTGCGGGACTTTGCACCAGGGCTCGCGGTGATCGGACGCGGACGGTGCGTCGCGGCAGGTCGTCGCGGTCGGGCGCTCGGTCAGGCGTCGCGGCGGGCGACCGCTTCGACGAGCCGCCGGATGTCGGCGAGGTCCGCTTCGAACTCGGCGGTGAGGTCGGCCGACCGGTTGGTGGCACTGTAGCGGGGCCCGCTCGCTACTCTTCCCTCATGCCCACCTACGAGTTCCGCTGCCGTGCCTGCGGCGACACGTTCGCCGTCAACCGGCCGATGGCCGAGTCCTCCGCGCCCGCGGCCTGCCCCGCGGGGCACGACGACACCGTGAAGCTGCTGTCCGCGGTCGGGATCGCCCGCGGCGGTTCCGGATCCGCTCCGGCGCCCGCGCCGCGGCCGGCCGGGGGCGGCGGGTGCTGCGGCGGAGGCTGCTGCGGCTGACGCCGCCAGGCCGGCGCAATCCCGCGGCGGCCCGACCGCAGTACGCGGCGTCAGGATGCCGGGCTGCGTCCCGGCTTCCGCGCCTTGCCCGGCTCGGGCACGGGGGCGGGTGCCGCCAACCCCGCGGGTACCTCGCCGTCGACCTGCCACCGCGCCAGCGCCCGCTGGTCGACCAACTGCACGCGGCCGGCCAGCGCGCGGGCCTTCGGCGAGAACGAGCCCGCGGTGGACGCCAGCACGAGGGTCCGCCCCGCATAGGCCGCGACCGCCCCGAACCGTTCCACCACGGCCCCCGACACCGTCGAGGCGTGCGATTCGGTGCGGCAGCGCACTACCACGCGCGTGCCGTCCGCCAGCGTGCCCAGCACGTCGACCGAGCGCGCGTCGCCGGCCACCCGCGACGTCTCCACCTCGCGCACGCCGTCGCGCGCGCACAGCTCCGCGACGTGGTCGCCGAGCCGCACCGGATCCATCCGGCCGAGGGTGTGCAGGACCGAGGTGCGTGCGTAGCCGAGGCGGTCCCACGGCGGCTGCGCCGTCCGCCCGCCCCGGGTGAGCCGCCACCAGGCCGCCACCGCCGCGGCGCCGCCGACCGCGCAGGAGACGCCGAGCAGCCACGGCACCTCCGCCCGGTCGTCCTCACGGACCGCGATCCACGCTCCGATGCCGACGCCTTCGACCAGCACGAGCAGCGCGCCGAGCGCCGCCCACGATCTGCGTCTCGGAGTCCCGTACGCCTGCCGCCGCGCCATACCGCCCGCCCCCTGCCGCCCGGTTTCCCCGCCTGACGATCGAACTCGTGCGGGTGGTTCCCCGGCGGGCCCGGAAATACCGCGGGCTCGCGCAAACCGCACCAGCGGTCGCGCGAGCCCGCGGAAAACGTCCCGGCGGTGCGGGGGCGGTCAGGCCTGGTCGGGCAGGTTGGTCCAGCCCTTGCCGTTGGCCTTGCCGTGCCAGCCGCTCGCCGCGATGGTGCCGCCGTCCACGGGGATCAGGTGCCCGGTGACGAACCCGGAGTCGTCGGAGGCGAGGAACAGCACGACACGTGCGTAGTCCTCCGGCTGCCCGAACCGGGCGAGCGGGATCCACGAGCCGATCAGCTTCGGGTCGCGGCCGCGCAGCATCGCCTCGGCGGGGGTCTGCAGGGTGTCCGCCATGTCGGGGGCGATCGCGTTGACGCGCACGCCCTTGCGGGCCACGTCCACGGCGAGGCTCTTGGTGAACGCGATGACCGCCGCGTTGTACGCCGAATACACCGGGCATCCCGGGATCCCGCGGATCGCCTCGACCGTCGAGACGTTGACGATGCTGCCCGAGCCCTGCTCGACCATGGTCGGCAGGATCGCGTGCGTCACGCGCAGCACGTGCTCGAAGTTGATCGCGTGGGAAGCCGCCCAGTCCTCTTCCGTGCTGCGCAGGAAGACCGACGACGGACGGTAGTCGCCCACGTTGTTGACCAGCACGTCGATCCGGCCGCCGGCCGCGCCGAGCGCCGCGTCGCGGAGCCGCACGACGGTCTCCGGCTCGCGGATGTCGCCGACGACGACGATGGCCTGCCCGCCCGCTTCGGTGATGTCCTTCGCGGCGGCTTCCGCGTATTCCG
This sequence comes from Yinghuangia aomiensis, assembly GCF_039542225.1. Taxonomy (NCBI): domain Bacteria; kingdom Bacillati; phylum Actinomycetota; class Actinomycetes; order Kitasatosporales; family Streptomycetaceae; genus Yinghuangia; species Yinghuangia aomiensis. The sequence continues at coordinate 355,259 of NZ_BAABHS010000001.1, read as the reverse complement.
CCTCGATGTCGTTGATCACGACCAGGGCGCCCGCCTGCGCGAGCAGCCGCGACACGCCGCCGCCGATACCGGCGCCGCCCCCGGTGACGACGGCGACACGTCCGGCCAGCGGTTCGGGGTTCAGCACGGACATCGCCTCCACGTTCTCGAGATATCTGACGGAACGTCAGATTCCTGCATCGTGGCCGTCCTCGCGACCAAGGTCAAGCGCGGCCGCCCGCCGCTCCGGCCGCCCGTCCCGCCGGCCCGGTTTACCGCGGGCCCCCCGGGTAACGGGATACATCGGGACAACCTCGCTCCGAGCACGAAAGCACGGAGGCACGGACATGACCGACACCCCCGCCAAGGTCTACGAAGGCAAGAACGTCACGGTGACGTTCGACGCGCACCGCTGCCTGCACTCCGGCGAGTGCGTCCGCGGCCTGCCCCCGGTGTTCGACACCGGCCGAAGGCCCTGGGTGGACCCGGACGGCGCGTCCCCGGAGGAGATCGCCGAAGTCGTGTCGCGGTGCCCGAGCGGCGCACTGCACTACACGGTCACCGGCGGCGCCCCCGAGGACCCGCAGCACCCGACGACGATCACCGCGGTGCCCGGCGGCCCGCTGGTGATACGCGGCCACCTGGTGCTGCGCACGCCCGACGGCAAGCACACGCACGAAACCCGCGCGGCCCTGTGCCGCTGCGGACACAGCGGCAACCAGCCCTATTGCGACGGCAGCAACGCCTGCCTGCTGGAGGACAAGAACTGGAAGTGAGCCGGACGGCGCATTCGCCGCACGGGCCTCCGCAGCCGCACCCCTCGCGTCCGCACAGCCGAGCGCTTCGAACGCCCGTTCACCATGCCGCACGGCCGCCCCGCTACCCTGCGGACATGTCCGAACGTCCGGCCGACGGCTCGCCCGCGCCCGCACCCGCCGATGCCGCGCCGCTGCTGTTCATCTGCACCGGGAACGCCACCCGCTCGGTGATCGCCGGCGTCCTGGCCGCGCGCGCCTACCCGGCGCGGCCGGTCCGCACCGCGGGCACGTTCGTCATCGAAGGGCAGCCGGTCAGCTGGCGGACCCGGCGCGCCCTCGAAACGCTCGCCATCACCGCGGACGCGCACCGCAGCACGCAGCTGACCGCGGAGCACCTCGCCGAGGCCGCCGTCGTCGTGGCGCTGGCCTGCGAGCACGTCACGTACATCCGCCGCAACCATCCGGAAGCGGCCGCCAAGACCGCGACGCTGCACCGGCTCGCCCGGGACCTCGCCGACGGCCCCGCACCGCTCGCCGAGCGCGTCGCCGGGCTGTCCCTGGACACCGTGCCGCTCGATCCGGCGTGGGAGGACGTCGTCGACCCCGGCGGCGGCGAGGTCGAGGACTACCTCGCCTGCGCGGCCGAGATCGACGGCCTGATGGCCACCGTGCTGCCGCGCCTGGACGTGTGACGGGCGCCCCGGCGTGCTCGCATAAGCTCGTCCCGTGGAAAGCCTGCGCGTGATCGAGTCCTGGCCCGTCCCCCATGCCGCCGCGGCGGTGGTCCGGGCCGACGGGAGCGTGGCGGGCGTCCACGGACCGGCCGGGCACCGGTTCCCGCTGGCGTCGGTGACCAAGCCGCTGACCGCGTACGCCGTGCTGGTCGCGGTCGAGGAAGGCGGCATCGAGCTGGACGAGCCCGCGGGGCCCGAGGGCGCGACGGTCCGCCACCTCCTGGCGCACACCGCCGGCTACGCCTTCGACCACGAGCGGGTCATGGCCCGCCCCGGACAGCGCCGCATCTACTCGAACGCGGGCTTCGAGGTCCTGGCCCGGCACGTCGAGCAGGCCTGCGCGATCCCGTTCGGCGTCTACCTGAACGAGGCGGTCTTCCGCCCGCTCGGCATGGCGGACAGCAGCCTCGACGGGTCGCCTGCCGCGGGCGGTGTCTCCACCATCGCCGACCTGGCGAAGTTCGCCGCCGAGCTGATGGCCCCCAAGCTGCTCGCGCCGGAGACCGTCGCCGAGGCGGCGACCGTGCAGTTCCCCGGCCTGGACGGCGTGGTCCCCGGCTACGGGCTGCAGCGTCCCAACAACTGGGGCCTCGGCGTCGAGATCCGCGGCACCAAGTCGCCGCACTGGACGGGCGCCACCAACTCCCCCGCGACTTTCGGCCACTTCGGACAGGCCGGCACCTTCCTGTGGGTCGACCCCGAGGCCCGCGCCGCAACCGTGGCCCTGGCCGACCGCGACTTCGGCCCGTGGGCGATCGAGGCGTGGCCGCCGTTCAACGACGCCATCGTCGCCGAACTCGCCCGCGGCTGACGAAGGTTCATCCCCACCCACCCCGGCTTCGGCCGTTTTGCGCGCGCCGGCGCAACGGCCACAAAGCCGCTGGCCGCGAGCCCGGCACACCCCCGAGACTGGCCGGAGACCGATACCGGACAAACCGCCGGACGAGCATCGGGGGAAGCATGAGCCACCCGCATGACCGGACACCGTGGGAATTCCTCGACGACCGCGCACAGTTGGCGAGCGCGCCAGAGCGCCCGCGGCGCGTCGTCACCTACGTGCAGGCCGGCGCGGCACTGTGGGACCACGGGATCCGCCCGGCAGGCGTCTTCGGATCCCCGCACGACGACGAGACACAGGCGGATCCGGCGAAGACCGGCCGTCTTCCGATGGGCGACGTGCCGTACCTCGGCGCCGGGGCCGGGCTCGACGTCGGCACGCTGCTGGCCGCCGAGCCGGACCTGCTGGTCGCGGTCACGTACGGCGGCAGCGCGGTCTACGCGATCGCCCCCGAGGCGGCCAAGCACCTCGAAGAGCACGTCCCGGTGGTGGCACTGTCCGTGGCCGCCGACCGCGGCCTCGCCGGAATCCGGGAGCGCTTCGCCGAACTCGCCCACGCCCTCGGCGCACCCGCGCGGTCCGAATCGGCACACGAACTCGACGAGGCCGAAAGCCTGTTCCGCGCCACCGCGGCATCCGCCGCGGACATACGCATCACCGCGGTCTCATCCGCGGGCCCGGACCAGGTCTACGTCGCCCGCCCGCACACCTGGTCCGACCTCACCGCCCTGCGCGCCCTCGGCGCCACCTTGCCGGAACCACCCGACGGCCCCGGCATCAACTGGCACACCGCCACATGGGACGAAGTCGTCTCCTGGCAGCCGGACATCGTCCTGACCGACGCCCGCGCCCACGCCGGCCCGACGGACCCCGCCCTCGCCGGCCGCACCCGGCTCCTCCCGTGGAACCCGGAGCTCCCACCGAGCCCCGACGCCCACGCCCGCTTCCTCACCGGACTCGCGGAGGCTTTGCGGGACGCCGCGCGGTCTCGCAAGTAGCAGTGCGCAGGCTGCGGCGTTCGTGCGCTTGGCCTCGCGAGGAGGCAGTGCGCACGCCAACCGACCGGGCCGATCCCCTAGGGTGGACATCCCGGACGTGTCCGCCCATCAAGTCCGCGACACGCACGGGTTTCTGACACACCGTCAATTTCTGTGTCCGAAATTGACAAGATGTCCATTGCTCGCGCGATCTCGTGCCGGAATCGTTCATGCCCAAGCGGAACCGGTACCGCAATCGCGTTTTCGGCACCGAATCCGGCGTCTTTCTGCTTGTGCGCTTGCCTGCGTGCGTGAACGCCCGCGTGTGTGCCCGTCACTCCCTCCGACGCCCGTTCGCCGCAGCTCCTTAGGGCCCCCTCCCCCCTGCCATCCGCCAGGAGGCTCCACGTGCACTCCTTCCTCTCCCGCCTCTCCCCGCCCACCAGAGCCGCCGCCGTCCGGTCCCTCACCTCCGGCCGCGGCGCGCTCTCCCGCCGAAGCCTCCTGCGCGGCACCGCCGCCACCGGACTCCTCGCCGCCACCGGCACCTTCGCCGCCGCCTGCGGTGACAGCGGGGGCGGCAGCGACGCCGACGTCGTCTTCTCGAACTGGCCCCTCTACATCGACGTCGACGACAAGGACAAGTCCAAGCACCCCACCCTCGAAACCTTCACGCAGCAGACCGGCCTCAAGGTCAAGTACACCGAAGACATCAACGACAACAACGAGTTCTTCGCCAAGATCCAGCCCCAGCTCGCCAAGGGCAAGGACACCAAGCGCGACCTGATCGTCCTCACCAACTGGCTCGCCGCCAAAATGGTCCGGCTCGGCTACGTCCAGAAATACAACCCCGCCAACGTCCCCAACGCCGCCCGGAACCTCGACGCGCGCTTCCGCGGCAACTCCTGGGACCCGCAACGCGAATTCGCCTACCCGTGGGCCGAACTCTCCACGTTGATCGCCTACAACGCCAAGGCCACCGACGGCTTCCGCCCCACATCCGTCGAAGACCTGCTGACCAACGAGAAGCTCAAGGGCAAGGTCTCGCTGCTCACCGAAATGCGCGACACCATCGGCATGGTGCTCCTCGCGATGGGCAAGTCCCCGGAGAAGTTCACCGACGACGACTTCAACGCGGCGATCGACAAAGTCCAGAAGGCCGTCGACAAACAGCAGATCCGCCGCTTCACCGGCAACGACTACGCGCAGGAGCTGGGCTCCGGCGACATCGCCGCCTGCCTCGCCTGGTCCGGCGACCTCGTCCAGATCAAAGCCGAGCACCCCGAGGTCGAGTTCGTCATCCCCGACCACGGCTACGCCTCGTCCACCGACGAACTGCTCATCCCCATCAAGGCCCAGCACAAGGACAACGCCGAGAGGCTGGTCGACTTCTACTACCAGCCGCCCGTCGCCGCCCAGCTCGTCGCCTCCATCAACTACATCTCGCCGGTGTCCGGCATCCGCGACGAACTCCTCAAAATATCCCCCGACATGGCGAACAACCCGCTCGTCCTTCCGACACCCGAAGTCACCGCGAAGGGCCACGCCGTCCGCGCCCTCACCGAAGACGAGGAAAGCCGCTACGAGGCCGCGTTCGCCAAACTCACAGGCGCGTGACCGGCCATGGACGACACCACGCCACTCAAGTCCCCCGGCCCGGACGGCTCCGGCACGCCGGGCGACGCCCCCGATGAGACCCCCGGCAACGCCCCCGGCAGCGTCGAACTCCTCTCCCTCCACAAAGCCTTCAACAAATTCACCGCCGTCCACCCCCTCGACCTGGAGATCCCCGCCGGATCCTTCTTCGCCCTCCTCGGCGCCTCCGGCTGCGGCAAGACCACGACCCTGCGCATGATCGCCGGACTCGAGAAGCCGACCTCCGGCCGCGTCCGCCTGGGCGGCGAGGACATCACCGCGCTCCCGCCCCACAAGCGCCCCGTGAACACCGTCTTCCAGAGCTACGCGCTCTTCCCGCACCTCACCGTCGCCGAGAACGTCGCCTTCGGCCTCCGCCGCAAAGGCCGCAAGGACGTCGCCGGACCGGTCAAGGAGATGCTCGGCCTCGTCCAACTCGGCCACCTGTCGGACCGCAAGCCCGCGCAGCTCTCCGGCGGCCAGCAGCAGCGCGTCGCCCTGGCCCGCGCGCTCATCAACCGCCCGCAGGTCCTCCTCCTGGACGAGCCCCTCGGCGCGCTCGACCTCAAGCTGCGCCGCCAGATGCAGCTCGAGCTGAAGCGCATCCAGACCGAGGTGGGCATCACGTTCGTGCACGTCACCCACGACCAGGAAGAAGCCATGACCATGGCCGACACCATTGCGGTCATGAACGACGGCATGATCGAACAACTCGGCTCCCCCGAAGAGCTGTACGAGTCCCCCCGCACCGCCTTCGTGGCGAACTTCCTCGGCCAGTCCAACCTGCTGCCGGCCCGCGTCACCGGACGGCGCGGCGGCCATCTCCAGCTCGACGTCTTCGGCGGCCGCATGACCCTGCCCGCCGAACGCAGCACCGCCACCCGCGACACCTTCGTCATGGGCATCCGCCCCGAGAAGATCACCATGGCCGAGGCCGGTTCCGACGACGAGATCCGCGCCGTGTCCGCAGGACGCAACCGCATGCCCGGCATCGTCACCGAAGCGGGCTTCATCGGCGTCTCCACCGAGTACCGCGTCCGCACCCACCAAGGCCCCGAGCTGGTCGTCTTCGCCCAGAACCGCGACGACTACCGCCCGCGCGTGGGCGACCCGGTCCTCCTCCACTGGGATCCCAAGCACGGCTTCGGCCTCGATACCGCGGACACCGCGGACGCGGCGGAAGCAAGCCCGGCAACGGCCGAGGCGCCGGCCGAAGAACCCGCCCCGGAGCCCCTCCGGTGACCGCGGCCGCCCATTCCGAAGCCCGACCGGAACCCGGGACCACGCCCAAGCCCAAGCCCAGCCCGGCCTCCCCCTTCCGCCGGGCCTTGCACGCCTTCTGGCGCGAAATCCGGCGCGCCCCCTACCTATTGCTGCTGCCCGGCATCGCGTGGCTGGTGCTGTTCTTCCTTGTCCCGGTCTACTACCAGGCGAAGATGTCGGTGTCGTCCGGCTCCCTGGAGACGGGGTTCGGCGTCACGTGGTCGTGGTCGACGTTCTCCGACGCGCTCTCCGAGTACGACGAGCACTTCCTGCGCTCGCTCTACTACGCCGGCAGCGCGACGGTCCTGTGCCTGATCCTGGCCTACCCGCTCGCCTACACGATCGCCTTCCGCGCCGGACGCTGGCGCAACGTCCTGCTGGTCCTCGTCATCGCCCCGTTCTTCACGAGCTTCCTGGTCCGCACGCTCGCCTGGAAGACGATCCTGTCGGACAACGGCGCGGTGGTCGGCTACCTCAACGACCTGCACATCACCAACCTGACCGCGACGCTCGGCCTGACCGAGGGCGACCGCGTCCTGGCGACCCCGCTCGCGGTGGTGACCGGACTGACGTACAACTTCCTCCCGTTCATGATCCTGCCGCTGTACGCCTCGCTCGAGCGCATCGACCCGCGCCTGCACGAGGCCGCGCGGGACCTGTACGCGAGCCCCGCCGCGGTCTTCCGCCGCGTCACGCTGCCGCTGTCGATGCCGGGCGTGGTGGCGGGCACGCTGCTGACGTTCATCCCGGCGTCCGGCGACTACATCAACGCGCAGCTGCTGGGCGCGCCGCAGGAGACGATGATCGGCAACGTCATCCAGGCGCGCTACCTGAAGGTCCACGACTATCCGACCGCGGCCGCGCTTTCGTTCGTCCTGATGGCGGTCATCCTGGCGATCGTCACCGTCTACATCCGCCGCGCCGGGACGGAGGACCTCGTTTGACGGCCGTCTGGTCCTGGCTCAAGCGCAATCTCGTGGTCGTCGCCGGCCTCGGCACGCTCGTCTACATGCTCGCGCCGAACGTCGTGGTGGTCGCCTTCTCCTTCAACAAGCCGAAGGGCCGCTACAACTACGAGTGGTCGAGCTTTTCCACGGACGCGTGGACCGATCCGTGCGGGGTCGCCGGGATGTGCGACTCGGTCACGCTCAGTCTGAAGATCGCCGTGCTGGCGACCCTCGGCGCCACGGTCCTCGGCACGTTGGCGGCGTTCGCGCTGGCCCGCTACCGGTTCCGGGCGCGTGGCCCGGTCAATTCGCTGATCTTCCTGCCGATGGCGATGCCGGAGATCGTGATGGCCGCGTCCATCGGCATGCTGTTCCTGGGCATGGGCATGGACGCGGGCTTCACCACGATCCTCATCGCGCACATCACCTTCTGCGTGAGTTTCGTGATCACCGCCGTCAAAGCGCGCGTGCTCGGCATGGACGCGAACGTCGAGGAGGCCGCGCGAGACCTCTACGCCTCCCCCGTCCAGGTGTTCCTCCGTGTGACGCTCCCCCTGGCCGCACCCGGCATCGCCGCGGGCGCGATGCTCGCGTTCGCCCTCTCCTTCGACGACTTCATCATCACGAACTTCAACGCCGGCCCCGACACCGTCACCTTTCCGATGTTCGTCTGGGGTGCGTCGCAGCGCGGTACTCCCCCGCAGATCAACGTCATCGGTTCGGCGATGCTCATCGTGTCGGTGCTGGCCGTGCTCGCGGCGCAGTTGGTGGGCCGGCGCGGCCGGGGCCGCACGAAGGCGTGAGGGTGCGGCCGGGACGTGTCCCGGCCGGTGGCCGCCCTGGTGCGGCCGTACGGTGGCGGCATGGTCGTCTCGCTCGTCGCCGCCGCCGTCGCCGCCGTCTGCTACGGCGTGGCCACCGTTCTGCAGGCGCTCGGCACCCGGCGCACCGAGGCGGCCGGTCCCGCGGCGGGGCTCGACCCGCGGCTGCTGGTGCGGGTGTTCAAGACGTGGCCGTTCGTGGCCGGAACGGCGTTGGACCTGGTCGGTTTCGCGGCGCAGCTCGTCGCGCTCGCGGAGCTGCCGGTGTTCGCCGTGGAGGCGGCGCAGGCGGCGAACCTCGCGGTGACGGCGGTGATCGCGGTGCCCGTACTGGGCGTGGCGCTGGGCCGCCGCGAGTGGACGGCGGTGGGTGCGGTCTGCGCGGGTCTGGCGCTGCTGGGCTTGAGCGCGGGGCGCGAGGGCCCGTCGGAGACGTCGGACGCGTTCCGGTACGCGCTGCTCGGCGCGGTCGCCGTCATCGGCCTGTTCGGCATGTGGGCGGCGCGCCGTCCCGAGCCGTGGCGTTCGCGGCTGCTCGGTCTGGCGTCGGGCTTGGGCTTCGGGCTGATCGCGCTTGCCGGCCGGATCGTCACGACCGTGGCGATCGCCGACCTGTGGCGTGATCCGGCGGCGTGGACGGTGCTGCTGGCCGGAGCGGTCACGATGCTCATGTATGCGACGGCGTTGCAGGGCGGTGCGGTGACGGCGGTCGCGGCGGCGCTGGTGGTCGGCGAGACGGTGCTGCCGGCCGCGGCGGGGATCGTCTTCCTCGGCGACCGCAGCCGCGCGGGTTTCGTGCCGGTGGCGGTCGCGGGGTTCCTGCTTGCGGTGGCGGGGGCGATCGCGCTGGCCCGGTTCGGCGAGGGCGGTGATCCGCCGCCGCCCGCCGACCGGGCGGAGCAGGTCAGTCTTCCGGCTCGATGAGCTGGTACTCGAGTTCGCCGACCGAGTGGGCGAACTCCGCGGGGGTGAAAACCGCGCCGTCGTAGACGAACGCGGGTTCCACGGCGGTCTCGGCGGTGCCGTCGGGCTGCGCGTCGACGACGACCACGGCCCACGCGATGACGGGGCACAGCACGGCTTCCTCGCCGGTCCGGACGACCTCGATGTCCCACCCGGGTTCGGCGGGTGTGAGGCTGACGACGCTGCGGCGGGTGTAGCGCATGGCGGGACTCCTCGGCTGCGGAACGCACGAGCTTGGACGGATGAGCCCACAGCCTATGGGGCTCGAGTGACAGGCGTGACGCCGCCTTCCCCCGGGATTCCGGGTTCGGCGCCCCGGCAGCGGGCAGGCTGGTGGGGGCGCCTGCGGGGCCCGCCCGGAAGGCTCCGGATTGCCCCGGTCGGCGACGCCGGACCGGAGTGCGGAATGCTTCGGGCGCTTGATTCGTTGCACAGCCGTACCCACTGACGCAGGACGGAGAGGAACATGGCGACGGTCGAACTGACCAAGGAGAACTTCGACGAGGTGGTCAGCGGTGACGGCTTGACCGTGATCGACTTCTGGGCCGCGTGGTGCGGTCCGTGCCGCCAGTTCGCGCCGACGTTCGAGCGGGTCTCCGAGGCGACCCCGGACGTCGTGTTCGCGAAGGTCGACACCGAGGCCCAGCCGGAACTCGCCGCCGCGTTCTCGATCAGCTCGATCCCCACGATCATGCTGGTGCGGGACAACGTGATGGTGTACGCGCAGCCCGGCGCGCTGCCCGAGGCGGCGCTGGTCGACCTCATCGGCCAGGCCAAGGGCCTGGACATGGACGCGGTGAAGCAGCAGATCGAGTCGGAGAAGGCGGACGCGGGCACCCCGTCGCCGAACGGTGACGGTCCGGCCCAGGCCTGATCGGTCCCGCCGGCCTGATCCGGGCGTCCGCGGCCGCCCGGCCGCGGACCCGCCGCCCCGCCGTTCCCGGGCCCGGTGTTTTGCACCGGGCACTCCGTGGAGTTCTACTGGGAGGAACGGAAGGGGTCCGCAGAGGACAGACGCGGAGAAGCGGTCCTTCGAAGGCCGTGCACCGCGCAATCAGGGTCCGCGAGAAGCGGATGGGGCTCCTTCCGTTTCACACGCCGTAGAAAAGCCCGGTCTCCCCGGAGACCGGGCTTTCGCGTGACCGGGCTCGCGGTGCGGCCGCCTCAAGGAAACTCCCGAAAGGGACAAATACTGATAAATGGGTCTAGCGTGGAGTGAGTGCAACTGGCTACCAGTCCGGACGTCGGCGTCCGGCTGTCACAGGGGAGCACCTCATGTCACGCAATTCCGGCGGATTCAACGCGTGGTCCGGATGGGTCGCCTTCGCGGCCTTCACGCTGTTGGTGCTGGGTATCCTGAACCTCTTCCAGGGCCTGACCGCGCTTTTCCGGAACGGCTACTACGTCGTCGCCAACGACCAGCTGCTGCTGCGCAGCTACACCACGTGGGGCGTCATCCTGCTGTGCTTCGCCGCACTCCAACTGGCGACCGGCATGGGCCTGTTGGCCGGGGCGAGCTGGTCCCGGTACGTGGCGATCGCCCTGGCGATGCTCAACATCATCGGCGAAATCGCCTTCATCGCCGCACACCCGGCATGGTCGATCGTCGTGATCGCGCTGGACGTCGTTGTCCTGTACGCACTGACCGCGAAGTGGGAGATGGCCCAAGGGATGAACGAGGAGTCGATGTCCCGAGCGGAAGCGGCCGAATGGCAGGCGAGCCAGGCGGCCGACCGCAGCCAGATGGGTTCCACCGAGCGCCACCCGCCGGCGGGCGGCATGGGCGGATAACCCCGGACGCGGAACGGCCGGCGGCCCGGTCGCGCATCACGCGCGACCGGGCCGCCGGCCTTCGTCCTGCCGCCTTCCGGGGCGCCCCGGGGGCCCGCCGGGTCCGGTCAGCGCTGTCCCCGCTGGTCCATGCCCCGGTGGTCCTCGCCGCCGGCCGCGTCGAGCCGCGCGGTCTCCGCGGCGTCGACCGCGCCCACACCCCAGCCGTACGCGAGTTTGTGCACTTCGAGGACGAAGAACGAGTCGGTCGACACCACCCCGTCGATGAGGTGCATACGCCGCGTCACCAGATCGGTGAAGTGCTCGGTGTCGCGGCAGATGACCTCGACCATGACGTCGTAGTGGCCGGCCGTGACGATCACGTACGACGTCTCCGGGAGTTCCCGCAGCGCCCGGCACACGTCCTGCGCCGTGCCGGCCCGGACCCGCATGCCGATCATCGCGAGATGGTTGAAGCCGATGGTCAGCGGGTTGGCGATGCCGACGATCTGGAGGACGCCGTTGTCCTCCAGCCGCTGCACCCGGTAGCGCACCGACGAGGCGGGGATGCCGAGGTCTTCCGCGATCTGGCTGTATGCCCGCCGGCCGTCCGCCTGGAGGATCGCGATGATCTTCCGGTCGATGTCGTCCAGGCCTGCGTTCATGCGACTGCTCCGCGGTTCTCGTGGCGCCGGCGCCGGCAGCCCACCGGCCCCTGGTTCCTGCGTGTGGTCGTGGCCACCCATGATCGCGCCCCCGTCTCTCGCCTGCCGTGCGTTCCGCCGCGTGTCCGCGGCCCCGGTGCCCCCGGGCGGGGTCACGAGTCGAAGCCGAGTCCGAGCCGGTCCAGGGTACGGAGCCACAGGTTGCGCTTGCCGTTCAGGTCCTCGCGGGCCATCGACCAGCGGGTCGCCTGGATGCCCGCGTAGCGGACCGGTTCGGGCGGGAACGGCAGCGGCTTGCGGCGGATCATCTCCAGCCCGGTGCGCTCGGTGGCGCGCCCTTCGAGCAGGTCGAGCACGACGTCCGCACCGAAGCGGGTCGCGCCCACGCCGAGCCCGGTGAAGCCGAGCGCGTAGCCGATCCGGCCCGCCGCGGCGGTGCCCGCGAACATGCAGAACCGGGTGGTCGAGTCGATGACGCCGCCCCACGCGTGCGAGAACGGTACGTCGGCGAGCGCCGGGAACGTCTCGGCGAACTGCGCCGCGAGCGTGCCGAAGGTCTCCGGGCGCTGGGTGAGCGCCTCGTCGACGCGGCCGCCGAACGGGTAGATCGCGTCGTAGCCGCCCCACAAGATGCGGTTGTCGGCGGTCTTGCGCAGGTAGTGGAACTGGTTGCCCGCGTCGGTGATGCCGTGCGCGCCGGTCCAGCCGATGGAGGCGAGCTGGTCGTCGGTCAGCGGGACGGTGGTGAGGGCGTAGTCGTAGACCGGGACCATGCTGAGCCGGAAGCGCTTGAGCAGCGGCGGGTAGATGTTGGTGGCCAACGCGACGCGGCGGGCGGCGACTTCGCCGTACGGCGTGGTCAGCCGGATCCGGTCGGCGGGCTTGCTGTCCAGCCCGGTCACCTCGGTGTGCTCGGCGATGCGGACCCCCGCCGCGAGGCACGCGTCGCGCAGGCCCCAGACCAGCCGGGCCGGGTCGACCAGCGCGTAGTCCGGCTGCCACAGGCCGGTGCCCCACATCGGCGAGTCGACCCAGTCGCGGAGTTCGGCGCCGTCGAGGAGCCGGGACTTCTCACCGTGCTCGGCACCGAGGGCGGCGGCTTCGCGGAGCGCGGCGGCCTGCCACGGGGTGGCGGCGACGGACACCTTGCCGGTGCGGGCGAAGCCGCAGTCGATGCCGTGCGTGTCGAGGTCGCGTTCGAACGCGTCGAGGTTGGCGTTGCCGAGCCGCTGGAGGGTGTCGATCTCGCCGGGCCAACGGGCCGCGCCGTTCGACAGGCCGTGGGTGAGGCTGGGCGAGAGGAAGCCGCCGTTGCGGCCGCTGGCCGCGTGGCCGCAGGTCCCGGCCTCCAGCACGAGCACGTCGCGGCCGGGCTCGCGCTGCTTGGCGAGCAGTGCCGTCCACAGCCCGGTGTAGCCGCCGCCCACGATCGCCAGGTCGGCGGTGGTGTCGGCGGTCAACCGCGGGAGGGCGGCCGGGCGTTCGGGGCGGTCGAGCCAGAAGGCCGTCGGCGAGGTGGTGCGCAGCGCAGCCCGGTGGGCGTCGCGGGTCATGGGATCGATCCTTGTCTGGGGTTCCCCCGTAGGGCCCGGGTCCCGGTGGCCGGGACCCGGACCGGTGGTGCGGTCAGAGGCTGAACACGCCGGTGCGCAGGTCCGACATGTCGAGCAGGGTGTGCTTGCCGCCGATGCGGCCCCAGCCGGTGCCGCGGCCGCCGGCACCGCCGAACGGCATGTTGATGTCCCAGAAGCAGGTGCTGTCGTTGACGACGACCTGGCCGACCTTCATCTCCTCGACGAAGCGGAACGCGGCGCCCATGTTCTGCGTGAACACGGCGCCCTGGAGGCCGAGCTTGTCGTCGTTGGCGATGCGCAGGAGTTCGTCGTCGTTCGCGCCGGTGATGATCGGGACGACCGGGCCGAAGGACTCCTCGCGGGACAGCAGGCTGTCGACCGGGACGTCGTCGACGACGGTGAACTCGTAGTAGAGGTCGGTCGGCGTGCCGGACCGGCGGCCGCCGCCGGTCAGGATCTTCCCGCCGCGGTCGCGGGCGTCGGCCATGTGCCGGTCCATCTTGGCGGCGACGCCTTCGTTGTTGAGCGGGCCGAGGTTGGTCGCGGCGTCGAACGGGTCGCCGAGGACGACCTTTTCGGCGGCCCGCAGCACGGCTTCGACGAAGCCGTCGTGCGCGTCGGCGTGCACGATCACGCGCTCGGTGGCGCAGCAGACCTGGCCGGAGCACAGGTGCGCGCCGTAGACGGCCGCGGCCGCGGCGGCGTCGAGGTCGGCGTCGGCGAGGACGACGAGGGGGCCGTTGCCGGAGCACTCCATGATGGAGCGCTTGAGGCCCGCGGCGGCCTGGATCTTCGCGCCGGTCGCGGACGAGCCGATGAAGCCGATCGCGTCGATGCCGGGGTGCCGCACGAGCGCGTCGCCGGTGGCGCCTTCGCCCGCGACGATGTTGACCAGGCCCTCGGGCAGGCCCGCGGCGACGAACGCCTCCATGGCCTTGAGCACGGTCAGCGGCGTGTTGGCCGGGGGCTTGACGACATGCGAGTTGCCGGTGGCGAGGCCGGGCGCGACGAACTCGGCGAGCATGAGCAGCGGGAAGTTCCAGGGCGTGATGATGCCCCAGGTGCCGACCGGCGCGTGGAAGGTGAACATGCGCTTGTTGTCGACGGTCGACGGCATCGTCTCGCCGTGCAGGCGCACCGCGTCTTCGGCGTGCAGGTGGAACAGCTGCGCGGCTTCCTCGATGTCGGCGACCGACTCGGCCAGGGGCTTGCCCTGCTCCAGCGTCTGCAGGCGGGCCAACTCGTCGACGCGCTTGGCGAGTTCGTCGCCGATGCGGTGGCACACCTTGGCGCGTTCCCAGACGTTGACGCGGGCCCACGCGGCCTGCGCGTCGTTGGCGGCCTTGACGGCGGCGTCGAGGTCCGCGGCCGACGGGATCGGGATGGTGCCGACGTGTTCGCCGGTGGCGGGGCTGCGCACCTCGTACGAGTCGGGGCCGGTGCCGTCCACGTACGCGCCGTCGATGAAGAGCTGGTAGCGGGTGCTCATGGAATATCTCTCCGATTTGTACCTGGTTGCCCGAGTTGCCCGGTAATCAAGCGGACTCGTACGGCTTCACCCGTACGGTGACCCCGCCAGCGTCCACCCAGCAACTTGGAGCTGTCAATACTTCAGATTCAGCAATTCCAGGTTGCTTTCTTTGCTCGATCAGCAGAACAACCGTTGACACCGCCAAATCGACACGCCTATAACGGAGCCCTTCGCAGTCCCGTTCCCGCACCTCCCCCACCCCACCCCACCCCCACCCCGAAGGGCACGCCCATGTCCGCCCAGGTCTCCACGCCGCCGACCGAACCCGGCTCCGCCGGAGAGCAGCCGGCGCTCGCCAAGAAGATGCGCTGGTACGACGGCTTCGCCATGTCGCTGGCCATGCCCGCGGCCCTCATCGCCTCGCTCGGCGCCTCCATCGGAGGCCTCGGCGCCTGGGGCGCGATAGCCCTGTGGGCGGCCTCCATGGTGCTGGCCACCGGCGCCAACTGGATCTACTCCGAGCTGGCCGCGATGTTCCCCGAGTCGTCCGGCGGCATCGCCCACTACGCCACCGAGGGCTGGAAGCAGCGCGCCCCGTTCGTCGGCCCGCTGGCCAGCATCGGCTACTGGTTCGCCTGGACCACGTCGCTCTCCGTGTACGCGGGCATCATCGGCTCGCTCGTCCAGGCCCAGTGGTTCCCCGACGAGGACTGGAGCTGGGAGCTGGGGCCCGCCACGGTCACCTTCCCGATCGCGGTCGGCATCGGCATCGTGCTCCTGCTCTTCGCCGCGGCCATGTTCGGCCTGCACGTCGCCATGTGGGTCGTCTACGTGACCGGCGGCATGCTGCTGATCCCGCTCGCCGTGTTCATCTTCGTGCCGTTCTTCACCGGCGACTGGAGCGCCGGCAACCTGCACTGGAACCTGCACGGCGCAAGCGGCATCCGCGAAGCGCTCGTGTGGCTGTACGTGATGGCGTGGACGTCCTTCGGCGTCGAGGTCTGCGCGACGTTCGCCCCCGAGTACAAGGACACCGTCCGCGACACGTCCCGCGCACTGCGCGCCGGCGTGCTCTTCTCTCTCGGCGTGTTCATCCTGCTGCCCCTCGCCCTGTCCGGCTACCTCGGCGAAGAGCGCATCGCGGGCGACCCGACGACCTTCTACGTGGGCGCGTTCCAGGACCTCATCGGCGGCGCGGCGGACCTCATGGTGGTCTTCCTCATCGCGTCGCTGCTGCTCATCATGATCACCGGCCTGGCCGACGGCTCCCGCGTGCTCTACAACATGGGCAAGGAAGGCACGACCATCAAGCAGGTCGGCGTCCTCAACCGGCGCGGCGTCCCGGCCCGCGCCCTGACCGTCGCCCTGGTCATCAACATCCTCGCGCTGGTCTTCCTCAAGACCCCGCTGGCCATTGTGGTGACCGGCAACCTGGGCTACATCCTCACCCACATCCTGGCCATCTCCGGCTACGCGATGCTGCGCAAGGACCGCCCCGACCTCGCCCGCCCGATCAAGCTCCCGGGCTTCTTCGTGCCGCTCGCCTGGCTGCTCGCCGCGTTCCTCACGGCCGTGCTGGTCGTCGGCGCCACCGGATTCAAGATCACCGGCTACGGCGGCTACAAGGAACTCGGCATCGCACTCGGCGTCCTGGCCACGTCGGTCGGCCTGTGGCTGTACCGCACGAAGGTCCAAGACCGCCGCTGACCGCGCACCGACTCCCCCGGGGACGGCCCATGCCCTACGTCTACCTCGGCTTCGCGATCGTGGCCGAAGTCGTCGCCACCAGCCTGCTCAAGTCCACCGACGGCTTCACCCGGCCCCTTCCGACGGCCGTCTGCCTGGCCGGGTACGGGGCGGCGTTCTTCATGCTCGCGAAGGGGCTCCAGCAAGGGCTGCATGTGGGCGTGGGGTACGCGATCTGGTCGGGCGTGGGGACGGCCCTCATCGTCGCCATCGGGGTGCTGTTCCTGCACCAGCCGGTCGACGTGTGGACGATCGCCGGGATCGGTCTGATCGTGGGCGGGGTGGTGGTGCTGAACGTGACGGGGGCGCACTGAAAGCTGCGGCGCACGGCCCGGCTTCTCCCCGACCGGCCCGGAGGCAACCCGCCTCCGGGCCGGCACGCCCCCGAACCCCGCACGCTTCCGTGCGCCCCTCCCGCACCCCGCACGCCCGGGCGCAGCATAGGCGTTCCGCGCGCGCCGCGCGGTCCTGGAGGGATGCCCATGCCGACCGATGCACCCGACCCGGACGACCGCACTTCCACCGAAATCCCCGCCCCCCGCGCCCCCTCACCACACGAGTCGCTCGACGACACCCCCGCCGACGAAGAACTCCGCTTCGTCTCCTCCTTCGCCGACACCGACGCCGTCCTCAACAAAGTCACCACGCGGGCGATGGCCACCCGTCTCCCCCGACTCATCGGCACCGCCTTACGCCTCGTCTGGGACGTCGACCGCCGCGCCCTGCTCGCGCTTCTCGCCTGCCAGGTCGCCGCGGGCGTGCTGGAAGCCGCCGGGCTGCTCGCCACCACCGCCACCATCACCGCGGTCATCGCCTCCGGCGACGTGCTCGCCCGGCTCCGCGACGCCGCACCGTCGCTGTGCCTGCTCGCGGGGGCCGTCGGCGCCCGCGCCGGACTCGGCGTCGCGGTCGTCTACCTGTCCCAACGGCTCACTCCGCAGATCAACCGCAAGGCCGAGGCGCTGCTCCTGGAAGCCATCGCGTCGGCCGAGCTGGAGGCGTACGACCACCCCGGCTTCGTCGCCGAATACGACGCCGCCGACCGGGGCGCACAGTCGATGCGCACCCTCCTCACCCACTCCCAGGACGTGATCGCCGCGGCCGCGTCGTTCGCCGCCGCAGCCTCCGTCATCACCTACCTGCACCCCGTCCTGCTGCCGCTGCTGCTCCTCGGCGCGATCCCGCGCGGCATCGCCGCCGTGCGCGCCGCCCGCATCGAGTACCAGACGAGCACCGAGACCCAGCACGAGCGCGTCCTGCTGAACAACCTGCGATGGCAGATCGCCGACGAGTGGCGCGCCAACCAGCTCCGCGCCTTCACCCTCGCCCCGCACCTGCTGGCCGTCTACGAGAAGCACGCCGACAAAGTCCAGCGCATCACCCAAGCCGCGGCCGCCCGCGCCGCACGCGTGTCGATCCTCGGCGCCCTGGCGGGCGGCGCGGCCGCGGGGCTCGTGTGGGGCGCGGTCGTGTGGCTGCTGGCCACCCACCGCATGAGCGTCGCGGCGGCGGGCACCGCGGTGATCGCGCTGCGCACGGTGAGCACGTCGCTGGGCGGCATCGTGGGCGCGGGAACGAGCATGTACGGGACCGGGCTGTACATGGACAACTGGCAGCAGTTCCTCGACCGCGCGGGCGGTCACCGCATGGAACTCCGCCGCGGCGGCGATGAGTTGCCGAAGCCGCGGGTGTTCCGCGCGGAAGGCGTCGGGTTCACGTACCAAGGCCGCAAGAAGCCCGCGGTGGACGGCGTCGACCTGGAGGTCCCGGTCGGCAAGATCGTCGCCCTGGTGGGCGAGAACGGCTCCGGCAAATCCACGCTCGCCAACCTGCTGACCGGCCTCTACATGCCGACCACCGGGCGCGTGACCTGGGACGGCCGCGACACCCGCGACCTGGCGCCTCGGGCCGCGTGGAAGCACATCTGCTACCTGACCCAGCACGTCGTCCACTGGCCGCTGGTCGCCCGCGACAACATCACCGCGGGCCAGCCCCGCGCCGACCACGACGCGGCCATGGCACGGGCGTTGGCCGCGTCCGGCGCGGACGAGGTCGTCGACGGCCTCGAACACGGCCTGCACACCAGCCTCGCCCACGAGTTCATGGGCGGCACCGACCTGTCCGGCGGCCAGTGGCAGCGCATCAACCTGGCCCGCGCGTACTACCGCCCCGGCGTCCTGGTGGTCCTCGACGAACCGACGAGCGCCCTCGACCCGCGAGCCGAACACCGCATCTTCAAAGGCCTCCGCGAACAGGCACAGGACCGGGCGGTCGTCCTGGTCACCCACCGCCTGGCCAACGTGGCCTTCGCCGACGAGATCGTCGTACTCGAGCACGGCCGGGTCCGCGAACGCGGCACCTTCGACGAACTGGTGAAGGCAGAAGGCCTGTTCGCGGAACTCTGGCAGTTGCAGCAGGACCGCTAGGACCGGACGAACAACGCCGGTGCGGGGGGGGGTGGGCCCCCCGCACCACCGCCCCGCAACGCAAGCACGCCCCCTTCTCCCGCCGCCTACCCCTCCCCCACCCACACCCCCGCCCGCGCCCCCGCCACCGCCGCTGCCGCCGCCCGATCCGCATCGTCAGCGTTCAGCGCAGCCCCGGTATTGAGCAGCGCGTAGTAGAGCGGCGCGGACACTGCCGCAACCACCGCGCGCGGATCGGTCCCGGCCGGGATCTCACCGCGCGCGACCGCGTCCGTGACACACCCCGCCCATTCGCCGATCCGCACCTCGTAGAACCGGTGCAGCGCCTCGGCCGCCTGCGCGTTGCACAGCGACGCCGCGATGAGCGCCTTGAACAGGCGCCCTTGCCGCTCGTCGGTGAGGGTCTTCACGACCAAGCGTGCGTTCTCCGTCAGATCCCCGTGCAGGGAACCGGTGTCGCTGCGCGGCAGCGACTGCTCGGCCATGTCCGCCAGCAGGTCGGCCGCGAGCGCCCCCGGCGCGTTCCAGCGCCGGTACACGGTGGTCTTGCCGACGCCCGCGCGGCGCGCGATCTCGGCGAGGTCGAGCGCATCGAAGCCGTCCTCCGCCAAGGCGTCGCCGGCCACGCGCAGCACGGCCTCCCGCACCCGGGCGGTGCGGCCGCCGGGGCGGGTGGTGCCGGGGGCTGGGGTGCTGGTCATCGGGCCTCCTTCCGGCCGGCTTGCTCCGGCGCGACCACCACTCTATCGGAACCATAGTTCCCTTAATGGCGGAGTCGGTGCTACGCTCTTCGACGTAACGGAACTCCAGTCCCGTTAAATCGCTCGGAGGAACCCTGCCATGTCCACCACCACGCCCTCCTCCCGCCCGGCCGCCGCACCCGACGCGGCCTCGGTCACCCCCGCCGCAAGCCCCCGGCCCCACGCCACCACCACCGAAGCCCCCCACACACGCCCCGGCCCCGACCGGCCGCCCCGCACCACCGACTCCCGTACCAGACTCGTCCTCGCGGTGCTGCTCGTCGCCCAGTTCATGCTCGCCGTCGACTTCTCGATCCTGAACGTCGCGCTCCCCGCGATCGGCGACGGACTCGGCTTCTCCCTCGGCAACCTGCAGTGGATCGCCACGTCGTTCGCCCTGTCCGCGGCCGGCTTCACGCTGATCTTCGGCCGCATCGGCGACCTCGTCGGCCGCAAGCGGATCTTCCTCGGCAGCCTGGCCCTGCTCGGCCTGGCATCGCTGGTCGGCGGGCTCGCCACCAGCCCCGCCGTCCTGCTGGCCGCACGCGTCGCCCAAGGCCTGGCCACCGCCGCCGCAACCCCGGCGGGCCTGTCCCTGCTCACCACGTCGTTCCCGGAAGGCCCGCTGCGGCAGAAGGCCCTCGGCCTCAACGGCGCGCTGATGTCCGCCGGGTTCACCGCGGGCGCGGTCCTCGGCGGGGTGCTCACCGAACTGCTCTCCTGGCGCTGGGCGTTCTTCATCAACGTGCCGGTCGCCGCGGCCGTCCTGCTGATCGCGCCGTCCGTCATCGAGGAATCCCGCCCCGCGGAGCGGCCCAAGCTCGACGTCCCCGGCGCGCTCTCCGTCACCCTCGGCCTGCTGGGACTCGTCTACGGCCTCACCCAGGCCGGCGAGCACGGCTGGACCGACCCGCTCGCCCTGACCGGCCTCGTCGCCGGCGCCGTCCTCCTCGCCGGCTTCCACGCCGTCGAACGCCGCGTCGCCGAACCGCTCGTGCCACCCGCCGTCCTGCGCCGCCGCAACGTCGCGTGGGGCAACGTGCTCGGGCTCGTCGCCTTCCTCACCGAGACCTCGCTGGTCTACCTGCTGACCCTGTACCTGCAGAAGGTCCTCGGCTTCTCCGCCCTGCAGGCGGGCGTCTCCTTCGGCGTCCTCGGCCTCGGCACCGTCGTCGGCGGCCTCCTCGCCCCCCGCGTCATCGCCAAGACGTCGACCCGCAGCGCGCTGATCGTCGGCGGCCTCGTCCAAGCCGCCTTCACCGCCGTGCTCCTGCTGCTCGGCACCGCCGCCGGCCCCGCGATGGCGCTGCTGCTCCCCGCCACCTTCCTCGGCGGCGTCGGCAACATGCTGGTCATCGTCGGCTTCATGGTGACGGCGACCTCCGACCTCCCGAACCACGAACAGGGACTCGCCACCGGCCTGGCCACCATGTCCCAGCAGATCGGCATCACGATGGGCACGCCGATCATGTCCGCGGTCGTCACCGCCATCGGCACTTCCGCCACCACCGGAATCCTGCCCGCCGTGAAGACGGCGATCGCCGTGAACGCCGGCCTGGCCCTGGCCGCGGCCCTCACCGCGGCCCTGGTCTTCAGGCGGCGTACGCCCCGGAACCCCTGACCGGCACCCGAGGCCGATCCACGCCGCCCCACGAATCCCCGAAGTGGCCGAGCCACTTCGGGGATTCCGCGACGCGGCGGCATCCCAGCCCAACCAGTCGGGACACCACGGTGATCCACTCCCCACTTGCGCAACCGCAAGCTGAATTCCACGCCGCCCGCCTCGGCCCACGTGCGGCTCCCGCACAGCAGCCACCCGAACCGAACCAACGGTCCCGGTTCGCCGCCACATAGTCGTGGAACCCCTCCGGGTCCTGCGTCCGCTCCCCCTTCAACCGGCAGTCCAACGACCCCAGGCCCTCGACAGGTTGCCTCCCCGGAACCGGTGCCCGAACGGGACCGACCACATCGACGGCAACGGGGTATCGCGGCTTGGGTGGCCGGAGCTGCGGTACGGCCTCCTCCGTCGGGGACAGGAGCTCGCGGGATCCCTGAATCGCGCAGCCCGGGCACGGATCCGGTTGTACCCGTCTCAGCGGTCCTTGACCGTGATCCCGATATGCCGGGCCAAGGCGGGGGCGAGGTCGAGCAGTTGGGGAGTGCTGACGATGGCCCCGTTGAGGGCTTCGGCTCCGGAGGTGATGCCGAGCGCGGTCGCATCGCGCAGGTCGACCCGGCTGAGGGTGGCCTTGGTGAAGTCGACCTTGTCCAGGGAGGTCCCGGGGAAGGAGACATCGGTCAGGGTGGCGCCGGCGAAGTCGACGTCGCGCAGCAGGCAGTCGACGAACGCGACCTCGCGGAGCTTGGTCGCGCGCAGGTTGACCGAGTCGAACTTGCAGTGGTGGAAGACGGTGCGCCGCATCTGGGCGCCGTGGAGCTGGGTGCCGGCCAGGAGGCCGGACAGGCACTCGGTGTCCAGCCAGGTGCTCTCGGCGAGGTCGGTGCCGACGGTGCGGATGCTGTGCATCCACACCGTGTCCAGCCGCGCGCGGCGCAGCCGGCCGCCGTTGAACGTCACCGAGGAAAGCGCCGACTCGGTGAAGCGGCTCATCCCGGCATCGATGTCGTCGAAGGTGGCGCCGTCGATGTGGAGCCACTCGTAGTCCTCCTCCCGTGCCAGGTCCGCGGAGAAGGACTCGAGCCGATGCCGGAAGGGCAGGTCGGACAGGTCTCGGGGAGCAGGGGTAGGCATGGGCGTCCTTTCCGGCGGCAGGCCCGCGTCAACGCCGCCCAGGGCGGGTGTCGGAGGGGATGCCTGCATGGTTGCGCGCAGCGGGCGGCCCCGTCGAATCGCCTTGCGCGGCCTCGGCCGCGCCGTCGATGCGCGGGCCACGGCTCGCATGCAAGGAATCGACGGATCTATTGGCGTGATCTGCACTTAATGTGTCCGTCATTGATCGGATCGTGTCTCGCGATCATTTGCCCTGGCAGCCCAACACGGCCTTCTGCCAGGCATGTTGCCGCGCCGGGGCGGCAGATCCGACTGTCGGCCGGAGGCCGCGACCGGCTTCTCCCAGATTCATTTTGCGCTGCACGCCCATCCGAGTCGGCACCGCCAACGCACTCTCGGCCCGTCCTGGCGAAACCCCCGCACACGGGCGCGAGGACCGGCCTCCGGTGGCGGAACTTCGACCTCGACACCCGGACACACTGCTCGTCCGCAAGCAGCGCCAAAGCGTCGGCGGCGAGAACTGCGCCTGGCCGACGCGGCGGCCGTCCCGCGGATCCGGGTGCCCGAGGCCCGGCACGAGGCAGCCACCCTGCTCGCGGTGAGCAACGTGCACGCCCGCTTCGCGATGGAAATCCTCGGCCACAGCCAGGTCAGCGCGACGATGGTTGCCTGCACGCACGTGCCCGAGTCACCGAAGCGGGAAGCAGTCCCGCACATCGACCGGATGCTGCACCGCCGGCGCACCCGATCGCCGACGTTGATGTCAAAGACTGATGCGAGAAGCCCCGGAGCCTGATCGCTCCGGGGCTTCTTCGCTGGTGGGCACGATCGGACTCGAACCGATGACCCCTGCTTTGTAAGAGCAGTGCTCTAACCAACTGAGCTACGCGCCCGCGCAAGGCGGAATGGCCGCGTGGTGCGGTGGCGGCTGGTGCACAGCGTACCGAATCGGCACGAGTGCACGCGCACGCGTTTCGGGGCGCGGGACGGGGCCGCGGGGCGGCGCGCCCGGGGCGGGTGCGCGGGCGGCGACCGCAGGTCCGGCGGCAGGCGGGAGACGCGGCGGCAAGGAGCGGGGCGGCGCGCAGGGCGAATGAGCCGGTCGTGGGGGGCGAGCCCCGTGGGCGGGAGGCAGGGCGCGCGCAGCCGGGTGCCGCCTCCGGCCGGTGCTTGCGAACCGGCCGTGGAAGGGGACGACCACGGTCGATGCCAGACCCGGCCGCGCACAGGCAGCCAACCGATCCGATCGGCATTTCGTGCGCCGACGGCCGACGGCAATCGTGGCCGGCGCAAGGCAACGCGAGCCGGAGCGACGGAGCGACGGAGCGACGGAGCGACGGAGCGAGTCCAGCCTGAGCTCACGCCCGGCGCGAGGCAGGGCGACGGACCGAGTCCAGCCGGCACTCACGCCCCGCGCGAGGCGGGCCGCCGGCGCCAGGAGCCGCGTGGTCGGCGCTCAGGCGTGGCGGGCCGCCCCCACCTCGACACGCTGTCCCGTCATCCCTCCCCCACCCCGCCCCCAAGACCTCACCACCTCCGCTCCCTCGCCTCTCAGACCTGGGAGGATGAAGTCGGCAACGCGCAGACGGTGACGGGAGTGGGAGTGGCACTCGGGTCGGGACGGCGTCGGGTCGGGGTGGCGGTGTGGCTGCCCGTGCTCGTTCCGCTGCTGGTGCCGGGGGCGTTCGGGGGTGGGGAGTCCCGGCCGTGGCGGCGTCGGCGGGAGGCTGCGCGGGCGGGTGCCGTGGCGGCGCGCGAGGCGGCCGGGGAGGCGTTCCTGCGGCTGGACACCGCGCAGCGGGATCTGCGGATTTCGCTGGAGACCGTGCGTGCGGTCGAGCCGTCCGACCAGACCGATGCGGCGTTGCGCCGGTTCGACGCGTTGAGCGAGACCGTCGACGAGGCCAGTGCGGCGTATATCGCCACGATGGACCGGCATCCGCTGGACGTGGACGCGGAGTCCGCCGACTACGAGGCCGCCCGCCGGGATCTCGACGCCGCCGCGCGGCGGTTGGACGAGGTCGGCAAGGAGCTGGAGCGGTTCGCCGGGACGCTCGGGCCGACGATCGCCCGGGCCGACGCCGCGCTGTCGCAGTTGCCGCCCAAGACCGAGCAGGCCCGGCAGGCGGCGCGGGCCGCCGCGGACGCCGTGCGGACCGCCGGGCAGCAGGGCCTGGCCGGGCCCGCGTTGGACCAGCGCTTGGCGGCGCTGCTCGCCGCGCTCGCGGACTTGGAGAAGGGTGCCGCGGTGCACGGCGTCGCGGGCACGTTGACCCGCGCGGCGCAGGTGACGGAGACCGCGCACGCGTTGTACGAGGAGGCCGAGCGCCTCCCCCGCCTGCGCGACGACGTCACCAAGCGCCTGTCGTCGCTGCGTACCCGCGCGCAGGCGGTGGCGTCCCGCGCCGACAATCTGGAGCCTGCCCTGCACCGGCTGCGCCGGGACTACAGCGCGGCGTGCTGGACGGACATCGCGGACGCGCCGCAGAAGGTCACGCAGGCGGTGGCCGTGGCGGAGGCCCGGATCGACGAGGCGGGCCAGGCCGCGGGGCGGCAGGAATGGGCGGACGCGGTGAGCCGGTTGGCGACCGCGCGCGCCGCGCTGAACCAGGCCGACGAGGCGATGGCCGCGGTGCACGACCGGCTGCGCGACCTGGACGCGGCCGCCGCGGACCCGGAAGCGGAGGTCCAGCGCACCCGGTTCGCGGTCCGCGACGCGCAGCGGCTCGCGGTCGGCGACCGGGCGGTGGCCGAGGAACGCTACGCGCGGCGGCTCGACGCGCTGGTGTTCCGGCTGGACAAGCTCCGCGACGGGCTGGACGCGCCGCATCCGGACTGGTGGCAGTTCCTGTCGGAGGCCCGGGCGATCCGTGCCGAGGTCGCGGGCGTCGTCCAGCAGATCCGCGACGACCGCGCAGGCGCCTGACCCGGGCAACCGAACCCCGCCGCCGCACTGCCCACCCTCCGCGCATGAACGACCCCGGTCCGTGCCACGGTGTTCGCGCGCGGCGGACGTGAGTTCCGCCACACCACTACCGACAAATACGGACAAAAGCCGCGTGGTTTACGACAGCGGGTCAACTCCTGGCGACCCCGGGCGACCGACCCTGCCCGCCCGCAAATCGGTCCTGCCGTTTTACCCGAAACGGCGTTTAAGGTCTTTGACAGCGCGGTAGCGCCGGGACCTCGGTCCCAGCCGTCAGGGCCACCTTCCCCTGAGCCGCCGAGCTGCAAACACGTCGGCGTGCCGGATACCCGGGCGACCCCGGGAGAATCCCCACCCGACGCCGCCCTTCGGGCCGTGGTGCCTCGCACCGCGGCCGCGACTCCCCGGGGACGTGCCCATGCCCGTGCTGCTGATACCGATGCTCGCGTTCGTCGCGCTCGCCGCCGCGCCCTGCGTGGCCGCCCTGCGCCGTACGCCCAAGGCGGACACCGTGCAGAAGATCCCGCTGCACACGCCCGACGTCAACGAGCTTCGGCGCATGATGCACACCGCGTACGACGAAGAGCGCGACCTCCTGCACGAGCAGGCCGTCCGCTGGCTCAATTCGCTCGGCCGCGGCCCTCTCCGGGTCACCGACGTGCACGCCGCCCCGCGCGGCCTCGGCGGCGACAGCGTCGTGCTGAGCGACGGCACCGTGCTGGGCCTGTCCGCGACCGGCACCGCGGTCCGGGAACTCGGGCAGGCGCTCGACCGGTTCGCCGAGGTCACGCTGACCCGTGTGCGGGCCGCCCGGGACGGCTTCCAGCTGACCTTCCACATCGAAGGCCTCCCGCCGGTGCAGGCCAGCGCCGAACTCCTCACGGTCCGCGGCGCCGACGTCTGACGCACCGGCGTCCGGCCCCGGCGCCCGCCGACATCCGGCATAACCGCTGCCCCCCGCACCGCACCGGTGCCGGGGGCAGCGCGTCGCGTAGCCGTGTCCGGCCGTGTCGTCAGGCCGTGTCCGGCCATCGCAGACCGTCTCAGGCCGCCTGGGCCACCCGCACGCGGTCGAGCAGCCAGCGCAGGATCTCCTCGCCCGCCCGCACCCCGGCCGTACCGGTCGCGACGACGTGCGGGGCGTGCCAGTCCAGGTCGGCGAGTTCGCCGTGGCCGGGACGGATGCCCAGGTCGGCGGCGCGCAGCAGCTCGATGTCGAGCAGCGAGTCGCCCGCGGCCAGCACGGTCCCGGCGCCGCTGCGGCGGCGGATCTCCTCGACCGCCGCGCCCTTGGTGAGCGCGTCCGGCACGAAGTACAGCTTGCGGCCCTGCAGCGACACACCCCAGCCGCGTTCCGCCGCCCACCCGGTCAGCTCGTCGACGAGCCCGGCGGGCACCTTGTCGCGCTCCAGCACCAGGTACGTGAACAAGTCCTCGGCGACCCGCAGCTTGCGCGTCCACTCCGGGTCGGTGGCGGCTTCGAGCCGTGCCACGACCTCGGCCAGCGGCGCGGACTCCTCCGCGAGGCGCTTGCGGATCAGCGCATGCCAGTCCTCGTCGGTGACGCCGTCGACGAGGATGTGGCCGCCGTTGGCGCAGATCGCGTACGCGGGCGCCGGCCCCGGCAGGTGGATCCGCTGGTACTGCTTGCGGGTCCGCGTGGTGGTCGGCACCAGCAGCGCCGCCCGGCCCAGCTCGGCGATCATGCGCGACGCGTCGGGCGTCAGGAACGAGATCGGCTTGCCCTCGTGGATCTCCACGGACTCCAGCACCGGAGGCCGGGCGTCCGCCGGCAGCCCGAGCTTGGCGGCGGCCCGCGAGTAGATCAGCGTCCGGTCGAGGTCGCACGCGGCGACCACCGGCCCGGTGCGCGCACCGCGCGCCACCGGGGTCGCGGCAGCGGCACCGGACTTGCCGGCCTTCCCCGCCTTGGCCGCCTTGCCCGCGTCCGCGGCGTTGCCGGCCTCGGCCGTCTTGCCGGGCTTGCCGGGCTTGCCGGGCGTGCTGTCGTGCGTGTGGTCGTGCCGGGCCTTCGTCACGTGACTCCCATGTCGCGGCGGAATCCGGGCTTGACCAGCCCCACGCACGAGTACGGCAGGTCGTCGACCTCGACGACCGCCACTCCGCGCTGGTCCGCGAGCATGCGGACGTGGTCGAGCTCGGTGCCGACGCCGCGCCGGGCAAGGATCATCCACGGCACGCGGCGCAGCAGAACCCGCGTGGTTTCCCCCACGCCGGGTTTGATCAGATTGACGTTGTCGATCCCGTATTCGGTTCCGATGCGCTCGACGGCCCGCCAGCCCTCCCAGCCGGGGGTGCGGTCGGCGGCGGCGAGCGCCGGCCAGTCGCGGGCGACGTCGTCGGCGACCGCGGCGAACCGCGAAGCCACCGTGTCCAGGAACAGGTTCGACACGTCGACGGACGCGAGGTCGCGGTAGAACTTCGCGCCGTGGAAGTCGTCGGGGCCGATCAGGCCGGGCCGCAGCACGGTCCGCGACACGAGGCCGGAGACGGTGGAGTTGAGGCAGGCCGACGGGATGAGAAAGTCGTCGCGGGTGCCGTATGTGCGCACGCACGACCCGGGGTCGGCGAGCACCGCGAGTTCGTCGGAGAACCGCAGTCCGGTCGCCTGGTGCAAGTCGTCCAGGGCTTCGGTCAGTTCGCGGGTGATGGCGCCCTTGCCGGTCCAGCCGTCGACGAACATCACGCGGGCCGGGTCGTATTCGCGGGCCAGCCAGCGCAGCGCGACCGGGTCGATGCCGCGGGCGCGGACGATGGAGACCGCGTGGTGCGGCAGGTCGAGGCCGTGTGCGTAGGCCGCCCAGCGGCGCATGAGTATGCCGACGGGGGTGCCGGCCCGGGCCAGCGACACCAGCACGGTGTCCCGGCCGCGTTCGGCGAGGACGATCTCGGTCACCACGCCCACCGCGTGCGCGATCCGGTCCGCGGTCTCGTCGAGCGCGGCGTGGAACAGCGCCTGGTACTCGGGCGAGGGCTGGTACTCGATCGGCAGAGACTCGGCGTAGTGCGCGCCGCCGTGCTGGATGGCCTCCTCGCGCTCCTCCAGCGGCGCCTCGAGTTCCACGTCCGAGAGGTCCTTGAGCAGCCAAGTGACCTCGCCCGCGGCATAGGAGGAGAACCCCGGACCCGCAAGCGGCTCGGGCAGTTTTCCGGTGTCGCGGACGGTCATATGGCTACCTCGCGGTCGGGGACGGCGGATTCGGGGACATCGGGCGGTGCGCCGGCCGGCGCGGTCGCGGCGGCCGAAGTGCGGGGCGGAGCGGATGCGGGGACATACGAGGGCACGACAACCACCGCTACCCGGTCGGTTACCCCGGCCAGCCGGTCGACAAGACCGCCGTCCGCGTGGAGTGCGGCGGTGTCGGCGGTGCTGTCGAGCACGACGGCAATCGTGTCGAACCGGCGCGCGGCGTCGGCACCGGGGTCGACGTTGTACGCGTACCGCGGGCCGGGGCCGTCCGCGGGATCGTCGTGCGCCGGGAAGTCCAGGCGCGTGCGGATCGCGTAGCCGGGGTCGTCGACGGCGAGCACCGGGGAACGCGTCGTCGTCGAGTAGCGGACCTCGGCCTCGGGCAGCGCATCGGCGAGCGCCCGCGCCAGCCGCAGCGGCACGTACATCAGCTCTTCGAACCCGAGCACGAGCACCCGCCGGGCCCCGGCGAGGGCGGCGCCGGCCTGGGCGCCGAGGGCCGGGAGGACGGCATCGAGCCGGGCCTGGTGGTCGGGGGTGAAGCCGTGACGGCCGCCGTCGGGGAGACCGGCGGGCCAGTCGAGGTCGAGGCGGAGGACGGACGCGGGGCGGGAGTCGTCGACCGACGCCGCCGAACCCCGGGCTTCCTCCGCGGCCACCAACTCCTGGCCGCGCGCCAGGGCATCCTCCGGCAGCGTCACCACACCGCTCGCCAGCGCCACGACGTCCACGCGCGCACCCAGCTCCGCCGCAAACGCCGCCATCGCGGCCCGGTCGGCGCCGGTGCGCACATCGATCAGCGACGCGATCACGTAGCGGCTGCGCGGCGCGACCGTATGGATCTCCGCGATCGTGTTCAACACCGTGCGCCCGGTGGACAGTTCGTCGTCGACCAGGACCAGCGGCCCGTGCCCGGACAGCAGCGCGGGATCCTCCGGCAGCAGCAAGTGCGAAGTGGCGTGGGAGTGCTCCTCCTCGAACCCGCCCAGCGGCTCGACACCGGACACCGGCCGCCGCGTCGAGTGCAGGTAGGTCGCGCCCGCCACCATCTCGGCGACGCAGTGGCCGAGCCCGGTCGCGGTCTCGGCGTACCCGAGGACGACGGGGCGGTGGTCGTGGCTCCCGCCCGCGGCGGTCTGGGCGGTCACGCGCGTGCCGTTGCCCGTCGGCGCCGCTCCGTGGAACCCCCGACCGAGACCGGCTCGACCGGCCCCGGTCGTCTCGGCCTCGCCGACCCCGTCGGCCAGCCGGGCCGCCACCAGCACGCCCAACGCCCGCCCGGACTCGTGCACCAACTCGGGCAGTTGCGGCACATGCTTGCCCAGCACCGTCGACACCAGCAGGTGTGCGCGGCGCGGGTTGCGGCGCAGGGCGAGGCCGACCAAGCCGCGCAGGTCGCCGGCCCCGTCGTACGACGCGGTCACGTCGGTCGAGAAGCTCGGTCCGATGCCGTTCTCGTCGGCGGCCATCCGCAGCCCGAGACGGCGCGCGACCCACGTGCCCGACCATTCGGCACCCGAGTCGGTCGACGCAGACGACGCATCCGACGCGCCCCAGCGGGCCGAGCCGCCCGAGCGCCCCGCCTCGGCCGCGCCGTATCCCGTGCTCATCGCTCTCCGCCCGAACCCGCCGACGTCCCCCGCACGTTCACCGCGTGCGACATGTCCCGCAGCCGCGGTGCCACGCTGGCGCGCACCGGGCCGGCGGCCTGCGCCGACGCCGTGGCGGCCAGCAGGTCGACGAAGCTGACGTCCTCCGCCGCCACGCCGAACGCGCCCGCGCGGCGCATCACCGCTTCGGCCCAGGCCCGGTGCGGCTTCACTTCGTTCATCTTGTTCGTGTAGGCCGAACGCAGCACGCCCCCGCCCGCCGCGCTCTCCGCGAGGATGTCCGAGGCGTCGCTGAATTCCTCGTGGGTGACCACCGACATGGCGTGGATGACCGCGACGTGGCTCGGGTGGATCGCGGTCTTGCCGAGCAGGCCGTTGGCTTTGTCGAGTTCGAGTTCGCGGATCAGCCCGTCCAGGTCGGCGGAGATCAGCCGGGACCGCAGCGCGACGGCCTCGTCCGGGTCCTCCGCCTCGGCGAACGGCGAGCGCCGCAGCTGTGGCTTGAACAGGCGCTCGCCCTGCGGGAAGTACTCCCAGACCGGGCCGGAGATGACGAATCCGGTGCCGTCCGAGCGGCCGAACACGTTGACGATGTCGGCGATCAGGCCGGCGACCAGGTGGACGTCGTAGGCGGTCAGGTCGCGCGACCGGCGCAGCGCGTACGCGGACGCGAAGTCCGTCGCCCCGATCCGCACCGCGAGCACGTGCTCGCGGTAGCCGGCTATCAGCGCGGACAGGTCGGTCAGGACCCGCTGCCGGTATTCGAGATAGGCGATGCTCGGCGATTCCAGCACCGGCATGCCGAGCAGCCGCCGGCCGCTGTCCAGGCCGGCCTCGACGAGCGCCTTGAGGTAGCGGGCGCCGTTGTCCGGTTCGAACTTGGGCATGACGAAGCCGGTGAGCACGGACAGCGCCGGGCCGAGGCGCTCGGTGAGGTCGGTGATCTGCTCGGCGGTGCGGACCCGGACGAACAGCAGCGGGCCGTCGGCGCCGGATTCGGCGTACTCGGTGAGCTGGGCGACGAGGTTGTGCTCGCCCATCTCGACGTCCCGGTCGTCGATCGCGTCTTCCAGGCACAGCACCATCGAGGTGACGCCGCGCGCGGCCTGCTTGGCGATGTCCGCGGCCAGGGTGCGGCGCGTGGCGGGGCTGTACAAGGTGGCGCCGAGTGCCGCGGCGAGCACGGACGGCTCGGAATCGCGGCCGAACTCCTGCGGCGGCCGATGGAACAGCCGGCTCAGCTCGTGGTCGGCCAAGAACGCGAAGTGGCGCATCCGTTTTCCCCCTTGCGTGTCGAGTTTCCGGTCCTGGGCGCGTCCCCCTCGCGCATGGCGGTGCGGTGGGACCTTATTCGCGCCTTCGGCGCGTTCGCGCCCGACCGGGAATCCCGGCAGGCACACATACGGTAACCGAAAAGCAAAATGACAGAAGTTCCCTCCGGGCGCATGCGGAAGACGTTCACGGGCTTGTCACAGCCGTGTCACACGCAATCCGGCCGCCCGCAGCGACGCGGTCGGAAGGCCGGAATTGCCGACGGCACCCGGGTTTCCGGCGGGGCGTGCACGCTGGGTGACGGCCGAAAACCACGGAGCGACAATGTGGCGGGGAGCACGCACGATCCCCGCGCCCGCACTGCCGTCCCCATGCCGTCCCCGGATCTTCAACGAACGCCGATCCGTCCGAGTTCGCGCATTCCGGATGGATCTCCGCACGGATGGGCCGTCCGGGTGAGCCCCGCGGGGCCCGGCGGCACGCCGCGCCCGCCCCCTCGTTGAGCCGCGGGCGCCGTTCCGGGCAGGATGGGGCCATGACGCAGGTGATGACCAAGGGCGCGAACACGGTCCTCGGCGCGGAGTCGGTCCGGGTCGTCCTGGAGTGGCGGCCGGGTGCCGGGGTGCCGGACATCGACTGCTCGGCGCTGCTGCTGGGCGCAAACGGGAAGGTGCGCACCGACGCGGACTTCGTGTTCTACAACCAGCCGCGGCATCCGTCCGGCGCGGTCGTGCACGGCGACAAGGTCGTCGCGGCGGCGGGCTGCTCGGACGCGTTCCGGGTGGACATCAAGGCGCTGGAGCCGAGCGTGGCGCGGGTCGTGGTGGCGGGCTCGGCGTACGAAGGCCGGGTCAGCCAGGTCCCGAACCTGATCCTGCGCGTCTTCGACGCCGGGTCGGGCACGGAGCTGCTGAACTTCCCGATCGCCGGTGCGACCACCGAGACGGCGTTCGTGTTCGGCGAGATCTACCAGCGCAACGACCAGTGGAAGTTCCGCGCGGTCGGCCAGGGCTACGACACGGGCCTGGCCGGGCTGGCGATGGACTACGGCATCAACGTCGACGACGAGGAAGACGACGAGCCGGCCCCCGCGGCCGTCCCGGCGCCGTCCGCGGGACCGCGGCAGGGCTCGGCTTCCCCGGCGCCCGCCGCGTCTCCGTCGGCCGCGACGCCGTCCACCCCGTCCCCGTCGACGTCGTCCCCGTGGCCGACCCCCGCGCCGACCACCGCCGGGCCCGCGAGCACCCCGGCGACCGCGCGGCCGCAGCCGTCCGCCGGGCGCGCACCGGTCACGCCTACGCCGTTCGCCGACCTTCCCGCGACCGCGCTGATGCCCGCGAGCCTGCCGGACAGCGCGCCCCCGGCCGGAGCCTCGACCGGGCCGCAGTCGCCGTACGGCGGCATCCCGATCCCCCCGCCGCCCGGCCTCGACGACCCCGCCCCCGGCTTCCCGGCCACACCCGGGCACGGCAGCGCGGGCGGCCCGGCCTCGCAGCCGGCGTCCGCCGCGGGGCCGGTGTCCAACCCGGGCACCCCGGCGGGCACGCTGACGCCCGCCGGTGTCATGCACATGCCGCCCGGCGGGCCGCAGTACGCCCCGGGCGCCATGCCGCAGGGCCCGCACTCGAGCCCCGGCCACACGCCGCAGGCGACTCCGGCGCACACCCCGGCCCCGTCGGGCCCCGGCTTCCCCGGCGGCCCGGCACCGCAGACCCAGTGGCTGAACAACCCGCCGCAGGGCCCGCAGTTCCAGTAGCGGTACCGGGGGCGCTTTCCGGTCGATGCCAGGAGGGCGCACAGCACGCACCGGCCGGGCTCGGCCGGGCTCGGCCGGTGGTGCTTGCCGAGATTGCCGCTACTCCCCCGCCAGCTTGCCGCGCAGCGCCTCCGCGTCCCGGAGGAACCACAGCTGGCGGCCGCGGTTGCTCTCCACCACGAAGTCGCGCAGCGCCGTGCTCCCCGCGACGTGCCGGTCGATGTCACCGAGCACCGCCAAGCCCATGCGGTAATTGGCGAACTTCTGCACGATCCCGCCCGCGACCTTGGTGCTCAGCCGGAAGAAGTCGTCGCCGAGGCGTTCCGCGGGCACCGCGACCCAGGACGCGCCCTGGTAGTACGCGTTGCCGATCAGGTCCGTGGCGTCCTGCTCGCCGCGCACCGGTTCGCCCGCGGGGTCGCACACGAAGACGGGGGTGCCGCCGAAGTCCTCCACGGCGTCGGCCATGACGCCTCCCTTCCTACCTACCTGCTTGCCTGCTTGCCTGCTTGCCTGCTGTGGTTCGCTCGGCAGTCCAGGAACGCGCCGTCACCGGCCGCGCGGCATTTACTTGTAGCCCCGCGCCCAGACCAGCCCCCACCCGAACGCCCGGTCCAGCTCGGCCTGGAACCCGTCGAGATAGCGCACCACGCGGCGCACGGTGACGTCGTCGCCGTGGTTCTCCACCAGGGCGACCGCGCAGGTCTTGGCGCCGGACGAGCGTTCGTCGAGGCGGACTTCGATGGGGCGGCCGGCGTTCGGGAAGAGGCTCACGACGCCGTTGGCCTGGTCGAAGGCGGGCGTCCCGTCGTAGATGTAGACGAAGATCAGCAGCCGCTTCATGAGCCGCCACTGGTCGAGGTTGATGAACATCGTCTCGCCGGAGGCCGAGCCGGTGCGGTCGTCGTGGTCGAGGCGGACGAACGGGGTCGCGTTGAAGTCGCCGTAGAGGTTGCCGAGCGCCTGCACGACGCCTTTGGAGCCGTCCGCGAGTTCCCACATGCAGCCGAGGTCGAGGTCGATCTTCTGCGGCAGCGGCGGCGCCTGGACCTCGAGCGGACGGAACAGTCCGCCGCGCGGGCGGCCCGGGGCCTCTTCGTAGTGCTGGTTCCAGTGCAGGTTGACGCGGAGCGTGCCGGTCGCCGAACCCTGGCGGGTCAGCGACACCTCGGGGGTGGTCCGGGTCAGGGTGACCTTGTGGCTGCCGGTGTCCGGCTCACCGATCAGTCCGCCTTGCGACCGTCCGAACAACGGCATCGTGCCCTCCCCGCCTCGGCCGGCCGGCGCCGGGCGCGGACGGCGCCCGGTCACCGTGCCGGCACAGCTGACACAAAAATAGCCGTACCGCGCGGTGCCTGGTGAGACACGCGCGCGGTACGGCCGGTTTCGCTCCGGACCCGATTCCGCCCCTTTTCAGGGGAGTTCGGGCGGGTTCATCCCGTTGCTCAGACCTTGGCTTCCACCGATGGCTCGCTGCCCTGCCCGTTCTGCCCGGGGATGTGGCCGATCCGGCGGTTGCGCATGATCGACGAGATCAGCGCGATGCCGATGAAGCCGACACCGACGAGGCCGGTGACGATCTCCGGGACCTCCCACTTGATCGAGAAGACCAGGATGCCCGCCAGCGCGCCGATCGCGTAGTGCGCACCGTGCTCCAGGTACACGTAGTCGTCCAGCGTGCCCTGGCGCACCAGGTAGACGGTGAGCGACCGGATGTACATCGCGCCGATGCCGAGGCCCAGCGTGATCCACAGCAGGTCCTGGGTGATCGCGAACGCGCCGACGACGCCGTCGAAGGAGAACGACGCGTCGAGGACCTCGAGGTAGAGGAACATGAAGAACGCGGCCTTGCCGGACGCCAGCACGAGCGGCTTGGCGCTGCCGGACTTGGCGCCCTCCTCCGCCTCGTCCTCGTCGTCGTCCCCGCCGACCCCGTGCGACTCGAAGTAATCGGACAGTCCGCCGACGCCCAGGTACGCGATGAGGCCGAGGACACCGGCCACCATCACGGTGCCCTCCTTGCCCTCCGGCGCCAGGTGCTGCGCGGCGAGGACCAGGCCGACCAGGGCGATGAGGGTGGACAGCACCTCGAACTTGCCGAGCCGTGCGGTGAACCGCTCGACCGGGGCGATCCAGTTGTGCTCGCGGTCGTCGAGCATGAAGTCCAGGAAGATCATCAGCAGGAAGATGCCGCCGAACGCCGCGATCGCGGGATGCGCGTCGTGCAGGTAGTCGGCGTACGTCATGCCGTCGATCATCTTGTTCTCATGGAACGCGAGATCGATGACGTCCATGGGATTCAGCGACGCGGTCACGCTGACGATGGCCAGCGGGAACACCAGCCGCATGCCGAAGACCGCGATGAGCACGCCGACGGTCAAGAAGATCTTCTGCCAGAAGGCGTTCATCTTCTTGAGGATCGTGGCGTTGACGACCGCGTTGTCGAAGGACAACGAGATCTCCAGGATGGACAGGATCAGGACGACGCCGAATCCTTCCGCCCCCCAGAAGATGAAGGCGACGGCCAATCCCGCCAAGGTCACGGCGAATGACCAGCCGAAGGTACGGAGCAACACGGAGGGATGGTCCCTTTCTCGGGTTGTCGGGCAGGAAGAACGGAAGGACGGGTGGCGCCGGGGTACTGCCCCCCTGAAACGACTATGGGCCGGTCACCGGGGTGACCGGCCCTGACTGGT
Source organism: Yinghuangia aomiensis (assembly GCF_039542225.1). NCBI lineage: Bacteria > Bacillati > Actinomycetota > Actinomycetes > Kitasatosporales > Streptomycetaceae > Yinghuangia > Yinghuangia aomiensis. The sequence goes on along the minus strand of NZ_BAABHS010000001.1, from coordinate 319,750 downwards.
CGTCACTGAACGCTGACGCCGAAGTCGAGAGCGATCCCCCGCAGCCCCGAAGCGTACCCCTGGCCGACCGCGCGGAACTTCCATTCTCCCTGGTATCGGTAAAGTTCTCCAAAGATCATGGCAGTCTCGCTTGACGCATCTTCCGTCAGGTCATAACGCGCAAGCTCGTTCCCGTCCGCCTGGTTCACGATGCGGATGTACGCGTTGCGCACCTGCCCGAACGTCTGCCCCCGGTTCTCGGCGTCGTAGATCGAGACGGGGAACACGACCTTCTCCACGCCCGCGGGCACGAGCGTGAGGTCGACCATGATCGTCTCGTCGTCGCCTTCGCCCTCGCCGGTGAGGTTGTCGCCCGTGTGTTCCACGGAGCCTTCGGGGCTCTTGAGGTTGTTGTAGAAAACGAAGTAGTCGTCCCCGAGCACCTTTCCGGCGCCGCCGCACAGCAGGGCGCTGGCATCGAGGTCGAATGCCGCACCCGTAGTCGCGCGCGCGTCCCAGCCGAGACCGACCAGCACCGTCGTCAGGTTCGGCGCGGCCTTCGTCAGCGAGACATTGCCGCCCTTTGCGAGGGTGACCCCCATGTGTTCCTCCTGCTTCGCTTGGTCCCCGATCGAAGCCTAGTCAGACGCCCTGCACCGCGTCTCGACCCCGTCCCGGCTCAAGGGATTTCCCCCAACCGGCATTCCGGCCGGCGCCGCACGCGAACGCCTTTGCCATCGGACGGCATAGTTGCGGTGTTGCGCAATCGCGCTACGAAATCGATACGGAATTGCGGTAATCGACGGAAGAAAGCAGGACGCCCGCCGGCGCACGGCCGGCGGGCGTCACCTTGCAATTGTGCTGCGGCACCGTGCGGCGCCGCGGTCCGGCGGACGTCAGACGTTGACGCCGAAGTCCTGCGCGATGCCGCGCAGGCCCGAGGCGTAGCCCTGGCCGACCGCGCGGAACTTCCACTCCGCGCCGTTGCGGTACAGCTCGCCGAAGACCATCGCGGTCTCGGTCGACGCGTCCTCGGTGAGGTCGTACCGCGCCAGCTCGTTGTTGTCCGCCTGGTTGACGATGCGGATGAACGCGTTGCGGACCTGGCCGAACGACTGCTGGCGGGTCTCCGCGTCGTAGATCGACACCGGGAACACGATGCGCTCGATCTCGGTCGGGACACCCGCGAGGTTGACCTTGATCGCCTCGTCGTCGCCCTCGCCTTCACCGGTGAGGTTGTCGCCCGTGTGCTCCACCGAGCCGTCGGGGCTCTTGAGGTTGTTGAAGAACACGAAGTTGCTGTCCGAGGCGACCTTGCCCGTGTTGTTGAGCAGGATCGCGCTTGCGTCCAGGTCGAAGTCCGTGCCGGTGGTCGTGCGGACGTCCCAGCCCAGGCCGACCAGAACGGCCGTCAGGCCCGGGGCCTCCTTGGTCAGGGAGACGTTGCCGCCCTTGCTCAGGCTGACTCCCACGAGTCCTCCATAAGTTCGTGGAGACCGCCGCGGCGGCGATGCTCCGGGATTTGCCGTATACGGCTGGACAACGATCCGATCCTAGTCACGAGTTCCTGGTGCCGTTGTGATCTGACGGGTGTCGCGCGCGCGAACATTTCCGCGCGGCCAATCGTTCCTGCACCTGCCCCCGAACGGGCCGTGAAAACGCCGTGCCCGGTCCGGTGCCCCGAGGGGCGCCGGACCGGGCACGGCGGGAGACCGGAGCGACCGGAGAGGTCGGAGGGGTCAGATGGAGCCGAGCGCCTTGACGTACTCGTTCAGGTCGCGCGCGTCCGGCAGCGCGTTGACGACGGTCCAGCGGACCGTGCCTTCCTTGTCGATGATGAAGGTGCCGCGGACCGCGCAGCCCTTCTCCTCGTTGAACACGCCGTAAGCCTTGGAGACCTCGCCGTGCGGCCAGAAGTCCGACAGCACCGGGTACTCCAGGCCTTCGCGCTCGGCGAACACCTTCTGGGTGAACATCGAGTCGCAGGACACCGCGAGGAGCTGGGTGTCGTCGTTGACGAAGGTCGGCAGCTCGTCGCGCAGCGCGCACAGCTCGCCGGTGCACACGCCGGTGAAGGAGAACGGGTAGAAGAGCAGGACGACGTTCTTGCTGCCCTGGAAGTCGGAGAGCTTGACGACCTCGCCGTGCTGGTTCTTCAGCTCGAAGTCGGGGGCCTTGCTGCCGATCTCGACGGCCATGGTGCGGTCCTTTCGACCTGCGGATTTCCAACCGCTGCGATGTGACGGTGTCGCGCCCCGGAAGGGGCTTCACGCCCACAGTCTGGCACCAGCCCCGCACCGGCCCGCACGGGTGACCACCTGATGACCATCGGGCCGCCACCCGCCCGTAGCCCCGCGCCCCCGACGGTCCCGGCGGGCGAGGCCGCGCAGGCGGCCCCGGCCCACGACCCGCCGCACCCCCACCAGCGCACCGCCGCCCGGGTCGTCGACGGACCCACGCCACCCCGCACCGGGGCCAGGAGGGCGGTCGGGCGGTCGGTATGTTCGCGTGCGTGTGCGTGGAGGCACGTTCGGGCGAGCTCGGTCGGTGAGCAGGTCCTGCGGTCGGCGAGTTCGTGTGCGTGTGTGTAGGAGCCCTGTCGGGACTGCGTTCGGGGTGGGGCCCGCTTGGCTCGGAATTGTCCAGGGAAGGATGGGGGGCATGCCCGCGACCGCTCACCCGCACGACGCCGCCGCCGACGACGAGCCCGGCGCCGCGCACCCCGGCCCCGACCGCCCGGCCCCCGCCGGCCAGGGCCCGCGTGGCGCGGCCGATCTGCCGCTCGGTGAGCAGCGCGAGCGCGCGCTCGCCGCGTGGGACGCGTTCCGCCGCACCGCCGCGGACGCCGACCCGGACGCGCCGTCGCGGCTGCCCGGCTGGACCGGCCGGGACGTCGTCGCGCACCTCGCCTCGTGGCCGGAGGAACCACTCCTCACCCGGCTCCTCGCCGAGGCCCGCGGGGAACGCCCCGCCGCGGCCGAGCCGCTCGACCAGGACGCCGCCAACGCCGCGCTGATCGCCGCCCACCGCGACGCGACCCGGGACGACCTGCTGGCCGCGCTCGACGCCGGACGCGCCCGCATCGATGACGCCTTCACCGCCGTCGCCGCCGACCCCGGGCTCGGCACCACGCCCACCGGCTCGCAGGTCGGCCCCGTCCCGCTGCTCACCCAGCTCGGCGCGATCGCCTACGAACTGGCCGTGCACGCCCTCGACTTGGCCCCCTGCGGCGCCACGAAGCCGGACCCCGCACTGCTCGACGCCGGGCTGCTCGCGCTCGCCGACATCACCGGCGCGCTGGCCGCCCGGCACGGCGTCGCCGCCGACACCGCGCTGGCCGGTCCGGACGGCGGCTGGGCGTTCGCCGCGTCCGCGGACGGCTGGACGGTCCGCCGGGTCGCCGCCGACGAGCGCGGCATACCGGCCGTCCGCGGCGCGTCCACCGCGCTGCTGCTGGACGCGTCGGCGGGCCGCCGGTCGGTGCCGCCGCTGCTGGTCAAGCGCGACCTGCGGCTGGACAACCTGGCCGGCCTGCTGGCCCTGGCGCCGCTGCTCGACCACGTCCCCGGCCTGCCCGGCGGCCCCGCGCTGCGGGTCGCGGCCGGCTGGCTCGGCGGGATAGGGCGCACCATAAGCCGCTTGCAGCGCTGACCCGCCCCGGGCCGGCCGCCGGTATGCGACGAGGCCCGCGGCCGATCCGGATCGGATCGGCCGCGGGCCTCGTGGTGTTCCGCGTCGGGACTACCGCTTGCCGCTGCGCGCGGTCTTGGGCGCCACCAGACGGGTCGCCGACCAGTCCTTGGTGGCATTGGCGGATGTGGTGCGGGCCAGGCCCGCCGTCGGGGCCGCTTCACCGATGTCCGCGGGATCGACGTAGCCGTCGCGTCCGGTCTTCGGGGTCAGCAGCCAGATGTGACCGCCGTCCGTGAGCGTGGTCAGGGCGTCCACGAGGGAATCGACGAGATCGCCGTCCTCATCGCGGAACCAGAGGAGCACGACGTCGGCGACGTCCTCCTCGTAGTCCTCGTCGACAAGCTCGTTTCCGGTGACCTCCGCGATGGCTTCGCGCAGCTCCTCGTCAACGTCGTCGTCGTACCCGAGTTCCTGGACCACCTGTCCGGCCTCGAAGCCAAGCCGGGCAGCCGGATTGGCCTTCTCCTCCGCGTGGTCCGCGGTCGCGCTCACGAAGTGACCTCCCATGTTCGGCCCCGCAGGTTTCCGGAGCTGTGGCCGTAGTCCACACGCGCCGGGCTGTTCGCGCAAGTACCCAGGTCACGCCACCGCCCAAACACCACCCCGACGGGTATCGGGGTGGTGCCGGTCGGGCCGGCCGGGTGCCGGACGCGTCTCGGAAAAGTGTCGGGGGGTCACCAGCCGTGCCGCTGGTGCTTGGGCATCGCGTTCGGCGTGGGTGCCGAACCCGGCAGCGGGCGTCCCAGCGCGTGCCGCACCGCCGCGGTCTCGACCTCCGCATCCGGTCCGGGGAAGATCAGGCCGGTGTGGCCGTCCTCGAAGCGCACCACGTAGGGCGGACCGCCGTCCGGGCCGCGGACCTCGAGGATCTCGCCTTTCCGGTCCGCTTCGCCGACGTGGTTGCCGTGGACGTGCAGCCGGTCGCCGATGGTCGCGTGCATCGGAACTCCTTCCGCCGAGGATGCCTGGTGTGTCCCCCGCCGCGGCATCCGTACACCTCCCAGACAACTACGCCGGTGCTTCGGAAGAAAGAGGCCGGGCGTAATGTTCTAGGCGGTTGACAGGTGTGGATACCCCGCACCCGTCGACCGCCGCGTGTGGCACCCGGCGACAGCCGGGGTCAGGGCAACGCCGCCCCTCGTCGCGGTAGCCGGGAAAGCCGAAGAGGCAGGGATACAAAGGTCCACGAGATCGAAGCGGCAGATATGGGCACGTGTGGGCGCTACCTGCGCATCCACCGGGTTCATTACTGATCGGTAGAGATGACGGATACGGCGTCCGGGTACCACGATGGAGGCGGCGCGACACCGCTCATTGGCGGCCGACGCGCGGGATCGCCGGGACAACTCCGGGCATCCCGGGCCCGGCCGATGATCGCTACATCTACCGATATGCGAAGGAACAGCGTGGCATCCGGACGAGAGCGCTTCTCGATCATCAGTGACGGCCTCCCGAGCCAGCTCCCGGACATCGACCCCGGGGAGACCGGGGAGTGGCTGGAGTCGCTGGACTCCGTCATCAACGAGCAGGGGCGGCAGCGCGCCCGCTACATCATGCTCAAGCTGCTCGAACGCGCCCGCGAGCGGCAGGTCGGTGTGCCTGCCCTGCGCAGCACCGACTACATCAACACCATTCCGCCGGAGAGCGAGCCGTGGTTCCCCGGTGACGAGGACATCGAGCGCCGCATCCGCGCGTTCATCCGCTGGAACGCGGCCATCATGGTGTCCCGCGCCAACCGGCCCGGCCTGGGCGTCGGCGGCCACATCGCGACGTACGCGTCGTCCGCCAGCCTGTACGAGGTCGGCTTCAACCACTTCTTCCGCGGCAAGGACCACGGCGAGAGCGGCGACCAGATCTTCTTCCAGGGCCACGCCGCCCCCGGCATCTACGCCCGCGCTTTCCTCGAGGGACGGCTGACCGAGGAGCACCTGGACGGCTTCCGCCAGGAGCACTCGCAGGCGCCGTACGGCCTGTCGTCGTACCCGCACCCGCGGCTCATGCCGGACTTCTGGGAATTCCCGACCGTGTCGATGGGCCTCGGCCCGCTCGGCGCGATCTACCAGGCCCGGTTCAACCGGTACCTGCTGCACCGCAACCTCAAGGACACCTCGCGCAGCCACGTGTGGGCGTTCCTCGGCGACGGCGAGATGGACGAGCCGGAGTCGCTGGGCAACATCGGCCTGGCGGCCCGCGAGGAGCTGGACAACCTCACCTTCGTCATCAACTGCAACCTGCAGCGGCTCGACGGCCCGGTGCGCGGCAACGGCAAGATCATCCAGGAGCTGGAGTCGTACTTCCGCGGCGCCGGCTGGAACGTGATCAAGGTCGTGTGGGACCGCTCGTGGGACCCGCTGCTCGCGCAGGACACCGACGGCGTGCTCGTCAACAAGATGAACACCACGCCGGACGGGCAGTTCCAGACGTACGCGGTGGAGTCCGGCGGCTACGCCCGCGAGCACTTCTTCGGCGACGACGCCCGGCTGCGCAAGATGGTCGCGCACATGTCGGACGACGAGCTGCGCAAGCTCGGCCGCGGCGGCCACGACTACCGCAAGGTGTACGCGGCGTTCAAGGCGGCACGTGAGCACACCGGCCAGCCGACGGTGATCCTCGCGCAGACGGTGAAGGGCTGGACCCTCGGTCCGAACTTCGAGAGCCGCAACGCGACGCACCAGATGAAGAAGCTCACCAAGGCCGACCTCAAGATGTTCCGCGACCGGCTGTACCTGCCGATCTCGGACCAGGAGCTGGAAGCCGACCTGCCGCCGTACTTCCACCCGGGCGACAAGTCCGAGGAGATGGAGTACATGCGGGAGCGCCGCGCGGCGCTCGGCGGTTCGATGCCGCAGCGCGTGCTGCGCGCCAAGCCGGTCAAGCTGCCCGGCGACGACGTGTACGCGCCGATCAAGAAGGGCGCGCGGCAGCCGATGGCCACCACGATGGCCTTCGTGCGGCTCCTCAAGGACCTCATGCGCGACCCCGAGATCGGCAAGCGCTTCGTGCCGATCGCGCCGGACGAGTACCGCACGTTCGGCATGGACGCGATGTTCCCGACCGCGAAGATCTACAACCCGCACGGCCAGCGGTACGAGGCCGTCGACCGCGAACTCCTGCTCTCCTACAAGGAGTCGGAGAGCGGCCAGATGCTCCACGAGGGCATTTCGGAGGCGGGCTGCACCGCGTCGCTGATCGCCGCCGGGTCGTCGTACTCGACGCACGGCGAGCCGATGATCCCGGTGTACGTCTTCTACTCGATGTTCGGGTTCCAGCGCACCGGCGACCAGTTCTGGCAGATGGCCGACCAGTTGGCGCGCGGCTTCGTGCTCGGCGCCACCGCGGGCCGGACCACGCTGACCGGCGAGGGCCTCCAGCACGCTGACGGGCACTCGCAGCTGCTGGCGTCGACGAACCCGGCGGTCGTGGCCTACGACCCGGCCTACGCGTTCGAGATCGCGCACATCGTCAAGGACGGCCTGCGCCGTATGTACGGCTCGTCGGACGAGCACCCGCACGGCGAGGACGTCTTCTACTACCTGACGGTCTACAACGAGCCGATCGACCAGCCGGCCGAGCCGGAGAACGTCGACGTCGACGGCATCCTCAAGGGCCTGTACCTGCTCAAGCCCGGCGAGCCGCGGGACGGCGCGCTCAAGGCGCAGATCCTGGCGTCCGGCGTCGGCCTGCCGTGGGCGCTCGACGCGCAGCGCATGCTGGCCGAGGACTGGAACGTCGTCGCGGACGTGTGGTCGGCGACGTCGTGGAACGAGCTGCGCCGCGAGGCCGTGGCGTGCGAGGAGCACAACCTCCTGCACCCGGAGGAGGAGCCGCGGATCCCGTACGTGCAGCGCGTGCTGGACGGCCGTCCGGGCCCGGTGCTGGCGGTCAGCGACTGGATGCGTGCGGTGCCGGACCAGATCGCCCGCTGGGTGCCGAGCGACTTCAGCTCGCTCGGGACCGACGGCTTCGGCTTCGCGGACACCCGCGGTGCCGCGCGGCGGTTCTTCCACGTGGACGCCGAGTCGGTCGTGGTGGGCGTGCTCAGCGAGCTGGCGCGCCGCGGCGAGGTCGACCCGGGCACGGTCAAGAAGGCCATCGACCGGTACCAGATCCTCGACGTCAAGGCGGCCGGGGTCGGCACGGTGGGCGGGGACGCCTGACCGGTCACGGTGACTGCCTGAGCTGAACGCGAGAGCCCGGAGCGCATGGCGCGCTCCGGGCTCTCGGCCGTTTTCGCGCCGATGTTCATGCACTACGCGCGTCATCCGTTATCTGAATTTGACATTCCGAGCATCCCCCCACCGGTCCACATGATGGGAAACTGCGACTCGATCTCGGCGCGGGTGAACAAGTGTCCGAGTCGATCTTTGTGTACGTCAGTCCCCGATCGGCGCTGTTCCGCTCCCTCATGGAGGACCCCGATGACTGCACACTCGGCGCGCCGCCGCATATCCGCGGCCGGTGCCGCGCTCGTGGCCGGCGCGCTGCTCCTCACCGCCTGCGGCGACGACGGCGACAGCAAGCCGCCCGTGGACAAGTCCGCACCGCTGTACGCGAAGGTGCCGGAGAAGTACCAGAAGGCCCAGGTCATCAAGGTGGGCTCGGATGTGGCGTACGCGCCGAACGAGTACTACGACTCGGACGGCAAGACGATCATCGGGATGGACCCGGACATCGCGGCCGCCATCAGCAAGCAGCTGGGCATCCAGCTCCAGTTCAAGAACCAGTCGTTCGACGGCCTGATCACGTCGCTCAACTCCAAGCGCATCGACTTGATCATGTCGTCGATGAGCGACACCAAGGACCGCCAGAACGGGGTCGACAAGGACGGCAAGAAGGCCGGGCCGGGCGTCGACTTCGTGGACTACTTCAACGCGGGCACGTCGATCCTCGTCCAGAAGGGCAACCCCAAGGGGATCAAGACCCTGGACGACCTCTGCGGCCAGACCGTGGCGCTGCAAAAGGGCACCACGCAGGAGGAGATGGCCAACAAGCAGCAGGAGAAGTGCGCCGCGGCGGGCAAGGGCAAGATCGACCTGCTGACCTTCGACAAGGACACGGACGCGCTGCTCCAGCTCAAGCAGGGCCGCTCGGTCGCCGACATGAACGACTTCCCGGTCGCCGCCTACAACGCGCAGACCGCCAACAACGGCGGCGACTTCGAGGTGGTCGGCGAGCAGCTGGAGGCCGGCCCGTACGGTGTCGCGCTGCGCAAGGACGACACGCAGCTCCGCGACGTCGTCAAGGAAGCGCTCGAGAACATCGTCAAGAGCGGCGAGTACACGAAGATCCTGGAGGCGCGGAAGCTGACGCAGGGTGCCGTCACCCAGATCGCCGTCAACGGCGGCTGACCGGATCGTGAGAGGCAAGCACCCGTGGCTCCTTCCTTCGACAAGGGTTCGGCCGGCGGACCGCCGGCCGAACCCGGCCCCCAGGTCCCGGTAGCTCCCGGCGCCGGGCCCGTGCCGATCAAGGCGATCCCGGTTCCGCACTACGGACGCTGGATCGCCGCCGTCGCGGTCATCGCCGTCCTGGCGCTGATCGGCATCGCGTTCTCCAACGCGGACATCAACTACGGGGTCATCCCCGACTACCTGTTCTCCGACGCCATTCTCGAAGGCGTCAAGAACACCGTCGTCATCACCGTGCTGTCGATGGTGCTCGGCCTCGTCCTGGGCGTGATGTTCGCGGTCATGCGGCTGTCCGAGAACCCGGTCACCAGCACCGTGGCATGGCTGTACATCTGGTTCTTCCGCGGCACGCCCGTCCTCGTGCAGCTGCTGCTCTGGTACAACCTGGCGTTGATCTTCCCGACCTTCGACATCGGCTTCTACAGCGAGCCGATGACCGAGCTGATGACGCCGTTCCTCGCCGCGCTGCTCGGTCTGGGCATCAACGAGGGCGCCTACATGGCGGAGATCGTGCGCGCGGGCATCCAGTCGGTCGACGAGGGCCAGACGGAGGCCTCGCAGGCCTTGGGCATGAGCGGCTCGCTGACCATGCGGCGGATCGTCCTGCCGCAGGCGATGCGCGTGATCATCCCACCGACCGGCAACGAGTTCATCAACATGCTGAAGACGTCGTCGCTCGCGTCGGTGATCACCTACGAAGAAGTCATGCGCAAGTCGCAGGACATCTACAGCCGTAACCTCGCGACGATGGAACTGCTGTTCGTGGCCTCGATCTGGTACCTGTTCCTGACCAGCGTGTTCAGCGTCGGCCAGTACTACCTCGAACGGCACTACGCCAAGGGCTCGCAGCGCGAGCTGCCGCCCACCGTGTTCCGGAAGATCAGGGCGACCGTGTTCTCGGTCCGCAGGCCGGCGGTGCAGCGATGACCAGTGCGCAACCTGTGGTGCTCGCCGAAGGCGTCCACAAGTCCTTCGGGCTCAACGAAGTGCTGCGCGGGATCGACCTGCAGGTGCTGCCGCGGGAGGTGTTCTGCCTGATCGGGCCGTCCGGCTCCGGCAAGTCCACGTTCCTCCGCTGCATCAACCACCTGGAGAAGATCAACGCCGGGCGGCTGTGGGTGGACGGCGAACTGGTCGGCTACCGGCAGAAGGGCGACCGGCTCTACGAGCTCAAGGACTCCGAAGTCGCGCTGAAGCGGCGGGATATCGGGATGGTGTTCCAGCGCTTCAATCTGTTCCCGCACATGACCGCGCTCGGCAATGTCATGGAAGCGCCCGTCCAGGTGAAGAAGCAGACCAAGGCGGTCGCGCGGGAGCGCGCGCTGCGGCTGCTCGACCGGGTCGGGCTCGCGGACAAGGTGGACTCCTATCCCGCGCAGCTCTCCGGCGGCCAGCAGCAGCGCGTCGCCATCGCGCGGGCGCTGGCGATGGAGCCGAAGCTCATGCTGTTCGACGAGCCGACGTCGGCGCTCGACCCCGAGCTGGTCGGCGAAGTGCTCGACGTGATGCGCGGCTTGGCCGAGGACGGCATGACGATGATCGTGGTGACCCACGAGATGGGGTTCGCCCGCGAGGTCGGCGACGCGCTGGTGTTCATGGACGGCGGTGTCGTCGTCGAGTCCGGGCATCCGCGCGAGGTGCTGACGAATCCGCGGCACGAGCGGACGAGGGCGTTCCTGTCGAAGGTGCTGTGAGTCGAAAGGTCCCGCGCGGGAACGCGGACCGGGTCAGGCGTAGGCGATCTCGTGCTTGTCCCGGTCCGCGGCCGCGAACGCCAGCAGGCGCCGGCCTTCGGCCTCGACGGCGTCGCGGTGCGGCTTCAGGACGTCCTTCGGCTCGGGGCCCGAGCTGACGAGCAGGGTCGCGGTGTCCTTCGTGCGCTCGATCCGCCAGGCCGCGCGGTGGAAGCCGTCGGCCAGCACGCCGCCCCACAGCATGTTGAGGTTGGCCGTGCCCCACTGCTGCCACTCCTTCGACAGGGCGCGGCTGCGGTCGTCGTGGGACAGGGTCAGGTTGTCGAAGTCGGCGATGAACCGCACCGGCGCGGGGGTGTCGGCGTCCGGCCGCGGCGCGTCGGGCAGGTCGAACAGTTCGCGCCCGGCCTCGTCGCGGAACACCGCGAGCCGCGGGCGCAGCCGGTCGAGCACCGGCTTGAGCCGGGTCAGGCCGGACCACACCTGCACGTCCTTGACGGACGCCGGGCCGAACGCGCCGAGGTAGCGCAGCACCATCGCGTCGACCGACGGCTCGGACGCCACCGGCCGCCCGAGCCAGTGCTCGGCCGTGGTGTGCGCGACGGCGCCGCTGCGTCCCCACAGCCCGCGCGGCGGCACCTGCACGAGCGGGGCGTGTGCGCGCAGCGCCTGCGCCAACGCTGTCGGCGCCGCATCCGGCCAGCGCTCCCCGAGGTAAGCGCCGACGGCGGCGAACGTCCGCGCCTCCTCCTCGATGTACTCCCGGCCGAGGCGCACGAGTTCGTCGAGGTCGGCGGAGCCGTAGCCCTTGCCGTGCGACCCGCGCGTCATCCGTTCCAGAACCGGCGCGATGATCGGCCGCCAGGCCAGGCAGTCGTCCGCGGTGACCGTGTGGATCGTGCCCCGCATCAGCGCGATCCGCACCACCTGCCGCGACGTCATCAACCCCACGAGTTCTTCGGGGTCGAAGTCCTCGATCCGCGTCCACAGCGTGAAGTACGACGACATGGGGTGCTGGGCCTGCATTCCGGCCAGGTGCCCGACCATCTCCGACGCCGGCATCCGCACCCGCGCCAGCAGGTGCTGCCGCGCCAGCGTGGCGCGGTTCAGTTCACGGAGGGTGAGGGTGCGCGGTGCGTCGGTCGGCATGCTCCGACTCTAGGGGCTGTCCCGAAAACGCATACGCGCCGATTCGACGGACGCGCAAGGCATCCTGTCGTCGCCGGGCGGAACGCAGTACAGTCGCGCACGCCCGAGGCGCCGAACCGGCAGAAGCGGAGGTCGCGCACGTGCCCGAGAAACGTCCGGAGCACCTTGTCGAGATCGTCCTCCCGCGGACCGTCGGCCAGGGTGGGGCAAACGAGGTCGTCCGCAACGGGCAAGACGGGGCTGTCGTCCGCGCCGCCACAACCGCGCCCGCCGGCGATGCGTTCGACCTCCGGGTGCTCGACGAGAACCTGACGCGGTCCGCCTTGGCGACGACGCGTCCCGGCGTCTTCCCGCCCGCCCCGCTCACGTCGGTCCTCCCGACGAACTCGTTCCTGCACGACGAACTGACGCCGTTGCCCGAAGCGACGAGTCCGGCGGAGTACGACGGGCAGCTGGAAGCCCTCATCGAGAGCCACGCGCAACTCGCTCGGGAAAGCATCGACGCGGCACGCGAGTTGCGTCCGCACCAGCAGAAGTCGCTGGAGTATCTCGCGGACCTGACGTATACGGTCTACGACCGCCTCCCGTTGGCCAACGCCGCCGAGGCCGACCACTTCGAGGTGGCGCGTGCCGACGTCGTGCGCGTTGCCTCGGTCGTGCGGACGCTCATCGGCGGCGCCACGATGCGCCGACTCGGTTTGGCACGCGCGCAGCAGCTCAGTCGCGACCTGTCGACCATGACGCCGGAGGCGGTCCGCGCCACGTCGAAAGGACCCTGGGTGGTGGCGCACGGCGATCCGACGCTGGGCAACCTGATGACGGACAAGCACGGACGATTGGTCCTCAACGACTACGACCTCGCGTTCGTCGCACCGGCCCCGCACGCGGCCGCGCACACCTGGGCGACCCTGCGCCTGCGAGCCCCGCACGAACCCTCCCCCGCACGCCGACGCCAGTTCTTCTCCCAGGTGCCGGGCGCGAAGACGGCGGAGCGGTGGGGTTTGCCGAGTCTGTACGAAGAGGTCGAGATCCAACGGTCCGCGGAGTCCGATGTCGCGCGCGCGGCACTCGGCCAGTTGCCGCTGGAGACCGCCTGGCTGAGCCTGCGCAGCGCCAACGGCGGGACCCTCGGTTTCGACGAGTTCCGGGCCGTCATGGAATCCACGGCCGGGCGAATGCCGCAATCCGCCCCGTATTTCCCTTTCCTCGGACTGACCACGCAGCCGAAGACGCTCGACGGCCGACGCGCCACGGCGGCTGGGGCCGATCCCACGACGCCGCTCGAGGCGCGCCTCTCGCTCCTCCAAGCCGTGGACGAAGCCGCGTCCGACGAGTCCCGGGTCCCTGCGGAGGTGCGCGAACAGAATGACTTGTTCCTGGCCATGGCCCGCGAACGTCTGGCGGCAGCCGCGCCCGGCACGGTCCTGCTGCCGGAGTTGGTGGCGCGGGTGCGGGACGCACGCCAGGTGACCATCGTGGAAGTGGGCGGCCGCACCCTGTACCGCGGCGCCCCACCCCGATACGACCGCCAGGCGGACCAGCGCAAGGAACGGTGATCGCGACGCCTGCCGATGGCTCCGCGCTATTTGACCGCCCCCGCCATCACCCCCTGCACGAAGTGCCGCTGGAAGGCGAAGAAGACCGCCAGCGGGACGACGAGCGATAGGAAGGCGCCTGGGGCCAGGACCTCGATGTTGGCGCCCATCGCCCGAGTCTGGGATTGCAAGGCGACGGTGAGCGGCTGGGAGTCGGCGTCGGCGTAGATGAGCGCGACGAGCATGTCGTTCCAGACCCACAGGAACTGGAAGATCGCCAGGGACGCGATGGCCGGGAGGCCGAGCGGGAGGACGACACGGAAGAAGATGGTGAGGTCGGTGCCGCCGTCCATGCGGGCGGCTTCGAGGAGGTCGCGGGGGATGCCGGCGAAGTAGTTGCGGAGGAGGAAGACCGCGAACGGCAGGCCGAAGGCGACGTGGAAGAGGACGACGCCGGTGATCGTGCCGAAGAGGTGGGTCTCACCGTAGAGCTTGGAGATCGGGATCAGCGCGACCTGGATCGGCACCACCAGGAGGCCGACGACGACGAGGAACAGCCAGTCGCGGCCGGGGAATTCCAGCCAGGCGAAGGCGTAGGCGGCGAGTGAGCCGATGAGGATCACCAGCACGGTGCTGGGCACGGTGATCCAGACCGTGTTGAAGAACGCCTTCATCATGTCGTCGTTCGACAGCAGCTTGTCGTAGTTGTGCCAGGTCAGCTGCCCGGGGTGGGAGAAGACCTTCCACCAGCCGGACGCGCCGGTGTCCTGCGGATCGCGCAGCGACGACACGAGCAGTCCGAACGTGGGCACCAGCCAGAACAGCGCGACGACCACCAGCCCGACCGACACGAGGCCGCCGCCGGTGCGGGCGACGATCCGCGACGCGATCCCGCGTTTGACGGCTCCGCCGCCGGTGTCCGCGGCGGCGGGCTTGGCGACCGCTTCGACTGCCGGGCTCGTCACCGGTTCTCCTTCCGGAAGCGGCGGATGTTGAAGAGCATCGCGGGCAGCACGAGCAGGAACAGCACGATGCCGATGGCGCTGCCGAGGCCCTGGTTGTCGCCGCCGCCGAACGACGCGAGGTACATCTGCAGCGCCAGGACGTTGGCCTCTTTCTGCGACGACCCGAGCGAGATGATGTAGACGAGGTCGAAGACTTTGAGGACGTTGATGATCAGCGTCACCATCACCACGACCAGCACCGGTGCGAGCAGCGGCACCGTCACCCGCCGGAAGACCTGCCCTTCGGTCGCGCCGTCGACGCGGGCCGCTTCGAGGGCGTCGCGGGGGATCGCGGCGAGTCCCGCGGCGATGAGCACCATCGCGAAGCCGGCCCACATCCACACGTAGGCGCCGATGATGGCCCCGGTGACGAGGTTCGGCCCGAGCCAGTCGTAGCCGCCGAACGACTTCGCGAAGTTGCCCTCCGCGAGGCGCAGTTGCACGCCTCCCCCGGCGACTGCGCGGTCGGGGATGCGGAACGAGCCGTCGGCCGCGGTCGTCGCCGAGGCGACGGTGTGCCCGTCGCGCACGGCTTCGACACGGACACCCGGCAGCCCCTTCTCCCCCGGGTCGACCTTCCCCGGAGTACCCGCGTTGCCCGGGCTGAAGTCCAGCCACACCACACCGGACAGCCCGCCCCCGGCGGCCGCGGGTGCGGCCGCCGGGCGCGCGTCGGACGGCATCTTGTCCGGGGGCAGCGCGACCAGCGGCAGCGTCACCGAAGCGCCCGCGGAATAGGCCGCCTTGGTGACGAACCCGCCGCCTTCCGCATCGAGTCCCGCGTTCGGCCGCGGCCGCGCCCCGGGGTACGGGGCGCCGCCGGAGAACGCGTCGTGCACGGAGACGATCGCCGCGTTGGCGGCGCCCTTGTCCGGGTCGCGGTCGTAGACCAGCCGGAAGGTGATCCCGGCGGCCAGCATCGACACGGCCATCGGCATGAACACGACCAGCTTGAACGCGGTAGCGAACCGCACCCGTTCGGTGAGCACCGCGAACACCAGTCCGAGCGCGGTGACCACCGCGGGCACCACGAGCACCCAGATCAGGTTGTTCTTGAGCGCGGTGAACGTGTCGTCGTCGGTGAACAGGTCCTGGTAGTTCCCCAGGCCGGCGAAGTCCGACCAGCCGTCCGCGCCGAACAGGCTGCGCACGAACGTCCACACGATCGGATAGGCGACCAGCACGCCCAGCATCACGACCGCGGGCAGCAGGAACAACCACGCGAGCAGCGCCCCGCCGCCGAGGCCGCGCCGCTCGTCAGGCGGTGCGGCCCCGGGGGCGGTTGTGCTCGCCGGGGACGGGATCGTCGCTTCGGCCATGGCGTCCCGTCGCCTCAGCCGCTGCCGAAGGCCTTGGCGGCGTCCGCCTCCAGCTTGGCCTGCGCACCCTGGACGTCCGACGGGTTGCGCAGGAAGTCCTGGAGGTCGCGCCACTCGCCTTCGCCCTTGGTGCCGCCGAACGCGGACGGCGCCTGGTCGGACATGTCGAACCGGAAGCCGTCGCCCGCCGCGATCAGGTTCTGCGCGATCGCCCGCGTGGCGTCGTCGTGGTACGACGCGAAGTCGAGGTTCTTGTTGGGCGACATGTAGCCGCCCTGCTGGGCCCAGATCTGCGCGGCGTCCGTGGTGGCGAGGAACTTCAGCAGCGCCATCGCCCCGGGGCTGTCCTTCATCGCGACCGCGACGTCGCCGCCGGTGACCACGGGCGGCTTGCCGGTGCCGACCGCGGGGAAGCCGAAGAACTTGGCGTCCTGCCCGATCTTCGCCTTGGTGTCCTTGATGATGTTCGTGCCGACGAAGTCCGCGCCCGGCAACATGCCGGCCTTCGGGGTGTCGCCGAACACCTGCGGCACGGACGCCGGGAACTCGGTCTGCAGCGCGCCGCCGGTCCCGCCCGGGAACCAGTCGCCCTTGCCCCACACCTGCGCGAGGGTCTGCAGCGCCTGCGCCACCGACGGGTCGGTCCACGGGATCTGGTGCTTGGCCAGCTTGTCGTACATGTCGGGGCCGGCCTGGCTGAGGTAGACGTTCTCGAACCAGTCGGTCAGCACCCAGCCGTCCGCGCCGCCGGTGGCGAACGGGGGCGTGCCGGAGTCGGAGACCAGGCCGGCGGTCTTGAGCAGGTCGTCCCACGTCTTGGGCTCGGCCGCGCCGGCGTTCCCGAAGACCTTGGCGTTGTACCAGACCAGCGACTTGTTGGCGGCCTTGTAGTAGACGCCGTACAGCTTGCCGTCGTTCGTCGCGAGGGTCTGCCACTGCGTCGAGAAGTTCTGCTGGACGGTCTGCTGCACGTCCGACGCGAGCGGCTTGATCCAGCCCTTCTGCGCGAACTGCGTGAGTGCGCCGGGCTGCGCGAGGAACGCCACGTCCGGCGGCGCGTTGCCTTCGACGCGCTGGCCGAGGAACGTCGCGGCGCTGTCGCCGGTCGGCACGTACTCGGTCTTGGCGCCGGTGCGCTTCTCGAACTCGGCCAGCACTTTCTTGAACGACGCCTGCTCGTCGCCGGTCCACACGGCGGCCACCTGCACCGTCGTGCCCTTCAGATCCGGCAGTGCCACGCTCGGGCCGCCGCCACTCGGAGCCCCCGCGCTCGGAGTGTCCGACTTGCCGCCGCCGTCGTCGTCGCTGCACGCCCCCAGTCCGAGGGCCAGCAACGATACGGCCGCCAGGGCCCCCACGACTCGTCTCACGCTTGCTCGCCCTCCAGGATCGCCGTCGTCGAAGTAGCCGCGCTTCACTTGCCGGTCGGGTCGGTCGGGTCGCCTTGGTCGGTCGGGCCGTTCCGGTCGGTCGGGCCGCCCGGGCCCGGGACGGAGTCGCGGACGGACAGCCCCGTGTCCGGGTCGAAGAAGTGCAGGCGGTCGGTGGCCACACGCAGTCGGGTGCCTTCGCCTTCCCGGACCCCGGTGCGCGGCCCGAGCCGGGCGACCAGTTCGGAGCTGCCGGTGGCCGGGTCCGGGACCTGGTCGTCGGCGCCCGCGTCCGCGGCGAGTTCGTGGACTTCCGCGGTGACCGCGGGCGGCGCGTCGATCCGCACGTGCGCGTGCACCTCGGAGCCCATCGACTCGACGAGGTCGGTGTCGGCGCGCAGCACCGTCCCGTCCGGGACCTCGCCGGACACCTCGCCGAGGTCCTCGGGACGGATCCCGACGATGATCCGGCGGCCCGCATAGCCGCGCAGCGCCGGGCGGTCGACGAGCACCTGCGCCGGCACGGTCAGCCGCTGCGAGCCCAACCGCACCCGCAACTCGCCGCCTTCTTCCTCGAGTTCACCGGTGACCACGTTCATCGCCGGGGACCCGATGAAGCCCGCGACGAAAAGGTTCACCGGCCGGTCGTACAGCTCCTGCGGCGGCGCGACCTGCTGGAGGACGCCCTTCCGCATCACCGCGACCCGGTCGCCGAGGGTCATCGCCTCGACCTGGTCGTGGGTCACATACAGCGTCGTGACGCCCAGCTCCCGGGTCAGCCGGGCAATCTGCGCGCGCATCTGGACGCGGAGCTTGGCATCGAGGTTGGAGAGCGGCTCGTCCATAAGAAACGCCTGCGGTTCGCGGACGATCGCCCGGCCCATCGCGACGCGCTGCCGCTGGCCGCCGGACAGCTGGCGCGGCTTCCGCCCCAGGTGCTCCTCCAGGCCGAGGGTGCGTGCGGCCTCGCGGACCCGTTTGTCGATCTCGGCCTTCGGCAGCTTGCGCAGTTTCAGCCCGAAGCCGATGTTGTCGCGCACGTTGAGGTGCGGGTAGAGCGCGTAGCTCTGGAACACCATCGCCACGTCGCGGTCGCGGGACGGCACCCGGTTCACGACGCGTTCGCCGATCCGGACGGTGCCCTCGCTGATGTCCTCGAGCCCGGCGACCATCCGCAGCGCGGTCGTCTTGCCGCACCCGGACGGGCCGACGAGGACGAGGAACTCGCCGTGCGCCACGGACAGGTCGAGGCCCTCGACGGCCCGGGTGCCGTCCGGATACACCTTGCCGACCCCGTCCAAAACCACGTCCGCCACAGGACCCCCAGTAGGTGGTTCCGACCGACTGCCGCCTACCCGTGCTACGCCCGGTGACACGGTGGTCACAAGCCCCGCTGACGGGACCGAAGCCGATTCGTAACCTTGGCTTCACGCTATGTGATCATCGAGGCTACGCGCGTTGCGCTGCGTAGGCCGTCGGGCGGTACGGGACGGAAGTCGGCTGCGGCTGCCGTGGTTTCGGCCGGGGTCGGCCGCACGGCACGTCGCCGTGCGGGGAGAAACCGTCAGGCGCGGTCGTTGTGCGTCAGGGTCATTTCGGCGTAGCGGTCCCCGGCGACGCGGCCGGCGATCGGCTCCAGCGCGGCGATCTCGTCGGCGGTGAGGGCGAGGTCGGCGGCCGCGGCGTTCTCCAGGAGCCGGTCCGGGTTGGTGGTGCCGGGGATCGGCACGACGGGCAGGTGGTCGGCCTTGGTCCGG
Source organism: Yinghuangia aomiensis (assembly GCF_039542225.1). Lineage (NCBI taxonomy): Bacteria > Bacillati > Actinomycetota > Actinomycetes > Kitasatosporales > Streptomycetaceae > Yinghuangia > Yinghuangia aomiensis. Next base: position 300,842 of record NZ_BAABHS010000001.1, on the reverse strand, counting down.
CCGTGCACCCACGCGAGGGCGACCTGCGCGGGCGTGGCGCCGTGTGCGGCGGCGATGTCCCGCAGCGGGGCGAGGAGTTCCGCGTTGGCGCGGCCGTTGTCGCCGACGAACCGGGGCTGGTTGCGGCGGAAGTCGCCGTCGGGCAGGTCGTCGAAGCCCGCGAACTTGCCGCTGAGGAAGCCGCGGCCGAGCGGCGAGTAGGCGACCAGCGCGGCACCGACCTCCCGCACCGCCGGCAGGACCGACGCTTCGATGTCGCGGGCGAACACCGACCACTCGGCCTGCACCGCGTGGATCGGGTGGATGCCCGCGGCGGCGCGGATCTCCGCGGCGGTCACTTCGGACAGCCCGAGGTAGCGGACCTTGCCGGCCTTGACCAGCTCGGCCATCGCCCAGACGGTCTCCTCGATCGGCACGGCCATGTCGCGGCGGTGCATGTAGTAGACGTCGATGACGTCGGTGCCGAGCCGCTTGAGGCTCGCATCGCACGCGGCGCGGACGTACGCGGCGTCCCCGCGCACCCCGCGCTCGCCCTCGGCGGCATTGCGGTCGATGCCGAACTTCGTGGCCAGCAGCGTCTTCTCGCGGCGGCCGGAGGAGCCGGCGAAGAACGCGCCGAGGAGTTCCTCGTTGGCGCCGGAGCCGTACATGTCGGAGGTGTCGAAGTGGACGACACCCAGGTCGTGCGCGCGGGCGAGCGTCGCCAGGGAGCGGTCGCGCTCCGGCTCCGCGGCGGCGTAGAAGTCGCTCATGCCCATGCAGCCGAGGCCCTGGACGGAGGTGAGCGGGCCGTCAGTGCCCAGCGTCGTGGTTCGCATCGTCGTCAGCCATCCCGTCGTCCGCGGCGTCGTCGCGGAGCCGCGTGTAGAGGTCGATCTTGTAGTCGAGGGCGTGCAGGCAGGCGGTCAGCTCGGCGATCCGGTCGCGGACGTCGGCGCGGTGCGCGACCAGGACGTCGCGGCGTTCGTCGACCGTGGCGCCGCCCTCGCGGGCGAGTTCGGCGTACCGGATCATGTCGGCGACCGGCATTCCGGTGCTCCGGAGTTTGCCGACGAAGTCGAGGAACGCGAGGTCGTTGTCGCTGTAGAGCCGACGGCCTGCCGTGCGGTATCCGCTCCGCGGAGCTTCCCGGCCGACCTGCGGGAGCAGGCCGATCCGTTCGTACCAGCGCAGGGTGTGCGCGGACAGCCCGGTGCGTTCGACGACCTCGCCGATCGGATACCGGCCGATCTCGGCGGCGGGGCCGGGATCGAGGACCGGAACCGGGTCGGCGGGGGACATCGGGCCTCCTGGGAGCGGGCGGCCTGGTGGGCCGCGGCTACGACGCTAGAGAGTTGGAGTGCGCTCTAAGCAAGTGTCACGCGTCGGAGCCGTCCGCGGCCGCGGAGCCGGCCGCTCCGCCGCCTTTGGACCCCGTCGCGTCGGGTTCCTCGCCCGGGTGCCGGAACCCGATGCCGTTCCGCCGCAGCCGGCCGATCAGCGCGTCGCCCATCGCCACGGCGGTCGTGACCTGCCCGGACGTCTCCGGCAGATCGTCGAAGGCCAGGCACAGCGCGGACTCGGCGAGCATCTTGGCGGTCTCGGAGTAGCCCGGGTCGCCGCCGCGCACCTCGGTCACCACACGTTCGCCGCCGCCCTCGCCCGTGAAGCGCGCGACGAACCACGCCTTGGCACGGCGCTCCTCGTTCGGGCCCTCGCCGGGCGCGAGCCGGGATTGCAGCATCCGCCGGGCGGGGGGAATGTGCGCGAGCGCGACCAGCCCGACCAGGCCGGCGGCCGAGCCGACGGCGACGGGCAGGCGGCGGACACCCGCGTAGTGCGTGTAGGAGAACTCGGGCCCGTAGGCGTCGAGCGCGGCCGCGGACCTGCCGACGATCTGCGGGTCGATGGTCGGCAGCGGTACCAGCCACAGGCCCGTCGCCCGGTCCCGGCGCGGCTTCCCGTCGTTCAGGCGGATCCGGCGCCCCTCGGGGCGCGGCTCGTCCCGGTGCCGGGCTTTCGCCGCGTCGCGCGAGGCGCGCAGGCGCGACACCGCGTTCAGCGTGGAGGCGAACGTGCCGCCGGAGATCGTCCCGCCCGCGCGGACCACGCCCTCGACACGGATCGGCACGTCGCGCGGCAGCCGCGCGACGGTCGCGTACACGCCGAGGTCGTGCGGGATCGCGTCGAACCCGCACGCGTGCACGAGCCGCGCACCGGACTCGACGGCTTCGGCGTGGTGGGCGACGTACATGCGGTCGACGAACTCGGGCTCGCCCGCGAGGTCGAGATAGTCCGTGCCCTGCTCCGCACACGCCGCGACCAGCGGCGCGCCGTACTGCAGGTACGGCCCGACGGTCGTGACCAGCACCCGCGTCTCCGCCGCGAGCGCCCGCAGCGACGCCGGATCCGCGCTGTCGGCCGTGCGGATCGGCAGCTCGGCGCACGCGGGATCGATCGCCGCCAGCCGGTCGCGCAGCGCCGCGAGCTTCTTGTCGTCGCGCCCGGCGATCGCCCACCGGCAGCCCGCGGGCGCGTTCCGCGCGAGGTACTCCGCGGTCAGCGTGCCGGTGAAGCCGGTCGCGCCGTAAAGGGTCAGGTCGAGGGGGCGGTCGTGCGGCATCTGGGACTCCCGTCGCCGAGCGGTGTGGCCGGTCGCGTGAGCACGAGCCTGCCCGCCGAGCCGCGCTCCGTCGAGCCCGCGCGCCGACGCGCCCCGCCCCGGCCCTCACTGCACCGTGCTGTGCATCTCCCACACCAGCACCTCGGCGTCGCCCTCGGCCGTCACCCGCTGGCCTTCCGCGCCGGTGATCCGCACCGCGTCGCCTTCGACCAGCTGTCCTGCGCCTTCCAGCGCGACGCTGCCGCGCGCCACGAACAGGTGCGCATAGGGCGCGGTCGGCAGCGCCACCGACTCCCCCGCCTTCAGCCGGGCCGCGTGCAGGGCCGCGTCCTTCTGGTGGATGCGGATCGCCGCCTCGTGCCCGGGACGCCCGGACGCGACCGGCACCAAGCCGCCGCGGTCGAGGTCCGCGGTCACGTCGAGCTGCTCGTAGCCGGGGGTGATCCCGGCTTCGTCCGGCATCACCCACATCTGCACGAAGTGCACGGGTTCCGCGCTGCCCGCCGCGTCGTTCTTCTCCGAGTGGAGGATGCCGCGGCCCGCGCTCATGCGCTGCGCGAGTCCGGGGTGGATGAGCCCGTTGTGGCCCGCCGAGTCCTGGTGCACCAGGGATCCGCCGAGCACCCACGTGACGATCTCCATGTCGCGGTGCGGGTGCGTGTCGAAGCCGGTGCCGGGCGCGACGACGTCGTCGTTGCTGACCAGCAGCAGCCCGAAGTGGGTGTTGCCCGGGTCGTAGTGGTGGCTGAACGAAAAGCTGTGGTGCGATTCCAACCAGCCGGCGGCGGTGTGGAACCGGCCGGCGGCACGGCGGACGTCGAGGTCGGCGGTCATGGCTTCCTCCCGGGGGGCTCTCCCCGCAACCGTACGGCCCGGAACCGGTTGGTATCGTCCTGGATCCGGCGGACCATTCCGCCGAGACGCAGTGTGCAGCGAAGTCCGGTGCGATTCCGGCGCTGTCCCGCAACTGACATGCCCCTCCGGGGGACGAGCCAGGTCGCCTCGCCTGCGTCGACGACATCTGCCCTCGTAGGAAGGGCGATCCGTCCACGGGTCCTGCGTCCCCCCTCCCGTGGGTGCCACAGGAGTCGCTGTGAAGCTCGCCACCGTGCTGCGGCCCGCCGCCGCGGTCGCCCTGGGTGCCTTGGTGCTCGCCGGGTGCTCGGACGACAAGAAGGACGACAAGAAGGACGCCGCCGCGCCCGCCGGTGCGTCCGCCGCCCCCGCCGACGCGCCGAAGAAGATCGTGTCGCTGGCCCCGACCGCGACCGAGATGCTCTACGCGATAGGCGCCGGCCAGCAGGTCGTCGCCGTCGACGACCAGTCGAACTTCCCCGCCGACGCGCCCAAGACCGCGCTGTCCGGGTTCAAGCCGAACGTCGAGGCGATCACCAAGTACACGCCCGACCTGGTCGTCCTCACCAACGACACGGACGGCATCAAGGCCCAGCTCGAGAAGGTCAAGATCAAGGTCGTCGAGGTCCCCGCGGCCAAGACCTTCGACGAGATGTACGCGCAGTTCAACACCCTCGGCACCGCCACCGGCCACGCCAAGGAAGCCGCGGACCTCGCCGCGAAGACCAAGAAGGACATCGACGACGTCGTCGCCAAGGCGCTCGCCGTCAAGCCGGCCAAGCCGCTCACGTACTTCCACGAGGTCGACAGCACCGGCTACAGCGCGACGTCGAAGACCTTCATCGGCCAGGTCTACAGCCTGTTCGCCATGCAGAACATCGCCGACCCCGCGGACAAGGACGGCTCCGGCTACCCGCAGGTCTCCACGGAGCACATCGTCGAGGCCAACCCGGACATGATCTTCCTGGCCGACACCAAGTGCTGCGGTCAGGACGCCGCCGCGGTCGCCAAGCGCCCGGGCTGGGACAAGACCAACGCGGTGAAGAACGGCAACGTCGTCAGCCTCGACGACGACCTCGCGTCGCGCTGGGGCCCGCGCGTCGTCGACCTGGTCAAGAGCGTCGCCGACGCCTACACCAAGGCGGTCGCGAAGGCCGGCGCGACCGGGTGATCCCGCTCCTCGCCCGACGGCTCCGGCCCGCCGCCGAACCGATCGCCCGGCACCGGCGCGCGCTGCCCTTCGCGGCGGCGTCGCTGCTGCTGGCCGGAGCCGTCGTGGCGGGGCTGCTGGTCGGCGCCGCCGACCTGCCCGCCCGCGGCGTGGTCCTCGCGCTGCTCGACAAGCTGCCGTTCGTCGACCTCGACCACGGGCTGACCCCCGTGCAGTACTCCGTGCTCATGGAGATCCGCCTGCCGCGCGTCCTCGGCGCGGTCGTGGTCGGCGGTCTGCTGTCCGTCGCGGGCGCGGGCTACCAAGGCGTGTTCCGCAACCCGATGGCCGACCCGTACCTGCTCGGCGCGGCCGCCGGGGCGGGCCTCGGCGCGACCCTCGTCATCGGCTACTCGAACGTCGAATCCGTCGGCGGCATCGGCGTCGTCCCGCTCGCCGCGTTCGTCGGCGCCATCGCCGGCGTGCTCATGGCGTACGCGCTCGGCGCGACCGCCGGGCAGGTCGGCGGCACCACGACCCTCGTCCTCGCGGGCGTCGCGGTGTCCGCGTTCCTGTCCGCCGCCCAGACGTTCGTCCAGCAGTCCAAGGTCGAGGAACTGCGGCGCATCTACTCGTGGATCCTCGGCAGCCTCGCCGGGATCGGCTGGGACGAACTGCGGCTCGTCCTGCCGTACGCCCTGCTCAGCACCTTCGTGCTGCTCCTCCACGCACGGCTGCTCGACGTCATGACGATCGGCGACGAAGAAGCCAAGGTCCTCGGCATCAACGCCGGACGCGTGCGGTTCATCGTGCTGCTCGCCGCGTCCCTCGCCACCGCCGGCGCGGTCGCGATCAGCGGCCTCATCGGCTTCCTCGGCATCGTCATCCCGCACGCCGTCCGGCGCGTGGCCGGCGGCAGCTACCGGCTCATCCTGCCGCTGTCCGTCCTGGTCGGCGGCGCGTTCCTGGTCGTCGGCGACATCATCGCGCGCACCGCCACCGCTCCCGGCGAACTCCCCATCGGCGTCGTCACCGCCTTCATCGGCGCCCCGTTCTTCGTGGTGATCCTGCGCACCACCCGACGGGTGGACCTGTGACCGGGCTGCGCATCGCCGGACTCGACGTGGCCCGCGACCGCTGCCCCGTCCTGCACGGCATCGGCGCCGAAGTCGCCGGCGGCGGCTGGCTCGCCGTCATCGGCCCCAACGGCGCGGGCAAGTCCACGCTGCTCAAGGCGGTCGCCGGCCTGCTGCCCTACCGCGGCGACGTCACCGTGGACGGCGTCCGGCTGCGCGACCTGCCCGCCCGCGAACTCGCCCGCACCATCGCCTACACCCCGCAGAACCCGGTCGTGCCGCCGCAGATGACCGTGCGCGAATACGTGCTCCTCGGCCGCACCCCGCACCTCGGCTACCTCGCCGTCCCGGGCCGCACCGACCGCGCCGTGGCCGACGCCGTCATCGACCGCCTCGACCTCGGCGCGCTCGCCGCCCGCGACGTCGCCCGCCTCTCCGGCGGCGAACGCCAACGCGTCGTCCTCGCCCGCGCGCTCGCCCAGCAGGCCCCGGTCCTCATGCTCGACGAGCCGACCACCGCCCTCGACCTCGGCCACCAGCAGCAAGTCCTCGAACTCGTCGACCGCCTCCGCCGCGACGACGGCCTGACGGTGATCACCACCCTCCACGACCTGGGCGTGGCCGCGCAGTACGCGGAACGCATGCTCCTGCTCGTGAACGGCCGCGCCGCCGCGTCCGGCACCGCGGCGGAAGTCCTGACCCGGGACACCATCGCCGAGCATTACCACGCGCACGTGGAGGTGGTGGTGGGACGGGACGGCCGCCCCCAGGTGCACCTGGTCCGACCGGGAGCAGGAGCGGACGCGACCGGGAGCGGCGGGGGTGCGGCAGCACACCGCGAGAACGACGGCGAACGGCCGGCGCAGGGCGGAGATGCCGGTCGGACCGAGCACGGTGACCGGCCCGGCCGAGGTGACCGGGCCGGCCGGGCGCACCCGTCGCCCGCCGGCGGACCGGCGGCCCCGGCACGGCAGCAGCGGCCGCACGGGCCGAACACCGCGGCGCGGACAGGCGAGGCGACCCCGTGAGTGCCGGACCAGCCGACCGAAGCGGGCCGACACGCAGGGTCGAACAGGCCGCGGCCGAGCACGCGGAAGAGACACCTCCGCCCCGGCAGACTCCGCCCGGCACCCCGACGCACCGGAGAAACCACGCGATGACCACCGGCCCGATCGCCCCGCCCCGCATCGTCGTCCACGACGGGTGGCCCGCGCTCGTCTGGGAGCTGGGCCCCGGGTGGCGCGCCGTCTCGTCGGCGATCCTCGGCGGGGGGATCGGGGAGCGGGCGTGGATCCTCAACGCGCAGGTGCGGCCCGGATATTCGCGCATGGACCCGGTCGCGCACCTCGGCGAGATCGCCGCGCCGCTCGCGCTGCCGCCGGGTGGGGGTGTAGGCATGATGACCGCCGCACTCGTCGAGGAATTCACCGTGGCGCACGACGGCGGAGCCGCCGCGTGGGTGACGACCGGGATCGGCGTGCCGACGTGGGCTGCGGCTCCCGAATCCGGCGCGGTGACGGGGGCGGCGGCCGGGGCATCGGGCCCGGACGGACCCCGGGCGCTGCCCCGTGACGCGGCCGCGGGCACCGTCCCGCCCTCCCCCGCGCCTGCGCCTCCGATGCCCGCCGCCCTGCCCGGGTCTTCGTCCCCCGCACGCCCCTCCCCGTTCCCCGCCCCCGGCACCATCAACATCCTCGCCGCCATCCCCGCGCCCCTCTCCGACGCGGCCCTCGTCAACGCCGTCGCGACCGCCACCGAGGCCAAAGTGCAGGCACTCTTCGAGACCGGGTACGCCTGCACCGGCACCCCGTCCGACGCGGTCTGCGTGATCGCGCGGGTCCCTCGTCCGGGCGACGAAGCCGAGCCCTTCGGCGGGCCGCGTTCGGTGTGGGGAGCGCGGCTCGCCCGTGCCGTGCACGGGGCCTGCGCGGAAGGAGCCCTCGCCGACCGCGTGCGCCGGTCCGCCGCGAAGGGTTCATGATGGTCCCCGTGACCTCCCGATCTTCCGACGCCGATCCCGTCCACGGCACCGCCGGAGATCCGGCCCGGGACGACCCTCCCGGCCCCCCTCCGGAACCCGCCCGCGACGCCCGGCTGCGCGCCGCGACCGTGCGCATGCTGGAGAAATCCGCGGGCACCCTGGCCGGCGAGGCCGCCACGCGCATGGACGAGACCCTGCCTTGGTACCGCAACATGCCCGCGGAGAACCGGTCGTGGATCGGCCTCGTCGCGCAGGCCGGCATCGCCGCGTTCACCGAGTGGTTCCGGCACCCCGAAGCCCCCTACGCGGTCAGCGCCGACGTCTTCGGCACCGCGCCGCGCGAACTGACCCGCGCCGTCACCCTCCCCCAGACCGTCGAACTCGTCCGCGTCACCATCGAGGTCGTCGAAGCCCGCATCGAGGACCTCGCCGCGCCCGGCTACACCCAGGTCCTGCGCGAGGCACTGCTGCTGTACTCGCGCGAAATCGCGTTCGCGACCGCCCAGGTGTACGCCCACGCCGCCGAAGCCCGCGGCGCCTGGGACGCCCGCCTCGAAGCACTCGTCGTGCACTCCCTGCTCCGCGGCGAAGCCGACGAAGGCATCCTGTCGCGGGCCGCCGCCCTCGGCTGGGGCTCCCCGGACAACGTCATGGTCATCGTCGGCAACGCCCCCGACGCCGACACCCAGGCCGTCGTCGACAGCATCCACCGGGCCGGACGGCACGCGAAGCTCAACGTGCTCACCGGCGTGCAGGGCGAGCGGCTCGTGGTGATCCTCGGCGGCGCCGAAGACCCCATCCGCGCCACCCGCTCGCTCATCGGCCAGTTCGGCCCCGGCCCCGTCGTCGTGGGGCCCACGGTGCCCGACTTGCTGGCCGCTGTAGGGTCGGCACAGTCCGCGACCGCCGGCCACCGCGCGGCGGCCGCCTGGCCGGACGCCCCGCGCCCGGTCCTCGCCGACGACCTCCTCCCCGAACGCGCCTTGTCCGGCGACGACGAAGCACGCCGGCAGCTGGTGGAGGAGATCTACATACCGCTGCTCGCGGCCGGCTCCGCGCTGCTCGAAACGCTCTCGGTCTACCTGGAGCAGGCGGCGTCCCTGGAAGGCGCCGCACGGATGCTGTTCGTGCACCCCAATACCGTCCGCTACCGGCTCCGACGTGTCATGGACGTCACCGGCCTGGTACCCACCGAGGCGCGTTCCGCGTTCACGCTCCAGGTGTCGCTGATCCTCGGCCGGCTCGCCACGGCGGACGGCAGTATTTAGGTGCTTTGTAGGCACTCCACAAAACCGTCATCCGATCTTCGTCCGCGCCGATACGGGGTCCCCACCCCTGTCAGGCGAGAGGGTTGATGCGTGCTCGTTCTCGTCGCGCCCGGACAGGGTGCCCAGACTCCCGGCTTCCTCACGCCCTGGCTCGACGTGCCCGGCGTCGCGGACCGCCTCACGTGGTGGTCGGCGGTCACCGGCCTCGACCTGATCCACTACGGCACCAAGGCCGACGCCGAGACGATCCGGGACACCGCGATCGCCCAGCCGCTGCTGGTGGCGTCCGGCCTGGTCGCCGCCCTCGCGCTGTTCCCGCACCCGTCCGACGCGTACCGCGTCGTCGGCGGCGCGGCCGGACACAGCGTCGGCGAACTGACCGCCGCGGCCGGTACCGGCGTGATCACCGCCGAATCGGCGATGGTCCTCGTCCGCGAACGCGGCAAGGCGATGGCCGCCGCGGCCGCCGTCACCGAGACCGGCATGTCCGCGGTCCTCGGCGGCGACGCCGACGCCGTCGTCGCGAAGATCACCGAGCACGGCCTGACCCCCGCCAACATGAACGGCGCCGGGCAGATCGTCGCCGCGGGCACCCTCCCGCAGCTCGAGGCCTTCGCCGCCGACCCGCCGGAGAAGGCCCGCGTCCGGCCGCTCGCCGTCGCCGGCGCCTTCCACACCCACCACATGGCGCCCGCGGTCGACCGGCTCGCCGAGCTGGTGCCCGGCGTCACCGTGCGCGACCCGCGCACCCCGTACATCTCGAACACCGACGGCGCCGTGCTCCACGACGGCCGCGAGATCGTCAAGCGCCTGGTCAGCCAGGTCTCCCACCCGGTCCGCTGGGACCTGTGCATGGAGACCATGCGCGACCTGGGCGTCACCGCGATCATCGAGGTCCCGCCGGCTGGCACCCTCACCGGGCTCGCCAAGCGCGCGCTGCCCGGCGTCGAGACGCTCGCCCTCAAGACCCCCGACGACCTGGACGCCGCCCGCGCCCTCGTGGAGAAGCACGGCACGCCCAGCGAGTTCGACGCGTCGCCGACCTGGCGCCTGGTCGTCGCCCCGTTCAAGGGCATCGTCAAGCAGTCCGCCGTCCGCGCCGGCGACACCCTGGCACCGGGCACCGAGGTCGCCGTGGTGGAATCGCACCGCGACCGGCAGCCCGTCACCGTCCCGCACGGCGGCACCGTCGTCGAATGGCTCGTCGAAGACGGCGACCCGGTCGCGCCCGGTATGCCGCTGCTGCGGATCCACCCGCAGGGCGCGGTGTGACCGCCATGCCGTCCAACCCCGCCCACGCCGACCCGGAGGCCCTCGCGTGACCGCACCCATCCGTCCGCCCGTCGGAGCTGCGCACGCCCGCATCTGGGGCGTCGGCGGCTACCGCCCGGTTCGCGTCGTCCCCAACTCGGAACTCGTCGACCGCATCGACTCGTCCGACGAGTGGATCCAGAGCCGTTCCGGCATCAAGACCCGCCGCTGGGCCAACGACGAAGAGACCGTCGCCGAAATGTCGATCGCGGCGGCCGGCAAGGCCCTCGCGCACGCCGGCATCGCCGCCGACCAGATCGGCTGCGTCATCGTCTCGACCGTCACCCACCTCAAGCAGACCCCGTCGATCGCCACCGAGATCGCCTACAAGCTCGGCGCCGGCGGCGGCCGCGCCCCCGCGTTCGACGTCTCCGCGGCCTGCGCCGGGTTCTGCTACGGCCTCACCCTCGCCAGCGACATGGTGCGCGGCGGCAGCGCCGAATACGTCCTCGTCATCGGCGTCGAGCGGCTGTCCGACCTGACGAACCGCGACGACCGCGGCACCGCGTTCATCTTCGGCGACGGCGCCGGCGCGGTCGTCGTCGGACCGTCCGACACCCCCGGCATCGGCCCGGTCGTGTGGGGCTCCGACGGCTCCAAGGCCGACACCATCACGCAGACCGAGAGCTGGGAAGCACTGCGCGGCGGCAACGCCGAGGTGCCGTTCCCGACGCTGCGCATGGAAGGCCAGACGGTCTTCCGCTGGGCCGTGTGGGAAATGGCGAAGGTCTGCCAGCAGGCCCTCGACGCGGCCGGCGTGACGACCGAGGACCTGGACGCGTTCATCCCGCACCAGGCCAACATGCGCATCACCGACGCGATGATCAAGGCCCTCAAGCTGCCCGCCGAGGTGCCCGTCGCCCGCGACATCGCCGAGACCGGCAACACCTCGGCGGCGTCCATCCCGCTGGCCATGGAGCGCATGCTCGAAACCGGCGAGGCCACCAGCGGCGGCACCGCCCTGGTCATGGGCTTCGGGGCCGGTCTCGTCTACGCCGGCCAGGTCATTACGCTTCCGTAGTCCCCCGGGACGTCCCGGCCCGCCGGGTCTCACCGGGCAACTCCCGGCAATTCGCCGGAAAAGCCCGGAACACCGTTTATTGATGGCACCACCAACGCATTCAAGGAGCACCATGGCAAGCCAGGAGGAGATCCTCGCGGGTCTCGCCGAGATCGTGAACGAGATCGCGGGCACCGAGGTCGAGGACGTCCAGCTCGACAAGTCCTTCACCGAGGACCTCGACATCGACTCGCTCTCCATGGTCGAGGTCGTCGTCGCCGCCGAAGAGCGCTTCGACGTCAAGATCCCGGACGACGACGTCAAGGGCCTCCGCACCGTCGCCGACGCCGTCAACTACATCGCCGGCGCGCAGCCCGTCAAGTGACGGCGCCGGTTCGGGCCCCGGGGGAACACCGCGGGGCCCGAACCGACTTCCCCCCTCAGCATCACCCGTACCAACCCGTACCGAACCCGTGGGAGTGATCTACCCGTGAGCCCGACCAAGCGCACCGAGACCCCGCGCACCGTGGTCGTCACCGGTCTGGGCGCGACCACGCCGGTGGGCGGCGACGTGCCCTCCACCTGGTCCGCGCTGCTCGCCGGCAAATCCGGCATCCGCACGCTGACCGAGGAATGGGCCGCGGAGATCCCCGTGCAGTTCGCCGGCCGGGTCGCCGTCGAACCGCTCGACGTGATGCCGAAGGTGGAAGCCCGCAAGCTCGACCGCTCCGGCCAGTTCGCCATGATCGCGGCCCGCGAGGCCTGGGCGGACGCCGGCTACGCGGCGAAGAACCAGCCCGCCGAGGACGGCACCGGCCGGACCGTCGAGGAGACCCGCCTCGGCGTGGTCATCGCCTCCGGCATCGGCGGCGTCACCACCCTCCTCGACGCGTGGGACATCTTCAAGGAGAAGGGCCCGCGCCGCGTCGGCCCGCTCACCGTCCCGATGCTCATGCCCAACAGCCCGTCGGCCAACGTCGGCATCGAACTCCGCGCCCGCGCCGGTGTGCACACCCCGGTCAGCGCCTGCGCGTCCGGTGCCGAAGCGGTCGCCTACGCGCTGGAGATGATCCGCTCCGGCCGCGCCGACGTCGTGGTCTGCGGCGGCACCGAAGCCGCGATCCACCCGCTGCCGATGGCCGCGTTCGCCAACATGATGGCGATGTCGAAGCGCAACGACGAGCCGCAGCGCGCCTCGCGCCCGTACGACAAGTCCCGCGACGGCTTCGTCATGGGCGAAGGCGCCGGCGTGCTCGTGCTGGAGACCGCCGAGCACGCGGCCGCCCGCGGCGCACGCGTCTACGCCGAGGTCGCCGGCGCCGGCATGACCTCGGACGGCCACCACATCGCGCAGCCCGAGCCGGAAGGCCGCGACATCGCCCGCGCCATGGCCCTCGCCATCGAGGACGCCGGCGCGGCCCCCGACCAGGTCGTGCACGTCAACGCGCACGGCACGTCGACCCCCGCGGGCGACATCACCGAACTCAAGGCCATCCGCCAGGTCCTCGGCGACGCCGCCGCGGACAAGGTGTGCGTCACCTCCACCAAGTCGATGACCGGCCACCTGCTCGGCGGCACCGGCGCCGTGGAGTCCGTCGCGACCGTGCTCGCGCTGTACCACCGCATGGCACCCCCCACCATCAACGTCGACGACCCGGACGACGACGTCTGCCTCGACATCGTCCGGAACGACCCGCGTCCGCTCCCCGACGGCGAAATCGTCGCGCTGAACGACTCGTTCGGGTTCGGCGGACACGACGTCGTCGTCGCCTTCCGCAGCGCGGGCTGACGCCCGCGGAGGGACGGAGCTTCCGCTCATGACCGTCATGGACAACCGGCCGGCTGCCGCACCCGGCAAGCCGGACCGGGACAGCGACCCGCGCAATCCGCGGCTCCGCTTGCGGCGTCTCGTCGACGAGGGCAGCTACGAGGAGATCTCGGCCTACGACCGGTCCGGCATGCTCGCGTGCACCGGCACCGTCAACGGCGCCCGCGTCGTCGCCTACGCCTCCGACCCGACCGTCCAAGGCGGCGCCATGGGCGTCGAGGGCTGCCAGGTCGTCGTGGACGCCTACCGGCGTGCCCTGGCCGACGGCTGCCCGATCATCGCGCTGTTCCACTCGGGCGGCGCGCGCCTCCAGGAAGGCGTCGCGTCGCTCGACGCGGTCGGCCGGATCTTCCACGCCATGACGCTCGCGTCCGGCAAGATCCCGCAGATCTCCGTCGTCCTCGGCGCCGCCGCCGGCGGCGCGGCCTACGGGCCCGCGCTGACCGACCTGGTCATCCTCGCCCCGGAAGGCCGCGTCTTCGTCACCGGGCCCGACGTCGTCCGCTCCGTCACCGGCGAGAACGTCGACGCGCTGCGGCTGGGCGGACCCGAGCCGCACGGCCGGCGCAGCGGCGTCGTGCACGTCGTCGCCGACTCCGAGCAGGACGCCCTCGACCGCGCCCGGCAGCTCGCCGACCTGCTCGCCAACCAGGGCGAGATCGACCCCGAGCGGGTGGACCGGCGCGAACTCGGCGCCCTGCTGCCCGAGTCGGCCAAACGGGCCTACGACGTGCACCCGGTCGTCGACAGACTCCTGGACGAGCCGGGGCTCGAACTGCACCCCAAGTGGGCGCCCAACATCACCACGACGCTCGGACGCCTCGGCGGCCGGACCGTAGGCCTGGTCGCCAACAACCCGCTGCGGCTCGGCGGGTGCCTCGACTCCGCGTCGGCGGAGAAGGCGGCCCGCTTCGTGCGCATGTGCGACGCGTTCGGGGTACCGCTGGTGGTCGTGGTCGACGTCCCGGGCTACCTGCCGGGCGTCGGACAGGAATGGGACGGCGTCGTGCGGCGCGGCGCCAAGCTCCTGCACGCGTTCGGCGAATGCGTCGTGCCGCGGGTGACGCTGGTGACCCGGAAGTCCTACGGCGGCGCCTACATCGCGATGAACGCGGCGTCGCTGGGCGCCACCAAGGTCATCGCCTGGCCGACCGCCGAGGTCGCGGTCATGGGCGCGGTCGCCGCGATCCGGATCCTGCACCGCCGGCGGCTCGCCGAGGTCCCGGACGAGCTGAAGGCCCAGGTCGAGCTCGAACTGGCCGCCGAGCACGAGAAGGTCGCGGGCGGACTCGACCGGGCGCTGGAGATCGGCGTCGTGCACGAGGTGATCGACCCGGACGACAGCCGGATCGCCCTCGCGAAGGCCATCGCCGAGGCTCCGCAGCGCCGCGGCGCGCACGGCAACATCCCCCTGTAACGCGAACGCCGGTGGGCGGCCCGAGCGATCGGGCCGCCCACCGGCGTTTTCGTACTCCCGCTCACACCACCTGGTGCAGCCACCTCACCGGCGCGCCCTCACCCGCATACCGGAACGGCTCCAGCTCGTCGTCCCACGGCTTGCCGAGCAGCCGCTCGATCTCGCGCTGCAGGTCGACCTCGCCGCGGGCGGCACGTGCCAGGACCGCGCGCAGCCGGTCCTCGGGGATCAGGATGTCGCCGTGCGCACCCGTGACCGCGTGGAAGATGCCCAGATCCGGGGTGTTGCTGTACCGCTCGCCCTCGGCGCCCGGCGACGGCTCCTCGGTCACCTCGAACCGCAGCAGATGCCACCCGCGCAGCGCGGACGCCAGCTTCGCCGCGGTCCCGGGGCGGCCGTGCCACGACATTTCGGCACGCAGCATCCCCGGCGCGGCCGGTTGGCGGACCCAGTCCAGGCTCAGGCGCACACCAAGAACGCCCTGTGCGGCCCACTCGACGTGGGGGCACAGCGCGCGCGGCGCGGAGTGCACGTACAAGACTCCACGTGTCGTCACTGGGACCTCCAGGCTAAGGACGAGGTTCGCCTTCCCCAGCGGCCTCGGTCTTGCCTTGGTCTCGTGCGCGACGCGGGTGCCCGTCGTTGCGTCCGTCTGCTGCTTGTCCCGCTGCTCCTACGATTCGGCCAGTGTGCTTCCTACGTGCGGTTTGCGCCTTTCATTGTGCCTCACGCATCCCGGAAGCACCACGCGGAACAATCACTCTCCGTGTGCACTGCCCGTGTGCTGCTAGGAATACACCGCTCATCTGACATTCAAACGTCACGCACAGTCTCGGAACTGTGAGTCACTGCACTCACCCTGCCCCTCGCTGTGCATCCTCATCCCTCGACAATCGAGCATTCACCCGAAGGGATGACATACCGTCAAGAGGGGCCGTGGCAGGCAACCTCCTGCGGCAGCCCCGGATTTCGGGCGGCTCCTCCGAGAGTAGGGGCCGCCGCGCGGATCCGCAGGGGTATCCCCCGGCGAATCCGCACCCGGCGACGACGAGTGCGGCACCACAGCCGCACCGCGACGGCGCGCGGCAGGACGCGCGGCGAGCACCTGGGAGGGGAAACGTGGGCGGGGGCATCACCGGGGGAACCGCACGCACGCGCGGGACCGACACCACAGACACGGCAGCACACCGTCCAACAACACAGCGGCTGGACGACCGAGGCGGCACCGGCCGCGTCCGGATCCCCCGCATGCGCATGGCCGCCGCCTGCCTGGCACTGACCGCGACGGCGACCGCCTGCTCCGACGCGACGAGCGGTCCCCACGCCACCTCCCAGGCCGCCTCGGGCCCGCAGAGCGCCCAACCGGCCTTCGGTACACCCACGATCCCCGCCCCGGCCGCCCCCGGTGCGCAAGCGGCCTCCCAGTCCCCCGCGGCCGCGGCGAAGCCGACGGTCTACCCGTCCACCCGCGCCGCCGCCGCGCCACTCGCCAAGCCCCGGTCGATGGCCGCGCTGGGCGACTCGATCACCCGCGGCTTCGACGCCTGTTCCCTCCCGTTGAAGGACTGCCCCTCGAAGTCGTGGGCGACGGGCGACGACGTGGACAGCCAGGCCAAGCGCCTCGGGCTGCCGTCGAACGCGGTCTTCAACGACGCGCGCACCGGCGCCCGGATGTCCGAACTGGGCGACCAGGCCAGGGTCGCGGTCGGCCAGCGCGTCGAATACGTCACTGTGCTGATGGGTGCCAACGACGCGTGCCGGGACAAGGACGCCGACATGACGCCGGTCGCCGACTACGAACGCCAGCTGCGCAACGGCCTCGACGTGCTGCGGCAGGGGCTGCCGGGCGTGCACGTCCTGGTGGTGAGCGTCCCCGACGTCGGCCGGCTGTGGGAGGTCGCCCGGGGCGAATCGTTCGCGCGGACGGTGTGGTCGACGGCCGACGTGTGCCAGTCGATGCTCGCCGACCCGATGGACAGCCACCCGGACTCGTTGGCCCGGCGGCAGCGGGTGCGCGACCGGATCACCGCCTACAACGACGTGCTGCGCCGAGTGTGCGGCGAGTGGTCCGGGCAGTGCAAGTACGACGGCGGCGCGGTGAACGCGCAGCGGTTCGGCAAGAACGACCTGAGCCACTGGGACTGGTTCCATCCGAGCGGCCAGGGCCAGGCCGTCATCGCGGATCTGACGATGCGCGAGGGCTTCCGCTGGCAGTAGTGCCCGGCCGCCGCTCTCGCCGCAACCCCGGCCGTGACCCTGGGTGTCCGGCCCGCGGTGCCGGCCACGCTGCGGAGCCGCCGCCCGGTCAAACGCCACCCGAACGCCAGACACCCGTTGGAGTGAAAGGGCGCAGACCACAGCAATGCGGGTTGCTAAGCTCGCGGGCGAAGCGCGACAGTAGCCGAACAAACACAATACGTGACCATGCGTGGGTTTCCGGGCCGGTGCCCGTTGTCGATTCGACGGAAACCCCGCGGTGTCGACGCGTCACGCACCTCGCTTCGATCGAGGTGCGCTGTCGTGATGCCCGACGACTGTCGAGTGCTGCGAGTAGGGCGGGTGGGACTCGAACCCACGACCGAGGGATTATGAGTCCCTTGCTCTAACCGGCTGAGCTACCGCCCCGTGCCGTCCGTTACCGGTATCGGCCTCGGCAGCATAGCCGTTGATCGCCTTCCGCTGCGCGGCGGGATTCCGCAGGGGGTCCGCGAACGCCGGTTCCGGCACGGTTTCTCCGTCCCTCGCAGGTGTGAACCTGACTGGGGGACCCCCGGATTTCCCGGCTTTTCGCGGTGGACGGCAAAAAGCCCCGGGGCCGTGGGCCGCGGGGCTGGGAGCTTCCTATGAAGCTCCCCCGACTGGACTCGAACCAGTAACCTGCCGGTTAACAGCCGGCTGCTCTGCCAATTGAGCTACAGGGGATTGCTCTGACCGCTTGGGTTTCCACCGCGGCGGTCGCTGCGTGGAATACATTAGCGCACTCCGGGGGGTGCCTTGCACACCGGTTTCCGGGGCGGACCGGGTGCCCGCGGGCGGCGGGGTGCGCGGGCCCGCGGCGGCCGGACTGGCAGACTCGCGACCGGCCCCGATCCCCGTGCCGGTACCGGGCGGTTTCCGGCGCGGTTGCCCCGTGCCGCCCGCGGGTAGTCGTGCTCACGCGGCACGGGACAGTACGGGCCCCGCATTCGCACACCACCTCGGAGGGACTCCTCATGGGCACCCGCATCACTTTCGTCGCCGGCTTGGCCGTCGGGTACGTCCTGGGCTCGAAGGCCGGGCGCGAGCGCTACGAGCAGCTCGCCAAGGCGACGCGCAGCTTCGTGGACAGCACGCCGGTGCAGAGCGCCGGGCATGCCGCGGCGGGGTTCGGGCGCGACGCGAGCGGCAAGGCGGTCCAGAAGATCGGCGAGCACCTGCCGGAGCGTGTGGGCCGCCATCTGCGCCACGACGGGCACTCGCACAACGGCTCGTCGGCCCACGGCCGCTACGACGACGGTCTGTAGAGCCACCGGTCCGGAGAGACGCCGGTCGGCGAAGAGGCCGGGCCGGGCCGCCCGTTGCGGTCAGTTGCGGCGGTGCCGTCCGGGGTTGGGGGCCGCGTCGGCGGCGGCCGCCTCGGGGTGCAGCCGGTTGCGGACGTCGCGGTACTGCTCGCGCACGGCCGTGCCGATCGCCGCGTCTTCGTCGGACAGGGCGGTGAAGTCGGCGCCGGGGCGCGGCCAGGCCGGGACGTCGGGCTTGCCGGAGAGTGCCCAGGCGGCTTGGCGGGCGACGCCCAGGGCGGCGGCCGCGGCGGAATCGGCGGGGTCGGGCACGGCGACGGGCAATCCGAGCAGCATGGGGGCGACCGCGCGGACGGCGGCGGAGCGGGCGCCGACGCCGACGAGGACGGCGCGTTCGACGGGTACGCCGTTGCGGCGCAGGATGTCGAGGCCGTCGGCGAGCCCGCACATCATGCCTTCGGTCGCGGCGCGGGCGAACGCTTCGGGCGTCATGCTCTCGCGGTGCAGGCCGGTGAGGGTGCCCGCGGCGTGCGGGAGGTGGGGGACGTCTTCGCCGTCCAGGTAGGGCAGCATGACGAGGCCGCAGGCGCCCGGGGTGGAGCGCAGGGCGAGTTCGTCGTAGCCGGCGGTGTCGACGCCGAGCATGGCGGCGGCGCCGCGGAGCACGCGGACGGCGTTGAGGGTGCGGACGAGCGGCATGCGGCGGCCGGTGGCGTCGGCGAGGCAGACCAGGGCGGGTCCGGCGTCGAGGGGGATCTCGTCGTGGACGGCGAAGGCCGCGCCGGAGGCGCCGACGGCCACCACGACATCGCCGTGTTCGAGGCCGAGACCGAACGCGAGGGCCGCTTCGGCGCCGGCGCCGGCCGAGATGAGGACGCCTTCGGGAGTGCGTCCGGCGGCTTCGCCGGGGGCGACGAGGCGGGGTAGGCGCAGGGCGCGGCCGAAGGCGCGTTCGGCGAGGTCGTCGCGCCAAGTGCCGGTTTCCGGGGACCAGTAGCCGGTGGTCGACGCGTCGGACCGGTCGGTGGTCAATTCCGCGGGGCAGCCGAGGAGTTGCCAGGTGAGCCAGTCGTGCGGGAGGGCCGCGGCGGCGACGCGGGCGGCTTCGTCGGGTTCGTGGCGGGCGAGGCGGCGCAGGTGGGAGACGGCGGTGGTGTGCGAGGGGACGAGGCCGGTGGCGTCGTACCACGCGCCGGGCCCGCCGAGTTCTTCGGCGAGTTCCGCGGCGGAGCCGGATGCGCTGATGTCGTCCTGGGGCAACGGAGGTGCCACGACGACACCTTGGCCGTCGAGGGCTATGAGGCCGTGGCCTTGTGCGGTGACGCCGATGGCTTCGACGCCGTCGAGGGTTCCGCCGCCGGCGGCTTCGCCGAAGGCGCGGAGCCAGGAGACGGGGTCGCCGTGGGCGCCGTCGGCGAAGCGGACGACGGTCTGCCGGAGGACGGTGCCGTCGTCGCCGTCGCAGACGACGATCCGGGCGGACCGGTGCGAACAGTGGACACCGGCGACGAGGCGACCGCGCATGCTGACCATGGGCGCAGTTTAGGAGGGCGCGCGGACGCTGTCGGAATGACGGCCGAAGACGTGTGCGGCGAGGTCGATGGGGCTGGTGGGACTACCGGCGGGACCACTGGCGGGACCGTGCCCGGACTAGGTGTCGAGATAGCCGCGGAGTTGGTCGGCGTAGGAGCGGTCGCGGAGTTTGTTGAGGGTGCGGGATTCGATTTGGCGGATGCGTTCGCGGGTGACGCCGAAGTGCTGCCCGATTTCCTCGAGGGTGTGGGGGCGGCCGTCGGTGAGCCCGTAGCGGAGGCGGACGACGTTTTGCTCACGGTCGCCGAGGGTGGCGAGAAGCGCTTCGAGGTGTTCGCGGAGGAGGATGCCGGCGGCGGATTCGGCGGGTGAGGCGGCGTCGCCGTCTTCGACGATGTCGCCGAGGAGGACGTCGTCTTCGCCGACGGGGGTGTGCAGGGAGACCGGTTCCTGGGCGAGCCGGAGGACTTCCACGATGCGTGTGGAGTCGAGGTCGAGGATGGCGGCGAGGTCGGCGGGCGTGGGCTCTTCGCCGCGTTCCTGGGCGAGGCGGCGTTGGACGCGGATGACCCGGTTGATGAGTTCGACGACGTGGACGGGGACGCGGATGGTGCGGGCCTGGTCGGCGAGGGCGCGGCTCATGGCTTGCCGGATCCACCAGGTGGCGTAGGTGGAGAACTTGTAGCCGCGGGTGTAGTCGAACTTCTCGACGGCGCGGATGAGTCCGAGGTTGCCTTCCTGGACGAGGTCGAGGAGGCCGAGGCCGCGGCCGACGTAGCGCTTGGCGATGGAGACGACAAGGCGCAGGTTGGCTTCGATGAGGCGGCGTTTGGCGGCGGCCCCGTCGGCGGCGAGGCGTTCGAGTGCGGCGCGCAGGGCCGGGTCGGGGTCGGGGTCGTCCGGGCGCCTGGCGAGTTTCTCCTCGGCGAACAGCCCGGCTTCGACGGTGCGGGCGAGGTCGACTTCGTCGGCGGCGGTGAGCAGCGGGACGCGGCCGATCTCGCGCAGGTAGAGCCGCAGCAGGTCGGCGGCGGGTCCGTGGCCTTCGTCGCGCGCGGGGGCCTCGGGAGGGTCGTCGTCGCCGGGTTCCGGTGCCGGGGCGGCACCGGGCGCGAGCGGCGGGCCGGTGGGTTCGGGCGCGTCGTCCGGGTGCTGCGGGGGCGGCCGGCCGGGCGCCTCCGCGCGCCGTGGGGTGGGCTGCGGCACGTTCCCCAGTTTGCGCCACTGTGCCCCGGAACCGAAGACTCCGGGAGCGGTGAGATGGGCTAATTTGCCCGCGCCGCAAGGGGACTGGACGATTTCGCGGTTCGGCGTGGCGCGCCGGGTCCGGCCGGTCGGCCGGTGATCTGCGTGCCGGGACGGACGCGGGTCGGACACGCCTTAGATGCCGAGGCGGGCGGCGAGGCCGTCGAGGACGCAGTCGAGTCCGAAGTCGTAGCGCCACGCGAAGTCGTCTTTGCGGCGGGCGGTTTTGGTGTAGTCGCGGTAGGCGGGGTAGCGGCCGGTTTCCATGAGCCAGTTCATGCGGGGGCCGTAGGCGTGGCGCAAGTCGTCGCCGTCGGACCAGTTCTGGCGTTTCATCAGTTCGCGCTGGCCGATTTCGTCGGCGAGGGCGCCGCGGATGTAGGCACGGACGGCCTGGACCGCGGCCATGGCGGTGTCGGCGTCGAGGCCTGCCGCGGTGAAGGCGCCGAGTGCGGCGTCGATCTCGGCGACCACGTTGGGGGTCAGGGTGACGACCTGGGTTGCGGTGAGTTCCAGGATCCAGGGGTGCCGCAGGGCGGTGGTGCGGCTGCGTTCGGCGTGGGCGCGCATGGCGCCGCGCCAGCCAGGGGCGGGGGCGGCCGGGGGGCGGCCGGCGAAAGCGGTGTCGAGCATCAGCTCGAAGAGTTCGTCCTTGCCGGTGACGTAGCGGTAGAGGGCCATGGTGGTGACGCCGAGGTGGCCGGAGAGCTTGCGCATGGAGACGGCTTCCAGGCCTTCGGCGTCGGCCATTTCGACGGCGGCGGCGGCGATCGAGGCGTGGCTGAGCGTGGTGCGGGGGGCTTTGGCGGGGCGTTCGATGCGCTCCCAGAGGGTGGCCGGTTCGGCGGGCTCGGGGTTCGGGTGCTGGGGGGCCATCGGGTGTCCCTTCGGTCCGCCGGCCGGGGCGCCGGTGCGTACACCGTATCAACCGCTGTACACCGTACACAGTCGTGTGTACGGTGTACTCACATCCATAACGGTGTACACACAATGCCTGCCCGGAGGTCCTCCCATGTCCGCATCCACCACCCCCGCCGCGGTTTCCGTCGCCGCATCCGCCGCCCCGGCCGGGGGTTCCGCCGACCGGCTGCGGCTCGCGGTGATCGTCGGCAGTACCCGCGGCGGCCGGTTCGGCCCGACGGTCGCGACGTGGCTGTCCGGGATCGCCGCCGAGCGCGACGACCTCGACGTCGACGTCGTCGACCTGGTCGCGACGCCGTTGCCGTCCGCCATGCCCGGCTACGGCCAGGCCCCCGACCCCGCCGACGCGGCGCTGATGGCCGCGGTGACCCCGCGCTTGGCCGCCGCGGACGCGTTCGTCGTGGTCACGCCCGAGTACAACCACAGTTACCCGGCGGCGCTGAAGAACCTGATCGACCTGCACTTCGCCGAATGGCAGGCCAAGCCCGTCGGCTTCGTCGCCTACGGCGGCCTGTCCGGGGGCCTGCGCGCGGTCGAGCACCTGCGCCAGGTCTTCGCCGAGCTGCACGCGGTGACGGTGCGCGAAACCGTCAGCTTCCACGGTGCGGCCGCGACGTTCGACGGGCCCGAGCCGCGCGATGCGGAGAGCTGCGGGAAGGCGGCACGGACGCTGCTGGACCAGGTCGTGTGGTGGGCGCGGGCGCTGCGGGACGCGAAGGCCGTGCGCCCCTACGGGTCGTGACCGGCAACGGCATCGGCCAGGAGGGGCGGGAAACATGGACACGGACGTCAACCGTCCGGAATCGGCGCCGACCGGGGCGCGGCCGTCCGCAGAAACGGAGCCGCTGGAGAGGCGGCTGCTCGCGACCGCGCTCGTAGTCGTCCTCGGCATGGCGATGACCGGGCTCGACATGACGGCGGTCAACGTCGCCTTGCGGCGGCTGTCGGGGGACTTCGGGGCGTCCATCACGACCGTGCAGTGGGTCGCGACCGCGTACACCCTCGCGCTCGCCGCGGTGATTCCGGTGACGGCGTGGACGATCGGCAGGTTCGGCACCCGGCGGCTGTATTTCGCATCGGTGGGTGTGTTCCTGGCCGGGTCGGTGCTGTGCGGGATGGCGTGGTCGGTGGAGTCGCTGATCGCGTTCCGCGTGGTACAGGGCATCGGCGGCGGGATGATCATGCCGGTCGGCATGACGATCATGACCCGGCGGGCCGGGAACCAGGTGCCCCGGATCATGGCGATCGTCGGCGTGCCGATGCAGTTGGGGCCGATGCTGGGCCCGCTGGTCGGCGGCTGGCTCGTCGACGCTGCGTCGTGGCGCTGGATCTTCTACCTGAACCTGCCGTTCGCGGCGCTCGCGCTGGTGCTCGCCTCCCGGTTCCTCGACCACGGCGACGCGCAGCCCGGCAAGCCGCTGGACCTGGTCGGCTTGGTCCTCCTCTCCCCCGGCCTGTCGGCGCTGCTGTACGGCCTCACGACGGGCGCGCACCGCGGCGACTTCGGCTCCGTGGCGGCGGCGCTGCCGACGGCTGTCGGGGCGGCGCTGGCCGCCGCGTTCGTCGTCCACGCGCTGCGGTCGCGGGATCCGCTGATCGATCTGCGGCTGCTGCGGCGGCCTTCGGTGCGGGCGTCCGGCGGGGCGCTGGTGCTGTTCATGTGCGGGTTCTTCGGGATGCTGCTGCTCGCGCCGTTGTACTTCCAGACGGTGCGCGGCGAAAGCGCCATGGCGACGGGCTTGTTGATGCTGCCGCAGGGCGTCGGCACGATGGCGACGATGCCGGTGTGCGGGCGGCTGCTCCCCCGGGTGGGGCCGCGACGGCTGCTGCTGGCCGGGCTGTCGCTGTCGGCGATCGGGCTGGGGGCGTTCGCCGTGCAGGTCGGGGCGGGCGCGGACGCGCCGGTGTGGGGACTCGGCGCGGCGCTGTTCGTGACCGGCACGGGCATGGGCTTCACGATGATGCCGACGATGTCGTCGGCGGTGTCCGGCCTGCCGCAGGAGGAGATCCCGGCGGCGAGCACGATGCTGGCGATCACCCAGCAGGTGGGCGCGTCGATCGGGACGGCGTTCCTGTCGCTGATCCTGGCCCGGTCGCTGGCCGGGCAGGCGGCGGCCGACGCACCCGACGCGTTCCAGGTGGGTTATGCGGCGGGCATCGCGATCCTGCTGCTGGCGCTGCTGCCCGCGACGCGGGTGGCCCGGAGCCTCACCCCGCCCTGAGGCCGCCCTGGGGCCGCGGCTAGAGCGCCGCGGCGCCGCTGTCGAGGAGGGAACGACGGTACTTCTCCAGGTCCATGAGTTCCCGGAAGGTCGCCGCGTACTCCTCCGGCGCGGCAGCCGGGTCGAGCCGCTGGAGCCGCGACTTCACGTCGGCGATGCGGGCGTCGGCGGAGTAGACCCGCAGGCTGACCAGGCACCCACCTGCATACACGTCGTCCGGCACGCGGGACTGGTAGGGCGCCTCGACCGCCAGTTCCGTGACCAGGGCCCGCACCGTGTCGTCGGCGGCGGCCTCGCGGACCGCCGGGATCCATCCGGCGTCGACGGCAGGGCCGTTGAGGCCGCCGGCGGTGTCCATCGCGGTGCGGACGGCGGCGTAGGGCGGCACCGTGAACTCGTCCACGCCGAAGCCGTCGAACGCCCACGCGACCAGCCCCGGGTACTGCAGGGCGAGCTTGAGGACTTCGCGCTGCACCGTCTGGCGCGTGTCGCGGCCGTCCGCCGGGCGGCTGCCGCGCGGCGCGGCGGCCGCCCGGTCCGGCGGCGCGCTCTCGGCCGCGGCGCCCTTCGTGGCGCGTTCGCGTTTCCAGCGGGCGAGTTGCGCGACGCGGCCGACGACGAACCGCTCGTCGAGGAACCCGAGCCACGAGTCGAGGCGGACGGCGTAGGTGTGCCGCAGGGCTTGGTCCTTGATGTCCGCGACGATCGGCGCCGCGGCGTCCAGCGCGGCGACGCGGCCTTCCGCGGTGCCCAGGTCGTGGCCTTCGATGCGGCTGCGGATCGCGAACTCGAACAGCGGCACGCGCGAGTCGACGAGGTCGCGGACCGCCTGGTCGCCCTTCGTCTGGCGCAGATCGCACGGGTCCATGCCGGAGGGCTCGACGGCGACGAACGTGCGGGTGACGAACCGCTGGTCCTCCTCGAATGCGCGCAGCGCCGCCTTCTGCCCGGCCGCGTCGCCGTCGAAGGTGTAGATGACCTCGCCGCGGAAGCCGTCGCTGTCCATGAGGAGGCGCCGCAGGACCTTGATGTGGTCCTCGCCGAACGCCGTCCCGCACGTCGCGATCGCGCCGGGCACGCCCGCGAGGTGGCAGGCCATGACGTCGGTGTAGCCCTCGACGACGACGGCCCGGCCGGACTTGGCGATGTCCTTCTTGGCGAGGTCGAGGCCGTACAGCACCTGCGACTTCTTGTAGATCGGCGTCTCGGGGGTGTTGAGGTACTTCGGGCCGTTGTCGTCGTCGCGCAGCCGCCGCGCGCCGAAGCCGATGACGTCGCCGCCGATGTCGCGGATCGGCCACATGAGGCGGCCCCGGAACCGGTCCATCGGGCCGCGCCGGCCCTCGCTGGCCAGGCCGCCGGTGAGCAGCTCCTGCGGGGTGAAGCCCTTGCCGCGGAGGTAGCGGACGAGGTGCTCCCAGCCGGCGGGCGCGTACCCGATCCCGAAGTGCTCGGCATCGGCCTGGGTGAACCCGCGGTCGGCGAGGAACTGCCGCGCGACCATCGCCTCGGCCGAACCGAGCTGCTCGGCGAAGAACACCGCGGCGGCGCGGTGCGCCTCGACGAGGCGGGTGCGCTGGCCCTGCTGGCGGCCGGGCGTGTAGCCGCCTTCCTCGTAGCGCAGCTCCACGTTGTACTGCGCGGCCAGCCGCTCGACCGCTTCGGAGAAGGTGAGGTGCTCCACCTTCTTCACGAACTCGATGACGTCGCCGCCCTCTTGGCAGCCGAAGCAGTGGAAGAGGCCCTTGGCGGGGGCGACGTTGAACGACGGCGACTTCTCGTCGTGGAACGGGCACAGGCCCTTGAGGTTGCCGCCGCCGGCGTTGCGGAGCTGGAGGTGCTCGCCGACGACCTCGTCGATGCGGGCCGCCTCGCGGACCCGCTTCACATCCTCGTCCCGAATCCGGCCCGCCATGCGGTCGAGTTTACGTCCCCGGACCGACGGGGCGGACGGGTGGGAGGGGGCGGACGGGGCCGGTAAGCGGACGGTCAGACGGCGGGGACGTCGTAGGTGAAGACGTAGTGCGGGACGTGGGTGGGCGGAGTGGTGAACTCGTCGCCGACGGCCTTGAAGCCGAGGTGCTCGTAGAACCCGCGAGCGGACGTGCGGCCGTTGCACCACACGAGCGTGGCACCGCGGGCGGCGCACTCGGCGAGCCCGGCGCGCAGGACGGCGGCGCCGTAGCCCTGCCCGCGGACCTCGGGGTCGCTGGCCATGCCGCGGAAGCGGTGGGCGGGGGTGCCGTCGAGGGGGTCCGGGAAGAACGTGACGCAGCCCACGACCCGGTCGGCGTCGTCGTACGCGGCCAGGTGGAACGTGCCCGGAAGGGCGTCCTCCGGGTACACCGCGGTCTCCTGCGGGAGCCCGGCGCGCAGGACCGACCAGCGCAGGTCGAAGATCTCGGCCACGGGGACGGGTTCGATGCGCACGGGGGCTCCGGGTTCTTGCCTGCGGGTTCTCGGGGGCGCCGGGCCGGGTCGCGGCCGGGCACCATCCAGCGTCGCACGGGCGTCAAGCGGGTGGTGCGGGAGGGCTGGGCGGAGCGGGTGGGGCGGAGCGGGTGGGGCTGATGCGGGTCAGGGCGCGCGGCGGCCGACGGCGCGGTGCAGGACGACGGCGGCCTCGTCGGTGAGCGAGGCGACCTGGTCGACGACCACGCGGAGGCGGGCGGCGGCGTCCGAGGCGGCCGCGTAGTCGGGGCGCAGCGCGGGGTCGAGGGTGTCGGGGGCGCCCGCGGCGAGCATCTCGACGAGTTCGGTGACGATGGTGCGCTGCCGGATGCGGAGCTGTTCGAGGTCGGCGCGGCCCATCACGTAGTGCGCGGTGAGGGCTTTGAGGACGGCGCATTCGAGGCGGGCGTCGCGTGGGACGAGCAGGTCGGCGGCGTAGCGGACGCCCGGGACGGGGCCGAAGTAGGCGCGGGTCTCGGTTTCGGCGGCCAGGCACAGGCGGCCGATGAGTTCGCTCGTGGTGTTCTTGAGCCCGGCTTGCGCGCGGCGCGACCCGTCGAAGCCGCCGGGCCAGAACTCGGTGGCGAGGAGGCGGTCCAGCGCGGCGCCGAGTTCGTCGTCGGGGGCGAGGGCGTAGCGGTCGGCGGCGAGCGCGAGGACGGCGGCGCGTTCGCCGGGGGCGGCGAGGCGGTCGAGGTCGATGCGGCCGGAGTAGACGGCGTCCTCGAAATCGTGGACGGAGTACGCGACGTCGTCCGACCAGTCCATGACCTGGGCTTCCAGGCTGCGGCGGCCTTCGGGGGCGTCGGCGCGGATCCAGGCGAAGACGTCGAGGTCGTCGTCGTAGACGCCGTAGGTGCGGACGCCTTCGCGGCGCGGCCACGGGTATTTGAGCACCGCGTCGAGGGCGGCGCGGGTGAGGTTGAGGCCGACGCTGCGGGGGGTGTGGGCGGCCCCGGCTCGGGTTCGCGTTTCGGTCGCGGGTGAGGGTGCGGCGAAGGTCTTGGGTTCGAGGCGGGTGAGGAGGCGGAGGCTTTGCGCGTTGCCTTCGAAGCCGCCGCAGGCTTGCGCGGCGCGGTCGAGCGCCAGTTCGCCGTTGTGCCCGAACGGCGGGTGTCCGAGGTCGTGTGCCAGGCAGGCGGTTTCGACGAGGTCGGGATCGCAGCCGATCGCCTGTCCGAGTTCGCGGCCGATCTGACCGCATTCGAGCGAATGCGTCAGGCGGGTGCGCGGCACCTGCCGCCCGTCCGGCGGGCTCTCGCCCGGCACCACGACCTGGGTCTTGCCGGCGAGCCGACGCAGGGCCGCGGCGTGCAGGACGCGGGCCCGGTCGCGTTGGAAAGCCGTCCGCCCGGCGCGTTTCCCCGGCTCGGGCACCCACCGCTCCTGGTCGCTCTCGCGGTAGGCGGTCTGGGGGTGGACGGGGAGCCTTATCCGGTCGGACATGCGTCCCACGGTAAGGAGTCGGGCGGACATCGGAGGTCAGCCCACGCCGGAGTCTGCGAGGAATTGATCGGATATGACCGCTCGGTCGGCGTGCGACTCCGGACTTGGCGGCGGGGGCGGTCAGATGACGCCGTGGCCGAATCCGGAACTGCGACGGAAGAGCCACCAGTGCAGGTAGGCCGTGGTCTCGCGGGCGATGTACTCGAACTGCGTGGCGCGGCTGTCGACGGCGGGGCCTTCCCGAGCCGGCGAGGTCGCGGCGTCCAGGCCGGCGGCGCGGGCCATCGAGCGGGAACGCAAGGCATGCCAGGGGTCGGTGACGATCACCAGGCTGTGCCAGTGGTGGCGGTGCATCGTGGTGGCGACGGCGGCGATGCTCTGCAGCGTGTCGGAGCCGACCGGGACCGCGAGCACGCTGCTGGGGGCGACTTCACGGTCGACGAGCCAGCGGCGGCCTGAGCCCGCTTCGGTGAAGCGGTCGCCGGGCTGGTTGCCGCCGACGGTGATGATCCGCGGGGCGACGTTCTCGCGGTAGAGCGCCAGCGCGTGCTCCAAGCGGGCGCGGAGGACGGGCGAGGGGCGTCCGTCGTACTGGCTCGCACCGAGGACGAGGATCGCGTCGACGGACGGGCGGTCGTCCTGGCGGGCGACCCACCAGACGCGGACGGCGGTGCCGAGGACGGCGGCGAGGAGGGCGCAGAGCGCCCAGAGGGCGATGCGGCGGAGTCGGCGGAGGAGGGGGCGGCAGTGGGGGCGGGTGGCGGGTGGGGCGGCGGCATTGGTGTCGGCGGCGGCGTTGGTGTCGGCGGCGGTTTCGGCGGCGGTTTCGGCGGGAGGTGGGGACGTGGTGGGCGCCGTGGCGGGGCCGGCGTGCGCCTTGCGGGTGGCTGGGGGCGCGGTACGGCGCGGGGTGGGGAGGTGGAGACGCGTGCGGGGCATTGGCGGGAGCTTATTGCTTGAGAGTAATCAATTGCTAACGGATTGTAATGATCCGGTCGCCGGGCGGGGTGGCGGGTCTGCGACGTGACGGCACCGCCCGTCCACGGTGGGCGGACGGGCGGCAGCGGGCGGCGTTCAGCGCATGTCGGCGAGTTTGGTGCGGAGTTGCAGGACGGCCTTGGTGTGGATCTGGCAGGTGCGGCTCTCCGTCACGCCGAGGACGTGGCCGATTTCGGCGAGCGTGAGGCCTTCGAAGTAGTAGAGCGTGACGACGGTCTTCTCCCGCTCCGGGAGGGCGTTGATGGCGCGCGCGAGCAGGTGGCGCATCTCGCGGGCCTCGGCGACCTCGACCGGGTCGTCCGCGGTGGTGTCCTCGAGGGTGTCGACCAGGCTCAGGCGGTCGCCGGTTTCCGAGCCGGCGTGCAGGAGTTCGTCGAGGGCCATCACGTTGACGAGGGACAACTGGCTGAAGATGGCCCGCAGATCGTCGAGCGTGATGCCCATTTCGCGGGCGACTTCGGCCTCGGACGGGGTGCGGGTGAGGCGCGCTTCGAGGGTGGCCATCGCCTGCTCGACGTTGCGCGCCTTCTGCCGTACCGAACGCGGGATCCAGTCGAGTGCCCGGAGTTCGTCGATGATCGCGCCGCGGATGCGGCTGATCGCGTACGTCTCGAACTTGATCGCGCGGTCGAGGTCGAACTTCTCGATCGCGTCGATGAGGCCGAAGATGCCGTACGAGACGAAGTCCGCCTGGTCCACGTTCGCGGGCAGGCCGACACCGACGCGGCCCGCGACGTACTTCACCAGCGGCGAGTAGTGCAGGATCAGGCGCTCCCGGAGCCGCGGCTCCCCGGACAGCTTGAACTCGCGCCAGAGGGCGTCCAGCGCGCGGTTCGGGTCACCACCGCGCGTGCCGGCCGCTTCGGGCTCGGACACGGTCGTGGTGGTTCCGTCACGCCCTGGGATGTGCTTGGGCATACGTGGCCTTGAGTCGTTCCACCGAGACGTGCGTATAGATCTGCGTGCTCGCGAGCGTAGCGTGACCGAGCAACTCCTGAACGCTACGAAGGTCCGCGCCTCCTTCGATCAGGTGGGTCGCGGCGCTGTGCCGCAACCCGTGCGGGCCGAGATCGGGCGCGTCCGGCACGGCGGCCAGGCGCCGGTGGACGAGGTCCCGCACGGCCCGCTGGTCGAGGCGGCGGCCCCGGACACCGAGCCACAAAGCGTTGCCGCTGTGCGGCTTGCGGAACTCGGGACGGCCCCGGTCCAGCCAGGCGGACACGGCACGGACGGCGGGGAGGCCGAGGGGGACGGTGCGTTCCTTGCCGCCTTTGCCGAGGACGCGTATGACGCGGCGTTCCAGGTCGAGGTCGGGTACGTCGAGACCGACCAGTTCGCCTACGCGGATGCCGGTGGCGTAGAGGGTTTCGAGGAGGGCTTGGTCGCGGAGGGCGAGGGGGGTTTCGGGGTCGGGTTCCCGTGCGGGTTCGGCTTCGGGATCGGGATCGTGCTTCGCCTTGTCGGCACGGCTCGGCCGCGGGCGGTCGAGCAGGGCGCGTGCCTGGTCCTGGCGTAGGACGGCAGGCAGCGGCCGGTGTGCTTTGGGCGTGGCCAGCAGCGCACCCGCGTCGGCATCGGCGATGCCGTTGGCGGTGAGCCAGCCGGTGAACGCCCGCGCGGCGGCGGCACGGCGCGCGATCGTGGTGCGCGCACTGCCGAGGCTGGTCATGCGGGCCAGCCAACTCCGCAGCACGGCAAGGTCGATCCCGCGCGGCGATGTCACGCCCATCCGGCGGGCGTGCTCGAGCAGCGCGGCGACGTCTCCCGCGTAGGCGCGTACGGAATGCGCCGACAACCCGCGCTCGGCCCGCAGATGCCGCGTGAAGCGTTCGGCGGCATCGGCGAGTTCGGCAGGCATCGGGACAGCGTCGCTGCGCTCTGGGGGGACCATGCCCCAACGTTGATCAGTCGATCGGTCGCGGTCAAGCACCGCCACGGGTAGTGGGCGCGGCCCACGCCCCAGCGCACGCCTCCACGCGCCCCCTCCAGGACTGTTGCCGATCGGCATCTTTCCGATCAGGGACGACCAACTTCGTTCATGGATCCATCGGCATCACTCCTGGAGGGGGAAGCAGACTGACATGACGATGACATCTGCATACAAGTTGGCCCCGCGCGTGCGGGGCGCACGGGATGCGCGGGGTCCGGGGCCTTGCTCGGGCGCCCATGGCTCGTCGGCACGTCGGCACCTGCGCGTGGCACTGCCCAGGCGCGACGCAGCAGCACGAAGCTCGATCGCTCGTCCCGCCCACCACCGACGACGACTGCCGTGTGGCCATGTTCGACCACCAAGACTTCGGAATCTTCGAAACCCGCCCGTTCTGGGAGTGGTTCCACGACACCGCCTCGGAAATGCTCTTCCGCGCCGGGTGACCCGGGACGTCCGGTTCCGTGTCCATGGGATCCGTCCGGACCACGACGGCCGACACGCACGCGCGATGCTGCAGCCACGTAGGCGTCCACCGAGTACGGGCTCTGGGGCTTCGCCCTACGATCGCGCGCACCGGCCTCCGGCAACCTGATCCGGAGACATCTCCCGGAAACGTCCCGGTGGCGGATGCCCTCACATTGCCGTGCTTCGGGGACCGTCGGGGACCCGTCTGTCGTTCCGGGCCGGGGTGTTGTCGTTGTGGGTGGTCGTGCGGAGCCACGGGCGCGGGGTCCCCGGTGGTGCCTCCTGCGGGGTGACGAGGCCGAGTTCGCGGAGGGCCTCCAAGTAAGTGGTGACGGTTCCCGGGGCGATGCCGGCGGTGCGGGCGATGGTGGGGGGTGCGAGGGGATGGAAGGGCGACGTGGCTTCGAGGACGCGTAAGAGGTCGGGTGGAAGGCGGTCCCAGGGGCGGGCCGGGCCGGCTTTGCGGGGGGCGAGGTCTTCGCCGATGCGGCCCAGGTGTTCGAGGACTTCGGCGGCGCAGGTGACCACGTAGGTTTCCTCCTCGCGGAGCAGTTGGTGGACGCCGGCGGATTGCGGCGAGGTGATCGGGCCGGGGACACCCATGACGACGCGGCCGAGGGCGTCGGCGCGGTGGGCGGTGATGAGGGCGCCGCTGCGTACGGCGGCTTCGATCACGAGGGTGCCGGGGGTGAGTGCGGCGATGACGCGGTTGCGTTCGACGAAGCGGATACGGCTTGGGGAGCTGCCGGGCGGGAGTTCGCTGACGAGGGTGCCGACTTCGGCGATGCGGGCGAACAGGCGTTCGTGGCCGCGCGGGTACGCCACGTCGATGCCGCAGGCGAGGACGGCGATGGTCAGGCCGCCCGCGGCGAGGGCGCCTTTGTGGGCGGCCGCGTCGATGCCGTAGGCGCCGCCGGAGGCGACGCACCAGCGGGCTTCGGCGAGTTCCCGGGCCAACTCGTAGGCGGCGTAGGTGCCGTAGTCGGTGCCGGCGCGGGAACCGACGACGGCGACGGAGCGCAATGCGGCGTGCCGGAGTCGGGCGGCGCCGCGGGTCCACAGACCGAGGGGGCGGGCGTCGCCGAGGTCGTCGAGTTGTGTGGGCCAGCCGCGGTCGCCGGGGATCACGAACTCCCCGCCGAGGCGGGCGACCGCGGCGAGGTCCTCGGCGGCCGCTGCGCCGCCGAGGCGGACGCGGTAGCCGCCCGGGTCGCGGCGCCGGAACTCGGGCGGCAGCGGTCCGTCACCGTGCAGGACCCGGAGGACCTCCTGCGGGCCGTGGACCCGGACGGCGGCGCCCATGGCGGTGTCGCCGGGTTCGGCGATCCGTGCGAGGGCCGCGCGGGCGACGTGTTCGTCGTTCATGGGGGTCACTCCTCGGTGTCCCATTCGGGCCGGTCGCGGCGTTCGCGGTCGGCGTCGAGCGTGGCCAGTTGGGCGAGTGCGGCCTGGGTGGCGTCGGATTCCGGGAGTGCGCCGCCGGTGGGGGCGAGCAACTCGGCGGCGGTGCCGCGCGGTACGCCGGTGCGGAATTCCAGGGCGGCGTCGACGTCCGCCGTGCTCGGCCGGTCGCGGCCGGCCAGGTCGGCGATCGTCCAGGCGACGCGGAGGACGCGGTCGAGGCCGCGGGCGGTGAGCATGCCGCGTTCCAGGTCGCGGGCGGCGGAGGTGAGAGCGTCGGGTGCGAGGCTCCAGCGGGTGCGGAGTTCGCGGCCGGGGACTTCCGCGTTGAGTGCCCACGGGGTGTCCGCGTACCGGCGTGCGGCGCGTTGGCGGGCTTCGCGGACGCGGGCGGCCACGTCGGCGGTGGACTCTCCGTCACCTGCGGGTTCGAAGAGTTCCGCGCGGGACACCGGGTCGACGGTGACGCGGACGTCGATGCGGTCGAGCAGCGGCCCGGACAGCCGGGACAGGTACTTGGCCCGCATCGCGGGCGAGCACGTGCAGTCGAGGCCCTTGCCGGCGAACCTCCCGCACGGGCACGGGTTCGCGGCGAGCACGAGCAGGAACCGGGCGGGGAATCTGAGGGTGCCGGCGCTGCGCGCGACGGTGACCAGGCCGCTTTCCAGGGGTTGGCGCAGGGCGTCGAGGACGCGGGTGCTGAATTCGGGGGCTTCGTCGAGGAAGAGGACTCCGTGGTGGGCGAGGGACACGGCTCCGGGGCGGGGCAGGCCGTTTCCGCCGCCGACCAGGCTCGGCATGGTGGCCGAATGGTGCGGTGCGCAGAACGGCGGTGCGGTGACGAGCGGCCGGTCGGGCGGCAGGGTCCCGGCGACCGAGTGGACGGCGCTGACCTCCAGGGCGGCGGGCGGGTCGAGGGGCGGCAGCAGGCCGGGCAGGCGCTCGGCGAGCATGGTCTTCCCGGCGCCGGGCGGTCCGAGCAGGTACAGGTGGTGTCCGCCCGCGGCGCACACTTCGAGGGCGCGGCGGGCGCGGCGCTGTCCGGCGACCTCGGCGAGGTCGGGCGGCGGCAGGCCGGGCAGGCCGGGGCCGCCGATCAGCATCGAGCCGACCGTTTCCGGGTCGGGCCCGGTGGCCGCCGGGAGCGGCGGTTCGTCGGGCGGCGGGAGGCCGCGCAGCACCGCGAACAGGTGCCGGAGGGATCGGACGCCGAGGACCTCGATGTCCGGCACGAGGCGGGCTTCCACGGCGACGGACTCGGGCACGGCCACCCGGCCGCACCCGGCCGCGGCCGCGGCCATGACGGCGGGCAGGATGCCGCGGACCGCACGCACCCGGCCGTCGAGCCCGACCTCGCCGACCATGATCAGGTCGGCGAGGAGTTCCGGGTCGATCTTGCCGTTGGCGGCGACGATCGCGCAGGCGACGGCCAGGTCGAAGCCGCTGCCGGTTTTGGGGACGGTGGCGGGGGTCAGGCCGACGGTGATGCGGCGGGGCGGCCATTCCTCGCCGGAGTTGACCAGGGCGGCGCGCACCCGGTCGCGGGATTCGGTGACCGACTTGTCGGGGAGGCCGACGAGGTTGAAGACCGTGAGGCCGGGTTCGATGTCCGCTTGGACTTCGACGACGACGCCGTCGACGCCGAGCAGCGTCACCGAGCGGGTGCGGGCGAACACCATGTCAGCACGCTCCCCTCACGTGTTCGACGCGGGCCGCGCCGCGGTGCGAGGGCAGCACGGCGACCAGGTCGATGCGGACGTCGCAGCCGGGGGCGGCGAGGTCGGGGTGTTCGGCGATCCAGCGTTCGGCGAGACGGCGTAAGCGTTCGGCTTTGCCGGGGGTGACGGCGGCCAGAGGGTGCTCGACCGCGGGGATCCGGCGGGTCTTCACTTCGCAGACGACCAGGGTCGGGCCGTCGCGGACGACGAGGTCCAGCTCGCCGAGGGCGCAGCGCCAGTTGCGGGCGAGGACGACGAACCCGGCGTCCGCGAGGAAGCGGGCGGCGACGCGCTCGCCGTAGTCGCCGATGGCGGCGTTGCGGGTGGTGGGGGTGCGGGTCGCGGGGGTGCGTGGTTTGGGTGTGCGGCCGGTTTCGGGACCGACGGGGGTCTCGGCCGGGGTTTCGGCGTGGGTCGCCGCGCGGGTTTTCGGGCTGTGCCGGTCGGGCGTGCGGGTCATGAGGACCACCTCCGCGACGACCATGACGGGTCGGGAGGGAGACGCGCAGCTTCAAGATCGCCAAGGCTGTGGACAACCCCAGCCTGTGGATAACTTCCGCCGCCGGAACCGGAGACCGGCTACTTTGCGACCCGGCGTGACCTGGCGTGACCCGGCGGTCACGGCAGGCCGCGACCGCCGGAAGGTGGGTGGGGGAGGGGGCCACGACGCCGGCACAACGCTCAGCCGGCCGCCCCTCCCCCGTCTCCCCCTACGTCCCGAACCCCTCATTCCCCGACGGCATCTCCAAGTCGCTCTTCGTCAGCTCCTCGACGTTGACGTCCTTGAAGGTCAGCACCCGCACGTTCTTCACGAACCGCGCCGGGCGGTACATGTCCCAGACCCACGCGTCCGCCATGGCGAGTTCGAAGAACACTTCGCCGTCGGCCGAGCGCACGTGCAGCTCGTATTGGTTGGTGAGATAGAAGCGCCGCTCCGTCTCGATGACGTACTTGAAGAGGCCGACGACATCGCGGTACTCGCGGTAGAGCTGAAGCTCCATCTCGGTCTCGTACTTTTCGAGATCCTCCGCACTCATGCGCGCCCCTCGCTCCTGCGCTTCGCTGTCGCATCCATTGTGTACCGGCGGGCGGCCCAGGCCGACGCCCTCCCGCTCAGTTCCACCACTCGAACGGCTCGTCCACCAGTTCCCCGGCCAGGAAGCGGGGCAGCAGCTCGGGCAGCCGCCCCGGGTAGAAATGCTCCCGACTCGACACGATCTCATCCACCGTCCACCAGCGTGCGCCGACATACTCGTCGACTTCCTCCTGGGTCCACCCGTGCGCGTCGATCTCCGGGGCCTCTCCGGCCACGCGCGCCGCGACCACGTATTCG
Source organism: Yinghuangia aomiensis (assembly GCF_039542225.1). Taxonomy (NCBI): domain Bacteria; kingdom Bacillati; phylum Actinomycetota; class Actinomycetes; order Kitasatosporales; family Streptomycetaceae; genus Yinghuangia; species Yinghuangia aomiensis. The sequence continues at coordinate 265,187 of NZ_BAABHS010000001.1, read as the reverse complement.
TGCTGTACACGGCGGAACTCGCCGCGTGTCCACGTCGAGCTGCGCCGCCATATGGGTGAACCGACGTCGGCGGGGTCCAGGCGTAGGCCGGTCTCCTCGAAGATCTCCCGGACGGCCGCGTCGACGTACGTCTCGCCCGGGTCCAGCCCGCCGCCGGGCAGGTCCCACCAGATCGACGGCCGACTCTGCGCCACGTTGTTGTTGAACAGCAGGACCCGCCCGGACGCGTCCAGCAAAACCACCCGCACGGCCCTGCGCACCAGGTCCACGCGCAGGTCGGCCGGATAGTCGGGGACGGGATGCGGCAGCGCCTCCGGCCACGGGTTGACGTGGGCCCGGGGCTGCGCGGCGTCGTTCGAAGTCATTCGCCGATTGTGCACCCGACGCGGACGGGCGAGGCCGGTCCCGTACGCATGTACGGGACCGGCCTCGCCCGGAGGAAAGCGGATGCGGCACCGGTCAGGCCGGCGGCGCCCCCGTCGTGGCGTCGTCGCTGCGCGTCTCGACCCACTTGCGCCGCCACAGCACCATGGGCACCGCGCCGATGAAGCCGAGGGCCAGAGGCGCCGCCGACAGGCCCTTCTGGTCGAAGGTGTCCGGCACGCCGAGCCAGTGGATCCGGCCGAGCGGCCAGATGACGGTGAACGCGCGGCCGATGACCTCGTCCTTGTCGATGGTCGCGGTCATCGCGTCGCCGCCGGCCAGGTGGGCCCGCGAGTCGCGCGAGTTGCTGCGGTTGTCGCCCATCACCCACAGCCGCCCCTTGGGGACGGTGACCTGGAACGGCGTCTCCGACGGGGCGACGCCCGGCTTCAGGTAGGGCTCGTTGAGCGGTACGCCGTTGACCGTGATGCGGCCCGCGGCGTCGCAGCAGGCCACGGTGTCGCCGCCGACCCCGATGACGCGCTTGATGAGGTCCTTCTCGTTCGTGGACGGCATCAGGCCGACGAACGACAGCGCCGTCTGCAGACCGCGCACGAACCCGTTGCTCGACTGGTCGGGGGTGCCTTCCAGCCACGGGTCGCTGCCGCCCGGGTCGTGGAACACGACGACCTCGCCGCGCTCCGGCTCGGCACCGAACCACGGCGTCAGCTTGTCGACGAGCACCCGGTCGCCGATCTGGATGGTGTCCTCCATCGACGCGGACGGGATGGAGAACGCCTGCACGAAGAAGGTCTTGATGATGAGCGCCAGCACCAGCGCGACCGCGAGCAGCAGCGGAAGTTCTTTCCAGAAAGAACCCTTCTTTGCCGGCTTCTTGGCCTTTCTTTTACGGCCGCCGGGGGCTGCGGGCTCCTCTGCCGACTCCTCGTCGCGCGGCCCGCCGGGCGGGGGAACCGCCGCTGCGCCGTTCTTGCCCAGGTCCACCGGAGTGTCCGCGTCGGGCGCGGCGCCGTTCTCCGACCGGGCCCCGGACTCCCCGGGGGCCTCGCCCGGGTGCGGGACGCCGGGGCCGTCCGCGCCCTCGTCCGGTCCGCCGGACCCGTTGCCGGGCCCTGGACCGGCCGGGCCCGCCGGGCTGCCGGCAGGGGTGCCACCGGGCGTTCCGCCAGGTACGGAGCCGCCCGGCTCGGGCCGCCGCTGCGGCTCGTCGGGCGTACGACCGGGTTCGTCGTCTCCACCTGCGGATCGTGCTCCGACCACGACTTCCCCCACGGCGCCTCCTCGTACCTGTGCCGGCGGCGCCCGGCGCGCGGGCTCGCCGGCCATCCGTCCATCGTCATGCTTCGTCTGCGGGCGCGTTTCACGAGCCCGGTCGGTGCGCGTGGACATCCCGGCTCCGCGGGCGCGAGCGTACACGCCGACGGAGCAGGATCACCGGAACGGCACCCGTCAAGCCCATAACGACCGGAACGCTCGGGAGAACCGCGTTCGCAGCACTCGATTGGGTAAATTTCCCGGCATCCGCGAACGTGCCGGGCACCGGGAGGGTCCGCCAGCGGCCGATCGGCCAGGCGACCGTGAAGGCGCGGCCTACGACGTCGTCCTCCGAAATGGTGCCCTGGTAAGGCCGGTCCTGATGGGCCCGGGAGTCCGCGGAGTCGCCCCGGTGGTCCCCCATCACCCACAGGCGGCCCTTCGGTACTTTGACCGAAAAAGGCAGGTTGGACGGCGCGTTTCCGGGATAGATGTACGGCTCGTCGAGCGGTACGCCGTTGACCGTCACCCGCCCCGACGGATCACAGCACGCGACCGTGTCGCCGCCGACCCCGATCACCCGTTTGATGAGGTCCTGCTCGTCGTTGGCCGGCATCAGACCGACGAAGACCATCGCCTGCTTCAGCTGCTTGATGCCCGGCGGCGGATCGTTCTTCGGCTTGTGCTGGAGCCAGCCGCCCGGGTCGCGGAACACCACCACCTCGCCGCGTTCCGGCTTGGCGCCGAACCACGGCGTGAACTTGTCCACGAGCACCCGGTCGCCGATGCCGATGGTCCGCTCCATCGAGCCGGACGGGATGAAGAACGCCTGCACGAAGAACGTCTTGATGAGCAGGGCGATCACCACCGCGACCACGACCAGCATCGGCAGCTCGCGCAGCAGCGACGCGGGACGGCGCCGCCGCCGGGTCCCGCCGCGGCCCTTGGCGGACGCCTTGGCGCGCGCGGCGGCACGGCCGGGGCGGGCGGTGCCGTCGGCCGCGGGCACCGGGCGGAGCTGCGCGGTGGTCTCCGCCGCGGACGGTTCCGGGGCCGGTGGCTCGGGGCCGGACGGCGGCGCGGCGGCCGGAGACGGCGGGGCGGGTTCGGGGGCGGCCGTACGCTCGCGTTCCTCCCCGGGACGGGACGACGTGCGGGGCTTGCCGCGCTTACCCACGGCCCCGATCCGACGGCGGCCCCGCCGCCGCGACCGGTCCGGACGCCAGCCGCGGCGGCGGCTCCTGCCGGTCGATTCCGGGCTGGGAGAACGTCGCGGGCCGGTGCACGCCGCCCATCCGGCCGATCGGCCAGATGATCCACTCGACGCGGCCGATGACCTTGTCCTCCGGGACGAAACCGCCGCCCGGCTGCCCCATGTGCTCCCGCGAGTCCGCCGAGTTGCCGCGGTGGTCGCCCATCACCCACAGCTCGCCGGCCGGCACCACGACGTCGAACGGGATCGTCGACGGCACGTCGCCGGGGTAGAGGAAGTCCTTCTCGTCGAGCGGTACGCCGTTGACCGTGAGGCGGCCCTGCGCATCGCAGCACACGACGTGGTCGCCGCCGATGCCGATCACGCGCTTCACGAAGTCCGTCTCGTCGGACGACCCGAACCCGAACATCGACCCGAACGCGTCGACGGCCTTCCCGATCGGATTGGAAGGCCCGCCGCCCTTCCCGTCGAACGTGAACACGTCGGTCCCGTCGAACACCACGACGTCACCGCGCTTCGGATGGTCACCGAACGAGTAGGCCAGCTTGTTGACCAGCACCCGGTCGCCGATCTCCAGCGTGTTCTCCATCGACCCGCTGGGGATCACGAACGGCTGCGCCACCCACGTATGCAGGACGAGCACGACGACGAGCCCGAACGCCAGCATCAGCGGCAGCTCGACCCAGGCGGGCAACCGCCGCCGCTTCCGCGGCGCATCGGCTTCGTCGGTGTCCGTGTCGTCGTCGGGTCGGGTCTTGACGAGACTGACGAGGTCGCCGTCTGCCGTCTTGGGCTCGACAGCGGCGGAGGCGGACGCGGCGGGGGACTTGGCGGCGGGGGCGGACGCGGCAGCGGGGGCGGTCGCGGCAGCGGGGGCGGCATCCGCGTCGGCGGCGGCGCGAGCCGCTTCGCCCGCGCCGGACCGGGCCGCGCCGGTGGCCTTGCCCGCGGGAGTCCCGGGGCCGGAGCTGTCGGCGGCCGAAGCCTCGGTGTCGGAATCGGCGGCGGGCTCCGGCTTGTCGCCAGTGGTGCGGGTCGTCTTGGCGGCGGGCTCCGGCTTGTCGCCGGTGGACCGGGCCGCCTTGGACTCGGCAGCGGGCTCGGGCTCGGCCGAAGCCCCGGTGCCGTCGGCGCCGGGCTCGGACGCGTCGGCCGTGGCCTTCGCCCTGCCCTCGGCCGTCGGTGTCGCGTCGGAATCCGGGCCGGACTCGTCGGCGGCCCCGGTGTCGGGGTCGGCTTCGACACCCGCGGCATCGGCATCGGGATCGGCCGCAGTGGGCTCGGCATCGCCGGAATCTGCCTCGCCGGACTCGGCATCCGCCTCGGATTCCGAGTCGTCGCTCACGTCGCCTTCGGACGGGGCGACAGCGGCAACGTCATCGTCGTCGGCGGTCTTGTCGACGCCACGGGGCGGTGGGCCGTCCGCCGAGGCAGCTTCTGCAGTCTCGGAGACGTCGTCGGTCTCGCAACCGTCCGCGGATTCCGGCGCTCCGGCGGCGGAGCCAACCGTGGCGCGCTCCTTCGGCGCCGACGGCGCAGCAACCCGCGCGGGGTGGAGGGAGGCCGGGTCCGCACCGGCGGACTTCGGCGGACGCACCGCAGCATCGGAGGAACTCCCCGTCGCCGCCTCGTCATCGGCCGGCGCACGCTCTTCGCCGGCGCCCGGCCTCGGCTCCTCGGCGTCGACGGGTGAAGCCGAGGACTCTTCGCGGGGCTGGGCGGCCCCGTCGCGCTCCCCCGACGCCGCACGCGGCCGACTCGCGGACTCGTCGGCCGAGTCCGCACCACCCGCTCCGGTCACGCCTGATCCGGTGGGCTTGGCCCGGCCCTCGGAGTCGCCGGACGTCACCGACGCGGGCCCGCGGTCCTGCTCCGCCGTGCGCGAAGACGAGCCCGCGGCTGGGGCTTGGGGACGCACATGCGACGTCGTCGTCGTGGCGGCTTTGGCGGCGACCACCGCAGCCGCGGTCGCCGTCGATGTCGCCGCCGCGGCCGTCGAGCCCCCACTCCCGTGGGCGTCCGGCACACCGGCGGCGGAGCCCGCAGGTTCGACACGCCCCTCGGAGTCGCCGGACTTCGTCGGCTCGGGCACGCGATCCTGCTCCACGGTCGCCGGAGGAGAGCCCACCCGACGAGCCTTCGGGCGCGCCTTCGGCCGCGTCGCGGGGGCGGCTTCGGCCGTCGTCGCAGCCGAAGCCGCCGAGTCCCCCCGGTGCTCGGCATCCGCATCGGCGGCCGTGGAGCCCCCCGATCCGGCGGACTTCGACGGCTTCGGGGCACGCCCCTGCTCCGCCGTCGTCGAAGAAGCGCCCATCCGACGGGCCTTCGGACGACGCGTCGACGTGCTCGCGTCGGAATCGGCGGAACGCGCGGCAGCTTTGGTGCCCGCATCCGCCCCTTCGCCGGCCTTCGACGTCGTCGCCGCCACCGCGGCCGTCGGGCCCGCACGGCCCTCGGCGTCAGGGGAAGGCGCGGCCGCCATGGCACTCGCCCCCGCACCGTCGTCGTCCTCGGCCCTCGCCGACCCGCCCGACCGGTCCCGCGACTTCGCGGTCACGGTCGAGCCCTTGCCGTCCGTCTCGGCGGCTCGGGTCTCCGGCCCGGACACCGCGGTGTCCTCGGCCGCCGACGAGCCGGTCCGCCGCTCGGCGGCGTCCGCCGTCGGCCCCGACCTCGCTCCCCCGCCGTCCGAGGCCTTCACCTTGTCCGAATCCGCATCGGAATCCGCATCCGAATCAGAATCCGCATCGGAATCGGGGTCCGAATCCGCCTCGCCTGCCGGTCCCCGGGCATGCGTCGGCCGCGGCTCCGGGGGCCCTCCTTCGGAGGTGCCGGTGGAGCCGCGGCCGGGGGCCGGGTCGGCGGGCTGCGGGGATGTCCCCGTTGCGACCGTGCGCGCTGCGTCGTCCATCGCGGACGAGCCTAGTCGGCTCGTCTTCCCGCCTCTGCGGTACTACGCAAGGTTCGGTCAGACCGTGGTGCGGCCCGAAGCGTCGCGCTTCTCCTTGATCTTCGCGGCCTTGCCGCGCAGGTCGCGCATGTAGTAAAGCTTCGCGCGGCGGACGTCACCGCGGGTGACGACCTCGATCTTCTCGAGGACCGGGGTGTGCACCGGGAAGGTGCGCTCGACGCCGACGTTGTAGCTGACCTTGCGGACCGTGAAGGTCTCGCGCACACCGGAGCCCTGGCGACGCAGGACGAAGCCCTGGAAGACCTGGATACGGGACTTGTTGCCTTCGATGACGCGGACGTGCACCTTGAGGGTGTCACCCGGGCGGAAGGCCGGGATGTCGTCGCGCAGGGAGGCTGCGTCGAGGCCGTCGATGATGTTGGCCATGGTGGCGTCGCTTTCTCGCAGGTGCCACAGGTCACCCACGGATCTCGTGGTGTCTACGAAAGTGGGTCGCAGACCGTCGAGGTGGCACTCCCCCTGTGGCAGGGGCACCTCCGGCACACGTCCTCGCGGGGCGCCGGATCAGGTCGTACGACAACAGCCATTCAGTCTGCCACAGGGGTGGCGTCCGGAAGAAACCGGCCGTCGTGCTCGGTCCAGCCGAGCGCCGCGAGGGTGGCCCGGTCGTGCTTGTCGAGCGTCTCCGCGGCGAGGCGTTCGAGCAGGTCGGGGCGGTTTTCCGCGGTGCGGCGCAGGGCTTGGTCGCGGCGCCAGCGGGCGATCGCGCCGTGGTTGCCGGACAGCAGGACCGGCGGGACGGCGTGGCCGCGCCATTCGGCGGGCTTGGTGTAGACGGGCCCTTCGAGGAGGTTCGCCATGGCGCCGGGGGCGAAGGAGTCGTCGCGGTGCGATTCGGCGTTGCCGAGGACGCCGGGCAGGAGCCGGGCGACGGCTTCGACCATGACCAGGACGGCGACCTCGCCGCCGGCCAACACGTAGTCCCCGATGGAGACTTCGTCGACGCGCATGCGCGTGGCGGCGTCGTCCATGACGCGCCGGTCGATGCCTTCGTAGCGGGCCGGGGCGAACACGAGCCACGGTTCGGCGGCGAGTTCGACGGCGAGTTCCTGGGTGAACGGCCGCCCGGACGGGGTCGGCACGATCAGCCGCGGCACGGGGTCGGCGCCGGGCGGCGCGATTTCCTCCAGGGCCGCGGTCCACGGCTCGGGCTTCATGACCATGCCGGGTCCGCCGCCGTACGGGGTGTCGTCGACGGTCTTGTGCACGTCGTGCGCCTGGTCGCGGAGTTGGTGCAGGCGGACGTCGAGGAGGCCCTTGGCGCGGGCCTTGCCGACGAGGGACACGTCGAGTGGGGCGAGGTACTCGGGGAAGATCGAGACGACGTCGATCCTCACGAAGTGCCGTCCGAACCGTCCGGGGCATCCGAACCATCCGGGGCATCCTCAGCCGCCGCGTCGCGTGCCGACGCGACCTCGGCCTCGTCCGGCTCGATCAGCCCCGGCGGCGGTGTCAGGACGAGCCGCTGTTCGGCCAGGTCGATCTCCGGGACGATCTCCTCGACGAACGGCACCATCACCTCGCGCCCGTCCGGCCGCCGCACGATGAGGAGGTCCTGGGACGGCAGGTGCGCGATCTCGTGCACCTCGCCGACGAGCGTGCCGTCGGCCAGCACCGCGTCCAGGCCGACGAGCTGGTGGTCGTAGAACTCCTCGGGGTCGTCCGGGAGTTCCTCCGGGTCGACCTCGGCGATCAGCAGGACGTTGCGGAGCGCCTCGGCCGCGGTGCGGTCCGGGACGCCCTCGAAGCTGAGGAGCAGGCGCCCGCTGTGCACCTTGCCGGCCGCGATGGTCAGCGGGCCCGCGGACGGCGGGTCGGTGGCCAGGACGGCGCCCGGCGCGAGCCGGAGCTCCGGTTCGTCCGTGCGGACCTCGACGCTGACCTGGCCGCGGATGCCGTGCGCCCGGCCGATCCGGGCGACCACCAACTGCACTGGATTCTCCTTGCGGGACACGCGGGGTCCCGTGAAAAGGGGTGGGGTCCCGTGAAAAAACGGGTGGCCCCCCACATCGGATGGACAGATGTGGAGGGCCACCCGTGCGTCTGAACGGGTCTGCTCGCTCGCGCCGGCCCGGGAGGCCGGCGGCGGGTCAGCGCACCTGGTCGACGTCGACGAGGTCCACGCGGACCCCGCGGCCGCCCAGGGCGGTGACGACGGTGCGCAGCGCCCGCGCGGTCCGGCCGCCCCGGCCGATGACCTTGCCCAGGTCGTCGGGGTGCACGCGCACCTCGAGGATGCGGCCCCGGCGCAGGTTGCGCGCCCGGACCTTCACGTCGTCCGGGTTCTCGACGATTCCCTTGACCAGGTGCTCAAGGGCCTCTTCGAGCATGGGGTCAGCCCTCGCTCGGCGCCGACTCGGCGGACTCGGTCGCCTCGGCAGCGGGAGCCTCGGCCGCGTCGGCCTTCTTCTCCTTCTTCGCCTTCGGCGTGGTGGCGCCGTCCTTCGGCTCGTCCGCGGCTTCCTTGGCGGCGGCCTCGAACACGGCCTTCTTGTCGGCCTTCGGGGCGGCGACCTTCAGCGGCTCCGGAGCCGGCAGGCCCTTGTACTTCTGCCAGTCGCCGGTGAGCTTGAGGATGTGCGCGACCGGCTCGGTCGGCTGGGCGCCGACGGACAGCCAGTACTGGGCCCGGTCGGAGTCGACCTCGATGCGCGAGGGGTTCTCCATCGGGTGGTAGATACCGATCTCTTCGATCGCGCGGCCGTCACGCTTGGTGCGGGCGTCGGCGACGACGATGCGGTAGTGCGGGCTGCGGATCTTGCCCAGGCGCTTCAGCTTGATCTTGACTGCCACGAGTGTGGTGTCTCCTGCATCTTGACGTGGGTGAGCGACCGCGTCGTCACGTGGGGACATGAGGACATACCGGTCGTGGACACGAAGTCATGCGGAGAGAGGGTCCGTCAATGCTCCGGGTACTCAGCGGGCCATTCTGCCAGACACACGCCCCGGATCCCAATTCGCGGGGTCCGGGGCGTGCGTAGGTGCGGCAAGGGCCCGGTCAGTAGGCGCGGGCCAGGATCGCCACGTTGCCGGGCTGGTCGTCGGCGTCCGGGACGTCGCCGTCGGCGGTGACCAGGCAGCGGACGGACACGCCCTGCTCGGCGAGCTTGGCTTCGCCGGCCGGGCCGAGGTCGGCCCACGGCATGCGCGCCCAGCCGGTCGTGGCGGCTTCGACGGCCTCGTCGATCGAGGCGACGTCGACGGTGCGGGCGATGCGCCGCTCGGCGGACTGGCGGAGCAGCAGGTCCTGGTCCTCGGCGAGGACGGCGGCGACGGTGTCGACGGCGCTGTCGAGGGTGACCGGGCTCTTGCCGCCGGCGATGCGGCGGGCCAGCATCGCGGTGCCGCCTTCGAGGTCGCGCGGGCCGATCTCGAGGCGGACCGGGACGCCCTTCAGCTCCCAGTCGACGGCGCGGCGGCCGAACGGGGTGTCGGTCTTGTCGTCGACGACGGCACGGATGCCGGCCGCCTTGAGTCGGTCGCCGAGGTCGCGGACCGCGGCGAGGACGGCGTCGTCGCCCTTGATCGCCATGACGACGGCCTGCACGGGGGCGAGGCGCGGCGGGATGCGGAGGCCGTTGTCGTCGCCGTGGCTCATGATCAGGCCGCCGACCATGCGGGTGCTGACGCCCCACGAGGTCTGCCACGCGTATTCGCGTTCGCCGCTGTCGGCGAGGTACTGGATGTCGAAGGCCTTGGCGAAGTTCTGGCCGAGTTCGTGCGACGTGCCCATCTGGAGGGCCTTGCCGTCGCCCATCATGCCTTCGAGGGTGAGGGTGTTGATGGCGCCGGCGAAGCGTTCGCGGGCGGTCTTGCGGCCGAGGAGGACGTCGATGGCGAGGACGTTGCGCATGAAGTCGCCGTAGACCTGGCGGTGGATGCGCGACGCGTAGGCGCGGGCGTCGTCGTAGGAGACGTGCGCGGTGTGGCCTTCCTGCCACAGGAACTCGGTGGTGCGCAGGAAGACGCGGGGCCGCAGCTCCCAGCGGACGACGTTGGCCCACTGGTTGATGAGGAGCGGCAGGTCGCGGTACGACTGCACCCACTTCGAGATGTACTCGTTGATGATCGTCTCGGAGGTGGGGCGCACCACGACGGGTTCTTCGAGCTGCTTTCCGCCGCCGTGCGTGACGACGGCCAGCTCGGGGCTGAAGCCTTCGACATGCTCGGCCTCGCGCGTGAGGTAGTTCTCGGGGATGAACATCGGGAAGTACGCGTTCTGCGCCCCGGCGTCCTTGATGCGCGCGTCGACTTCGGACTGCATCCGCTCCCACAGCGAGTAGCCGTACGGTCGGATGACCATGGTGCCGCGCACCGGTCCGTTGTCCGCCAGTTCGGCCTTGCCGATCAGGTCCTGGTACCAGCGCGGGAAGTCGTCCGCCTGGGGGGTGAGGATGGGAGCCTTTGCCATGAGGCCACATGGTACGGGCTCCGCCGTCCCGCTCGGACCGCGCCGGCGGCGTTCCGGGCCGGGGGCGGCGGGGGTTCAGCCGAGGCCGGCCCACTCCTCGGCGGTCATCGCGAAGCGCTCGTGGTCTCGCCACGCTCCGTTGATGTGGATCATGCGGGGCGAGAAGCCTTCGCGGCGGAAGCCGAGGCGTTTCGCGAGGGAGATCGAACGGTCGTTCCCGGGCTGGACGTTGATCTCCAGGCGGTGCAGGTCGAGGCCGCCGCGCGCGGCGGGGGTGAAGGCGCGGTCGACGACGAGCTTGAGGCCTTCGGTCATGCGGCCGGTTCCCGCGTACGGGAGGTAGGCGTCGTAGCCGAGGGTGGCGTTGCGGAATCCGCCGCGGGCGATGTTCGCGACGTTGATCTTGCCGGCCAGGCCGCCGTCGTCGAGGTCGACGACGAGGTAGGTGCACATGGTCGGGCCTTGGGCGGCGAGGATGTCGGGGAAGCCGTCGGGGCGCGCGGGGTTCCAGCGGCTGATGAGTTCGATGGAGCGCAGGACGGCGTCGCGGTAGGCGGGGGCGTCCTCGTCGCGGACCTGGCGGATGCCGACGCGGAATCCGGGCTTCGTGTACACGGCGGTCATCGCCGAACTCTATCCGCCTGACCTGCAACGGGGCGGACTGCTCAGGGGCGCGGGCGCCCCGGGCGGCCTTCCCCGCGCGGCCGGCCGGGCCGGGCGCGCGGGGGAAAGGCCGCTCGGGTGCGGACTACTTGAGGTAGTCCTCGAAGCCCTTGGGGAGTTCGAAGGAGCCCGGGTCGGTGTCGCCGCCGGCCGGGAGCTGGAAGCCGCCCGCGGCGCGCTCTTCGCGGCGCTTCGCGGCTTCGAGTTCTTCCTGCTTGCGCTTCATCGGGTTGCCGGACTGGCGCTTGCCCTTGGCCTGCTTGGGGGCCTTGCCCTTCTTCTTGGCGCCGCCCATGCCCGGCATGCCCGGCATGCCGGGGAAGCCGCCGCCGCGGGCCATGGAGGTCATCATCTTGCGGGCTTCGAAGAACCGCTCGATGAGGTTGTTGACCGCGGAGACCTCGACGCCGGAGCCCTTGGCGATGCGGGCGCGCCGGGATCCGTTGATGATCTTGGGGTCGTCGCGTTCGGCCGGGGTCATCGACTTGATGATCGCGGCGACGCGGTCCAGGTCGCGGTCGTCGATGCTGTCGATCTGCTCCTTCATCTGCCCCATGCCGGGCAGCATCCCGAGGAGCTTGGAGATCGACCCCATCTTCTTGACCTGCTCCATCTGCTGGAGGAAGTCCTCCAGAGTGAAGTCTTTGCCGCCCTTCTGGATCTTCTCGGCGGCCTTGAGGGCGACCTCGGCGTCGTACTTCTGCTCCGCCATCTCGATGAGGCTGAGCATGTCGCCCATGCCGAGGATGCGGGACGCCATGCGGTCCGGGTGGAACGCGTCGAAGTCGTCGAGCTTCTCGCCGTTGGAGGCGAACATGACCTGGCGGCCGGTGACCTGCGCGACGGACAGCGCGGCACCGCCGCGGGCGTCGCCGTCGAGCTTGGACAGCACCACGCCGTCGAAGCCGACGCCGTCGAGGAAGGCCTGCGCGGTGACGACCGCGTCCTGGCCGATCATCGCGTCGACCACGAAGAGGATCTCGTCGGGGCTGACGGCGTCGCGGATGTCCGCGGCCTGCTGCATGAGTTCGGCGTCGATGCCGAGGCGGCCGGCGGTGTCGACGATGACCACGTCGTACTGCTTGGCGCGGGCGAACTCGATGGAGTCGCGGGCGACCGCGACCGGGTCGCCGACGCCGTTGCCCGGCTCGGGCGCGTAGACGGAGACGCCCGCGCGCTCGGCGACCACGGTGAGCTGGTTGACCGCGTTGGGGCGCTGGAGGTCGCACGCGACCAGCAGCGGCTCGTGCTTCTGCGCCTTGAGCCACTTGGCGAGCTTGCCGGCGAGGGTGGTCTTGCCCGCGCCCTGGAGGCCGGCGAGCATGATCACGGTCGGCGCGGTCTTGGCGAACCGCAGCCGCCGGGTCTCGCCGCCGAGGATGCGGACCAGTTCCTCGTTGACGATCTTGACGATCTGCTGGGCGGGGTTCAGCGCCTGCGAGACCTCCGTGCCGCGGGCGCGCTCCTTGACGTGCGCGACGAATTCGCGCACGACCGGCAGCGCCACGTCCGCTTCGAGCAGCGCCACCCGGATCTCGCGCGCGGTGGCGTCGATGTCGGCTTCGGAGAGCCGGCCCTTGCCGCGGAGGTTCTTGAAGGTCGCTGCGAGGCGGTCGGAGAGAGTGTCGAACACGTCGGCAGAGGTCCTTCGTCGCGGGGAATGGGAGTGTCGTCCGCTCCAGCCTACCGGGGGGCCGCCGGGACCGGGGCCAGGCCGGTGCCGGGGCTCCCCCGGCTCCGGGGTCAGGTCAGGGCTTTCTCCACCGCCTTGGCGACCTGCTTGGCGGTGTCCGGGGCCAGGGGGTTGCCGTCGGCGCCCACGATGTAGAAGGCGTCGACGGCGTCGGCGCCGTGCGTGCCGACCCGGGCCTGGCGGACGCTGACCCGGGCGCCGGCCAGCGCCTGCCCGATGCGGTGCAGCAGGCCGGGGCTGTCGTGCGCGCGGACTTCGAGGACGGTGGCGGTCTCCGAGACGCCGGGGACGACCTCGACGCGCGGTGGGTTGGGGGCGGTGCCGCGGCGCGGCGCGTAGGCGGCTTCGCGGGCGGCGAGCTTGGCGGCGACGTCGAGGCCGCCTTCCAGGGCACGGCGGATGTCCTCGCGGACGGCTGCCGGGTCGGGCAGCGCGCCGAACTCGGTCTCCACCGTCCACACCGTGATGCCGGTGCCGTCGACGACGTCGGCGGCGGCGGAGCGCACTGTGAGCCGGTGCAGCGCGAGGACGCCCGCGGCGAGAGCGAGCAGGCCGACCCGGTCGGGGGCGGCGACGGTGACCTCGGCGCCGTAGGACAGCGGCTGGAGGGTGACCGCGAAGCCGCCTTCGGTCTGGCCGGCGAGGCGCAGCCGGGCGATGTCGACGGGCGGTGCGGTGGCGGCGGGCCGGCCGGCGAGGACCGCGCGGGTGCGGCGGACGAGGTCGCGGCACAGGGCGTCGCGCCAGTCGCTCCACGCGGCGGGGCCGGTGGCGGCGGCGTCGGCTTCGGTGAGGGCGTGCAGGAGTTCGAGGGTCTCGGTGCTGCCGACGGCTTCGGCGAAGGTGTGGACGGTGACGGGGTCGTCGAGGTCGCGGCGGGTGGCGGTGTCGACGAGGAGGAGGTGGTGGCGGACGAGGGTGGCGATGACGTCGACGTCGTCTTTGGGGAAGCCGATGCGGGCGGCGGCTTCGCGGGCGATGACTTCGCCGCTGATGCTGTGGTCGCCGGGCCAGCCCTTGCCGACGTCGTGCAGGAGCGCGGCGACGAGGAGGAGGTCGGGGCGGGCGACGCGGCGGGTGTGGGCGGCGGCCTGGACGGCGGTCTCCACGAGGTGGCGGTCGACGGTGAAGCGGTGCACGGCGTTGCGTTGCGGGCGGCAGCGGACGCGTTCCCAGTCGGGCAGCAGCCGGGTGACCAGGTGCCGCGATTCGAGGGCTTCCCAGACGGGCAGGGCGCTGCGGCCGGCGCCGAGGAGGGCGACGAAGGATTCGCGGGCGGCGGGCGGCCACGGGTCGGGCAGCGGGGCGCATTCGACGGCGAGGCGGTCGACGGCGTGCCGGGACAGCGGGACGCCGTGCTGGGCGGCCGCGGCGGCGGCGCGGAGCAGGAGGACGGGGTCGCGGGAGGGCTGGGCGCCCTGGGCGAGGACGGCTTCGCCGCCGTGTTCGACGACGCCTTCGGCGAGGGGTCGGCGTTCCGGGCCGGTGGGGCGGGCGTTGCGGCCGCGGAGGACGCGGCGGATGGGGCCCGTGCGGGCGGCGAGGACGCGGTCGACTTCGCGCCAGGTGACGTCGGAGGCGTAGGAGACGGCGCGGGCGGCTTCGGAGACGCGGCGCAGCAGGGTGTCGGCGTCGAGGAGGCCGAGGGCGCGGGCGACGGTGTCCTGTTCCTGGAGGAGGAGCCGGTCGGCGGGGCGGCCGGTGGCGAGGTGGAGGGCGTCGCGGACGTCGAGGAGGGTGGCGCGGGCGGCGTCGGCTTCTTCGTGGGGGGCGTCGGCGACCCAGGAGGCGGAGACGGCGCGGAGGGCGGCGAGGTCGCGGAGGCCGCCGCGGGCGTATTTGAGGTCGGGTTCGAGGAGGAACGCGAGTTCGCCGTGCTGTTCGGCGCGTTCCCGGCAGGCGTCGCGGAGTTCGGGGAGGCGTTTGGCGGCGCCGGTGCGCCAGGAGGTGAGGGCGGTGGTGCGGATGCGGGCGGTGAGGTCGGGGTCGCCGACGATGTGCCGGGCGTCGAGGAGGCCGAGGTGGACGCGGAGGTCGTCGTCGGCGGCGCGGCGGACTTCGTCGGGGGTGCGGACGGCGTGGTCGAGGGAGGTGCCGGAGTCCCAGACGGGGTACCAGACGGCGTCGGCGAGTTCGGCGATGCCGGGGCGGCCGTCGTGCACGAGGACGACGTCGAGGTCGCTGCCGGGGGAGAGTTCGCGGCGGCCGTAGCCGCCGACGGCGACGAGCGCGATGCCGGCGCCGGGGGCGGCCGCGGTGCCCGCGGTGGGGCCGGCGGCGGCGTCGAGGAGTTCGGCGAGCCAGCGGTCGGCGAGGTCGGAGAGGGCGCGGCGGCGTTCGGCGGCGGGGCGGTCGGCGTCGCCGAGGAGGGCGGCGCGGTCGCGGGTGTAGCGGTCGGTGGGGGGGCTCGGGCTCACCACGGGCGGCCTCCTGGGGTGTCGGCGGTCGGTCGGGGGTTCCCGGCGCCCGGCGCGGCAAACGCGCGTTGGGCCGATCTCCTCGGTGCGCGCGGGTGCGCGGGCGGGGTGCTGGGAGGCGCGGGGTGAGGAGGGCGCGGCGCGCGGGACGCCGCGAGCCCGCACGCCGATGTGGCGGTGCGGGCTCGGGGCGCAGGCATTGCGGGTTCCGGTGTGTTCCGGTGCGGGGGTCGCGGGGCGCTCAGAGCGCCTCGGGTCCGCGTTCTCCGGTGCGGACCCGGACGACGCTGTCGACCGGGACGATCCAGGCTTTCCCGTCGCCGATCTTGCCGGTGCGGGCGGCCTTGACGATCACTTCGAGGAGTTCTTCGGCGTCGTCGTCGTCGGTGACGACCTCCAGGCGGACCTTGGGAACGAGGTCGACCTGGTATTCGGCGCCGCGGTACACCTCGGTGTGGCCGCGCTGGCGGCCGTAGCCGCTGGCTTCGGTGACGGTGATGCCGTGGACGCCGTACGCCTGGAGGGCGTTCTTGACGTCGTCGAGCCGGTGCGGCTTGATCACCGCGGTGATGAGCTTCACGCGTCCACCTTCGATTCGGCCGCTGCGGAGGTGCCTGCGGCGACGTGGGCCGGGGCCGGCCGGAGGGAGCCGCCCATGGTGGCGAAGTCGTAGGCGGTCTCGGCGTGTTCGACCTGGTCGATGCCGGCGACCTCGTCGTCTTCGGCGACCCGGAAGCCCATGGTCTTGTCGATGACGAAGGCGATGGCGTAGGCGAGGACGAAGGAGTAGACGAGGACGATCGCGGCACCCGCGGCCTGGCGGCCGAGCTGCTCGACGCCGCCGCCGTAGAAGAGGCCGGCCTTGGCGCCGTTGGTGTAGACGGTGCCGACCATCTCCTTCGTGGCGAACAGGCCGATGAGGAGGGTGCCGACGACGCCGCCGACGAGGTGGACGCCGACCACGTCGAGCGAGTCGTCGAAGCCGAACTTGTACTTGAGGCTGATGGCGAGGGCGCACACGCCGCCCGCGATGAGGCCGATGGCGATCGAGCCGAGCGGGCTGACCGAGGCGCACGCGGGGGTGATGGCGACCAGGCCGGCGACCGCGCCGGACGCGGCACCGAGGGTGGTGAAGTGGCCGTCGCGGATCTTCTCGACGGCGAGCCAGCCGAGGACCGCGGCGGCGGTGGCGACCTGGGTGTTGACGAACACCATCGACGCGGCGCCGTTGGCGCCGAGCGCGGAGCCGGCGTTGAAGCCGAACCAGCCGAACCACAGGAGGCCCGCGCCGAGCATCACGAACGGCACGTTGTGCGGCCGCATCGGGTCCTTGCGCCACGACACGCGCTTGCCGAGCACGAGTGCGCAGGCCAGGGCTGCCGCACCGGCGTTGATGTGCACCGCGGTGCCGCCGGCGAAGTCCATGACGTGGAGCTTCGCGTTGATGAAGCCGTTCGGCGAGAACACCCAGTGCGCGACCGGGAAGTAGACCAGGGTCGACCACACGGCGACGAACAGTGCCCATGCGGTGAACTTGGCGCGGTCCGCGATGGCGCCGCTGATCAGCGCGGGCGTGATGATGGCGAACATCAGCTGGAACGCGACGACGGCGATGATCGGGACACCCGAGGTGCCCCACTGCCCGTCCGTCATCGAGATGTCGTGCAGCGCCCACTGCTTGAAGCCGCCCCATACGGTGCTGCCGTCGGGCGCGTCGTTCGCGTTGCCGAAGGCGACGGTCCAGCCGTAGAGGATCCACAGGACCGTGACGACCGCGATGCAGATGAAGTTCATCATCAGCATGTTGAGCACGCTCTTGGCCCGCACCATGCCGCCGTAGAAGAACGCCAGGCCCGGCGTCATCAACAGGACGAGTGCGGCGCTCACGAGTACGAAAGCGGTGTTACCCGTGTCCATACTCCGCCTCTCTTCTCCGGTGCCCCGGCCGACCTCCGGGGCTCATGGGAAGAACCTTCGGGGCGTGAGGTTTCACGGCGTGTCGCGGCGTGTTTCGCGGGCGTGACGGTTCCCGCACGAGTGTTTCGGGGGTGTGAACGTCCACGCATGGGCCGTGCGGGGGTCTCCGACGGCGGGATCCGGCGGGTCCGCGCGGGCAACTCCGGGGTGCCGCAGACGGTTTCCGGACAGCGGGCGCGGACGTGCGGGTCTCGCGCGCGCGGGCGCGCGCAGAAGAGGGGACCGCGGGGGACCGGCGGGAGAGGTCACCGTACACCCGCCCGGCGGGCCTCCGCGCACGTACCTCGGCGTACGGATCAAGGTGGCACCGAGTGCCGTCCGCGGCGCGGCGTGACGGGCGGGCAACTGCTGGTCAGAGGGGCAATAGGGGTCCCGCGGGAATAGCCCGGACGTTCCCGACGGGATGGTTGGTAAAGCCTGGCGGGGACAGTGAGACCGATCACGGGAATGCATTGACATTGATCGCACTCACTGCCGTAATTAATCACCGCGCTTAACTGACGGACCGTCAAGGCACGTGTCACCAGGGCCTCCGACCCCCGTCACCGCGGATGCACAGACTGTCCCAATATCCGTCCCGATATCGGTCTCCACGAGTCAGCCGACCTGAAGCCGACCAGACCCGCGAGAGGGGGTGACGCCGTCGTGTGGCGCCTGCTCGGTCGCAAGGTCCTCCATCTGATTCCGGTGTTGTTCCTGGTCACGTTCGCCACCACAGCGATGCCCGAGATGATGAAGCTCGGGGATTCGAGCAAGACCCCGGTCGCCGCCAAGCTCACCCCGGACATGACGCCCGCGGACGTGAAGGCGCTCGAAAAGGAATACGGCTACGACAAGCCGCTGTTCGAGCGCTACACGGACTGGGTCGGCGACGCCGTCACCGGCGACCTCGGCAAGTCGATCGCCACCGACCAGCCCGTGATGGAGTCGATCAAGGAGCGCTACCCGGCGACCCTCGAGCTGGCCGTCACCGCGCTGCTCATCGCGTTGCTCGTGGCCGTTCCCCTGGGTGTCTGGTCCGCGGCGAAAGCCGGGCGATTGCCCGACAAAATCATGGGCGGTATGTCGTCGGCGCTGCTGGCCGTTCCGCCGTTCATCAGCTCGGTCCTGCTGGTCTACCTGTTCGCCGCGCCCGGCACGCTCGGACAAGTCTTCCCGAACACCGGGTGGGCGAAGTTCTCCGAGGACCCGGGCGGCAACATCGAGTACCTGATACTGCCCGCGATCGTCCTCGCGCTCGCGGAAATCCCCCAGTTCCTGCGGCTGCTGCGCAGTGACATGCTCGGCACGCTGCAAGAGGACTACATCCTCACGGCGCGCTCCAAGGGCCTCTCGACGCCGTACGTGCTGTTCCGGCACGCGCTGCGGCCGTCGTCGTTCTCGCTGATCACCATCTCGGGCCTCACCCTGGGCCGGCTCATCGGCGGCACCGTCATCGTCGAGGTCTACTTCAGCATCCCCGGCCTGGGGCAGAGCATCGTCGGGGCCATCCAGGCCAACAACGACGTACCTGTCGTGCAGGGCACCGTCGTCGTCATCGCGGTCGGATACGTCCTGCTGAACGCACTGGTCGATATCGGTTACATGCTGATCGACCCGAGAGTGAGGGCGCGATGAGCCTCGTCGAAACCGAGAACAGCCTCGGCCTGACCGAGTCCGGCGTGGAGTCGCCGGGCGAGGCCGCCGCGGAGATCAAGGCCAAGAAGAAGCGGCCGGGGATCCTCTGGTACCTGTCGCTGGGCTGGATCGGCATCGTGATCCTCATGGTGCTGTTCGCCGACCTGCTGCCGGCCGAGTACGACAAGCCGATCGGCGAGTCGCACTTGGCGCCGTTCCAGTCGTGGCCGGAGTTCCTGGGCACCGACTACCTCGGGCGCAGCACGCTGACCCGGATCGCGCTGGGCGCCCGCACGTCGCTGATCGTGGCGACCGTGCCGGTGGCCCTGGGCATCCTGATCGGCGGCCTGCTGGGGCTCGCGTCCGCGTACTTCCGCGGAACCGTCGAAGCGATCGTGGACATCGTCGCGGACGCGCTGCTCGCGTTCCCGCCGCTGCTCCTCCTGCTCATGCTGGCGTCGGCGTTCAAGCCGCCGTCCGTCTGGAACATCACCGCGGGCCTCGCGGTGCTGGCCGTCCCGGGCTTCTACCGGCTCACCAAAGCGAACGCGATCGCGCAGTCGAAACGCGAGTACGTCGTGGTGGCCCGGGCGATGGGGGCAAAGCCCGGCCGGATCATGTTCCGCGAGCTGATGCCGAACACCGTCGCGGTGATCCTGTCGTACGCCGTCATCGTGATGGCCGTCATGATCGTCGCGGAAGGCTCCCTGTCGTTCCTCGGCGTCGGTGTCCCCGACCCCGAGCCGAGCTGGGGCGGCATGGTGTTCAAGGAGAAGGACGCGCTCGAGGACGCGCCCGGCCAGGTGTTCATCCCCTGTGCCGTGCTCTTCCTGACGGTGTTCTCCCTCAACGTCATCGGCGACCGGCTGCGCGCGAAGTTCGACGTGCGCGAATCCAACCTCTAGCCGCCTGACCAGGCGCTTTCGACGGACGGACCGTATTCATGGATCGGAACAAAGACGCCCCCGCGTCGGACGTCCCGCTGCTGGAGGTCGCCGACCTCAAGGTTCACCTCAACACCCCCCGCGGCCTCCTCAAGGCGGTCGACGGCGTGTCGTTCCGCATCGCCCGCGGCGAGACCCTGGGCCTGGTCGGCGAGTCCGGCTCGGGCAAGTCGATGCTGGTGCGTTCGCTGATGGGCATCAGCCCGTCGATCGCGAAGATCAGCGGCAGCGTCAAGCTCGACGGCGACGAGCTGGTGGGCATCCCGCGCAAGCAGGCGCGGAGCATCTGGGGCAACCGGATCGCGATGGTCTTCCAGGACCCGATGACGTCGCTCAACCCGGTCGTGCGCATCGAGCGCCAGCTGACCGAGCCGATGCGCGAGCACATGGAGATCTCCCGCGCGGACGCGAAGGTCCGCGCGGTGGACCTCCTCAAGCAGGTCGGCATCCCGGAGCCGGAGAAGCGGGCGAAGCAGTACCCGCACCAGCTGTCCGGCGGCATGCGCCAGCGCGTCACCATCGCCATGGCGCTGGCCTGCGACCCCGACCTGCTGATCGCGGACGAGGCGACCACCGCCCTGGACGTGACCGTGCAGCGGCAGATCCTGGACCTCCTGGAGGAGATCCAGGAGGACCGCGGCATGGGCATGATCCTGGTCAGCCACGACCTCGGCGTGGTGGCCGGCCGCACCGACGAGATCGCCGTGATGTACGCGGGCCGCATGGTGGAGCACTCCCCCACCGACGACCTGTTCGTGCACCGCCGGCACCGCTACACCGAAGCGCTCCTGGCCGCCGTGCCGCGCCTGGACGTGCCGAAGACGATGCGGCCGAGCCCCATCGCGGGCAGCCCGCCGGACCTGGTCACGTTCAAGGGCGGCTGCGCCTTCGCGGCACGCTGCGACACCGCCGCGGACGTGTGCCACACCGAGCGCCCGGACCTGCGGGCGAACGGCAACTCGCTGCACCTGTTCGCGTGCCACCACCCGGTCGGCGAGGACGAGGCCTTGGACGTCCCGGTGACCGTCGGGGCGGGAGCAAGCACCAGCACGGAGACCAAGGAGGTCTCGGCATGACCGCCGGCAAGAAGAAGACCACCGCGGCCGCCGCCAAGACCAGGGCCAAGTCCGAGGAAACCAAGGCCGAGGAAACCAAGGTCGAAGAAGCCAAGGCTGAGGACGCCAAGACCGAAGAGGTCAAGGCCGACGAGGTCAAGGCCGACGAGGCGAAGAAGGACGACGCCAAGGCCGAGGACGCCGAAGCCGAGGCCAAGTCCGAGGCAGAGGCAGACGCAGAGGCAGAGGCAGGGGCCGAGAAGGCCGACGACGCCGAGGCCTCCGCCGCCGCGTCCGCGAAGGTCCCGGCGAGCCGCGAGGCGGTCGAGGACGACATCCTGCTCACCGTCTCCGACCTCGTGCAGCAGTTCCGGGTGCCCGGCGGCGTCATGAACGCCGTCGCGGGCGTCGGGTTCGAGCTGAAGCGCGGCAAGACGCTCGGCCTGGTCGGCGAGTCCGGCTGCGGCAAGTCCACGCTCGCGCGGGCGATCCTGCAGCTCACCAAGCCCACCAAGGGCTCGGTCGTGTTCGACGGGCAGGACCTGACCAAGCTGAACAAGGAAGGGCTGCGCGTCATGCGCCGCCGCATCCAGATGGTGTTCCAGGACCCGATCTCGGCGCTCAACCCGCGCCGCAAGATCAAGGACATCGTCGCCGAAGGCCTGGTCATCTCCGGCACGCCCAAGGACGAGGTCGCGCCGCGCGTCGCCGAGATGCTGCGCAAGGTGGGCCTGGACCCGGAGTTCGTGTCGGACCGCCGTCCGCACCAGTTCTCCGGCGGCCAGTGCCAGCGCATCGCGATCGCGCGCGCCATGGTGGTCAACCCGGACCTGCTGATCTGCGACGAGCCGGTCGCGTCCCTGGACGTGTCGGTGCAGGCGCAGGTGCTCGACCTGCTCGACGACATGAAGGCGTCCACCGGCGTCTCGATGATCTTCGTCGCGCACGACCTCGCGGTGGTCCGGAACATCAGCGACGAGGTCGCGGTGATGTACCTGGGCACGATCTGCGAGACCGGCGACACCGACGCCATCTACGACAACCCGGCGCACCCGTACACGCGGGCGCTGCTGGACGCCGTGCCCGCCCCGGACCCCGGCGCCGAGCACTCCGGTCCGGCGCTCAAGGGCGAGATCCCGTCGCCCATGCGTCCGCCCACCGGCTGCCGGTTCCGGACCCGCTGCCCGCTCGCCACCGACCGGTGCGCGGACGAGGTTCCGCAGCTCCGCGAGGTCGCCCCGGGGCACCGCGTGGCCTGCCACTTCCCGCTCGTCGGAGAGAACGCGGAGGAGGCGGTCGCCGCCTCCGCCTGACCGTACGTCAGAATCATCCACGCACGTCCGTCGTACGCCGGACCGCGAAGCCGCCACGGCTCCGCGGTCCGGCGTGCGGCGTTTCCGGACCTTGGCACGAATCACCGCCAACCAACCGGAATGCCACGGAGATTGCCGTCCACACGTTGACACGTGTCACCCCGTGGCGCCTAGCACCGCCAGTACCGCCCTGCACTTCCGAACCCGCGCATGTGTCCGGCGCCCGTCGACGACGGGCGCCGGACGCGCGGGGAGCACGTAGCAAGTCGCACCTCCATCGGTACCACCGTCCGCCCCCGGACGGGCAATGCGTTAGGACGACCCCAGCAGTGGCTTTCGCACGACCTGAGATACAGCCGTCACACACCTTCCGTTACCGCTACCGGCGCGCTTCGCTGCGCCGGCCGCTGGTGCTCATGGCGGCCGCGGGCACCGTTCTCGTCGCCGCGTGCGGCGACAACGGCACGACCAGCCCGCAGGCCGCGGGAACGCCGAAGGACGGCGGCACGATGACCTTCCTGCTGCAAAGCGAGGCACGCGGACTGGATCCGTTCACCGCCTCGTACAACAACGTCGTGGACGGCAACCGCATGGCGGCCATCTACGACGAACTCGTCTGGGCCGACCCGAACACCGGCACGGTCCACCCCCAGCTGGCGGAGAGCCTGCTGCCGAAGGAACCCACCGCCAAGGTGTGGATGCTGACCCTGCGTTCCGACGTCAAGTTCACCGACGGCACCCCGCTCGACGCCAACGCCGTCAAGGTGAACTGGGACCGGCACGCCGACCCGAAGGTGCAGTCGCAGCAGAACGCCGCCGCGGCCGGCCTGGACACCGAGGTCGTCGACGACACCCACCTGCAGATCACCCTGCCGGAACGGAACGCGAACTTCGACCGCATGGTCGCCACACAGCTGACCTACATCGCGTCGCCGAAGTGCATAGCCAGCCAGAAGTGCGCGGAAAACCCGGTCGGTGCGGGCCCGTTCATGCTCAACCCGGGGAACTGGCACAAGGGGAAGTCGCTCACGCTGGACCGCAACCCCACGTACTTCAAGAAGGGCGCGCCCTACCTCGACCACGTCGTCTTCAAGGTCGACCCCGACCCGGGGCACGCGGTCGGGGAACTCAAGGCGGGCCGCGCCGACGCCACATCGACGATCGACCCGATGGTGGTGGCCCAGGCCCGCGACGGCGGCCTCGGCACCGTCTCGGTGATCCTGTCCGGCGGCCAGATGATCTCCTTCAACACCTCGTCCGGGCCGTTCGCCGACCCCGACGCGCGCCGCGCGGTCGCGAACGCGCTCAGCGCGGACGCCATCAACCAGCAGATCTTCGACGGCACCGGAGCCGTCGCGCACGGCATCTTCTCGTCCTCCAGCCCGGTCGCCAACGACCAGCTCCAGCAGCCGAACAACAACCCGGACGAGGCGGCGCGGCTGTTCGCGAAGGTCACCGCGAACGGCAGCAAGCCGCTCACCGCGACGATGATCATCCCGAACGCGCCGAACACCGTGAAGGTCGCGCAGTACATTCAGCAGACCCTCGCGAAGTACCCGGGCGTCAAGCTGAACGTCGAGACGCTCGACGTCCCCACCTTCATCACCCGGTCGAACATCGAACGCCGCTTCGAGGTCAAGATCGACCAGATCTGGCTCCCGGACCCGGAGCCGATCCTGGTCGGCTTCCTGCGCGGCGACAGCTTCTCGAACTGCTGCTTCTACAAGAACCCGGCGGTCGACCAGGCGCTGATCACCGCGCGCACGACGATCGACAACACCGTGCGCCGCGACGCCTATACGCAGGTGCAGATCGCGCTCAACCGCGACGTGCCGTTCTGGGTGTACCAGGAGGCGATCGGGACCGCGGTGTTCGCCCCGCGGATCACCGGCGTCAGCCTGCACAGCGACGGCGTCGCCCTGTTCGACCGCATCGGCCTGCGCCGCTGACCCGCGCCGCCGACGGGCGGACCAGAGCGCATGAATCTACCCGAAACACCCTCGGCGTGTTCGTCGGGTGACGGCCGAGAACATTCGACGGTGGACCCGACTCCTCTGAGGCAGTAGAAAGGGGCAGCCCGCATCACGTGACGAAGCAGGCCGGGCCGCCGCGTCCACGGCGGTCCGGCCTCCGCGTATCCGCGGCCGGGCGGGGTTCCGTCCTCCGGGAACCCGCCCCCACCGCGCACCCTCCACGGTGCGCGGCATGCACGAAGCACGACCCAGCACCGCCGAACCACCAACGCACCACCCGGCTTGCCCACGGTCTGCCATCCCCCGACGGTCACCGTGCAGCTGCCGGTATCGCGCACCACCGCCGCCCGCGGCAAACGGACGGCCCGTCAGGTGAAGGTTGGCCAGCAGTGACTCGTACTTCCCGCGCTATCCGAATACCCGCGCCCGCGCGGCGGAACACCGCGTTCCGCCGGGGCCGGTCTCTCGCGGCCACGGTCGTCGCCGGCGTCCTCCTCGCCGGATGCGGCGGCGGCAGCGACACTCCCCCGACGCCCGGCGGCACGCCCAAGCAGGGCGGCTCGCTGACGATGACCGTGCCGGGCGACGCGGCGAGCTTCGACCCGGCCCAGACGTCGTTCGTCGCCGCGGCGGACGGCAACCGCATGTCGGCGGTCTACGACGCGCTCGTGGTCACCGACCCGGCGACCGGGACCGTGCAGCCGCAGATCGCCGAGCGGCTCGCCCCCGACGGCAACAACATGCTGCAGTGGAACCTCACGATCAAGCCCAACGTGACGTTCAGCGACGGCGCGCCGTACGACGCCAACGCCGTCATGGCGAACTGGGACCGGCACCGGAACCCCACGATCCAGTCGTTCCAGAGCATGGCCGCGATGAACATCAAGTCGCTGACCGTCGACCCGGCCGACCCGCTGCTGCTGCACATCGCCCTGAATACGGCGAACGCGAACTTCGACCGCATCGTGGCCCGCAACCTGTCCTTCATCGCATCGCCCAAGGCCCTCGCCGACCCCGGCAAGCTGAAGGACCACCCGGTCGGCGCCGGGCCGTTCATGCTCAAGGAATGGGTGCCCGGCCAGAAGCAGGTGTTCACCAAGAACCCCAACTACTGGCAGAAGGACAAGGGCCTGCCCTATCTGGACGAGATCGTCATCAACGTCGACATGGACGTGAAGCGCGGGGTCGAGAGCCTCGGCAAGTCGTCCGACCTGATGGTGACCGTCGACCCGGCGAACATCGGGCTCGGCAAGAGCAACGGCCTCGGCGTCGAGGAGATCCACCTCAACGGCGGCGCGATGGTCCTGTTCAACAACCTCAAGGGACCGTTCACCGACGTGCGGGCGCGCCAGGCGGTCGCCTACGCGCTCAGCGGCTCGGAGATCAACGACAAGTTCTACAACGGCGCGGGTACCCCGGCGAAGGGCATCTTCGGCTCGGCGTCGCCTCTCGCCAACAACCAGCTCTCGGCCCCGGAGAACAACGCGGACAAGGCCAAGGAGCTGTTCGACCAGGTGACGAAGAACGGCACCAAGCCGCTCCAGTTCACCTACATCACCCCGTCGGCGCCGACGACCGTGGACGTGGCCCGCTTCATCCAGCAGAAGCTGAGCACCTACCGGGGTGTGGAGATGAAGATCCAGCAGGTGGACATCCCCACCTACATCCGCACCGTCCGCAAGAACGGCGACGGGTGGACCGCGGCGGTCGGGCAGCAGTGGATCGACGACCCGGAGCCGGGCATCTACGATCTGCTGCACGGCGGCCCCTTGGCGTTCGGCAACTCGGCGGGCTATGACAACGTCACCGTGAACAAGGCGCTCGAAGAGGCCCGCCTGACGACGGACACCGGAGAGCGCCGTGACGCCTACACGCGCGTCCAGACGCAGCTCAACGAGGACATGCCGTTCTGGGTGTACCAGGAGGCCGTCTCCGCGGCGCTCTTCACGCCCAAGGTGACCGGCCTCCAGCTGTTCAACGACGGTCTGGTGCGCTGGGAGCTGATCGGGCTGCACAAGTAGCCCTCCCAGGCGGCTGAGCCGCCTGTCCGGCAGCGGAATCCGCGCCGCCGGACGCCCTCGGCACGGGGGTGTCCGGCGGCGCCGCGCGTCCGTGCCGGGGGCGGAATCCGGACGCTGTGACTCCGAGTGCCGCCGATCACTGGAACATCAGAATCTGACGATGTAACAGATTCGGCTCGACAACAAACTTTCCCGCGTTAAGCACCTACGGTGGCCCTCACGTTCGCGACGCCCCGCACGTCGGCGTCCCGGACGCGCACCGCGCAGTTCCATGCTCCACCCCTCGCCCCACCCCGCCGCGCCGCCTCCCGGGCCGCGTGGCGGACCGCACGGCAGCACGATCTGGCCGGCCCCGGACCGGCCCGCCACGTACTCGCCAGGAGGAGGCAGTAACGGTGTCAGCACGACGGAAAACACGCATCGGGATCGGCGGTCTCGGTGGTCGCCGCGGCGCGGCGATCGCGGGCCTGGTGGCCCTCGGCCTCGCCGCCACGGCCTGCGGCAGCGACTCGAAGGACAAGACGAGCGACGACAAGTCCAACGGCGCCACCGCGCCCGCCGCGCAGGGCGGGCACCTGACCATGCTCGCCGTGCAGGACTCGGCGGCCTTGGACCCGTTCCGCACGTCCTATGTCGCGGTCGCCGACGAACCGCGCATGGCCGCGCTCTACGACCCGATGTTCTACATCGACCCGAAGACCGGCAAGGTGACGCCCTTCCTGGGCGAGTCGCTCACGACCGCGGACAACGGCGCCACGTGGCAGCTGAAGCTGCGCCAGGGCGTGCAGTTCAGCGACGGCACGCCGTTCGACGCCGCGGCGGTGAAGCTCAACTTCGACACGCACGCGAAGTTGGACACCCACTCGGTGCACGCCGGTTCGGCGATGATGTTCACCAGCGCGGTGACCGACCCGCAGACCGTCACGCTGACCCCGGTCGGCGGTCCGAACCCGAACCTGGACCGCACGGTCGCGTCGGAGCTGACCTACATCGAGGCGCCGTCCGCCATCAACAAGGGCCCCGAGGTGTACGGCAGCCAGCCGATCGGCGCTGGTCCGTTCGTCCTCAAGAGCTGGCAGCGCGGCAGCGTCCAGGAGTTCGAGCGCAACCCGAACTACTGGCAGAAGGACAAGGGCCTGCCGAAGCTGGACGGCATCAGCGTCAAGAACGTGCCGGACATCCAGCAGCAGTACACCAGCGTCAAGTCCGGCCAGGCGGACATCTTCGTCAGCTCGGACCAGAAGCTGCTCTCCAAGGCGAAGAGCGAGATGAACGTCGCCGAGTTCAAGACCGACGGCGGCCAGATGGTGCAGTTCAACCTGGCGAAGGCGCCGTTCAACGACCCGCGGGCGCGGCGCGCGATCGCGCTGGCGCTCGACCCGACGGAGATCCCCAAGACGCTCGACAACGGGTACGTCCCGGCCACGGGCTACTTCAACTCCTCCGGCCCGTTCGTCGACCCGGCGGTCAAGCAGCCGGCCCCGAACAAGGACGAAGCGCAGAAGCTCTTCAACGAGCTGGCCGCCGAGGGCAAGAAGGTCGAGTTCAGCTACCTGGTGCCGCAGAACCCGTCGTCGGTGAAGGTCGCCGAGTTCATGCAGAGCCGCCTGCGGCAGTTCCAGAACGTGACGATGACGATCGAGTCCCTGGAGATCGGCGCGTACATCCAGAAGTACGCGATCAAGCGGGACTTCCAGGCGATGCTGTTCCAGCAGTGGGTCGTCGACCCGGAGCCGACGGTGTTCAACTCGTTCTACTCCGGCAGCTTCCTCAACTTCATCGGCTGGAAGAACGCCGACGCGGACAAGGCGCTGCTGGCGGGGCGGATGAGCACCGACCCGGCGGCGCGGAAGCAGGCGTACTCGGACCTGCAGAAGGCGATGGCCGCCGACCTGCCGATCTGGGTGTACGCCGAGTCGTCGAACGGTCCGATCTTCAGCACCAAGATCACGGGCGTGGAGCAGTACAACGCCGGCGTGTTCTTCATGGACCGGATCGGCCGGAAGTAGCCCCCGATCCCCGGGCCGGGCACCCGCCCCGGGGGTGACGTTCGGCAAGCATGCGGCGCCCCTCCGTGCATCGGAGGGGCGCCGCTGCGCGTCCGGACCCCGCCGAGAAGCTTGACTGTGTAACAGATCGGCTTCGGGCACGTGCAACTTGCGCCAACTATCCCTACGGTGACCCAGAGCACGCGGTGCACAGGATCGGTGATCTTGCGCACATCGCGTTTCCCCCGGAGCAGAACGGCCCTCGTGGCTGCCATGCTCCACACGTGTCACCCGGCAGCCGTCCTTCGGCCGCCGGTGCGCGGCTCCCCGGCTCCGCGGTCCCATCCCGCCGCCCAAGCTCCCGGCCGCATTTCTGCAAGGTCTCACAGCTATACGGCTCGACAGCTCCACGGTTCCCCCTGCTCCACAGCACGACAGCACCAACCGACCGGACCCGGTCCGGTCGTCATGTTCTCGGCGGAGGTGGCAAGACGGTGTCAGCACGACGCACGGCAGCACGGCGCACCATGCAAGGCACGGCAATACCCGCACTGATCGCGGCGCTCGCGTTGACCGCGACCGCGTGCGGGGGCAACGACAAGAAGTCGGACAGCTCGTCCGGCGGCGGTACCGCCAAAAACGGCGGCAAGATGACGATGCTCGCGGTCCAGGACTCCAAGTCCCTCGACCCGTTCCGCTCGTCGTACGTCGCGGTCGCGGACGAGCCGCGGATGGCGGCGCTGTACGACCCGCTGTTCTACATCGACGTGAAGACGGGCAACGTCACCCCGTTCCTGGGCGAGTCGCTGACCACCGCCGACAACGGCGCGACCTGGACGCTGAAGCTGCGCGCCGGGGTGAACTTCAGCGACGGCACCCCGCTCGACGCGGCGGCCGTCAAGCTCAACTGGGAGACGCACGCGAAGCCGGAGACGGCGTCGCTGCACATCTCCGCCGCGGCCGGCCTGACCCTCGAGGTCACCGACCCGCTGACGCTCAAGATCACCCCGGCGAAGATGCCGAACCCGAGCTTCGACAAGACGGTCGCGACGCACCTGACCTACATCGAGGCGCCGTCCGCGATCAACAAGGGCCTGGACGCCGCGGGCACCCAGCCGGTCGGCGCGGGCCCGTTCATGCTGAAGAGCTGGACGCGCGGCAGCGAGCAGGTGTTCGTGAAGAACCCGAACTACTGGCAGAAGGACAAGGGTCTGCCGAAGCTCGACGAGCTGTCGATCAAGAACGTCCCGGACATCAACCAGCAGCTCAACTCGGTCAAGTCCGGCCAAGCCGACATCTTCGCCAGCTCCGACCCGAAGCTGCTCGCGGAAGCGAAGTCCTCGGTGCAGTCGCAGGTCAAGGAAGACCTCGGCGGCCAGCTGCTGGGCTTCAACGCGGCCAAGGCGCCGTTCGACGACCCGCGCGCCCGCCGCGCGATCGCGCTCGCGCTGGACCCGGCGGACATCCCCAAGACGCTGCAGAACGGCTACATCCCGGCGAAGAGCTTCTTCCCGCAGTCGTCGCCGTACTTCGACCCGCAGTACGCGCAGCCCGCGCCGAACAAGGACGAAGCGCAGAAGCTCTTCAACGAGCTCGCCGCGGAGAACAAGAAGGTCGACTTCACGCTGCTCGTCCCGAAGAACCCGTCGTCCGACAAGGTCGCCGAGTACTTCAAGAGCCGCCTGAGCGCCTTCGAGAACGTGTCGATGAAGATCGACTCGATCGAGATCGGCCAGTACATCCAGAAGTACGCGATCCAGAAGGACTTCCAGGGCATCCTCTTCCAGCAGTGGCTGGTCGACCCCGAGCCCGACATGTTCAACACCTTCCTGTCGCAGAGCCCGATGAACTACTTCGGCTGGAAGAACCAGGAAGCGGACGCCGCCCTGATGGCCGGCCGCACCGCCACCGACCCGGCCGCGCGCAAGCAGGCGTACTCGAACCTGCAGAAGGCGATGGCCAACGACCTGCCGATCTGGGCGTACGCCGAGTCGCAGGTGGGGCCGATCTACAGCAAGAAGGTCACCGGCGTGGAGATGTACAACACCGGCGTGGTCTTCATGGACCGCATCGGCCTGTCCTAACCCGCGCCCGCGGCGCTTCGCCGCGGACCCGGAACCCGGGCGGCGCCCCTCCGCAGATTGCGAAGGGGCGCCGCCTCGTTTCCGTGGTGCCCGGGTCGGCCGTGATGCCGTCACGCCTGCGGGAACGGCGCCTCGGGCAGTTCCGCGGTCAGCCGGTCGGCGAGCGACCGGACGGCGGCGGTGTCGCCGAACCGGTCGACGGCGCTCCGCACGGTGCGCCGCAGCCGCGTCGTCAACCGGTCCGACCGGACCCGCCCGACCAGGTCGAGCGCACCGGCGGCAGCCTCGCACGCGGCGTCCGCCTCGTGTTCGAGGACGTGCACCGACGCCAGGCCGATCAGGCCGAGGGCGAGCGAACGCGCGTAGTCGGGGGTCGCGGCGAACAGCCGCACGGCCCTCTCCATCGGCGGCCGGGCGCGCTCCGCCGGTCCCGCGCTGCGGTACGCCAGGTCGCGGTACGCGTGCCCGGCCTCCGCCGCCAGTTCCGCCTCGCCGAAGTACCGGATCCAGTCGGGCTCCGCGGATTCCCCCGCGTCGGCCGCGAGCTGTTCGGCGAGGACCAGCGAACGACGGCACTTGTCGGCCTGCGCGAGGCCGGCGTGGGCCCGGCCTTCGACCGCGTAGAGCATCGCCTGGGTGCGCGGGCCCGCGCTGTCGCGGGCGCCGTACTGGGCGAGGTGGACCAGCTCCAACGCGTCCGACGGGCGGTCCAGGTGGATCATCTGACGGGCCATCACGCCGAGGACGTTGGCGCCGAGCGGCCGGTCCCCGGCTTCCTTCGCGGCATGCAGCGCCAGCACGAAGTACTTCTGCGCGCCCGGCTGCATGCCGACGTCGTAGGACATCCAGCCGGCCAGCAGCGCCAGCTCGGCGGTGAGCCGGAAGAGCCGGTCGCGGACCGGCAGCGGATAGGCGTCCTGCAGCAGGTCCGTGACCTCCTGCAGCTGGCCGACCACGGCCTTGCGCCGGAGGCCGCCCCCGCACTGCATGTCCCAGTCGCGGAACAGCCGCACGGTCTCTTCCAATTGGTCCAGCTCGCCGGCCCCTATTCGGCCCGGGGCCAGGGGGGCGCGAGGCGGCAGCGGCGGCACCGGGGTGGGGGCGAGCCACCGCTGCATCGGCTCGACCAGCGCCGGGCCCGCCGACAACGCCAGGGACGCGCCGAGGAACCCCCGGCGGCCCAGCATGAGGTCGCTGCGCGAGAACTCGCCGAGCAGGTCCACCACCGACTCGGGCGACCACGGCAGGTCGACGCCGGAACCGGTGAACAGCGCGCCCGGCTCCTTGAAGCCGAGGTCCTCGACGGCGACCACGCAGCCGAACTGCTCGCTGAACAGCTCGGAGATGATGCGCGGTATCGGATCGCGCGGCTGCTCGCCGTCCAGCCACCGCCGCACGCGCGACGTGTCGGTGCTGACGTGCAGGGCGCCCTGCCGGCGCGCGCGGCGGTTGACCTGGCGCGCGAACTCGCCCTTGGACCAGCCGGTGCGGTCGAACCACGACGCGAGGCGGTCGTTGGGCTGCTTGCCCGATCCGGAACGGCGCGGCTCGGCCGCGGGCTCGGCGGCGAACGACTCGGCCGCGGGCTCCGCGAACGGGTCCTCGGGGACACCGCCGGGGCCCTCGGCCCGGGCGGCGAATCCTGCGGTCTCGGCTTCTGCGATTGACACCGGATTCTCCCCCTGTGCACTCCACACCGTCGTGCCCGGTTCCCTTCGGTCGCCCAACGGATGTCCCGGGGACCGTGCGCAATGTCCCGTATGCCGAAAGTAACCCCGGGAGCGGCGGCCAAGCGGGCGAACGGGAAAACGCCACTGTTCGCCACCCCTTGCGCCAGGGTCACCGCAGGGGGCTCGCACGCTTGACTGGTAGTCGACCGGCGACCGCCAACCGCCGCTTCCGCCGCAACTCCGCCGCGGTTGCGTAGCGGAGCCGTAACCAAAAGTGACGGGAGCCGTTGGGAGGTCATGGACATCATGCTCGGATCGCGCCGACGCACCCGCACGGCCTTGTGGCAGGCGGTGTCGGAGTATGTCGAGCAGCGGAACTGGCCCGTCGCCCAGGGAACCTACCTGGTTCGGGACGGGCGCAGCACGCGCTGTTCGTGCGGCCGCGCGGCCTGTGCCGCCCCCGGCATGCACCCGTCCGACCCGGAGTGGTCGGCACACGCGACGACCGCGCCCGCGGCGGCACGCTACCTGTGGTCCCAGTGGCCGGACAGCACCGTGGTCCTGCCGACCGGGCGCGCGTTCGACGCGATCGGCGTCCCGGCCCCCGCGGGCCGCCGAGCACTGGTCCGTCTGGAGCGCATGGGCACGCCGCTGGGGCCGGTGCTGGAGACCCCGACCGGGCGGCTGTTCTTCCTGGTCGCCGCCGGGGCCGCGGGCGAACTCCCGCACCTGCTGTACCAAATGGGCTGGGACGACGCGGAACTCGACCTGCGCTGCCACGGCGAGGGCGACTACATTTTCGCGCCGCCGTCGCCGCTGGGCCTGCTCGGCACCGCGGAGTGGATCCGCCCGCCGGACGACACCCGCGCGCTCCCCGAGGCGCGCCTGCTGCTCGGCACCCTCGCCTACGCCTGCCACAGCAACAGCCCGCGTGCCGGCCGCGGGCTCTGGCTCGCCTCCTGAACCGAGCAGCACTTCCCCGGACATGCCGAAGGGCCGACGACCTCGCGGTCGCCGGCCCTCTTGTGTCGCGTGTGCCGTGGTTCGGGCGGTCAGTCGCCGATCAGCGCGTCGACGAACGCGCTCGGCTCGAACGGTGCGAGGTCGTCCGGCCCCTCGCCCAGGCCGATCAGCTTGACCGGAACGCCCAGCTCGCGCTGCACGGCGACCACGATGCCGCCCTTGGCGGTGCCGTCCAGCTTGGTGAGCACGATGCCGGTGATGTTGACGACCTCGGCGAAGACCCGGGCCTGCACGAGGCCGTTCTGGCCGGTGGTGGCGTCCAGGACCAGCAGGACCTCGTCGACCGGGCCGTGCTTCTCGACGACGCGCTTGACCTTGCCCAGTTCGTCCATGAGGCCGGTCTTGGTGTGCAGGCGGCCGGCGGTGTCGATGAGGACGGTGTCGACGCCCTCGGCGATGCCCTCCTTGACCGCGTCGAACGCGACGGACGCCGGGTCGCCGCCCTCCGGGCCGCGCACGGTGCGCGCGCCGACCCGCTCGCCCCAGGTCTGGAGCTGGTCGGCGGCCGCGGCACGGAACGTGTCGGCGGCGCCGAGCACGACGGTGTGGCCGTCGGCGACGAGGACGCGGGCGAGCTTGCCGGTGGTGGTGGTCTTGCCGGTGCCGTTGACGCCGACGACCATCAGCACGCCGGGAGCGCCGTCGGCGGCCTTGGTGGTGGTCAGCGAACGGTCGTAGTCGGTGCCGACGAGCGCGAGGAGTTCCTCGTGCAGCAGGGCGCGCAGGTCGGCGGGGCTGCGGGTGCCGAGGACCTTGACGCGGGTACGGAGGCGTTCGACGAGTTCCTGGGTGGGGGCGACGCCGACGTCGGCGGTGAGGAGGGTGTCCTCGATCTCCTCCCAGGTGTCCTCGTCGAGGTGCTCGCGGGACAGCAGGGCCAGCAGCCCCTTGCCGAGGGTGTTCTGCGACCGGGCGAGCCGGGCCCGCAGCCGCACCAGGCGGCCGGCGGTCGGCTCGGGCACCTCAAGCGCGGGCGGCGCCTCTTCGAGGGTGTCCGGAACGGTGGCCGCCCCGGCCTCGTCGGCTGCGGGCGGCGCCTCGGTCTCGGGCAGGTCGAGCGTGTCGATTCCGCGGCGCGGCGGCTCGGGCAGCTGCTGCGCGTCCTCGCCGACGCTCGGCTCGACGGGGGTGCGGGGCGGAGGCGGTGCGACGGAGCCGCGGCGCGAGCCGACGACGAACCAGCCGGCTGCGCCGAGCACCACGACCGCGATGACGACGACAAGGATCAGAGTTTCCATAGGAGCCCCAGTCTCCCAGACACCCTCCCGCCAACCGAACCTCGGACACGACGCGCAGAGGACGCGACGCGGGGGCCCGAACCCGGGGGCCGGGGGCGCGCAGGTCAGCGGCGGGGCAAGCACCGGTCAGGCCCGCGGCGTCCCGCCCGCCGCTTCGCCATGCCCCCACCCCCGTCACCCCGCTCCCATTCCCCCGCCACTTCAGGGCCCCTGACGGCCCGGTTCGGGGCATTGCGGTCGGTTCGCGTGGGTGTCCGGGGGGCCTGCGCCAACAAAGTAGTGGGGAGCGGCAAATGCCGGGTCTGTCAAGGCGTTGAATCCTGACTGGGTGTCAGATAGCTTGCCGGGGCCAAGCATGCTCCCGGGTCGCCCGGCCGCGCGAAAAACGCGCCGGGGCCGGCGGGACGATCGGAAGGTGTGCAGCCCCCATGGCAGTGACGAATCTGCGGTTCAACCAGGTGACTCCCGGTCTGGACCGAGCCGACGTCCAGTCCCGCTACAAGGCCACCATCGAGATGGCCAAGTTCGCGGACGCGAACGGGTTCGACATGATCAGCCTGGAGGAGCACCACGGCGCGGAGAACGCCTGGAGCCCGTCCCCGCTCAGCACCGCGGGTGCGATATTCGGCGCCACCGACCGCATAGGCGTGATCATCTGCGCGCTCCTCGCTCCGCTGTACGACCCGATCCGCCTCGCCGAGGACATCGCCGTCCTCGACAACATCAGCGCCGGCCGCCTCTCGATCGTCGCGGGCCTCGGCTACCGCCCCGTCGAGTACGCGGGCCTCGACCGCGAGTGGACCCGCCGCGGCAAGATCCAGGACGAGGTCCTGGAGACGCTCCTCAAGGCCTGGACCGGCGAGGAGTTCGAGTACCGCGGCCGCACCGCCCGCGTCACCCCGCGCCCGTTCACCGACCCGCACCCGATGGTCATGGTCGGCGGCACCGCCAAGGCCTCCGTGCGCCGCGCCGTGCGCCTGAAGCTGCCGTTCTACGCCGCGGCGAACATCCCCGAGCTGGAGTCGTACTACTACGAACTCGCGGCCGAGCAGGGCTTCGAGGGCGGCTTCGCGGTCATGCCGCCGGCCTCCACGAAGATGATCTACTGCACCGAGGACCCCGACAAGGCGTGGGCGGAGTACGGCAAGTACTTCCTGCACGAGGCGGAGACCTACTCGAGCTGGCAGACCGCCGACATCGAGTCGGCCGTCGAGTCGCACGCGCACACCGTCGACGACCTCCGCAAGGAGGGCATCTACACCTGCCTCACGCCGGAGGAGTGCATCGAGATCGGCCGCACCGGCGGTCTGACCGACGCTCTGATCCTGCACCCGCTGTGCGGCGGCCTGCCGATCGAGGCCGGCTGGGCGAGCCTGCAGCTGTTCAACGACAAGGTCATGCCGCACAACCACCCGGAGTGACCGGGCGGGCGGCAGCCTGACGAGGCGCACGGACAGAACGCGAGGGCGGCCGGATTCACACCGGCCGCCCTCGCGTTTTCCACCGTCCGAAGCCGGAAGCCCGAAGCCGGAAGCCCAAGACCGGAAGCCCGCAGCCCGCGAAGCCGACCGCCGCTCAGCCCGCGGCCGCAGGCTCCGGCACCGCCGCCGGCACCGCCTCGGCACCGTCGCCCGACTCCTCGTCCTTGATCAGCCGCTGGCTGATCACCGTGGTCACGCCGTCACCGCGCATGGAGACGCCGTACAGCGCGTCGGCGACCTCCATCGTGCGCTTCTGGTGGGTGATCACGATCAGCTGCGAACTCTCCCGCAGTTCGGAGAAGATCCGGATGAGCCGCTGGAGGTTGGTGTCGTCCAGCGCGGCTTCCACCTCGTCCATGACGTAGAACGGGCTCGGCCGCGCCTTGAAGATGGCGACCAGCAGCGCGACCGCGGTCAGCGACCGCTCGCCGCCGGACAGCAGCGACAGCCGCTTGACCTTCTTCCCCGGCGGCCTCGCCTCGACCTCGACACCGGTGGAGAGCATGTCGTCGGGGTCGGTCAGCACCAGGCGGCCTTCGCCGCCCGGGAACAGCCGCGAGAACACGCCTTCGAACTCGCGTGCGGTGTCGTGGTACGCCGACGTGAACACCTGCTCGACCCGCTCGTCGACCTCCTTGACCACGGTCAGCAGGTCGCGCCGGGTGTTCTTGAGGTCTTCGAGCTGCTCGGTCAGGAACTTGTGGCGTTCCTCCAGCGCCGCGAACTCCTCGAGCGCCAGCGGGTTGATCTTGCCGAGCTGGACGTACGCCTTCTCCGCCGCCGCCAGCCGCTTCTCCTGCTCGGCCCGCACATACGGCCGCGGCTGCGCCTCCTTCGACTCCGGATCCCGGACCTCGCCTTCCGCGGGCGGGGTCGGCGGCACCAGGGTGTCCGGCCCGTACTCGCCGACGAGCCCGGCCGCGTCCATGCCGTGTTCTTCGAGCGCCTTGGCTTCCAACTGCTCGATCCGCAGCCGCTTTTCGGTGCGCAGCATCTCGTCGCGGTGCACCGAGTCGGTGAGCTTCTCCAGTTCCGCGGCGAGTTCGCGGACCCGGCTGCGTTCCCGCGCGAGGTCCTGTTCACGGGCGGCGCGGGCGCGTTCCGCGGCCGAGCGTTCGGCTTCGGCGCGGGCGAGCGAGGCTTCCGCGAAGCGCAGCAGGGTCTGGGTCCCGGCCAGTACCGCGCCCGCGACCCGGGCTTCGACGGCCATGCGTTCGCGGCGTTCCGCGGCCCGCGAGCGCGCTTCGCGTTCCATGCGCGCGCCGCGGTCGAGCGAGTCGGCGCGCCCGGACAGCGCTTTGACCTGTTCTTCGTGGGTGCGTACGGAAAGCCGGGCCTCCATCTCGGCCTGCCGCGACGCGGTGGCCTCGGCGGCGAGCCGGTCGCGGGTGCCCGAGTCGGGCTCCTCGTCGTCCGGCATCTCCTCGGCGGTTTCGAGGCGTGCGGACAGCTCTTCGAAGGCGAGCGCGTCCTGTTCCTTGGCGGCTTCGGCCTTGGCGACCGCCCCGGCGAGCCGTTCGGCTTCGCCCGCCGCGGCGCGGGCTTGGCCGCCGAGCCTGCCGAGTTCCTTGGCGGCCGCCGACCGGGCCTTCTCGATCTCGCGGCGTTCGGCGGTGAGCTGTTCGACGGCGGCGGCCGCATCCTTGCGGGCCGCGGTCGCCGCGGCGAGGCCGTCCTTGGCCGTCGCGCAGCGGTCCACGAGCGCGTCCAGCCGGGCCGCGGCCTCGTCAACGGCGGCCTGCACTTCGAGCAGGCTGGCCGCGGACGCGGAGCCGCCGTGCGCGAAGTCCGCACCCAGCAGG
The DNA here is from genome assembly GCF_039542225.1 of Yinghuangia aomiensis. Classification (NCBI taxonomy): domain Bacteria; kingdom Bacillati; phylum Actinomycetota; class Actinomycetes; order Kitasatosporales; family Streptomycetaceae; genus Yinghuangia; species Yinghuangia aomiensis. The sequence goes on along the minus strand of NZ_BAABHS010000001.1, from coordinate 227,995 downwards.
TCCCCCTCGCGGGTGACGGCACGAACCCCGGGAACCGCGGCGACCAGTGCGGCGGCGGCTTCGAGGTCGTCCACCACGGCGACCTTGTCGAGCAGCCGGTGCACCGCGCAGGCGATCTCCGGCGGCGCGGTGAGCAGCCGCACCGCGTACGTCGCGGACGCGGGCAGGCCCGGCCAGCCCGCCGTCCCGTCGCCGTCGTCCGCGCCGCCGACGAGCAGGCCGGCGCGCCCCGCGTCGTCTTTGCGGAGCAGCCGCAGCGCGTCGGCGGCGGTGTCGACGCCGTCCACCGCGACGGCGTCGGAGGCCGCGCCGAGCGCTGCGGCGACCGCGGTCTCGGCGCCGTGCTGCACGGTGACCATCGCGGCGACGGTGCCGAGCACGCCGGACAGCCGGTCGCCCGCGGCGAGCAGTGCGCCCGCGCCGTCCTTGCGGTTGAGCCCGAGTTCGAGGGCTTCCTTGCGGGCGGTGACCGCGGCGCGTTCGCGTTCGGCTTCCTTCTCCGCGTCGCGGGCCGCGGCCAGGGCGTCCTCGGCATCGGCCAGCATCGCGCGGGCTTCCTCGAGCCGGCCTTCGACGGCGCCGCCGTCTTCGCCGTCGTCTCCCCCGCCGACTTCGGCTTGCAGCGCGTCGAACTCCTGCTGCGCGGCGGCGGCCCGGGCCTGGGCGCCGGTGAGGGATTCGGTGAGCCGCCCGATCTCCGCCTCGGCACCGGCCACCCGGGTGCGGGCGGCGTTGACCTGTCCGGCGAGCCGGGCCAGGCCTTCGCGCCGGTCGGCGATCGCCCGCGCCGCGGCCTTGAGGCGCTTCTCCTCTTCACCGAGGGCGCGTTCGAGTTCGCCGCGCCGCTCGGTGGTTTCGGCGAGCTGCACCATCGCCTCTTCGAGGGCTTCCTTCAGCTCCGCCTCGGTCTCGCGGATGCGGGCGGCCTCGCGCTCCATCTCCTCGGGGTCGCGGCCGCGGCGTTCCTCGGCGGGCTGCGCGGTGGCGTGCTTGACGCGCTGCTGGGCGAGTCCCGCCGTACCGCGCACGCGCTCGGCCAGCGAGGAGAGTTCGTACCAGGTCTCCTGGGCGCGGGCGAGCCGCGGCGTGAGCGCCTTGACCTCTTCTTCGAGCGCGGCTTCGCGGGCCTGGACTTCGCCGAGTTCGCGTTCCGCGACGGTACGCCGTTCGCGCAGCGCGGCCTCGTCGGCGATCTCCTCGTCGAGGTTCTTGCGCAGCGTCACCAGGTCGTCGGCGAGCAGCCGCAGCCGGGCGTCGCGCAGGTCCGCCTGGATCGCCGCGGCCCGGCGGGCGACCTGCGCCTGGCGGCCGAGCGGCTTGAGCTGGCGGCGCAGTTCGTTGGTGAGGTCGGCGACCCGGGTGAGGTTGGCCTGCATCGCGTCGAGCTTGCGCAGCGCCTTTTCCTTGCGCTTGCGGTGCTTGAGGACGCCGGCGGCTTCCTCGATGAACGCGCGGCGCCCCATCGGGTCGGCCTGGAGCACCGAGTCGAGCTGGCCTTGGCCGACGATGACGTGCATCTCGCGGCCGATGCCCGAGTCGGACAGCAGCTCCTGGATGTCGAGCAGCCGGCAGGTGGTGCCGTTGATCTGGTACTCGGAGCCGCCGTTGCGGAACATCGTCCGCGTGATGGTGACTTCGGTGTAGTCGATGGGCAGCGCGCCGTCGGTGTTGTCGATGGTGAGGCTGACCTCGGCGCGGCCGAGCGGGGGACGTCCCGCGGTGCCCGCGAAGATGACGTCCTCCATCTTGCCGCCGCGCAGCGACTTGGCGCCCTGCTCGCCCATGACCCACGACAACGCGTCGACGACGTTGGACTTGCCGGAGCCGTTCGGCCCGACGACGCACGTGATGCCGGGCTCGAACCGCAGCGTCGTCGCGGACGCGAAGCTCTTGAATCCGCGGAGGGTGAGGCTCTTGAGGTGCACCCGCCGCAGCGTACCCGGACAGGTCGGGCACGACCCGGCAGAACCGCGAACCCGACGGCGTGTCGGAAGGGGTGTGACCTGGGAAGTGACGGGGTATCACGTCACCACGACGGGAGACGAGGGGGAACCGGGGGAATTCAGGGGATGGACCGGGGGACGCGGGGGTAAGGTCGAAGAGCACGGGAACCCGGCACGGCACAACACGGCACGGACTTCCGGAAACGACAAAGGGACGCCGAAGCGTCCCTAGGGTTATCGGATCGAACTCACGCCCGAGAGAGCGCGGGCTCGACCTCCACTACGTCGAACCGATCGTCCGCAGCGGCGTACAGCGCGTCGTTCTCGGCCCGGACTCGGACCAGTTCCGTTTCCAGGTCACGGACACGCTGCTGCAACCGCCGCATCTCGGAGATCAGTCGCGGGTCGGGGCCGCCGACGTAGCCGAGAAGCGCCTTCGCCATTAGAGGGTCCTCCACGCTGAGTAACCGACCGGCATCTGCGGGTCGCAATTACGCACCCGGCCACGTGGCTCCTGATAGGGTGCGCGGGCTTCCAGCGTCGCACCAAAAGCGCAGCAGGTCAATATGATCACGGCGCGATAACTGAACCGTCACCCGGTCGGCGGTAATACTCACGCGGACGGGCCGGTTGTCGTCTGGCTGTACGAGATCATCAATTCTCTTGCCAGTCAAGAAGTTATGAGAGACTCGCGACGCGCGCGCGAGTCTTTTTTCAAGCCCGCGAACGAGCCGTTTTTTACCCGGCCGCCGATCACCTCGGGCGCCCCGGACGTCGCCACACTATCGTGGATGATCATGAATCGCGCAGGCCACAGGCTTCCCATTCACCTCATCCGCATCTCGGGCATCACGGGCAACGCCCCCTTCGAACGGGGGACGTCCCGCGCGTGCGCGCCCCACGCGGCCGCTCCGGTGCTCTAGAGTCACCCCGCAGGCTCACTCGAACGAGTGACTGGCGGCGGGCGGATACGTCCGAACGGCCCACCTCGCAGGGCCGGTTCGCCGACCATAAGGCGCAGGCTCGGTATGGCCGTCTGCAGATCCCCGCGTATGCCCGGGACTTCGGACGGACCTGCCACCGCCGGCGAAGGGAGTCATGTGGCCCGGCACAGCCGATCGGCAACCCGTGCTTCGTCCTCCGACCACCGCGCGCGGCGCGGACACCGCAAGCGGCGGCGCCGGTTCGGGCCGATTGCCGTCGCCGCGCTGCTGCTCGCCGTGGTTCTCGGCGCGGTCGGTTTCCGGTACGGCGTCGGCGGGTCCGGCACCGGCGGCTCGTCTTCGGCCGCGGGCGGAGGCCCGAGCGCGCCGGGACCGAGCGGCCCGGCGGCACCGGCGGACGTGCAGGCGGCGGGCGGGGGTCCGGGCACGGGCGTGCAGTCCGCGTTGCCGGCGTCCGCGACGGGTCCGGCCAGTGGCGGCGGCCCGACGACCGCGTCGGCGACCGCGGTGCAGAGTTCTTCGGCGCCGCCGTCGGCTTCCCCGTCCGCGACCACCGCGCGCCCGGCCACGTCGTCGGCGCCCACGCCGCGGTCGCCCGCGACGAGCGGCGTGTCCACGGGGACGGACGCCAAGTCGTACGAGGACCAGGTCCTCTCGCTGGTGAACACCGAACGCGCCAAGGCCGGCTGCGGCCCGGTCAAGGACGACACCGCGCTCCGCAACCTGGCCCGCGCGCACAGCGGGGACATGGCCGACCGCGGCTACTTCTCGCACGACACCCCCGAAGGCAAGACCCCGTGGGACCGCGCGAAGACGGCCGGGATCGGCTACCTGGGGGCGGAGAACATAGCCCGTGGCCAGAAGACGCCGGCCGCGGTGATGGAGGCGTGGATGAACAGCCCCGGGCACCGGGCGAACATCCTGGACTGCTCGCTCACCAAGTTGGGCGTGGGTGTGCGGATGGGCGGCGAGGGGCCGTGGTGGACGCAGGACTTCGGGCGCTAGGCGGCCGGCCGCGGCCTCACACCGAAACTGCCGGCCGGGGCCGTCGCGGGCTCCGCTGGCAGTTCGGGCAGAAGTAGCTCGACCGGTTCATGAACGAGATCCGCCGGATCGGCGTCGCGCACCGGTTGCAGGGTTCGCCTTCGCGCCCGTAGGCGTCCAACGACCGCGAGAAGTACCCGCTCTCGCCGTTCACGTTCACGTAGAGGCTGTCGAACGACGTCCCGCCGACCGCCAGCGCGTCCGTCATCACCGCCCGCACCGACGCGAGCAGCAGCGCGGTCTGCGGCCTGGTGATCGTGGCGGTGGAGCGCGCGCCGTGCAGCTTCGAGCGCCACAGCGCCTCGTCCGCGTAGATGTTGCCGATGCCGCTGACCAACGACTGGTCGAGCAGGGCGCGCTTGAGTTCCGAGTCGCGGCGGCGCAGTGCGGTGTGGAAGGCCGTGTCGTCGAAGCGCGGGTCGAGGACGTCGCGGGCGATGTGCGCGATGGACGGCGGCAGCTGCGCGGCGTTGTGCTCGACGGCCATGCCGCCGAAGGTGCGCTGGTCGACGAAGCGGAGCTCGCGGCCGCCGTCGGTGAAGGTGAAGCGGATGTGCAGGTGCTTCTCGCGCGGCGCGTCGGGTTCCTGCACGAGCAGTTGGCCGCTCATGCCGAGGTGGGCGAGCAGCGCGTCCGACGGGGTGTCCGCACCGGGTGCGGTCAGCGGCAGCCACAGGTACTTGCCGCGCCGGAGGGCGCCGGAGACCCGGCTGCCCACCAGCACGGCGGTGAAGTCCGCGGAGCCCGCGGCATGGCGGCGCACCGCGCGCGGGTGGGTGACCTCCACGCGCGCGATGGTCCGGCCGACGATCCACCGGTCGAGACCGCGGCGTACGACCTCGACCTCGGGCAGCTCGGGCATGTCAGGAAGTCACCGGCGTACCGGTGGACGATCCCGTGTCGGACGGCTTGGGTTCCGCGGACTTCGCCCGTGCCTTGCCGCCGGTCTTGGCGGGTGCGGCGGGTGCTCCGTCGACGGGTGCCGAACCGTCGCCGAACTGCGCGCGGATGGCACGCCAGGCGCTCTCCGCGGCCTGCTGTTCGGCTTCCTTCTTGCTGCGGCCCACGCCGGTGCCGTAGTCCACGCCGCCGACGCGGGCGAGCGCGGTGAAGGTCTTCTCGTGGTCGGGTCCGGTCTCGGAGACCACGTACTCGGGGACGCCGATGCCGGTCGCGGCGGTGAGTTCCTGGAGGCTGGTCTTCCAGTCCAGGCCCGCGCCGAGACCCGCGGACGCTTCGATCAGCGGGTCGAACAGCCGGTGCACGAGTTCGGACGCGGCGTCCAGGCCCTGGTCGAGGTAGACCGCGCCGATGATCGCTTCGAGCGTGTCGGCGAGGATCGAGGACTTGTCGCGTCCCCCGGTGCCCTGCTCGCCACGGCCCAGGCGGATGAACCGGCCCAGGTCGAGCTTGCGTCCGACGCCCGCGAGGGCGCGCGAATTGACCACGGCAGCACGCAACTTGGCGAGCTGTCCTTCGGGCAGCTCGGGGTGCGCACGGTACAGCGTGTCGGTGACGACAAGCCCGAGCACCGAGTCGCCCAGGAATTCCAGGCGCTCGTTGGTGGGAAGGCCACCGTGTTCGTACGCGTACGAACGGTGTGTGAGCGCGCGCTCCAGAAGGGCGGCGTCGACTGTCCAGCCGAGCCGCCCTTCCAGATCCGCGTACTGCGCGATCGAATCCGTCACCGGGATGACCTGCCCGGGGTTCAGACCTCGAGGACCTGGCGGCGGTTGTAGGTGCCGCAGGTCGGGCAGGCAATGTGGGCCAGCTTCGGCTGACGGCAGCTCTCGCAGGTCACCAGGTTGGGGGCGACGGCCTTCCACTGGCTGCGGCGGTGGCGGGTGTTGCTGCGCGACATCTTCCGCTTCGGAACAGCCACGGCTACTTCTCCTGGTTCTCATCGGCGCGAGACGCGCCAGTGTCGTCGGCTTCGGCGGTCGATCCGTCGAAGAGGCCCTGCAAAGCCGCCCACCGGGGGTCGGCGGATTCGTGCGCGTGACCGGGGTTGTCGTCGAGCCGCGCCCCGCATTCGAGGCACAGCCCGGCGCAGTCGTCGTTGCACACCGGGGTGAGCGGCAGTGCGAGCACCACCGCGTCACGCAGCACCGGCTCCAGGTCGAACATGTCGCCGGAGAGCCGGGGGGCGTCTTCCTCGGCGTCCTCGTCCGGGTAGACGTACAGCTCCTGGAAGTCCACGCGGAGCTGCTGCTCCACGGGGTCCAGGCACCGGACGCACTCACCGGCCAAGTCCATCTCGGCCACGCCCGTGATCAGCACCCCGTCGATCACCGATTCGAGCCGGAAGTCCAGCTCGACCGGAGAGCCCTCGGGGACGCCGATCACCTCGATCTTCATGTCCGCCGGCGCCGGCACTTCGCGGGACGACTTGCGCATCGACCCAGGCCGACGGCCCAGCTCGCGTGTGTCCACGACGAGCGGGTTGCGGGGGTCCAAGCGGTCCAGAGCGTCCTGCCTCATGCGAGTCCACCTCCCCCGGGAACGAAGGAGGTGCGGCGGTCATGATTGCCGGCCCCGGGGTCGCCACAACTGGCATCCCGAGCAGGGCCGGTCCACAAGCCTATCGCACGTGCCGCCCACCCCCCCAAACGGGTCAAGCGGGGTCCGGCGGTCAGCCGCCTTGGCGGCCGTCCTGCTGGAACTGGCGCACGTCGATGAGGCTGGTGTCGAAGAAACTGGTCTCGTCGAGTGCCGCATCGTACCGCTGCTGGACGTGCCCGCCCTGCTGGGGGACGGCGCCGGGCTGGCCGCCCGGGTACTGCGGCTGCTGGTACTGCGGGACCTCGTAGCCGCCGGACTCGTAGCCGCCCTGCTCGTAGCCGGACTGCACCGCGGGGTAGGCGCCGCTCTCGTAGTAGCCGCCCTGCTGGGGGCCGCCGGTCTGCGCGTACTGCGGCTGCGGCTCGGGGAAGCCCTGCTGGGCGGGCAGCGACGGGGCCTGGGGCGCCTGCTGGGGCTGCGGCGGCGCCTGGCCGAGGAACGGGGCGTCGTCGCCGCCGTCGAGGCGCGCGGCGAGGCTGCCGACCCGGTGCTCGCCGGTGCCCTCGGCCTCGTCCTGGGCCTTCAGGTACTCGCCGAGGTCGTCGATCGCCTTGCGGCCGCGCATCTTGTCGCGGCCGCGGCCGACGGCGGACAGCGTCTTGGTGAGCACGACCTCGAAGTTGGCGAGCTTCTGGTCGACGTAGTCGTCCGCTTCGCCGCGGATGCGCTCGGCTTCCAGGCGGGCGGCGGTGAGGATCCGCTCGGCCTCGGCGTAGGCCTCGCGGGCCACGTCGGTGTCGGCGATCAGCGCGCCGCGTTCCTCCTGCGCGCCGGCGACCAGGCGCTCGGCTTCCCGGCGGCTCTCCTCCAAGACCGCGTCACGGTCGCTGAGGATGCGCCGGGCCTGGTCCATTTCCGCCGGCAGGAGACTCTTCACCTCGTCGAGGCGGGCGATGACCTCGGCCCGGTTGACCACACACGACGCCGACATCGGCATCGAACGGGCGCTCTCGACCAGCGCAATCAGCTCGTCGAGCTTGGGCTGCACGTCCACGGGCGTTGCTCTCTCTCCTGGTGCCGGTCCGACACCACAGCGTACGAGCAGAAACCGTGTCCGGGGTCGGCTAGTTGTCGGCCAACCGATCGGTAAGTCGCCGGAGCACGGTGGGCGGGACGAGCCCGGAGACATCGCCGCCGTACGTCGCCACCTCTTTGATGAGGCTGGACGACAGGAAGCTGTACAGCGGGTTGGTCGCCACGAACAGCGTCTCGACCTCGGTAAGACCGTAGTTCATCTGGGCCATCTGCAACTCGTAGTCGAAGTCGGTGACCGCGCGAAGGCCCTTGATGATGGCGGGGATGCCGTGCGTCCGGCAGAAGTCGACCAGGAGGCCTTCGAACGCCTCGACCTTGACGTTGCCGTACTGGGCGGTGACCTCTTCGAGCATCTCGATGCGCTCTTCGATGGTGAACAGGCCCGAACGCTTGTTGCGGTTGAAGCCGATCGCGACGTAGACCTCGTCGTACAGCGTCGACGCGCGGCCGATGATGTCCAGATGCCCGTTGGTGACCGGGTCGAATGACCCGGGACAGACGACTCGGCGCACGGGTTACTTCCCCTCGATCGCTGGTGCCGCAGGTGCCGCGGGCGCGGTTAGGCGCGCGCGGCGCGACCGTACCAGAGCGTCGCTTCGCCGTAGCGGCGGGATCTGATCTCGGCGAATCCGGCGGGCCAGGCGAACGCCGCGTCGCGGGTGGCGCGCTCCACGACGGCGAGGGCGTCGTCGGCGAGCCAGCCGTGCGCGGCGAGTTCGGTCAGCAGGCCGGCCACGTCGGCGGCGGGGAGGGCGTAGGGCGGGTCGAGGAAGACGATGTCGTACGGCTCCCCGGGGGCCGGTTCGGCCGCCATCCGCTCGGTGCGGGCCGCGCGCAGTTCGGCGCCGGGCAGCTTGACGGCGGCGATGTTCGCGCGGACCGCTTTGGCCGCCGCCGGGTCGGCTTCGACGAGCAGGGTGTGCGCGGCGCCGCGGGACAGCGCCTCCAGGCCGACGGCGCCGGATCCGGCGAACAGGTCGAGGACCCGGGCCCCGTGGAAGGTCCGGCGCAGCGACACGAGCGTGGAGAACAGCCCTTCGCGGGCCCGGTCGGACGTGGGGCGGGTGCCGTCGCCCGGCGGCACGGACAGCCGCCGCCCGCCGGCGGCGCCGCCGATCACGCGCGTCATCGGCAGGCCTTCGGGGCGGGGGTCGCGGAGAACATGCGGACAACGCTAGCGCGCCGCGGTCGCGCCGCCGGACGGCGGACGAGGGTGCGTGCTTGGACGGCGCGGCCGGGTACCCGCGGCTCCGGCGGCGGCCCCGCCTTGCCTGCGCTCACGCCTTCCCTGCGCTCACGCCCTGCTTTCGCTCACCCCTTGTCCAGGTACTCCGCCCGTTCCTCGTCCAACAGGCTGCCGAGGGCGCTGCGGAGTTCCGGGTGCCGGGTGAGCTGCGGGTCGGCGGCGATGATCTCGGCGGCTTCCTCGCGGGCCGCGACGATGACGTCCTCGTCGCGGACGACGGCCAGCATCCGCAGCGAGGAGCGGCTGCCGGACTGGGCGTCGCCGAGGACGTCGCCTTCGCGCCGCTGCTCCAGGTCGATGCGGGACAGTTCGAAGCCGTCGAGGGTCGCGGCGACCGCGTCGAGGCGTTCGCGGGCGCTGGTGGCGCTCGGCATGTCGGTGACGAGGAGGCACAGTCCGGGGGCGCTGCCGCGGCCGACGCGGCCGCGGAGCTGGTGGAGCTGGGAGACGCCGAAGCGTTCCGCGTCCATGATCACCATGACGGTGGCGTTGGGGACGTTGACGCCGACCTCGATGACGGTCGTGGCGACGAGCACGTCGACTTCGCCGGCGGAGAACCGCCGCATGATGTCGTCCTTGGCGTCGGGCGTGAGGCGGCCGTGCAGGATGCCGACGCGGAGGCCCTTGAGCGGCCCGGTCTCCAGGGCCTTGGCGACGTCGAGCACCGCGAGCGGGGGCCGCTTCTCGGCCGCTCCCCCGTCGTCGCCGTCGGCGCCGATGTCGTCCGGGTCGTCGAGGTATGCCTCGGGCGGCAGGTCGTCGGCGGCCTTCTTCTTGGCCTTCGCGGCCTTCTTCTTCGCCTTGGGGTCGTCGAGGTCGTCCCCGATGCGCGGGCAGACCACGTAGGCCTGGTGCCCCTTGCCCACTTCCTCGCGGACCCGCTCCCACGCCCGGTCGAAGAAGTTCGGCTTCTCCACCGCGGGCACCACGTGCGTCGCGATCGGCGACCGCCCGGAGGGCAGCTGCGCGAGTACCGAGGTCTCCAGGTCGCCGAACACCGTCATCGCGACGGTGCGCGGAATCGGCGTCGCCGTCATGACCAGCAGGTGCGGCGGGCGTTCCGCCTTGCCCCGCAGTGCGTCGCGCTGCTCGACCCCGAACCGGTGCTGCTCGTCGACGACGACCAGCCCGAGGTCGTGGAACTTCACCTTGTCCTCGATGAGCGCGTGCGTCCCGATGACGATCCCGGCTTCGCCGGTCACCAGGTCCAGCAGCGTCTGCCGCCGCGCGGGTGTCCCCATCGACCCGGTGAGCAGCGCGATCTTGGTCCCCGCCTCGGACCCGCCCAGCACCCCGGGCCCTTCGGCCAACGGCCCGAGCATCTCCACGATCGACCGGTGGTGCTGCTGCGCCAGCACTTCGGTGGGCGCCAGCATCGCGGCCTGCCCTCCGGCGTCGACGACGGTGAGCATGGCCCGCAGGGCGATGAGCGTCTTGCCGGCTCCCACCTCTCCCTGCAGGAGCCGGTGCATGGGGTGTTCGGCGGCGAGGTCGGCCTCCAGTTGTTCGCCTACCTCTACCTGGCCCTCGGTGAGGGTGAAGGGGAGGCGAGCGTCGAAGGCGTCGAGGATGCCGCCGGGGCGGGCGGTGCGGGGGACGGCGGTCTGGGTGCGGGCGGCCTGGCGGCGTTGGGCGAGGGCGATTTGGAGGACGAAGGCTTCGTCCCACTTGAGGCGGTCGCGGGCGGCTTCGACTTCGGCCCAGGTGTTCGGCTTGTGGATCCAGTCGAGGGCTTGGCGCAGGCCGGGCATGCCGCGTTTGGCGAGCAGTTCGGGCGGGAGCGGGTCGCCGACCTCGCCGAGGGTGTCGAGGGCGACGCGGACGCACTGGGCGATCTTCCAGGACGGCATCGACGCGGCGGCCGGGTAGACCGGGATGAGGGCTCCGGCGAAGAGTTCCGCGGTGCCGTCGTCCTCCTCGGCGTTCATCAACTGGTAGTCGGGCTGGTTGAGTTGGAACTCGTCGCGGAAGCGGGCGACCTTGCCCGCGAAGAGGCCGCGGAGCCCGGGGCGGAGTTCGCGTTCGCGCCAGGCCTGGTTGAAGAAGGTGAGTTTGAGCTGTCCGCGGCCGTCGGTGACGACGACTTCGAGGAGGTTGCCGCGGCGGTTCCGGAACTGGCGGTTGGTGACCTTGGCGATCTCCGCCATGACGGTGATGTGCTCGTCGACTTCCAGGCGCGACAGCTCGGTCAGGCGGCCTCGTTCCGCGTACCGGCGCGGGTAGTGCCGCAGCAGGTCGCCGAGGGTGGCGAGGTCGAGGGACTTGGCGAGCACCTTCGCGGTCCGGTCCCCGACCAGTTTGGCCAGCGGTTCATCGAGGCGGGACATGGCGGCGGAGGCTCCCTGGCGGACGACGGAGGGGTGCTCGCGACGTTACCGGGCGGCCCGGACAGCCGCGGGCAAGGCGCGGCGGGGCCGCTCGGTCGGGGGACGCCGCGGAAAGCCGGCGGAAAGCTATTCGACCCCGATGAGCAGCGGGTACACCGACTGGCCGCCGTCGTACACGACCGCGTCGACCTCCGGGCGCCCCTGCCGGGCGCCGACGAGGAGGGTGTCGGCGAGCCGCGGGTCGAGGTGGGCGCCGGTGACGAGGGTGACGAGCTCGCCGCCGCCGGCCAGCATCCGGTCGAGGACGGTGCGGGCGGTGGCGGCCAGGTCGCGGCCGATGACGGCGATGTCGCCGTCGATGATGCCGAGGATGTCGCCGGCCTGGCAGACGCCGGCCATGGTCCAGGCTTCCCGGGTGGCGGTGGTGAGGGCGCCGTAGCGGGTGGCGCCGGCCGCGGAGGTCATGCCGACGACGTCCTGGTCGAAGCGGCGGCCGGGTTCGTGGACGGCGAGCGCGGCGATGCCCTGCACGGCGGCCTTGGTGGGCACGACCTGGACGCGGATGCCGTACGCATATGCCGCCTGCTCGGCCGCGACCGCGGCGACGGCGTGCCCGTCGGGGTCGTTGGGCAGCAGGACGACTTCGCGGGCGGCGGTGGCGCGGATGGCGTCGACGAGGGTGCCGGTGGACGGCGCCCGTCCCGGCCCGGCCTCCACGACGTGCGCGCCGGCCTGGGTGAACAGCGTCGCGAGGCCTTCGCCCTGCACGACGGCGACAATGGCGCGTCCGGTGACGGCGAGCATGTGCTGGTGTCCGACGACGGCCGGGGACACCGCGAGGTGGGTGATGCGGATGCGGTGCGGGCGGCCCGCTTCGATGCCGGCCTCGACGGCGGCGCCCGCATCGTCGACGTGCACATGGACGTTCCACAGGCCTTCGCCGCCGACCACGACGAGGGAGTCGCCGAGCCGGTCGAGCCGGTCGCGCAGCGCGGGAACGGCGTCGTCGGGAGCGTCGAGCAGGTAGATGACCTCGAAGCCGGGCGCGGGCTCGGTGTCCGCGCACAGCACCGTGTCGGTCTCCGGGCGCAGCGGGACGGGGACGTGCGGGCTGCGCGGCGGGCGTTCGCCGGTGACCACGGACACCAGGGCGTCGAACAGGACGCACAGGCCGCGTCCGCCCGCGTCGACGACGCCGGCCCGGCGCAGCACGTCGAGTTGTTCGGGGGTGCGGACGAGGGCGGCGCGGGCGGCTTCGGCGGCGCCGCGGACGACGGCGGTGATGTCGCCCGCGGCGGCGGAGGCGCGTTCGGCGCCTTCCGCGGCGGCACGGGCGACGGTGAGCATGGTGCCTTCGACGGGCCGGGCGACGGCTTCGTAGGCCTCGTCGGCGGCGCGGCGGAGGGCGCTACCGAGGACGGCGCCGCTCGCGCGCGGGGTGTCGTCGGCGACGGCGGCGCGGTATTCGGCCTCGACCTGGTCGGCCATGCCGCGCAGGAGCTGGCTGAGGATGACGCCGGAGTTGCCGCGGGCGCCCATGAGCGCGCCGTGCGCGAGTGCGCGGATGGTCTCCGGGAGGCCGGGCGCGGCGGCGTCCGGGCGGTGGTCGCCGAAGAGTTCCTCGACTTCGGCGCTCGCGGCTTCCAGGGTGAGGAAGAGGTTGGTGCCGGTGTCGCCGTCCGGGACCGGATAGACGTTGAGTGCGTCGATCTCCTCGCGGGCGCGGCCGAGCTGGTGCAGCCCGGCCCGGCACCAGCGGCGGACCGCCGGAGCGTCCAGCTCTCCCAGCACGCCCACCTCGGTCATCTCCTCGTTCCCGGCCCGCGTCCGCCCGTCGCTCGCGGCGTGTGCAGCGTATCTGCCGGACCGCGGGCGGGATGCGGCAGTGAGCGGGGCGCCGCGGTGGTCGCCGACCCGCCGGAGGGGGCGGTGGGCGATGCGCTAGTCTGATGGTGAAGCGTGACGAGTGCGGCGTATTTCTGCGTCCGCACGCGGATTGGCATCCCCACCCGCTCGTCGGTTACTCTTCCTCGGTTGCCTGGCACCTGCCGGCACGTGAACGTACGCGCAATCCTTAATCGTCTTTGGAGTGTCTCCCGTGGCTGCCAACTGCGACGTCTGCGGCAAGGGGCCGGGTTTCGGCAACAACATCTCGCACTCGCACCGCCGCACCCGCCGTCGCTGGAACCCGAACATCCAGACGGTCCGCGCGGTTGTGGGCGGCACGCCGAAGCGCCTGAACGCCTGCACCTCGTGCATCAAGGCGGGCAAGGTCACCCGCTAACACCGGTTTTCCACGGCCGGGCCACCTTCGGGTGGTCCGGCCGTCGGTGTTTTCCGGGGACGTGTCGCGCGTGGACCGCGCTCCTACCGCGTGTTTCCCCGGAGGTGCTTCCGGGCGTGGTCCGGTTCTGCGCGACCACGCCCGCGGCGCGGGTCAGCCGCGGAAGCGCCACCCGTGGTCGACCGGGCCGATGCCGGCGCCGAGCGGGAAGCCCTGCCGGATGGCGCCGGTGACGTAGTCCTTGGCGGCCGCGACGGCGCGCGGCACGTCGCGGCCGAGCGCGAGGTGCGAGGCGATGGCGCTGGCGAGGGTGCAGCCGGTGCCGTGGGTGTGCCGGTTGTCGTAGCGCTCGCTGCGGAACCAGTGCTCGCGGGTGCCGTCGAACAGCAGGTCGGCGGCTTCGCCTTCGAGGTGGCCGCCCTTGACCAGCACCCATGACGGCCCGTACGCGAGGACGGCTTCCGCGGCGGCGCGCATGTCCTGCGGGCCGCGGACCTCGACGCCGGTGAGCTGGCGCACCTCGAACAGGTTCGGGGTGACGACCGTCGCGGTCGGGAGGAGCTTGGTGCGGACCGCGTCGAGGGCCTCCTCGGCGAGCAGCGGGTCGCCGTGCTTGGACACCGACACCGGGTCGACGACGACGGGTGCGCGCAGCGGCGCGAGGAGTCCGGCGACGGTCTCCACGAGGACGGGCGACGCGAGCATGCCGGTCTTGACCGCCTGGACGCCGATGTCGTCGACGACGCTGCGGAATTGCGCGGCGACCGCCTCCGCGGGCAGTTCCCAGTAGCCCTGCACGCCCAGTGAGTTCTGCGCGGTGACCGCGGCGACGACGCTCATGCCGTGGACGCCGAGGGCGAGCATGGTCTTGAGGTCGGCCTGGATGCCGGCGCCGCCGCCGGAGTCGGATCCGGCGATCGTGAGCACGCGGGCGGGAATCTGCACCATGCGATCAGCGTAGAACCCCAGGTCGGCGGGCTGCGGGCCGGGGCCGACCCGTCGCCCGCGAACCCGTCGGCGCGGCCGGTTCAGCCGCCGAAGTGGTCCCATCCCCCGGTGCCCGCCCATTCGGCGCCGTCGACCGTGACGCCGTCGCCGGGGTGGACGCGGCCGATGACCCGCCAGCGTGCGCTGAGTGCGGTGCCGGACGGGAACGTCGCCACCAAAGCGTGGTCTTCTCCCCCGGTCAGCACCCAGTTCAGCGGGTCGACGCCCATCGCGCGGGCGACGTCGCGCATCTGCGCGGGGACGTCGAACAGGTCGCCGACCAGGTCGACGCGGACCTGCGACGCGCGCGCCAGGTGTCCGAGGTCGGCGATCAGTCCGTCGCTGACGTCGAGCATCGCGGTGGCGCCGAGCCGGGCGGCGGCCGGGCCGGCGTCGTACGGCGGTTCGGGGCGCCGGTGGGCTTCGACGAACGCCCGCGGGTTGCGGTGGCCGTGGCCGAGTATGGCGAGCCCGGCGGCGGACCAGCCGAGCCAGCCGGCCACCGCGACCAGGTCGCCGGGCCGGGCCCCGGCGCGGGTGACCGGGGCACGGCCCTGCAGGTCGCCGAGCGCGGTCACGGAGATCATCACGGCCGGGCCGCGGACGACGTCGCCGCCGGCCACGCCCGCGTCGACGACGGCGCATTCGTCGCGGAGCCCGTCGTACAGTTCGAGCGCCCACGCGACCGGGAGTTCGGCGGGGCCGACCAGGCCGATGAGCAGGGCGGTGGGCTGGGCGCCCATCGCGGCGACGTCGGCGAGGTTCTGCGCGGCGGCTTTGCGGCCGACGTCGTAGGCGGTCGACCAGTCGCGGCGGAAGTGCCGTCCCTCGACGAGCAGGTCGGTGGTCGCCACGACACGCCCGTCGGGTGCGGCCACCACGGCGGCGTCGTCGCCGGGGCCGAGCGGCACGTGCTTGCCGGGGGGCACGCGCTCGGTCAGCGCCCCGATGAGACCGAACTCGCCGAGATCACCGAGCGTCCCGCTCATCTATGGACCCGTCCTCTACGGAAATCGATCGGAATCGGGAGGATTCCGTCGTCGTGATGGGCCGCCGGCGGGGGTGCCGACGGTGCCGTCGCACCGCGGGGGTGCGGCGGCGTGTTGGTGCGGGTGCCGCTCCTTCGGCGCTGTGGTCGCACACGGCGCCGCGGTCGACAATGGTGGCATTCGACCGCACCGCTCCGCGCGGTACGGTGTCGTGGCTCCGAGAAGATCCCCTCAATCCTGGCGCGCCGGGAGGCCGTGGTGGTACAGGCATACATCCTGATCCAGACCGAGGTCGGGCGGGCGGCGGCGGTGGCCCGGCAGATCGCCGGGCTGCAAGGCATCACCTCGGCGGAGGACGTGACCGGGCCGTACGACGTGATCGTGCGCGCGCAGGCCTCCGACGTCGACGAACTCGGGCGGCTGGTCGTCGCCCAGGTCCAGCGCGTGGACGGCATCACCCGCACGCTGACCTGCCCGGTGGTGAATCTGAGCTGATCCCGGGGGCCGTGCGGGCCTCCGTCCGCCCCTTTGCCCGCGGCCGTCCCGCGCCCACCCGGTGCCGGGGCGGCCGCGGTGCTGTGCCTACCATCGTCGACGTGCCGAAAACCGCGACCAACGACAGCGCCGCCGGCGCCGCGAGCGCCGACCGCACCGACAGCGGGACTGCGGCCCGCCGTTCCGGGTCCGCCGCCGGGGCCGCGCCGCGCCGCCGCGAGCCGCGGGCCGCACTGCGGTACGGACTGCCCATCGGTGCCGCGGCACTGCTGACCGCGGGTTCGCTCACGGCGATGGTGCTGACCGCGGGCGACGGTGCCGTGTCGGTCGCGGTGCCGCAGCCGCCGGCGGGCGCCGTCCGGGACTCGGTCGAGACGGTGTGCCGCGCGCTGAGCGCCCGGCTGCCGTCCGACGTGCTGGGCGCGAAGGCGCGGGCCACGTCCCCCGAATCGGACCTGACCGCGGCGTGGGGCGACCCGGCCGTGGTGCTGCGCTGCGGGGTGCCCAAGCCGGTGTCGCTGCGGCCGGACAACCCGAACTACGACCCGGGGCAGAACGTCGCGGGCGTGAACGGGGTGAACTGGACGTTCACGTTCCTCGGCCAGGGCAAGGGGACCCGGTTCACGACGCTGTACCGCGAGGTCAACGTCGAGGTGACGGTGCCCGCGTCGTACGGCCAGCCGACCGGCCCCCTCACCGCGTTCGCGGACGCGGTGAAGGCGGCCGTGCCGGCCACCATGGGCGACGATTCCTGAGGCTCCGGAACCGCCGGTCCCGCGGCCGGGCCGGTCAGCGCAGCAGCGAGTTCGACCGGGCGAGGGCCGCACCGATGAGGCGGTCGACCAGCTCCGGGTATTCGACGCCGGTGGCCTTCCACATCTGCGGGTACATCGACACCGGTGTGAAGCCGGGCATCGTGTTGACCTCGTTGATGACCCAGCGGCCGTCGTCCAGCAGGAAGAAGTCGACGCGGGCGATGCCTTCGCAGCTGAGCGCGTCGAACGCGGCGACGGCGAGCCGCCGCACCTCGGCGATCTCGGCCTCGGTCAGGTCGGCGGGCACGTCGGTCTCGGTGACGTCGTCGAGGTATTTCGCCTCGAAGTCGTAGAACTCGTGGTCGCCGCGCACCCGGATCTCCGCGGGGAGGCTGGCCGCCGGGCCGTCCGGGCCTTCCAGCACGCCGCATTCGATCTCGCGGCCGTGCAGCATGCCTTCGACGATGACCTTGGGGTCGTGCTTGCGCGCGGTCTCGATGGCCTCGTCGAGGGTGTCGAGGTCGTGCACCTTGGTGATGCCCATGCTCGACCCGGCGCGGGCCGGCTTGACGAACACCGGAAAGCCGAGGGCCTCGACGGATTCGCGGACGGCGGCCGGGTCCCGCTCCCAGTCGCGGGGGCGGATGGTGACGTACGGGCCGACGGGCAGGCCGAAGCCGTCGAACACCCGCTTCATGTACTCCTTGTCCATGCTGACCGCGCTGGCGAGCACGCCGGAGCCGACGTAGGGCACGCCCGCGAGTTCGAGGAGGCCCTGGATGGTGCCGTCTTCGCCGTAGGGGCCGTGCAGCAGCGGGAACACCACGTCGACCGCACCGAGCACGTCGGTGACCTCGCCGGTGTGCAGCACGGCGAGGTCGCGCTGCGTCGGGTCGGCGGCGAGCACGACGGAACCGCCGGGCTCGGCCACGTCGGTGACGTCCGGGAGCTTGCCGGCGGTGCCGATCGCGAGGCGTTCCGCGGCGTCCGCGACCACCGCCCAGCGGCCGTCCTGGGTGATGCCGAGCGGCAGCACGTCGTACTTGTCACGGTCGATCGCGGACAGCACGCTGCCCGCCGTCACGCACGAGATGGCGTGTTCGGAGCTGCGGCCGCCGAACACGACGGCGACGCGGGGCTTGGTGGCACGGGAAGTGGCGGTCACGTCGTTCATGGTGTCCAAAACTTTACTGCCACATTTGTACGACCGCTGGGCCGGCCGGGGCGACGCGCCGTCAGCCCTCGTAGCGTTCCGGCCGTTCGGGCTTGGCGCTGCGCGACATGAGTTCCCGCATGCACACGTAGGGCGCCTTGCCGTCGCGCACGATCGACACGACGGTGTCGACGATCGGCATCTCGACCTGGTGCCGCCGCGCGAGTTCCTGCACGGCGATGCAGGACTTGACGCCCTCGGTGGTCTGCTTGGCGGCCGCGCCGGCTTCCGCGACGGTCATGCCGCGGCCCAGGTTCATGCCGAACGTGTGGTTCCGGGACAGGGTCGACGAGCAGGTGGCGACCAGGTCGCCCAGTCCGGCGAGGCCGGCGAACGTGTGCTGGTCGGCGCCCATCGCGGCGCCCAGGCGCATCGTCTCGGCGAGGCCGCGGGTGATGAGCGACGCCTTGGCGTTGTCGCCGAGTTCCATGCCGTCCGCGATGCCCGCGGCCAGGCCGATGACGTTCTTGACGGTGCCGCCGAGTTCGCAGCCGACCACGTCGGTGTTCGTGTACGGGCGGAAGTACGGCGTCATGCACGCGGCCTGGAGGCGCCGCGCGACGTCTTCGTCGGCACACGCCACGACCGTCGCGGCGGGCAGCCGCCGGGCGACCTCGGCGGCCAGGTTGGGTCCGCTGACGACCGCGACGCGGTCCGCGCCGACGCCCGCCACCTCGCCGATGACCTCGCTCATCCGCTTGGCGGTGCCGAGTTCGATGCCCTTCATCAGGCTGACGAGCACGGCGTCGGGGGCGAGCAGCGGCGTCCACGCGGTGAGGTTCTGCCGCAGGACCTGGGCCGGGACGGAGAACAGCGCGAAGTCGGCGCCGGCCGCGGCCTTCGCGGGGTCGGTCGTGGCCGACACCAGGTCGGGGAGACGTACGCCGGGCAGGTAGTCGGGGTTCTCGCGCCGGGAGTTGATCGCGTCGACCACGTCCGGGCGGCGGCCCCACAGCGTCACGTCGCAGCCCGCGTCCGCCATGATCATCGCGAAGGCGGTCCCCCAGGAGCCGGTGCCGAACACCGCAGCGCGCGTCACGCGGCGCCGCCTTCGGTGTCGGCGGCCTTGGTCGCGTCGGCTTTGGTGGTGTCCGTCTCGGGTTCGTCGGCCTTGGGTTCGTCGACCTTCTCGACCTTCTCGACCTTCTCGACCTTCTCGGTCTCGTCGACCTTCTCGGCCTGCGGGTCGTCGGCCTTGCTCGCCTCGGTTGCGGGGGCCTCGGCTTCTGCCGTCTTCGGCTTGGCGGCCTTGCCCTTGCGGCGCTGCTCGCGCGGCGGGACGGGCTCTTCGCGGAGCCGGGCGAGCAGTTCGGTGACCGCGTCCATGATCTTGTCGGTCGCGCCGCGGAGGACCTCGGAGGTCAACTCGCGGCCGCGGAACTCGTCGAGGTCGACGGGCGGGCCGGCGATCACCTTCATGGTCTTGCGCGGGAACAGCTTGGGGCGCTTTGCGTACGGCGGCAGCAGTTCGTGTGCGCCCCACTGGGCGACCGGGATGACCGGCGCACCGGTGGTCAGCGCGATGCGCGCGGCACCGGTCTTGGCCTGCATCGGCCACAGCGCCTTGTCGCGGGTGATCGTGCCCTCGGGGTAGACCGCGACGCAGTCGCCCTTGTCGACGGCGGCCACGGCGGCGCGGAAAGCCAGCGCGGCGTCCGCGGAGTCGCGGAACACCGGGATCTGGCCGGCGCCGGTGATGATGCGGCCGACGACCGGGATCTTGAAGAGCGAGGCCTTGGCCAGGAAGTGCGGTTCACGCCCGGAGTCGTACTGGAAATGCGCGTACGTGAGCGGGTCGACGTAGCTGATGTGGTTGACCGCGGTCACGAAGCCGCCTTCGGCCGGGATGTGCTCCATCCCCCGCCAATCGCGCTTGGTGAACAACAGGAGCACGGGTTTGACCACCACGACCACGACGCGGTACCAGAAGCCGATCCTTCTGCGGGCCATCTGTTGCGAGCCTCCTGAGTCGTGGTGCGCCGTGTCACTGCTCACACAACCGGCGCCCTGGCTGACCGGATGCCGATTATGTACAAGGGAACACCATGGGGTGATCTCCCCCGGGCATTACCCCCCGGGCCCCGGCGGACGTCCGTAGTTTCCCGTGCGGGTCGTCGTGATGTCGAGAAAGGTCCTCGTCGTCAGGACCGCGCCCGGTCGGCGCGGCGGTTCGGACGAGATCCGAGGCTCTCGCACGGCATTCGGCACCGGCCGGGCATATATGCGGTCCAAGGGGACGGAAAACGGACGGAAAGCGGTCGGAAATCGGCGTTGCGCCGGACCCGTACGGAATGGCTGGGGAGGGTGAGGCGGAGATGCGATGGCGGCTCGTCGTGCCCGTCAAGGCGCTGCCGCGCGCGAAGACCCGGCTTGCGCCCGCGACCGGCGAACACCGCACCGGCCTCGCGCTCGCATTCGCCGCGGACACGGTGCGCGCCGCCCTGGCGTGCGCGGAAGTCGACGGCGTCCTCGTGGTGACGGACGACGCGCTCGTGAGCGCCGCTGTGCGGGCCGAAGGAGCCGAGACCGTCCCGGACACCCCGGGAGGCCTCAACCGAGCCCTGGAACACGGCGCCACGGCCGCCGCGGGGCGCTGGCCGCGATCCGGGGTCGCCGCGCTGTCCGCCGACCTGCCCGCACTGCGCTCCGCCGAACTGGCCCGCGTCCTCCGCGAAGCCTCCCGCCACCCCCGGGCCTTCCTCCCCGACGCGGCCGGAATCGGCACCACCCTGCTGGCGGCCGCTCCCGGGATTCCCCTGGCGCCGGCCTTCGGCGGCCCGTCCCGGGCCCGCCACCGCGCGTCCGGCGCCTACGAACTCGCACTCGCGGACGTGGACTCGGTACGGCGCGACGTGGACACCGGCGACGACTTGGCCGCGGCGGCGGAGTTGGGCGTGGGTCCGCGAACGGTGGGAGTGCTGAGGGGCATGGCGGTGGGGCTGCGGCGGGGGTGAGGCGGGTCGGCCGCGTGCGGGTCGGACTGGATGGGGCGGGAGTTGCGGGGGTGACGCGGCGGCGGGGTGCCGGTCGGCGGTGGGTGGGGGCCATGCGGGGCAACAGCGTGTGCGGGACGGCTCGGGGTCGCGGTGCCGGCTCGGTGTTGCGCGGGGCGGCTCTCAAGGCCGGAAGGTCGGGGCGTCGTCTGCCGGGCCGTAGGCTCGGGCGTATGCAGGGAACCGTGCACACCTTCGACCCCGCCACCCGTTCGGGGACCGTGCTGCTCGACGACGGGACGCCGTTGCCGTACCCGGCGTCGGCCTTCGACGCATCGGGGTTGCGGCTGCTGCGGCCCGGGCAGCGCGTGCGGCTCAAGGTCGAGGGCGAAGGCGCCGAGCGTGCCGCGGTGTTCCTGACCATCGCCACGATGTCCGACCCGTTCGTCTGACCCGGCTCCGCCGCTGGGCCGAACGGCCCAACCCCGGAAGTCGCTTGCCTCCCACGGGAACCACCGACCGCAGGCGCACCGCGCACCCCGTTAGCCCACCCGGGTAACGCCGAACGGCACTGCCGCGCAGGGGCACAGGCTGCCGGAGGCCAAGCCTCGCCCGCGAACTCCGGGCGAGGGAAGGCTTTTCACCACCCGGATGGCGTAACCGACTGCCGTGGCCGGCCGGCGGGCACGCCGCGGGCCGTCGGCCGGATCGACGGTGCCGGCAACCCCGCGACGGCCGCATTCCCGCCCCGCCAGAGCCCGTTGGCGATCGGCGCCGCTCCACGCGCCCCGCCAACCGCTCCCCAACCGCCACCAGTTCGGCGACAACGCCAGGTCCTGCAGGCACCGGGCCAAGCAGTACCCCACCCAACACCAGCCGCAGGCACCCCGCCCGCCCGGACCACCGACTGACCGCTCCGGAGCCACCCGTTCGGCCTATCCACCCCGCGCTTCCCGGGACGCTGCGCGAACCCCCTTGCCCTTCACGGCAACCGAACGCCCCGGCCCGACCTCGGGAGAGACGCAGCCTGCGTCGGCCGCCCTCGGCAGCGCTGCGCGGGCGGGAAGTCCGCGTCGCCCGGTGGCGCGTGGGTGGCCGGCGCCGGGACCGGCTGCGAACAACGACCTCGCCCAAGTCCACCGGCTCCCGGTCCCTCCCCCAAGCCGGCGCCTTTTCCTGCGCCTCACCCCACACCTGCGCGGCCAGCCCACCTCGGACTTGCCCCCGCCGCGCCTGGCCCGGGCCACAGCCCTCACGTGCCCCCGATCGACCCCTGCCTCACGGCCCCAGCCCCACACCCACCCGGCCCAACCCGCCCCCGACTTGCCCCACGCCGAACCGCACCGCGCCGCAGCCCTCACGCACCCCAGCCCTCGGCCTGCGGCCCGCGGCCCCGCCAGCCGAGGCCCTGGCCCCGCCCCGGACTTGCCCGTCGGCACCCCTCGCACAACGACGACAGGCCGGGCCCTATGGGAAGAAGGGCCCGGCCTGTCGACAGGGGTGCTGCTGTCCGGTTCGGGTTCCGGCCGTGCTCGGGAAAGTTCGGCCGGGGTGCCGTCCGGAGACGGCGGGTTCTGCGGTCAGGACTGGCGCAGAGCCGCCGGTGTGTCGCTTACTTCGCCCGCTTGGAGGCGGTCTTCTTGGCCGTGGACTTCGCCGCGGTCTTCTTGGCCGCCGTGGCCTTCGTCGCCGTCTTCTTGGCGGTGGCCGCCTTCTTGGCGACGGTCGCCTTCTTCGCCGCCGGCTTCGCGGCCGCGGTCTTGCGGGTCGCGGGCGCGGTGGTCTTCGCGGCGGTGGTCTTGCGGGCGGTGGTGGCCTTCTTCGCGGCCGACTTCTTGGCGGCGGTCTTCTTGGCCGCCGAGGTGCCCGGACGCGGGGTCGGGCTGGCCTTGGCCGCCGCGCTGCCGGACTTCGGGAGCTTCTTCGCGCCCGAGGTGATGTCCTTGAAGCCCTGGCCCGGGCGGAAGCGCGGGATCGCGGTCTTCTTGACCCGGACGCGCTCGCCGGTCTGCGGGTTGCGCGCGTAGCGGGCCGCCCGGTCCACCTTCTCGAACGAGCCGAACCCGGTGATGGACACGCGGTCTCCGCCCGCGACCGCGCGGATGATGGCGTCGAGGATCGCGTCCACCGCGTCTGCGGCGGCCGCGCGGCCACCCAGTCGGTCCTGGACCGCCTCGACAAGCTGAGCCTTGTTCACGTCTTCCCCTTCGAAAACCGATGCCGTATCAGATAGTCCGGCATTGGGCACGCTAAGCGCCCAATTGTGCTGAAGCAATTACCGAACGGACGAATCACCCTTGTGTCGCAACGGATTACAGACCTCGGCGGTGTCCGCAGCCCGCGCGGACTCCTCGTCCAGCTCGTCCATGAGCTTGGTGAGACGCCGTGCGGCGTCCGCCAGATCGTGTTTTGCGGCATCGGTGACGACAAGGAGGCGGCGAACCAGCGCCACTTTCGCGCCGTCCGGTATGTCGAGCTTACGCACCCGCGCATGGGCATCCTTCAACCGGGTGGCGAGTTCGGCGTATAGCCGGACTTCGTCGGGGCTGTCGGGATGCGCGGGTTGGTCCACACCGTGATTGTGACAGCTCATCCGACAATGGGCCTGTTGAGCCGGATCGGCGGAACCTCCTTACGCCCGGCCGGAAAAGCCCGAAGCGGCGGAGTGCGTGTGCACTCCGCCGCTTCCGCAAGGGAGTTGGCCTGCCTCAGGGTTGGCCCTGACCTGGCCGGAATCCGCGCGCCGCGGGACCCGGACGGGGCCCCGCGGGAGGGGTCAGACGGTCTGCGTCCGGGGCAGCCAACTCGGCCGGGTCGCCTCGAAAGCGGTGACGTCGGCCTCGTGCCGCAGGGTCAGGCCGATGTCGTCCAGGCCCTCCATAAGCCGCCAGCGGGTGTAGTCGTCGATCTCGAAGTCGGCGGCCACCGCGTCGTCTCCCGCCCCGGCCCGGACCTGCCGCGTGTCGAGGTCGACGGTGATCTCGACGGTCGGGTCGGCCTCGGTCAGCGCCCACAGGCGGTCCACGGTCTCCTGCGGGAGGACGACCGTCAGCAGGCCGCCCTTCAGCGAGTTGCCGCGGAAGATGTCCGCGAAGCGCGAGGAGATGACGGCCTTGAAGCCGTAGTTCTGCAGCGCCCAGACGGCGTGCTCGCGCGACGAGCCGGTGCCGAAGTCGGGTCCGGCGACCAGCACCGTGGAGCCCGCGCGCTCCGGCCGGTTGAAGACGAACTCGGGGTCCTTGCGCCAGGCCTCGAACAGCCCGTCCTCGAAGCCGGTCTTGGTGACCTTCTTGAGCCAGTGCGCCGGGATGATCTGGTCGGTGTCGACGTTGCTGCGGCGCAGCGGCATCGCCGTACCGGTGTGCGTGACGAACGGTTCCATGGGGATCAGACTCCAGCAGCGGTCAGGTCGGCGGGGGCGGCCAGGCGGCCCAGGACGGCGGTGGCGGCGGCGACCTGGGGCGAGACCAGGTGCGTGCGGCCGCCCTTGCCCTGGCGTCCCTCGAAGTTGCGGTTGGACGTGGACGCGCTGCGCTCGCCGGGGGCGAGCTGGTCCGGGTTCATGCCCAGGCACATCGAGCAGCCCGCGTAACGCCATTCGGCGCCCGCTTCGGTGAAGACCTTGTCCAGGCCCTCGGTGACGGCTTCCAGCGAGACGCGCACCGAGCCGGGGACGACGAGCATGCGCACGCCGTCGGCGACCTTGCGGCCGCGCAGGATGTCGGCGACCGCGCGCAGGTCTTCCATACGGCCGTTCGTGCACGAGCCGACGAACACCGTGTCGACCTTGATGTCGCGCAGCGGCTGGCCGGCGGTGAGACCCATGTACTCCAGGGCCTTTTCGGCGGCCTGGCGCTCGGACGGGTCGACGAACGAGTCCGGCTGGGGCACGTTCGCGGACAGCGGCGCGCCCTGGCCCGGGTTGGTCCCCCAGGTGACGAACGGCGCCAGGTCGGCCGCGTCGATGACGACCTCGTGGTCGAATTCGGCGTCGTCGTCGGTCTTCAGCGACGTCCAGTACTCCACCGCGGCGTCCCAGTCGGCGCCCTGCGGGGCGTGGTCGCGGCCCTTGAGGTAGGCGAACGTCGTCGCGTCCGGCGCGATCATGCCGGCGCGCGCACCCGCTTCGATCGACATGTTGCAGACCGTCATCCGGCCTTCCACGGACAGGTTCCGGATGGCCTCGCCGCGGTATTCGATGACGTAGCCCTGGCCGCCGCCGGTGCCGATCTGCGCGATGACCGCGAGGATCAGGTCCTTGGCCGTGACCCCGGCGGGCAGTTCGCCGTTGACCGTGACGGCCATCGTCTTGAACGGCGCCATGGGCAGCGTCTGGGTGGCCAGCACGTGCTCGACCTGGCTGGTGCCGATGCCGAACGCCAGCGCGCCGAACGCGCCGTGCGTGGAGGTGTGGCTGTCGCCGCAGACGACGGTCATGCCCGGCTGGGTCAGGCCCAGCTGCGGGCCGACGACGTGCACGACGCCCTGCTCGACGTCGCCGAGCGAGTGGATCCGGACCCCGAATTCCGCGGCGTTGCGGCGCAGCGTCTCCAGCTGGACCCGCGACACCGGGTCGGCGATGGGCTTGTCGATGTCGAGGGTGGGGGTGTTGTGGTCCTCGGTCGCGATCGTGAGATCGGTCCGGCGGACCGGGCGGCCGGCCTGGCGCAGGCCGTCGAAGGCCTGCGGGCTGGTCACCTCGTGCAGCAGGTGCAGGTCGATGTAGAGCAGGTCGGGCTCACCTTCAGCACGACGCACGACGTGTGCGTCCCAGACCTTCTCCGCGAGTGTCCGTCCCATCGCTGTCCCTCCGGTCGGCGTCGTTGCCGACTTTCCTGTGTCGTGTGTGCCGGGACCCGCGTCCGGCGGCGTCCCGCCGGCCCGGATCGTTCCGGCGGCGGTGCGCACGGCCCGCTTCCGCGCCACCCACCCGCGGCGCACAGTCCCTGCGTTTCGCACTCTGCCATCATGCCCGTCCGATAGGGACTTGCGTCTCGTCATTCGAGACGGCAATATCAGAGCATGGACAACTCTAGCGGAGTCGGCGTGCTCGACAAGGCCGCTGTCGTGCTGGCCGCGCTCGAAGCCGGTCCCGCGACGCTGGCGGGGCTGGTCGCCACGACCGGACTGGCCCGACCCACCGCCCACCGCCTCGCGGTGGCGTTGGAACACCACCGTCTCGTCGCCCGGGACATGCAGGGGCGCTTCGTGCTCGGCCCGCGCCTGGCGGAGCTGGCCGCGGCGGCCGGCGAGGACCGGCTGCTGGCCGCGGCGCACCCGGTGCTCGCGCACCTGCGCGACGTCACCGGGGAGAGCGCGCAGCTCTACCGGCGGCAGGGCGACATGCGCGTCTGCGTGGCGGCGGCCGAGCGGCTGTCCGGGCTCCGGGACACCGTGCCGGTGGGCAGCACGCTGCCGATGAAGGCCGGTTCGGCGGCCCAGTGCCTGCTCGCATGGGAGGAGCCCGAGCGGCTGCACCGCGGGCTGCAGGGCGCCCGGTTCACCGCGACCACGCTGTCCGGCGTGCGGCGGCGCGGCTGGGCACAGAGCATCGGCGAGCGCGAACCGGGCGTCGCCTCGGTCTCCGCGGCGGTGCGCGGCCCCAGCAACCGCGTCGTGGCGGCCGTGTCGGTGTCCGGTCCGATCGAGCGCCTCACCCGGCACCCGGGCCGGCTGCACGCGCAGGCGGTCATGGAGGCCGCGGCGAAGCTGTCGGACGCGCTGCGCAAGGCGCAGGTCGACGTCTGATCCGGCGGGGCGGGCCGGTTCGCTCCCCTGTCGACCCGGCCTCCGTCGACTGTACGTCCGTGACCGCCGAACCGGCGTCGAGCAGCGAAATCCGGACGCGCCCGCGGCGTCGCGCACGCGTCCGCCGGGGCGCCGTACAGGCCTCCGGAAACACGTCCGGTGCGCGCCCCGAGTGAGGCGCGCACCGGATCACGGCACGGTTACGGTGTGGTCAAGTCGACTCTCACGCGTCCGGGTCGAAGGTCTTCCATCCGTCGCCCCACGGGTCGTCCGCCGGGCCTCCCGCGGCGTCCAGCGGCGGGTGGCCGGGGGCCGGCGACTGCCCCTTGCGGGACTTGTCCGCGGCCGGCTTGCGCACCGGCGGGAAGGCCGCCGCGGCGGGCGGCTCGGACTTGCGCGCGGGCTTGGCGGCGGGCGCGGCGGGCTTCGCCGCCGGCTTGGCGGCCGGCGCCGCGGGCTTGCCGGACAGCGGCGCCGTCGGCAGCGGGCTGGGCGCCTTCATCGGGTTCGGCGGCACGAGCGGAAGCGGCGCTTCCGCTCCGGACCGGGCCTGTTCGCGGCCCGAGACGAAGCTGTCGAGCCGGTTGCGCACGTCCTGCGGATCTCGGGACAGGCCCAGCGGAATCGCGGGCATCACCGCCGCCACGACGTCGGCCGCCGCCCCCGGGACCAGGTTCGCCTGCGGCAGCCGCCGCGGCAGTCCCGAGTTCGTCGTGCCTTCCACCACCGGCTCACGCGCTGCCAGAGCTGCGCGCCAGCTGTTGTCGTCCACCGAACCCCCATCTCGGTTCGTCCGCCGTCGATCCACACCATGATCAGTTGCATATCGATTGGGCAACGGAAATTGCTGCCTCGACAGTAGCAACGCCCGACATGACGTGGGGGTTCCGGGGTCCGCGATCTCTGACGTTGTCACAGTTCTGTGAAACTTCCACGCGATCGGACCGCCGCACGCGCAACCACCGATGGCCGGAAACCACCCCCGGAAAAGCCGATCGGGCGGACTCCCCTGCTGGGGAGTCCGCCCGATCAGCCGCGTTTTCCGCGGGCGCCCGCGGCAGAGCCGCGGTGCCCGACTAGCGCAGCCGCGCCATCAGCGCGTGCTCGACCAGCGTGATCAGCGTCGACTTCGCCGACTCGCGGCGCCGTGCGTCGCAGCTGACGATCGGCGTCTCGGGGCCGATCTGCAGGGCCTCGCGCACATCGTCCGCGTGGTGGGTCTGCAGACCGTCCCAGCAGTTGAGCGCGATGATGAACGGCAGCCCGCTGTTCTCGAAGTAGTCGATCGCGGGGAAGCAGTCCGCCAGACGGCGGGTGTCCACGATCACGACCGCGCCGATCGCGCCGCGCACCAGGTCGTCCCACATGAACCAGAACCGGTGCTGCCCCGGGGTGCCGAACAGGTAGAGGATCAGATCCTCGTCCAGGGTGATACGCCCGAAGTCCATCGCGACGGTCGTCGTCGCCTTGTCCGGGGTCGCGGCGATGTCGTCGATTCCCGCGCTTGCGGAGGTCATCACGGCCTCCGTACGCAGCGGAGCGATCTCCGAGACGGCCCCGACCAGGGTCGTCTTGCCCACGCCGAAGCCGCCCGCGACGACGATCTTGGCGGAGGTCGTGGAGGACCGCGGTGCCGGGACGCCGCCCGGGCTAGAGCTTGCGAAGTCCACTGAGCACCCTTTCGAGCAGCGACACGTCCGGCTGCCCCTGGTCGTTCCCCGGCTGATGGATGACCACGAGTCCGGCCTCGGCAAGGTCCGCGACGAGCACGCGGGCCACGCCGAGCGGGATGGAGATCAGGGCCGAAATCTCGGCGACCGACTTGACCTGCCGGCACAGATCACAAATGCGCTGGTGCTCGGGCAGCAGGCCAGGCGGGTTCGCCACCTGGGGTGTGGTCGTGACCAGCGCTTCCAGCGCGAGCTGGTAGCGCGGCCTGGTCCGTCCACCCGTCATGGCGTACGGGCGGACCAGGGTCTCGTGGAACTCCTGGTCCCCGTGATCGGACATCTCCGGATGAGTCATCGCGGCAGGGCACCTTGGAGTTCTGCGCGAAGAGC
The DNA here is from genome assembly GCF_039542225.1 of Yinghuangia aomiensis. Lineage (NCBI taxonomy): Bacteria > Bacillati > Actinomycetota > Actinomycetes > Kitasatosporales > Streptomycetaceae > Yinghuangia > Yinghuangia aomiensis. The sequence continues at coordinate 199,430 of NZ_BAABHS010000001.1, read as the reverse complement.
CGGAGTGAGGACCGTGCCGGCGCGGTCCACCAGCAGGGCCATCTCGTAGCCGATGAGGCCGATGTCGCACTCCGGCGAGGCCAGTACGGCCAGCGAGGACCCGTCGGAGATCGACATGATGAACAGGAAACCCCGTTCCATCTCGACCACCGTCTGCGTGACGTGCCCGCCCTCGAAGATGCGCGACGCACCCTGGGTCAGGCTGGTCAGGCCGGATGCCACGGCGGCGAGCTGGTCCGCTCGGTCCCGCGGGAAGCCCTCGGACAGGGCGAGCAGCAGGCCGTCCGCGGAGACCACGACCGTGTGGGACACCCCGGGGGTGTTGTCCACGAAATTCGTGATCAGCCAGTTCAGGTTCTGCGCGGCCTGGCTCAACTCAGTCATGCCTGCTCCTGGTTGTTCTGGTCACGAGGCTGCGGGGCCGATCCCCCGGCCCCGGCAGTGCGACCCTGCTGAATGCCTCGGCGGAAGTTTGTCAGGCGACCCCGCACGTCGTCGGGGTTGCGCGAAAGTCCCGGACCACTCTGCGGCGGGACGGGCGCCGGACCGGCCGGCGTACCCGGGACACTCGGTGCGGCCGGCGTCGACGGACGCGCCGCGGGGGCGGCACCGTCCACTCCGCCGGGCACCAGGTTCGCGCGCGGAACACGGCGCGGCAGACCGGCCGTCGTCGTTCCGCCCGAGGCGGGCTCGCGGACGGCCTCGGCCGCCCGGAAACCCTCGTCTCCGGCCGAATACCAGCCGGACTGCACCGCTTCCGGTGCCTGCTCGGCCGGCGCTGCGTGCGCCGCCTGGCGGGGCACCGACTGCCCGGGCGCCTCCGCCGGAGCGGCGGGGCCCGCGTGCGAGCGGCGCGGGAGCCGGCCGTCGGGGTCCGTGCCGCGCTGCGGCAGCAGCTCGTCCGTCCCCTCGTCGACCGGCTCGTCGACTCCGCCGCGGCCCGCACTGCGCACCTGGGCGGCGCGCATGCGGCCGCCGCGGCCGGTGCGGCGGTGGAACCAGTCCGACTCGAGCGTGTCGAAGATCGGGGACCGCTCGTCCTCGACCGTCATCGGCACGGCCGGGGCTTCCAGCGCGTTGACCGGCTCCTGCGCGGGCAGTTCGCGCTGGGGCTGCGGCATCGGGACCGGCTGCGGGACGCCCGGCGCCCGGACCGGCTCCGGCCGGCCCGCGAGGCCGTGGCCCGCATCGTGGCGGCCGTCCTGCGGCTGCCCGGGCATCCCCGAGCCGTCGCGGAACATGCCGCGCTGGTCGGGCGCGTCCTGCTGCGGACGGCCCGGCGCCGGCTGGCCCTCGCCACCGCGGTGCAGCGCACGCGGCTCGCCTTCACGGCGGGCCGGCATCGCCGGCTGGCGCAGCGCGGGAAGCGCGTCGCCTGCCGTCGGCTGCGCCTGGGCGCGGGTCCCCTCGGGACGCCGCTGGGGCGCCTCGTAGGCGGGCATCTGCGCGGGCGGGGCCACGGGGGCGAGGCCCTCGTAGTCCTGCCCCTGCTGACCCGGCTGACCCGGCTGGCCCGGCTGGACCTGCGGGGTCTGCTGGGTCTGCCACGCGGAAGCGCGCTGCTGCTGCGGGTCGGCCACCGGGTAGGCCCCGGTCTCCGGACCGCGGCGCGGCGGACCGGCGGCCCGGTCGTTGCCGCTGTGCTCGGCCGGCTCCTGGTCGAACTGGGGCTGCGGGTACGCCTGCTGGTCGTACTCGCCGCGCCCGTAGCCGGGCGCCTGGCCGAAGTCCCCGACGGCCGGCTGCTGCTGCGTCCGGTCGTACTGCGGGCGTTCGTACGCGGGCTGCTGCTGCGTCTGCTGCGGCAGCGGCTCGCCGTCCCGGAACGGGGACGCGAACTGTGCGGTGCCGGTCCGCGGGTCGTCCGCACGCGGCGGCTGAGGCGCCTGGGGCGCCTGCGGGGCCACCGGGGCGAACGGGTTGTCCGGGTCGGCCGCGGGGGTGAACGGCGTGCCGGGGAACGGCGTGTCGTGCGTGGCCGGGCCCTCGCCGAACATCGACGCGGGCTCGTAGCCCGACGGCTGCGCCGCCGGGTTCGCCTGCGGCATGGCGGACGTGTCCGACAGGCCGTTGGCGGTGCCACCGCGCTGCGGCAGCAGGCGCGGCGGCTCGCTGCGTCCGGCCTCCGGGCCGGGGCGCTGCGGGCCGGGCGCGGCCGACGCGGGCAGCGCCGGCATTTCCTGCGACGAGGTGAGCGCGTCGGGCTGCCACCCCTTCTCCACCGCGGGGCGCTCGCCGGTGTTGCCGTTCTTGTCCCAGGTGCCGCCGGGGCGGTCGCCCTGGATCAGCTCGATGGGGAGCATGACCAGCGCGGTGGTGCCGCCGCCGTCGCCGGGGCGCAGCTGGACGCGGATGCCGTGCCGGGTCGACAGGCGGCCGACCACGAAGAGGCCCATGCGCCGCGATATGGAGACGTCGACCACGGGCGGCCGGGCGAGGCGCTGGTTCGCGTCCGCCAGGTCGTCGCCGGTGAGGCCGATGCCGTTGTCGTGGATCTCGATCAGCGCGCGGCCGTCCGGCAGGATGTGGCCGGTCACGCGGACCTTGGTGTGCGGGCTGGAGAACGTGGTGGAGTTCTCCAGCAGCTCGGCGAGCAGGTGCACGAGGTCGTTGACCGCGCGGCCCGCGATGTCGGTGGTCGGCAGCGCGCCGAGTTCGACGCGCTCGTACTGCTCCACCTCGGAGGCCGCGGCACGGAGCACGTCGACCAGCGGGACGGGGCGGGTCCACCGGCGGCCGGGCTCTTCACCCGCGAGGACCAGAAGGTTTTCACCGTTGCGGCGCATACGCGTCGCGAGGTGGTCGAGCTTGAACAGGTTGGCGAGCTGGTCCGGGTCGGCCTCACGGTTCTCCAGGTCGGAGATGAGCGCGAGCTGGCGCTGGATCAGGCTCTGGCTGCGGCGCGACAGGTTGACGAACATCGAGTTGACGTTGCCGCGGAGGAGCGCCTGTTCGGCCGCGAGGCGGACCGCTTCGGCGTGGACCGCGTCGAAGGCGCGGGCCACCTGGCCGACTTCGTCGCGGGTGGCGACGCCGATCGGTTCGACCGTGAGGTCGACGTCGCCCGGCTCGGACTCGGACAGCCGGCGAACCGTTTCCGGCAGCCGCTGTTCGGCGATCTCGAGCGCGCTGCGGCGCAGCGTGTTGAGCGAGCGGACCAGCGAACGCGCCACGATCACACCGAGGATGATCGTGATGAGCAGCGCCGCGACGACGAGCACGGTGTTGACGAGGGCTTCCTGGCGAGCGTCGTCACGCAGGCTGTCCGCCTGGGTGAGCAGCTCGTCGCCCATCACCGTCTCGACCTTCATCAGCTCGGTGACCTTGCCGTTGGTCAGCGCCCAGGCGCTGTCCGCGGAGAAGCCCGGTGTCGCGCCGATGCCCTTGCTGTTCTGGTTCGGCGGGTTCATGGCGGCGTTCACGTTGACGAGCAACGCCATGACGTCGCCGGCCTTGCCCCTGGCGGCCGCGGAGTCGTACATCTTGCGCGACGAGTCCGTGGCGATCGACTTGAACTTGCGGACCGCCTCGTCGTCGGACGGGATGATGCTGCGGAAGCCTTCGCGGGCGTCCGCGAAGGCTTCGTTCGGCTTGGCGCCGTACGCGGCCAGAATCGCGCGCTCCACCGAGGCGTAGGCCTTCAGTTCGCCGAACAGGCCCAGGGCGCGAGCGCCCTGGATCAGGTCCGGGTCGCGGGTGATTTCCGGCGCCTGCTGGTTGATGGCCAGCAGCTGGATGATGATCTTTTGGTAGTCCTGGATCGTGATGAACGGCGTACTGCTCTGGTACGCGGACTTCCGGATCGTGCCCAGGTTGCCCATCTGGGTGCGGATGGTCGCGGTCGTCGCCTTGATCAGCGGCAGCGAGTCCATGTCCAGCCGGGCGAATGCCGCCTGCAGGCGGTCGTACTGGTCGTTCGTCTGCTTGTAGAGACCCTGGATCGTCTGGTTTGTCTCGGCGCTTGCGCCGCCCATGATCAGCGGGGCGCTTTGGTCGCGCTCCTCCTCCAGTGCCGCGACCAGCGTCGTGGACTCGTTGATGACGTCGCCGGCTTTCTGCACGACGTCCATCTCACGCGTCTTGTCCACGGAAGACTGGATGCGCAGGCCACCGAGCAAGGCCGCGACGACGACCGGCAGCAGCAGCAGCGCGGTGATGCGCGTGCGGATGCGCCAGTTCTTGATGGAGAAAAGCAGCTTCAACCGCGAAGGAGCCGCAGGGGCTCGACTGGCGGTTAGCTCTTGGGGCGGGCGCATGTCTGCGGACCCGGCAGCGGCCGGGGCTTCCGCGGAATCCTGCTGCCTCTTCCGACGTCCCTGCACTAGCTTCGCAACCTCTTGTGACCAGTCGTTGACCCGCCGGATCGGCGAGGCTTGTGTGCGGAGATCCCGGACGGGACCGCGCTTGGGAACCACCCCCGTGGTCGCACGCATTTCAGCACAGCACAAGGGCCGCAACAAGATAGCGGGGTCGGGAAAAATCCGGACACCGGACAAGTGGCCGAGTCAAAACCTTTGTCCGATTCCGCCCCGTTATTACCGGCTGCTTTCGGACAAATCGACACGGGTTTGGCGCGAATACCGGGAGGTCAAAATCACAGGTTTACCCAGGAACTCCGTCACGTATCGCAGGCAAGCGGTCACAGACCGCTACCCTATCGCTTTCGCCCGCCTCGGATTGCTGTAACCAACAGTAACCTTGATATTCAGAGGCTTCCGCCGAACCCGCCGAAATCGAAGGGACGGATCTTTCCGCCATGGGCCTGAGCACGCACCGCACCAACACCGCCAACCCGCGCCGTACCCAGGTCGACACCGTGCCGGTCCGTCCCCAAGACGCCGCCGACGACGCCGTGCAGCCGCCGGCCGCCGGCCCGACGGCCAACCCGCGCCGCACCAACCTGGTCGAGCTCCAGGACTGAGCGCGCCCCCGCGCCCCCCGCGCACACCCGCACGGGCGGCAGCGGCGGGAATGCGGCGGAGGCCCGCGGCCGGCCCGGGATAGCCTGGGGACGACCTACCAGCCCCCGACTCATACCGAGGTTGCGGCCCGTGCGCATCGTCAGGTTCTCCACCGGCGACTCCTTCTCCTTCGGCGCGGTGGGGAGCCCGCGCGAGCAACCCGGCGAGCTGGTGGTCGCCGAACTCGACGGCCACCCGTACGGCGGCATCTCGCTCACCGGACGGACGTTCCCCCTGGCCGACGTGCAGCTGCTCGCTCCCGTGCTGCCCAGCAAGATCGTCGGCATCGGCAAGAACTACGCCGACCACGCCGCCGAGATGGGCGGCACGGTCCCCGAGGTGCCGATCGTCTTCCTCAAGCCGTCGACCGCGGTCGTCGGCCCGGACGCGCCGATCGTCTACCCGGAGATCTCCACCGAGGTCCACCACGAGGCCGAACTCGCCGTGGTCATCGGCCGGCTGTGCCGCGACGTGCCCGCCGAACGCGTCCCCGAGGTCGTGTTCGGCTACACGTGCGCCAACGACGTCACCGCCCGCGACCTCCAGCGCAGCGAGGGCCAGTGGGCCCGCGCCAAGGGCTTCGACACGTCGTGCCCGCTCGGACCGTGGGTGGAGACCGAGCTCGACCCGTCGAACCTCGCCGTGACCTGCACGGTCAACGGCGAAACACGGCAATCCGGCCGGACCTCCGAGATGGTCCGCAGCATCACCGACCTGATCGTCCACGTGACGGCCGCGATGACGCTGCTCCCCGGTGACGTGATCCTCACCGGGACCCCCGCGGGCGTGGGCCCGCTCCAGGTGGGCGACGAAGTCGCCGTCACCGTCGAAGGCATCGGAACTCTCACCAACAGGGTGATCAAGCGTGGCTAGCGAGCCCCAGGGCGCCGATGTGCGCGTCCGTTTCTGTCCCTCCCCGACCGGCAACCCGCACGTGGGCCTGGTCCGGACCGCGTTGTTCAACTGGGCGTTCGCCCGGCACAACGGCGGCACCTTCGTCTTCCGTATCGAGGACACCGACGCCGCGCGCGACTCCGAGGAGTCGTACGAGCAGCTCCTCGAAGCCCTCAAGTGGCTCGGCTTCACGTGGGACGAGGGCCCCGAGGTCGGCGGCCCGCACGAGCCGTACCGCCAGTCGCAGCGCATGGACATCTACGCGGACGTCGCCAAGCGGCTGCACGAGGGCGGCTACGCCTACGAGTGCTTCTGCACCGCCGACGAACTCGAGCAGCGCCGCGAGGCCGCCCGCGCGGCCGGCAAGCCGTCCGGCTACGACGGCCACTGCCGCGACCTGTCCGCGACCGAGATCGACGCGTACCGCCTGGAAGGCCGCGAGCCGATCCTGCGGTTCCGGATGCCCGACCGCACCATCACCTTCACCGACCTGGTGCGCGGCGAACTCTCCTTCGAGCCCGAGCACGTGCCGGACTACGGCATCGTGCGCGCGAACGGCAAGCCGCTCTACACGCTGGTGAACCCGGTCGACGACGCGCTCATGGAGATCACCCACGTGCTGCGCGGCGAGGACCTGCTGTCCTCGACGCCGCGTCAGGTCGCGCTGTACGAAGCCCTCGCCGCGATCGGCGTGGGCAACGGGACCACGCCGCGCTTCGGCCACCTGCCCTACGTCATGGGCGAGGGCAACAAGAAGCTGTCCAAGCGCGACCCGCAGTCCTCGCTCAACCTGTACCGCGAGCGCGGGTTCATCCCCGAGGGCCTGCTGAACTACCTGTCGCTGCTGGGCTGGTCGCTCGCGGCCGACCGCGACTACTTCTCCGTCGAAGAGATGGTGGCCGCGTTCGACATCGCCGACGTGAACGCCAACCCGGCGCGCTTCGACCTGAAGAAGTGCGAAGCCGTCAACGCCGCGCACATCCGCGACCTGGCGCCGGACGACTTCCGCGACCGGCTCGTGCCGTTCCTGCAGGGCGCCGGCCTGCTGCCCGCGCGGCCCACCGCCGCGCAGCTCGAACTCCTCGGCAAGGCCGCGCCGCTCACCCAGGAGCGCATGGTCGTGCTGAGCGAGGTCGTCGGCATGCTCGGCTTCCTGTTCGTCTCCGCCGAGGACTTCGCGCGCGACGAGGCGGACGCCGCCAAGGTGCTCACCGCGGACGCCGTGCCGGTCCTCGAGGCGTCCGTCGCGGCGCTGGAGAAGGCCGAGTGGGCGACCGACCCGATCCAGGCCGCGCTCCGCGAGGCGCTCGTCGAGGGCCTCGGCATCAAGCCGAAGAACGCGTTCACGCCGCTGCGCGTCGCGGTCACCGGCCGCCGCGTGTCGCCGCCGCTGTTCGAGTCGATGGAACTGCTGGGCCGCGACACCACGCTGGAGCGGCTCCGCTCGGCGCTGGACGCGACCCGCGCCTGACACTCCTCCGGACGCCCCGGAAAGCCGCCTCCGGCGGCCCCGGAGCAGGGTCCGGAAGCCCGGTCCGCCGGGTGTGCGCACCGCCGTCCGCGGCGGTGCGCACCCGGCTCCGGAACCCGTTTTGGTGGCGACCGCCTGATCGGGTAAAGTTCTACTCGTTCCGCCGCCGAGGCGAACGGAACACCGGCGAGATCCCCCCAAACAGGGGGTCGTGCTTTGGGGTATGGGGTAATTGGCAGCCCGACGGATTCTGGCTCCGTTAGTCTAGGTTCGAGTCCTGGTACCCCAGCTGTGTCTCCGCAAGGAAGACACAGCTGGAGATCGTGAAAACGGTCGACAGTGTTGTTTATCTGAGTGTGTTATGTGCGTAGCGGCCCCGTTGTGTAGCGGCCTAGCACGCCGCCCTCTCAAGGCGGTAGCGCGGGTTCGAATCCCGTCGGGGCTACGCGAACCGGAGCGGTCCCAGGGCCGCTTCGGGCTAGGGCCCCGTTGTGTAGCGGCCTAGCACGCCGCCCTCTCAAGGCGGTAGCGCGGGTTCGAATCCCGTCGGGGCTACCAGAGCAATCCCTCACCGGTCCGGTGGGGGATTTTTGCATTCACGGGCCGACGGGCCGATTCGCCGCGCGCAGCCGAGAGCCGCGCAGCGGGCGCTGCGCGGCTCTGGACGGGCTGTCAGGCTTCGGTGGAGGGCGTCAGTCCGGCCTTGAGGAGACCGTACGTGTACGCGTCCTCCAGGGCCGCCCACGAGGCGCCGATGACGTTCTCCGCGACGCCGACCGTGCTCCACTCGGTCTTGCCGTCGCTGGTCTCCACGAGGACCCGGGTGATGGCGTCGGTGCCGTGCCGGCCTTCCAGCAACCGGACCTTGTAGTCGACCAGTTCGAACGAGGCCAGCTCGGGGAAGATCCGCTCCAGCGCGAGCCGCAGCGCGCGGTCGAGGGCGTTGACGGGGCCGTTGCCCTCCCCCGTCGCGACGATCCGCTCGCCCTTGGCGTGCAGCTTCACCGTCGCCTCGTTGACCTGCCCGCCGCCACCGCGCAGTTCGCTGATCGCGCGCCACGACTCCAGGGTGAAGAAGCGCTCGCGCTTGCCCATCACCTCGTCGCGCAGCAGGAGTTCGAACGACGCGTCGGCGGCCTCGTAGGTGTAGCCGTTGGCCTCGCGCGCCTTGACCTGGTCGACGACCCGGCCGACCAGCTCGCGGTCGCCGGAGAGGTCGTAGCCGAGTTCCTTGCCTTTCAGCTCGATCGACGCGCGGCCGGCCATGTCGGACACCAGCATGCGCATGTCGTTGCCGACGAGCGCCGGGTCGATGTGCTGGTACAGGTCCGGGTCGACCTTGATGGCGGACGCGTGCAGGCCGGCCTTGTGCGCGAACGCGGAGATGCCCACGTACGGCAGGTGGGTCGACGGCGCGAGGTTGACCACCTCGGCGATGGCGTGCGAGATGCGGGTCATCTCGCGCAGGCGGCCCTCGGGCAGCACCTGCATGCCCTTCTTCAGCTCCAGCGCGGCGACGATCGGGAACAGGTTGGCGTTGCCGACCCGTTCGCCGTAGCCGTTCGCGGTGCACTGGACGTGCGTGGCGCCGCCTTCGACCGCGGCGAGCGAGTTCGCGACCGCGCAGCCGGTGTCGTCCTGCGCGTGCATGCCCAGGCGGGCGCCCGTCTCGGCCTTGACCCGGGCCACGATCCACTGGACCTGGCTCGGCAGCATGCCGCCGTTGGTGTCGCACAGCACGACGACGTCGGCGCCGGCTTCGTGCGCGGTGCGGACGACCTGGGTGGCGTACTCGGGGTTGCCCTTGTAGCCGTCGAAGAAGTGCTCGCAGTCGACGAACACCCGGCGGCCCTGGGCACAGAGGTGGGTGACGGTGTCGCGGACCATCGCGAGGTTCTCGTCGAGGGTGGTGCGGAGCGCGAGGTCGACGTGCTTGTCGTGCGACTTGGCGACCAGGCACACCACCGGGGCGCCGGAGTCGAGGAGCGCCTGCACCTGCGGGTCGGCGGCCGCGGTGGTGCCCGCCTTGCGGGTCGCGCCGAACGCCACGAGCTGGGCGTTCTGCAGGTCGAGCTCGGTCTTGGCGCGCTCGAAGAACTCGGTGTCGCGGGGCACGGCGCCCGGCCAGCCGCCCTCGATGAAGCCGACGCCGAACTCGTCCAGGTACCGCGCGATGATGAGCTTGTCGGCCACGGTGAGGTTGATGCCCTCACGCTGCGAGCCGTCGCGCAGGGTGGTGTCGAAGACGTGGAAACTGTCGTCGGTCATGTCCGTGGGCTCCTGAGATTTCAGGTTACGTCGGGTGGCGGTCCGAATGGCGTGCGGTGCCGGGTGGAGCGGGGTTGCCGGTGCTGCGGTGTGCCGCCGGCCGGCCGCGGGTTCCCGGGTACGGGTGCCGCGGCCGCGGCGTGGCCCGCGCGCGCTGCCGGCCGGGGGGTGTCCGGCCAAAACAAAAGACCCCTCGCGGTCGCGAGAGGTCTGCGTGCGGGCGGTGGGCTGGAAACGCTGCCCCTGGGTGGGGGTTCAGCCCGGTGCCGGCACGCTGCGGCTAATAATGAGCCACTGATGCACGTTGGGCAGTCTGCCACACGATCCGCACGCCGGTATCCAGGTCTCACCATTCGGGCGTCCCGCCTACCCGCGGCAACCGGACGGGAGCAGTTGCTCCCGCCCGGTGTGACCAGCGCGGATCCCTGCCGGGGCGGGGATCAGACGATCTTGTGCTGCCACCCGTGCGTGTCGGCTTCGGCACCCGTTTGGATGTCGAGGAGGGCCTTGCGCAGCTCCATCGTGATCGGCCCGGCGCCGCCGTCGCCGACGGTCCATTCGGCGCCGGCGGACTTGACCGAGCCGACCGGGGTGATGACCGCGGCGGTGCCGCACGCGAAGACCTCGGTGATGGTGCCGTCGGCGTTGCCCTGCTGCCAGTCCTCGACCGAGAGGCGGCCTTCCTCGACGGCGTAGCCGCGGTCGGCGGCGAGCTGCAGCAGCGAGTCGCGGGTGATGCCGGGGAGCAGCGAACCCGTGAGGGACGGCGTGACGATGGTCGCGTCCTTGCCGCTGCCCTTCACGAAGTACAGGTTCATGCCGCCCATTTCCTCGATCCAGCGGCGCTCGGTGGCGTCCAGCCAGACGACCTGGTCGCAGCCCTGCTCGGCGGCCTGGGCCTGGGCGACGAGGGAGGCGGCGTAGTTGCCGGCGCACTTGGCGGCGCCGGTGCCGCCGGGGGCGGCGCGCACGTACTCCTTGGACAGCCAGACCGAGACCGGCTTGACGCCGTTGGCGAAGTAGGCGCCGGCCGGGGAGGCGATGACCATGAAGAGGAACTCGTTCGACGGGCGCACGCCGAGGCCGACCTCGGTGGCGAACATGAACGGGCGCAGGTAGAGGCTCTGCTCCTCGGCACCGGGCACCCACGCCTGGTCCTGGCGGACGAGCGCGTCGACGGCCGCGACGAAAAGCTCCTCGGGCAGCTCGGGCATCGCGAGGCGGCGCGCGGACGCCTGGAAGCGCTGGGCGTTGGCCTGCGGGCGGAAGGTCGCGACGCCGCCGTCGGGCTGACGGTAGGCCTTGAGCCCTTCGAAGATGGACTGCGCGTAGTGCAGCGTCATGTTCGCCGGGTCGATCTCCAGCGACGCGTACGGCACGAGCTGGGCGTCGTACCAACCGCGCCCGGCGCTCCAGCGGATCGTCACCATGTGCTCGGTGAAGATCCGGCCGAAGCCGGGGTTCGCCATGCGGGCGGCGCGCTCGTCGTCGGAGAGCGGGGTGGCGGTCGGCTTGAGGTCGATCGTCGCGGGGGTCGTCATGTCTACCAGTGTCCTTCACCGAGGGATTGACAGGGGGCATCGAGTCTCGGGACCGCGGAGTGGTGCGGGCGCACGGCCGCGGAGCGGCCGCGCGCGCCTTTCACTTACGGGATACCCGGCTTCTCCCCTGGCCCTCGGCCGGGGTGCCGCGTCTCGGATCAGACGTTAACGCACGTTCGCCGGGGCGGGACAGGCGCGGGCGGCCGTCGCGGCGCCGCCCCCGGGGCGGGCGGGGGCGGTGCCGATACGGCGGAAGAAGCCGGGGGTGCTCACTGAGCGGCCGGGGGCTTCCGGGCGCGCGCCGACGGTCCCGTGTCGGCGGGTGTCCTACGACCGGCTGCTCAGCCGGCTACTCGCTTGGCGATCGCGTCGCCGATCTCGCTGGTGGAGCGGGTGCCGGACGACGAGCGCTCGGCCAGGTCGGCGTCCACGGCGGCCTCGACGGCGCGGGCCGCGTCGGTGTGGCCGAGGTGCTCCAGCAGCATGGCGACCGAGAGGATCGTCGCGGTCGGGTCGGCCTTGCCCTGGCCGGCGATGTCCGGCGCGGAGCCGTGCACCGGCTCGAACATCGACGGGAACTCGCCGGACGGGTTGATGTTGCCGCTCGCGGCCAGCCCGATGCCGCCCGCGATGGCGGCGGCGAGGTCGGTGAGGATGTCGCCGAACAGGTTGTCGGTGACGATCACGTCGAAGCGCTCGGGCTGCGTGACCATGAAGATGGTCGCCGCGTCCACGTGCAGGTAGTCGGTGGTGACGTCCGGGAACTCGGCGGCGACCTGGTTGAAGACGCGGCTCCACAGGTGGCCGGCGTGCACCAGGACGTTGTTCTTGTGGACCAGCGTGAGCTTCTTGCGCGGGCGCGCCTGGGCGCGGGCGAAGGCGTCGCGGACCACGCGCTCGATGCCGAACGCGGTGTTGAGGCTGACCTCGGTGGCGACCTCGTGCGGGGTGCCGGTGCGGAGCGTGCCGCCGTTGCCGACGTACGGGCCTTCGGTGCCTTCGCGGACCACGACGAAGTCGATCTGCGCGTCCGGGCCGAGCGGCGACGCGACGCCGGGGCCGAGCTTCGCCGGGCGCAGGTTCACGTGGTGGTCGAACGCGAAGCGGAGCTTCAGCAGCAGCCCGCGCTCGAGCACACCGGACGGCACCGACGGGTCGCCGATGGCGCCGAGGAGAATGGCGTCCTTGCCGCGCAGCTCGTCGAGGACGCTGTCCGGCAGCGTCTCCCCGGTGCGGTGGTACAGCCGGGCCCCGAGGTCGTACTCGGCGGTCTCCAGGGCGACGTCGGCCGGCAGGGCCGCGGCGAGGACCTTGAGTCCTTCGGCGACGACCTCCTGGCCGATCCCGTCGCCGGGGACCACTGCGAGACGGATGCTGTTGGCGCTAGCAGACATGAATCGGACCTTACTCCCGGTCCCAGCTTCTGACACGGCAAGTCCGCCATCTGGACGTCCGGGCTCGCGGTCGCCACTGTGCGGGTATATCGCCCGTACTACGCAAGCGTAAGAGCAGCTCCGGTGCCTGGTGGACGTCCGCCAAGGAGGCGAACCGCACATACTCCGGAGCTTTCGCCGACATCACCTCGCTGCGTAGGGCCCTGGGGGCGCCGACGGAGGCGGAATGGTCGTCCTTGTCGTGGGCACGGGATGCTCGGCATTCTGACTCCCCCGGCCACCAACGCGGCTTCGCCGGCTGGCTCGGCGGGCTGGTCACGGCGGCCGAGCCGGCATCATAGCGCCTGCTTCGTGCCCTGGAAGGCGCGACGACCGGCGAACCGCACCGCCGGGTCCGCAAACTGCTGGGTCAGACCCAATATGTCGCTGCCTGGAAACGGCGATGCTTTGTGACGTATACGGCAGCCGGGTCGGCCTGCTGGTGGAGTGCCCGTACCCGGCCGCGGTCCGCTCCGGGAAGTCGCGTGCCAGCGTGACCGGGCATCACGTCCTGCTGCTCGGCGTCGACCTGCGCGCACCATGAGGCGGTCGTGGATGTCGCCGTCCTGCCCGACAAGCCTGCCGATCGATTTCATGCTCGGTGACGAATCCGCCGCGGTTCTCGGCAACCTCAGTCGGCAACATCGCCGCCTGTCCGACCTTAAGGCTGTCCTGGCCAAGCCTGGGGTCGCCCTGCAGCATGCGGCGGGACGATATGAGCCCGACGTTGAGGCCACGATCCGCGCATTCGTGGATTGGCGCGCCCCACAGGTGCTGGGGGTGCTGCGTCACCCAACGAGGCAGGCTCGCTGGGGCACGCCGGCTCATCGAAGACTGGCATGGGGCCTGTTCATGGCGTCACCGCATCGCGTGGCGCGGTGTCTCAGCAGCATGGACGACTGGGTCCCCGGCCCGGATGGGTCCCCGGCCCGGAACGGACACAGCTCGGAAGTTGGTCCCCGACTGGGTGCGGTTCGTCCTGGAACCTACCGGCTCCTCTCACAACTTCGCGGCAGCGACGCTTGCTGTCGCCGAGGGGACGCCGTACTCGCACGCCGGGCCGGGCGGTGAACTCCCCCTGGCATGCAGCATCCCCGAGTAGCAGGCGCGGCCGATGCGGAGCGACGTCGGTATGTGCTGCAATTCCTGGACCGCGCCCAGTCGGCCGCCGGTCGGCCGCGAGCCGCCGCCATCCCTGTTCCGCAGGCGCGGCTCGCACCGGGAAGCGCGCGGGGAAGGAGGCGTTCCATGGGACATCCGCTGCGCTTCTCACCGCATGTACTCCGGCGCATCGGCGAGGAACTGGTCCAGCATCCCGATTACGGGATCATGGAGTTGGTACGCAACGCCTACGACGCCGACGCACGGCACTGCCGCATCACCCTGTCCGATGCCGCCGAACCCGGCGGCAGCATGGAGGTCTCGGACAACGGCGAGGGGATGACGGTCGATCAACTGGCCTCTGGCTTCCTGCTGATCGGCAGCTCCGGCAAGACCAGCGGCACCAATCGGTACTCCAAGTCCGGACGGCGGAAGGTCGGCGAGAAGGGCCTCGGCCGGATCGCCGCGCTGCGCCTTGGGCGCCGGGTGTGCGTGCAGACCCGGCCTGCCTCGGAACCGGGCACCGAGTACACCCTCGACATCGACTGGGACCGCATCGACAGCGCCCATGCCGTAGAGGACATCACCCATGACATCCGGCGACGGCAGACCGCGGAACCGCCGGGAACGCGGATCGTGGTGCGCGACCTGCGGGATGGATTCGGCGAGGCGCACGCAGAGCGCCTCGCCCGAGGGCTCGTCCTGCTGTGCGGACCCCCCAATCCGCAGGGGGACTTCGTCGTCACGTGCGACGCCCCCGGATATGCGGCCCTGGAACGCAACGTCCTGCGGCCTTGGGAGAAGTTCACTTCCTTCGTCGAGTACCGCTTGGTCGCCGAGCTGGACGCCGACGGCCAAGCCCGCGCGGTCCTGCACAACTGGGCCGGTGAGGGAGAGTTCACCGGAGAACACGGGGATGTCGCGGTCGACCGTACGGCCCGCACCCGATGGCGGCAGCCGGTGACGCAGTTCCACGCTCCTGCGGCACGACTGGAAGTGTGGATGTTCAACCTCAACCCCGGCGCGTCCGCAGAGCTCCGGCACGTCCAGCAGGACACTCCGGGCTTGCGCGATTGGCTGCGGGAACTGGGTGGAGTGCATCTATTCCACCGGGGACTCCGGGTACAGCCGTACGGCGACCGTGGAGACGACTGGCTGGGCATCAACCTGCGCCGCGCCGCGAGCCCCGAGGTCCGGCCGTCCACCAACAACTCCTTCGGCTGCCTGTGGGTCGACGACCCGGAGGACCTGCTACTGCCCAAAACCGATCGCAGCGGCTTCGCCGACAACACCCCCTTCCTCGAGCTGCAGGCGTTCGCCCGCTGCGCGCTGGACTGGGCCGCCCAGATGCGCATGGACAAGCGGGAGGCCCGTCGCGTCGGCCGGGTACGCAAGACCCGGGACCGCGCCGCGGCGGCCGAAGACGAGCTGAACCAGGCCCTAGAAGCCGCCGGGCAGCACACTCCGACGTTGTTCGAGAGCGACGCACTGCCCTCGGACGTCGCACGGATCAAGCTCGCGGCACGCGAAGTGGTGGCCAGCAAGCAGGAGGAGATCGAGGCGCTGCGCGAGGACCTGCTGCTGTACCGGACTCTGGCGACGGTGGGGACCAGCACGGCAGTGTTCGCGCACGAGTCCATGCAGCCCGCCGCACGCATCACCACCCTGCTCAAGTCCGTCCGGACCCGGCTGCGGAAAGCAGTCGACGAAACCCTCTTCGTCACCAAGTTCGAGGGGCCACTCGAAACCTCGATCAGCAGCGCTGACACCGTCCATACCTTTGCCCGGCTGCCGCTCGATCTTCTGGCGAAACGCAAGCGCCGCCCGGAGGACGTCGACGTCGACAGCGCCTGCGAAGAGACCGCGAAGCTGTTCAAGCGCTACCTAGATCTGCGCAACATCGAAGTGCAACTGCACTTGGATTCGCGGCCGTCTACCGTAAGGACCACGATCGCCGACCTGGAGTCCATCGTCTCGAACCTGCTCGCGAACGCAGCGCACACCCTGACCCAGGTCCCCTCCGAGCAACGTGCGCGCGTCATCCGCATCTCCACCCAGAGCAACGAATCCACGGTGGTCCTGGCCGTGGACGACAGCGGCCCCGGCATCACGGGCCTCAAACCGCACGAGATCTGGCAGCCCGGCCGTACCACACGCGACAACGGCACCGGCCTCGGCCTGACCATCGTCCGGGACATCGTCGCGGACTTGCGCGGCCGCCATGAGGCGAAAGAGAACGGAGAGTTGGGCGGAGCGAGTATCGTGATCGAGCTGCCCGCTTCCAAAGCGGCAGCCGGACACTGATCGGGGGATCAGACTTGGCCCTGGCGACCTTGGCGCCTGGTGCGCGCGTACTCGTCCTCGACGACGACGAGTACGACGCCGAAGCCGCGGTATGTGCGCTGGAGGACGCCGAATTCGACGCGACCGCGCTTAGCCGTAACGAACGCGGCGTCGGTGTGGACGAGTTCCTCGCCACCGAATGCGCCGAGTTCGACGCCTTGGTTTGCGACCACGTCCTCAACAGCAGTGCCTGGTTCGGATTCGCCGGAGCGGAGCTTGTGAGCCGGGCGAACTCACGGCCCGGCCGCCCTCTCCCCGCAGTCCTGGTGACCAGCCACCGCAATACCGACGAAACCGGTGCAATCAGCCGATGGCGCGCTGGCATTCCCGTGGTGGTAGACAAGCCGGACCTCACCGAGGAGATCGTGCCGGCCTTGGAGTACACCGTCCGCGAACTACGGGGTGAATTCCGTGAGGAGCGACGCCGGTTCACGACTCCAATCGAGGTCCTCGACGTCTTCGACGGCCCCGGCCCACGACAGGCCCGCGTCGTCGTCGTGGGCTGGCACCTTACGAAGAGCGTGTACATGCCACTCGACCCGGTCCTCGAAGCCACCGGGTTACGCCCGCACGAGCTCCGCGGTCGCTGGCTGGAGGCCAAAGTCAACTGCTACGCCACGCGAGCCGACGACCTCTACTACACCGACATCGTCGTTGCCCCGGACATGCCTGCGGAGTTCCAGCTGTGACGACCTCTCCCAGTGGCGCACGCGTCCCACTCGACGGCCTCGGTGTGCGGCTTCTGGACGTCGGCCACGGCAACAGCGCCGTGGTCTGGGACGGCACGGTGTGCTCAGTGGTGGATGTGGCTCCCGGCGACCTGGTCAACGAGGAGCTCCGACGGCTCGGTTGCACGCGCATCGAACACCTGGTGATCTCGCACTCCGACAAGGACCACGCGGGCGGCGCCGCCAGACTGCTCCTCGACGACGCCCGGACTATCGGCACCATCTGGTACACGGCCGACGGCCACAAGCGGTCCGAGACGTGGCAGCGCATGCTGCGTGCGGTCGAGTTCCGGCTGCGCACCGGCGGACTCGACGACCAGCAGAACATCCACTCCGGCATGAAGCGGCGGCTGCACAACGGTCGGGCGTGGCTCGAATGCGTCCACCCGGATGTCGTGATGGCCGGCACAGGTCCCACCGGTCGGCACCCGACGGCCGGAACCCTCACCGCCAACACTGTGTCCGTCGTCGTCAAGGTGCATCTGGACGACGTGCCAGCGGCTCTGCTCACCGCGGACATCGACGCCATCGCCTTGGCCGAACTGGAACGCCGCGACGCCGATCTGACCGCCCCGGTCCTGGTCTTCCCGCATCACGGAGGCCGCCCAGGGCGTGCCAACCCCGGCGAGTTCGCATACCGCATGACGCAACTGGTGGCCCCGAAACTCATCGTGTTCTCCATCCAGGGCGGCGGACGTGCGAGCAACCCGCATCCCGACGTGGTGGCCGCAGTGCGACGCGCCGCTCCGGACGCCCATATCGCCTGCACCCAGGTTTCCCGGCACTGCCACACTCGCCTTGAGCCGCTGCCCGCCGGCCACCTGTCCATCGGCCCGGCTGCGGGACGGGAGCGGGGACGCTGCTGCGCTGGCAGCCTCGCCATCACCAGCGGCGCCGACGGCCTGGTCATCGATCCCCCGCTGCCCGCGCACGCGTCGTTCGTCGACCAGCACGTGGCGGCGCCGCTGTGCCGACCAGCGATCGTGACCGCCGTCCCCGCCGCCCGTGACGGCGAGGCGCTGGGCGGATAGCCCCAGGGGTCGGCGTTGACCGTATTCCAGGCCCCCACCCGCGACTTCGCACGTTGCACTGTCACCGCGCTGCCCTCGTGCTGCAGAATGTCAGCCACGAAGATCGCCTTCTCGGAAGGCTCGGGCGGATGGGACCGAAAGTGCAGACCACGGGCTATGCGGCGTACGTGCGGAGCCTCACACAGCTGGTTGGCGACGCAGCAGCCGACCGCTGGTCCCGTATCGAAGGCGACATCGACCATGCCCTCAACGGCGAAGCGGCAGCAGCCGTGCGGCGCCTGGTCGACCGTCCGACACGCCGGGCGATCGGCTCCTTTTTCACGTCGGGTCCGGTACGCGCCGAATTCACCGACCTGCTCGGACAGGATCTCGACAACAGCGGTGGCCCGGCCGGCGGCTACCTGGACCCGGCCTGCGGAGCCGGCGACCTCCTGCTGTCCGCCGCCGTACGTCTGCCGCTCGCCGGCAGCCCCCCTCAGACGCTGCGCCGCTGGAGCACCAAGCTGGCCGGCACCGACCTGCAAGAGCCGTTTGTCGAAGCGGCCCGGCTGCGGTTGCTGCTGCTCGTGCTGCGGCGCCACCACGATGCGGGTACCCCCGGACGGCTGACTGCGGCGCAGACGGAGCGCGCCTTCCCGGGGCTGCGGCAGCAGGACGGCCTCGCCGCCCTGAGCGAACTCGGCCAAGCGCGCCAGGCCAGGAGGCCCCTACCGCACATTCTCCTGAACCCCCCGTTCGGGCCAGCCCCCGCACCAGCCGACTGCACCTGGTCGACGGGCAAGACCTCACTCGCCGCGCTGTTCACCGCCGCAGCCGCCGAAGCGCTGCCGCGCGGCGGCCGCATGACGGCGATCCTTCCGGACGTGCTGCGCAGCGGCAGCCGCTACCGGGCCTGGCGGGACCGGCTGGCGGCGCTCATGTCCGTCCACGAGGTCCGCCCGCACGGCCAGTTCGACGAGCACACCGACATTGACGTGTTTCTGCTCACCGGCACCCGCCAAGCTCCTGCCCGGACCGCCCCTCCCCCGCCGTGGACCGGCCCGGACAACCCTGTCGGACACCTCACCACCATCGGCGACCGCTTCGACGTGTCCGTCGGCCCGGTCGTGGACTTCCGCGATCCGCACGAGGGCCCACGGGTGCCCTATCTGACCGCACGCCACATCCCGGCCGGCGACGCGATGGGGCTGCCCGCGAACACCCGGCGCTACAAAGGACGGCTGCTCACTCCGCCGTTCGTCGTCATGCGCCGCACCTCGCGGCCGGGGCAGGGCGTCGCCGGGCAACCACGTAGCGCCGGCGTGCTGGTTCT
This sequence comes from Yinghuangia aomiensis, assembly GCF_039542225.1. NCBI lineage: Bacteria > Bacillati > Actinomycetota > Actinomycetes > Kitasatosporales > Streptomycetaceae > Yinghuangia > Yinghuangia aomiensis. Next base: position 180,347 of record NZ_BAABHS010000001.1, on the reverse strand, counting down.
AGGCGACGAACCTCTGGCGGTGGACAACCACTTGATCACCCTGGCCCCCAAGCGGCGCTCCGGGACCGGCCTGCGGCAGAGCCAACGGCTGCTGCGGGTGCTCGGGTCGCCGACCACCGCCGACTGGCTTGACGAGCGCATCCGCTGTCGTCATCTAACCGTCACGGCGGTCCGCGGCATCCCCTGGCTGAACTGAGCCGGGCGACAAAGCCGGTGCCACTTCGGGTAGCGGGCCCATGTGGACTTGCCGGGTCCAGTCAGGTCGACGCCCCACTCGCCGATGAGCACAGCGACGATGAGCAGGCCGCGGCCTGACTCCTCGCATGCATCGGAGCGGCACGGGAGAGGGAGAACAGCGTCGTGGTCGTCGACCCGCAAGTACAGCCGCCCATTGTCCGCAGCGCGGATCCCGCAGGTGAGGTAGACGTCGGCGGCGTGAGTCACCGAGTTGGTGACGAGTTCACTTATGAAGAGGGTGAAGTCGGCGGTCCAGGCAACAGCGAGTGAGCACGCCAACGGGTGCGTCGAAGTCGCATACGCCTCGACGGCCGTCTTCGTCCGCGGCGAGCAGCCTGGGCCGCTTGCCCTGGACAACCACCTGACCACGCTGACGCCGGAGCGGCGGTCGGGTAAGCGGAGTCATCCCCTGGTTCGACTGACCAGCGTCGAGTCGGCTAGTAGCCGGGTTGTGAAGAAATCGCGCTCGCCCCGGTAGGTCCGACGCGGCGGCCGTAAAGTGTCCGGAACGGCATCAGTACGGTCTGCTTTCACATAGGCACGGACCGCTGTCATCGGGGGTTCGAGATGACGGATTCCTACGGCCTCGACGTGGCGGGCGGCCGCCCCGACGTGGACGCGGCCCACGAGGGCGGGGACGCGGCCTCGGACTTCTTCCGGGCGCTGGGCCGCCAAGTGCGGGTGCTGCGCGAGCGGAAGGGCTGGTCGCGCCGGGAGTTCGGCAGCCGGATCGGCTACGGCGAGGACCAGATCACGTCGCTGGAGCTGGGGAGACGGATCCCGCAGGAACAGTTCCTGAACAGCGCGGACGAGCTGCTGGACGCGGACGGGGTACTGAAGGCGACGACGGAGGACGTCGCGCGGGCGAAGGCCCGGGTGAAGGTGCGGCATCCGGCGTGGTTCCGGGATTACGCGCGACTGGAGGCGCAAGCGGTCGAGCTGCACTTCTACAGCACGATGGCCATCCCGGGGCTCATGCAAACCGAGGCCTACGCACGCGAGATCTTCGAGAGCAGCCAACCGCTGCTGGAGCCCGAGGAGATCGACGAGCGCGTGGCTGCGCGTCTCGCGCGTCAAGAGATCCTGAAGCGGCGCCCCCCGACGATTATCACGGCGGTAGTGCACGAGTGGGTGCTGCGGCAGCCTTTTGGCGGACGCACGGTGCAGAAGCGGCAGCTCGCTCGGCTGCTGGAGATCGCCGAGCTGCGAAACGTCGAGTTGCAGGTGATGCCGAACAACAGCACCGGGCACGCCGGAATGAGCGGCCCGTTCACCCTGCTCACTCCGCCGGAGCGCACCCAGATCGCCTATGTCGAGGTGCAGCACGTCAGCCGGATTATCAGCGACCCCCGTGAGGTCAGGGCACTTGCCGCCAAATATGGCAGCCTTCGGGCGGCGGCGATGACGCCGCGTGAGACCTTGGCCCTGATCGAAGGGATGCTGGAGGCTTCATGAGCGAGGCATCGACTGGCGTATGGCGCAAGAGCAGCTACAGCGGCGATACCGGTGGGGAGTGCGTCGAGGTCGCCGTACAGCCTCAAGGCATGCGCGTCCGCGACTCCAAGAACCCCGCCGGTCCACGGCTGGGGTTCCCTGTCGACGCGTGGGCGGAATTCCTCGGCGGTGCGCTGCACCGCTGATCCGCCCGAGCACTCCGCGGCCCGTCGCCCTCCCCGAGGGATGACGGGCCGTCGCGGTTCTAGCGGCGCTCTCCGGCCATGTCGCCGCCGTTGTCGCGGCGGTCGAGGGCGCGCTGCAGGGCCTGGGCGGCGTTCTTGCGGGCAGTTTCATCCATGGTGCACTCCACGAGGCGAGAGCGGGCGGAACGACGCGTCCCCGGCGCGGATCAGGCGGGGTCACGGGTCGTGAGAACACCCAGAACGTGGACCGGCCTCGTGGGCGTGATGTCCTGAAGATCCCACCCAAACCGGGAGTTTCGGCAAGGTAGGACGTTCTAGTAGTTGTACGGTAAGCGACCGGGTGGGGTGCTGTCCGCAATTTACTCGGAGTTCCTACTATCCGAGACGCCGACTACTCCAGCGGAGTCGCCCGAACACGCGCACGGCCCCGGAGGCGGATGCCTCCGGGGCCGTGCGGAACCTGCGGGTGTGCCGTGCGTCAGTCGACCAGGTTGACCGGGCGCACGATGTCGGCGCCGATCTCCGCGGCGATGCCGTTGAGCACGTCGGCCGGCACCGCCGAGTCGACGGTCAGCGCGACCAGCGCGCGGCCGCCCTTGGCGTCCCGGCTGACCTGCATGCCCGCGATGTTGACGCCGGCGTCGCCGAGCAGCTTGCCGATGATGCCGACCACGCCCGGGCGGTCGCCGTAGCGCAGGAACACCATGTGCTCGGTGAGCTGCAGGTCGACGTCGAAGCCGTGCACCTCGACGACCTTCTCGATGCGCTTCGGGCCGGCCAGGGTGCCGGACACCGAGATCGCGGTGCCGTCGTTGAGCGTGCCGCGCACCGTGACCAGGTTGCGGTGGTCCGGGCTCTCCGAGCTGGTGACCAGGCTGACCTCGACGCCGCGCTCCTGGGCGAGCAGCGGCGCGTTGACGTAGGACACGGCCTCTTCGACGACGTCGGAGAACACGCCCTTGAGCGCCGCCAGTTCCAGGACCTTGACGTCGTACTGGGTGATCTCGCCGCGGACCTCGACGTCCAGGCGCTGCGCGACACCGCCGGCCAGCGCGGTGAAGATGCGGCCGAGCTTCTCGGCGAGCGGCAGGCCCGGGCGGACGTCCGGGGCGATCTCGCCGCCCTGCACGTTGACCGCGTCCGGCACCAGCTCGCCGGCCAGCGCGAGGCGCACCGACTTGGCGACCGCGATGCCCGCCTTCTCCTGCGCCTCGTCGGTGCTCGCGCCGAGGTGCGGGGTGACGACCACGTTGTCGAACTCGAACAGCGGGCTGTCCGTGCACGGCTCCTTGCTGAACACGTCCAGGCCGGCGCCCGCGACGCGGCCTTCCTTGAGCGCGGCGGCGAGCGCCTGCTCGTCGACGATGCCGCCGCGGGCGGCGTTGACGATGCGGACGGTCGGCTTGACCTTGTGCAGCGCCTCATCGCCGATGAGGCCGAGGGTCTCCGGCGTCTTGGGCAGGTGCACGGTGAGGAAGTCGGCCTGCGCGAGGACCTCGTCCAGCGGCAGGATCCGCACGCCGACCTGGGCGGCGCGGGCGGGCTGCACGTAGGGGTCGTACGCGATGACGTTCATGCCGAACGCCGACATGCGCTGCGCGACGAGCACGCCGATGCGGCCGAAGCCGACCACGCCGAGGGTCTTCTCGGCGAGTTCCACACCGGTGTACTTGCTGCGCTTCCACTCGCCGTTCTTGAGCGCGGCGCTCGCCTGCGGGATGTTCCGCGCGACGGCGACGATCAGGCCGCACGCGAGTTCGGCGGCGGTGACGATGTTCGAGGTCGGCGCGTTGACGACCATGACGCCGGCCTTGGTGGCGGCGGGCACGTCGACGTTGTCGAGGCCGACGCCGGCGCGGGCGACCACCTTGAGGCGGCCGGCGGCGGCGATCGCCTCGGCGTCGACTTTGGTGGCGCTGCGCACGAGGATCGCGTCGACGTCGGCGATCGCGGGCAGCAGCTCGGCGCGGTTCGCGCCGTCGCAGTGCCGGATCTCGAAGTCCGGACCGAGTGCGTCGACCGTGGCCGGCGACAGTTCTTCAGCGATGAGGACGACGGGCTTGCTCACTGCGATCCTTTGCTTTTCCTCGGCAGCGATGACGGCGCTCCTCGGCGCACGGCGACGCTGCGCGCGGAGGCGGGTGGGTCTGACGCGCTGCCGATTCTAGTGCCGGACTTGTGCGCGGATTGCCGGAGTCCGGAAGCTGGACGGGGCAAGATCGCCGCCGCACGGCGCGCCGAGCCTGCGGACCGCCCGTTACGGAGCGACGAACCAGCCCACCGTGACGCGCCGCTGCCCGCCGCGGTCGGCGATCACGACCTCGCCCGAGCCGCGGCTGTTCAGCCGGTGGCTGCCGCCGTACGGCAGCGCGACACGCTCGCCGTTCTCCAGCCACACCTCGGACACCGGCGCGTCCTGCGACCCGCGGACCCAGGTGACCCACCACGCGCCCGCGGTGTCGCAGGCGAACTCCAGGTGCACCCGCGACACGAACAGCCAGTCCGCGGGCGTCACCAGGTGGCAGCGCGACGCGTCGCGGCCGACCGACATCCGGGCGCCCGGATCGGTGGGCGCGCTGGCCATCAGCATCGCCACGGTCGCCGCGTCGTCGGCGCCCGACGTCGAGGCCATGTTGAGTTCGAGCACCGGTTCTTCCCCTCCCGAAAACCTTGCCCCCGGAAACCCTGCGTCCCGTGCGGTCAGGCGCCGCTCGACCGCCGCGGCGATTGTGCGCCGCACGGACACGGGCCGCGCCCCGCTATGCCGTGCGTGACCGCGGTCTGCGCGATCAGGTCCCAGCCGCCGTGCACGTGGCGCACGGTGTCCAGGTAGTTCGGGCCGAGCAGCTCGTTCAGCTCGGGGCACAGACCCGAACTGTAGAACTCGCGGCGCAGCTTCGTCTTGCACCGTTCGACGGTGGCCGCGGACAGGTGCAGCAGGTCGCACAGTTCGCGGGTGGATTTGGCGCGTTTGACCTGGCGGCCGTGGATCCAGTCGCAGGACATCGCGGTCAGGACCTCGATCTCGGTGTCCGACAAACGGTTCTGCAGCACGTAGGGCGCGACGTCCTGGGTCTCCGGGACGCCGATGTCGCCTTCGGTGGGTTCGTCACCGGCCAGCTGCGGCAGGGACAGCCGCCATTCGACGACGACGCGGCGTCTGCGCGCCAGGTCGCTGATGACGATGCGGCCGGAGCGCTGGGCGCCGAGCGGGAGGGTGGCCCCGTACGGCACGGGCTCCGACACGCCTTCGCGGTCGATCTGCACGAGGGCGACCGGCCGGGTGTGCGAGCCCTGGATCCATTCGACGGTCCACCGTTTCTCGTCGGTGAACACGAACTCCAGGTGCGTGCGCGAGACGAAGCGCCAGTCCTTGGGGGTGTCCAGGCGGCAGCGCGACGGATCGCGGCCCACGGCGAGCCGCTGGCCCGGCTCACTGGGCATCTTCACCGTGCGGGACCGCGGTAGTTCCTGGTCGCGCAGGTCAGCGTCGTCCGACGTCGCCGCAGTGAGGATCAGTTCGAGCATCGCCATCCGTCCGGTCTCTGTCCCCTTGTGGGGGGTTCCTCCTGGTGCACCATGGTCGCGAGTCGACCGTAAGGCCTACCCGCCTGCCGGGGAATCCTCGGGTCCCTCCTGGGGCCGGGGACGGGGCGCGACCGACTGGGGAGTCGGCAGCGCTTCGCATTCGATGACCACCGCGGTGGCGTCGTCGTCGCCGCTCTGCACGGCGGTGACGGTGAGGGTCGTGGCGGCGTGGAACGGGTCGCCGTGGATCAGGTCCGCGACGGTCTCGTCGGCCAGGTGCCCCACCCCGTCGGTGGCGAGCACCACCCGGTCGCCCGGGTGGAGTTCGATGCGCTGGAGTTCCGGGTCGGGCTGCTGGGAGCCGCCCAGCGGGGTCGACGTGAGCAGCCACGGGCGGCCCAGGTCGGCCGCGTTGCCCTGCTCGGTGAGCCGGAACGCGGCACCGCCGCGGACGAGCCAGCAGACGCTGTCGCCGCAGCCGGCCAGGTGCAGGCGGCCGTCCTGGACGACCGCGGCGACCACGGTGGTGCGCATGCCTTCGTACGTCTGGCCGTGGCCGTGCCGGCGCACCGCCAGGTCGGCGAGGGCGATCGCGGCGCGCAGCCGGTCGCTCCAGCCCGCGGACAGGTCGGCGGCGGCGAGGTCGGCGACCAGGGTGCGGCAGGCGACGTCGGCGGCGTACCAGCCGGAGGGGTGGCCGCCGAGGCCGTCGGCGACGACGAAGACGCTGCCCGTGGCGGCGTACCGGTCGTCGTTGTCGCGGGCGGTCAACTCCGGGCCGAGACCCAGGCGTTCGCGGCGGGCGGCGCGGCGGCGGCCGGGGTGGGACGCGGCGGACCAGGCGGACGCCTGGACTTCGACGTCCGGGGCGGCGGGCTTGGCGTCCTGTTCGCGGCGGCGCGCGACGCTGTCGGTGCGCGAGGTTGCCTCCACGTCGTCGTCGACCTCCGGGGCGGGTGCGGCAGGGGGCGGGGAAACGGGCTGGGGTACGGCCCGCGGTACGGGCTGGGGCCGCGCGGTGGCGGCGCGCTGCGCGGGCGGCGCGGCGTCCGGGCCGGGCGGCGGCGGCACGACGGGCGGGTCCGCGGGCAGCGCGCGCAGCGACGGGACCGTGGTGTCCGCGCCGCCGGGCCGCGCCGGCCGGGCCGGGTCGTCGGGCACGGCCTGCGCGGGGCGGGCGGGGGCCGGCGGCGGGTCCGGCAGGCCCGGGCCGACGTCGAGGTACAGGTCGCCGTACATGTCGTCCGCGGCGGCGTCGTCCGCGCCCGGGGCGTCGGCCCGGTCGGCGCGCAACTCGTCCTGCCGCAACGTGCGTTCGAATCCGGCGGGCGGCCGCAGCTCGCCGGGCGCGCCCGGGTCGCCGCCCGGCGCGCGTTCGCCGGACGGCAGCAAACCGCCGCGGGCCGGCACGGCCCCCTCCCGGCGGATGGAGTCCCCTCTGCCCCTCATCTGCCTCACGCTCCACGAGGTCGGTCCGGAACTGCGATCCGGTGCGCCGTCGCAACGATCCCACCAGCATCGCGCCTTCGGGTGTCCCACGGCACCGGTCCACCGACTCCGATTGTTCCGCAAGCGCACCCGCGCCGTGCGGCGACCGGCCACAACATCACCGAACCGGGACGGGATCGGGCCGTTCCGCGGATATCGAACCAGGGCGTGTCCAGGCCGAACGACGCAGCGCCCCCGGCCCGTTGGGCCGGGGGCGCTGTCGACGGTCCGTCAGAGCACGGTTCAGCGCTCGTCGTTGACCCAGCTCATCATCTTGCGGAGCTGCTTTCCGGTGACCTCGAGCTTGTGCTCGGAGTCGGCCTTCACGTACTCCTTGTACTTCGGCAGGCCGGCCTTGTACTCGGCCATCCAGGTGGCGGCGAAGGAGCCGTCCTGGATCTCCGCGAGGACCTTCTTCATCTCCGCCTTGGTGTCGGCGGTGATGATGCGCGGGCCGGTGACGTAGTCGCCCCACTCCGCGGTCTCGGAGATCGACCAGCGCATCTTCTCCAGGCCGCCCTCGTACATGAGGTCGACGATGAGCTTCAGCTCGTGGAGGCACTCGAAGTAGGCGATCTCCGGCTGGTAGCCCGCCTCGACGAGGGTCTCGAAACCGGCCTTGACCAGCGCGGCGGTGCCGCCGCACAGCACGGCCTGCTCGCCGAACAGGTCGGTCTCGGTCTCCTCGGTGAAGGTCGTCTTGATGACGCCGGCGCGGGTGCCGCCGATGCCCTTCGCGTACGACAGGGCGAGGTCGAACGCCTTGCCCGAGGCGTCCTGCTCGACCGCGACGATGCACGGCACGCCGCGGCCCTCTTCGTACTGGCGGCGGACCAGGTGGCCCGGGCCCTTCGGGGCGACCAGCGCGACGTCGACGTTCGCCGGGGGCTTGATGAAGCCGAAGCGGATGTTGAAGCCGTGGCCGAAGAACAGCGCGTCGCCGTCCTTGAGGTTCGGCTCGATGGCCTCGGCGTAGACGTCGGCCTGGACCGGGTCCGGGGTGAGGATCATGATGACGTCGGCCTCGGCCGCCGCCTCGGCCGGAGTGACGACGCGCAGGCCGGCCTCCTCCGCCTTGGCGCGGCTCTTCGAGCCTTCCAGCAGGCCGACACGCACGTCGACGCCGGAGTCGCGCAGCGACAGCGCGTGGGCGTGGCCCTGGCTGCCGTAGCCGATGACCGCGACCTTGCGGTTCTGGATGATGGACAGGTCGGCGTCGTCGTCGTAGAACAGCTCGGCCACTTGGGGTATCTCCTTTGGACACGGATTTCGGGTCGCGACCCGCACGCCCATTTTGGCAAATGATGCGGCCGGTCCGTCCCGGTGGTTTGCAGTGTGAGACTCGGCTGCTCACCGCACGGCCGTGAGGGGCCGTGCGGCGGGCGGCGCGGGCGCCCGCCGGACGCCGGACACGACCTAGGCGCTGCGCTCGACCGGGCGCAGCGAGCGGTCGGTGATCGAGCGGGCGCCGCGGCCGATGGCGACGACGCCGGACTGCACCAGCTCCTTGATGCCGAACGGCTCGAGCATGCGCAGCATGGCGTCGAGCTTGTCCGAGCCGCCGGTCGCCTCGATGGTCACCGCGTCGGGCGACACGTCGACGGTCTTGGCGCGGAACAGCTGGACGATCTCGACGACCTGCGAGCGGGTCTCGTGGTCGGCGCGGACCTTGACCAGGAGCAGCTCGCGCTGCACCGACTGCGCCGGGTCCAGCTCGACGATCTTGAGGACGTTGACCAGCTTGTTGAGCTGCTTGGTGACCTGCTCGAGCGGCAGGTCCTCGACGGCCACCACGATCGTGATGCGCGAGATGTCGGGGTGCTCGGTGGTCCCGACGGCGAGCGAGTCGATGTTGAAGCCGCGGCGCGAGAACAGCGCGGTGATCCTGGCGAGGACGCCGGGCTTGTTCTCGACGAGGACCGAGAGGGTGTGCTTGGTCATGGTGTTTCGTCAGCCTTCCTGCTGCCGCGCGGGCGCGCTCACTCTTCGCCGTCGCCGAAGTCCGGGCGCACGTCCCGGGCGGCCAGGATTTCGTCGTTGGACGTGCCGGCCGCGACCATCGGCCACACCATGGCGTCCTGGTGGACGACGAAGTCGACGACCACCGGGCGGTCGTTGATCTCCATGGCCTGCTTGATGGTGGCGTCCAGGTCGTCCGGGTTGTCGCAGCGCAGGCCCACGCAGCCCATCGCGTCGGCGAGCTTGACGAAGTCCGGGATGTGCTTGCTGTGCAGGTCGGTGTTCGAGTAGCGCTGGTTGTAGAACAGCGTCTGCCACTGGCGGACCATGCCGAGGCTGCCGTTGTTGATGACGGCGACCTTGATCGGGATGTTGTTCAGCGCGCAGGTGACCAGTTCCTGGTTGGTCATCTGGAAGCAGCCGTCGCCGTCGATCGCCCAGACCGTGGTCTCGGGCATGCCGACCTTGGCGCCCATCGCGGCCGGGACCGAGTAGCCCATCGTGCCGGCGCCGCCGGAGTTGAGCCACGTGTACGGCTTCTCGTGGTCGATGTAGTGCGCCGCCCACATCTGGTGCTGGCCGACGCCCGACGCGAAGATCGTGTCCGGGCCGCTGATCGCGCTGAGGCGCTCGATGACCAGCTGCGGGGACAGCGTGCCGTCGTCCGGCAGGTCGTAGCCGAGCGGGTAGCGGTCGCGCCAGTCGTTCAGCTGCTCCCACCAGGCGGTGTAGTCGCCGCGGCGGCCGGCCTCGTGCTCGGCCTGGACGGCGACCACCAGGTCGGCGATGACCTCGCGGGCGTCGCCGACGATCGGCACGTCCGCGACGCGGTTCTTGGAGATCTCCGCGGGGTCGATGTCGGCGTGCACGATCGTGGCGTTCGGCGCGAAGGTGTCGAGCTTGCCGGTGACGCGGTCGTCGAACCGGGCGCCGAGGGAGATGATCAGGTCGGCGCGCTGGAGGGCGGTGACCGCGGCGACGGTGCCGTGCATGCCGGGCATGCCCAGGTGCTGCGGGTGGCTGTCCGGGAACGCGCCGAGGGCCATCAGCGTGGTGATGACGGGGGCGCCGGTCAGCTCGGCGAGGATGCGCAGCTCGGCGGACGCGTGCGCCTTGAGGACGCCGCCGCCGACGTACAGCACGGGCTGCTTGGCCTCGGAGAGCAGGCGCGCGGCTTCCCGGATCTGCTTGGCGTGCGGGCGCGTGACCGGGCGGTAGCCGGGGAGTTCCGCGGTGCCGGTCCAGACGAACTCGGTGGCGGCCTGCAGCGCGTCCTTGGAGATGTCGACGAGGACCGGGCCGGGGCGGCCGGTGGACGCGACGTGGAACGCGGCGGCGATGGTGGGCGCGATCTCGGCCGGGTCGGTCACCAGGAAGTTGTGCTTGGTGATCGGCATCGTGATGCCGCAGATGTCGGCTTCCTGGAACGCGTCGGTGCCGATCGACGAGCTGGCGACCTGGCCGGTGATCGCGACGATCGGCACGGAGTCCATGTGCGCGTCGGCGATGGGCGTGACGAGGTTGGTCGCGCCGGGGCCGGACGTGGCCATGCAGACGCCGACGCGGCCGGTCGCCTGTGCGTAGCCCTCCGCGGCGTGGCCCGCACCCTGCTCGTGGCGGACGAGGATGTGCCGGACCTTGGTCGAGTCGAGCATCGGGTCGTACGCGGGGAGGATCGCACCTCCCGGAATGCCGAAGACGGTGTCGACACCGGCGGCTTCCAGGGAGCGGATCAGCGCCTGTGCTCCTGTCACCTGCTCAGTCATGGGATTTCGTCTCTTCTCGATCGCGGTCGGCATCTCGTGGTCGCGGTGTCCCGCGGCGGGTCTCCCGGCGCCTTCGACAAGGCGAGCACCGGTCCACCGCAACAAAAAACCCCTCGTGCCGTCAGGCATGCGAGGGGAGGCGCGTGGGCTGTGCGGTGCTCAGCTCACGCGCGCGGCTACTACGAGGATGCGGGTCTGCATGGGTCGACCATTCCTCCGAGGGCCACTCGGTGTCAAGCGGGCTTGTTTCGGGTCTCAGCATACGGACTGATCGTCCCATTTCAGCCTTGCGGGCGCTGGACGGGCAGCGCCGGGGAGCGTTCCGGCGGGACGGTTTCGGCGGGTGCCGCACCGCTCGGGACCGCAGCGGTCTCCCCCAGTGTGCCGGTCCGCAGGACGTGCAGCACACCGTCGTCTTCGAGCGGGCCGGAGTACAGGAACCCGGTGCCGCGCTGGCAGCCCATGTCGCGCAGCATGACCGCCTGGTCGGGGGTCTCGACGCCGGCCGCGACGAGGGTGAGCCCGAGGTCGAGGCCGAGCCGGACGATCGTCGAGGTGAGCGCGGTCAGGTGCGGACACGTGCCGACCTCGGCGACGAACGAGCGGTCGATCTTGAGCGTGTCGATCGGCATGCGGCGCAGGTAGGCGAGCGACGAGTGGCCGGTGCCGAAGTCGTCGACGGACAGCCTCACGCCCAGCCGCTTGAGGGCGCCGATGCGGTCGAGGAACGCGCCGGCGCCTTCGCCGCGGACGTTCTCGGTGATCTCCAGGGTGAGCGCGTGCGGCGGCAGGGCGGAGCCGCGCAGCACGGCGTCGACGGTGTCGACGAAGCCGGGCGCGGTGAGCTGCCGGGCGGGGAGGCTGATGCTGGCGCCGATGTCGTGGCCCTCGGCGCGCCAGCGCGCGGCTTGGTCGGCGACCTCTTCGAGCACCCAGCGGCCGAGCGGGGCGGGGGTGTCCGCGGCGCCGGACTGGCGCAGGTACTCGGCCGGGCCGATCAGCGCGCCGCGGTCGTCGCGGCGGCGCAGCAGCGCTTCGACGTCCCGGATCCGGCCGGTGGCCAGGTCGACGACCGGCTGGTAGAGCACGGTGAGGCGCTTCTCGTGGAGGGCGCGGCGTTGCCGGGCGGCGCGTTCGACGCGGCGGACGGCGTCGATGTGCATTTGTGGTGCGTAGACCTCGACGCGGCCCTTGCCGCCGGACTTGGCGCGGTACATCGCCAGGTCGGCATTGCGCATGAGTTCGGCGGGGTCGATGCCGGGGGTGGAGAACGCGATGCCGATCGACGCGGCGACGCGGACTTCCTGTCCGCCGATCCGGTAGGGCGCGGACAGCGTGGCGAGCAGGCGTTCGGCGATTTCCCGGATGGCCTGCGGGGAGGCGTCGCCGGCCAGCAGCGCGGCGAATTCGTCGCCGCCGAACCGGGCGACGGTGTCGCCGACCCGCACCGCGTGCTCCAGGCGGCGGGCGGCCTGCACGAGGAGTTCGTCGCCGACCGCGTGGCCGCCGGCGTCGTTGACCGCTTTGAAGCCGTCGAGGTCGAGGAAGAGCACGGCGACCGTGGGGGTCTGGCCGCGCCGTTGGGCGAGCGCGTGCTGGATGCGGTCCTCGAACAGCGCGCGGTTGGGCAGGTCGGTGAGCCGGTCGTGGAACGCGTCGTGTTCCAGCCGGGTCTGGAGTTCGACGCGGTCGGTGACGTCGCGGCTGCTGAGGATGATGCCGTCGCCGTAGCGGTTGACCGCGGATTCGGTGTGCAGCCAGGTGCCGTCGGCGGACCGGACCCGGCAGTCGACGCGGGTCATCGCGGGCTGTCCGGCCTCGTCGAGGAAGCGCCGCAGTTCGCTCTGCACCCGGGCGTTGTCGTCGGGGTGGATGAGCAGGTCGAGGCGGGTCCCGACGAGTTCTTCGGGCTCGAAGCCGTAGACGCGGCGCACGGCGTGGCTGACGTACTCCAGCACGCCGTCCCGGCGGGCGATGATGATGACGTCGCTGGAGCCCTGCACGAGGGACCGGAAGTGGCTTTCCGCGACCGCGAGTTCCTGGGCCATGAAGACGTTGTCGACGAGCATGATGCCTTGCCGCAGCACGAGGACGACGAGGACCGAGCCGCCCGCGACGAGGACCACCGGGTCGAGTCGCCGTCCGGCCACCGCGTCGCCGAGGACGCCCGCGGTGCACACGGCGGCGGCGATGTAGGGGGTGAGCGCGGACAGCATGGACAGCGTGCGGTGCACGGGCGCCGGGTCGGCGGCGGCGTCCGGCGGCGGGTGGTCGACGTCGCCCATCCACGGGGCGACGGCGAGCAGGATGCTGCCGGTGAACCAGCCCGCGTCGAGGAGTTCGCCGGAGCGGTAGCCGCCGTGCAGGCCGGGGGTGGTCCACAGCGCATCGCTGACGACGGTGACGGCGAGGGCGACGAGGGCCGCGTTGAGGGCGGCGCGGTCGGCGCTGCCGGCCCGGAAGCGCAGGCCGAGGACCATGCTGACGAGCAGGATGTCCATCACCGGGTAGGCGAGCGTCAGCGCGATCTTCAGCGCGTCGGTGCGGTCGCCGTCGGCGGCGCGGGCGAGCGCGAGGCTCCAGCCGAGGGTGAACAGCGATCCGGCGACGAGCCAGCCGTCGAGCACGATGCACACCCAGGCGGCGAGGCCTTTGGGGCGCTGGGCGACGAGCAGCAGGCCGAGGATCGCGGGCGGCGCGAAGAACAGGAAGAACCAGTCGGCCGGGCCGGGCGTCGGCACGGTCTGGTCGAGGACGACTTCGTACCAGCCCCAGATGCCGTTGCCCACGGCGACCATCAGGGCCGACATGCCGAGCAGCGCCCAGGACAGGCCGACCCGGTCGCGTTGGCCGACGGAGCGGGCCAGGCACGAGACGGCGGCGGTCCCGGCGGCGGCGGACAACCCGAAATCGCCCATGGTGAGCGAGACCGCGGGGCTGCCCCACCCCAGGATCGCGCCGATCGTGTACGCGACGCACAGGGGGACGGCGACGGCCACGACACGCCGCCTGGTGCGGGTTCCGGACAAGGTCAGCGATCGCGCCCGCTCGGGCCGTCCGCGGCCGGACTCGGCGTGCGGGCGGCGGGACCGGCGCAGGCGACGCGGAATTCCCCCGGCATGTGACGACTCCCCTCCTCACCGGATCCTGGGGAAACCAAGGCCCGGCGTTCCACGAATCGGACGATACACCACTTCCGTCACTGTGTGCTTTCTCTCAGAAACTCAGGGTAACGGACTTTGGTGTGGTGCAAGACGGCTTCCCGCAACTTGCGCCGGAACCCGCGGGGGAAAGGGCGGTGGCCGGATAACGACCGGCGAAATTCGGGAACGGAGAGGCGGGTGGGACGGCTGTGGCTCGATCCGGCCGGCGACCCGTCGGCCCGGCGCCGTCTAGCGCTTCAGGATGACGACGCCCTTGCCGGAGGCCACGCGTTTGAAGCCCTGCTGCTCGACCATGAAGTCGATCCAGCTCTTGGCCCACTCCTGCTTGCCGTCCCATGCGTCGATGGCGAGCCAGCCGGGGCCGGGCAGCACGGTCGGGAAGGCGGTGACCCGGTCGCGCGAGGTGAGGCGCGGGGCGAGGCGTTCGGTGGTGGCGACGTTGACGCCGTCGGGGACGAGCGCGAGGAGTTCCTCGGCACGGTGCACGCGTTCGGGCACCACCCAGGCCGGCTTGTGGAGCAGTTCCATGAGCGGGAAGTCGCGGGCCAGGGAGGCCGAGACGGCTATCGGGACGATCGCCGCCTTGGCGGCGTACCGGCGCAGCCAGTCCCGGCGTGATGCGCGCAGGCTGGTCACCGCGTCGGCGAAGGCCGCGAACACGATGGGCATCAGGACGGCGCTGTAGTGGAAGGCGGTGCCCCAGTAGTACTGGTTGCTGGACGTGAAGCGCCAGAGCAGCGTCGGCAGGACGAGCGCGAGCAGCGGCGACCGCAGGGCGAGGAACCCGGTCGGCAGCAGCAGCATGAACAACGTCATCCACTTCACGCTGGGGAACAGCATGTGCTTGGGCAGCCCGAGCGCCAGGTCGCCGAGCGGGACGGACGACGCGCTCGCGCCGGGCATCGCGTTGCCGGCCCGTTCGGTGCCGTCGAGGTTGCCCCAGAACGGATAGGTGCCGGTGTCGTTCAGCGACGGCAGGACGACGAACACGACGAGGACGAAGGCGACGATGCCGACGCCCGCGGAGACGGCCGCCCACTTCCACTGGCGTTTCCAGGCGAGCCAGCAGCCGACCGCGACGAGCGTGAGCGGCAGGTCCTCCTTGACCAGCACCAAGGGCAGCAGCCAGCAGACGCCCGGGCCGTACTCGGCGCGCAGCAGGCGTTCGAGGCCGAACGCCAGCATCGGCACGGCGAAGCAGATTTCGTGGAACTCGAACGCGACGGCGCTCTGCAGGCCCCAGCTGAGTCCGTAGGCGATGCCGAAGGCCGCGCCGCCGAGGTTGCCGAAGGTGCGCATGCCCATGCGGGTCATCGGCACGACGGACAGCGCGATCAGCACGGATTGCGCGACGAGCAGCGTGCCGGCCCCGGGGAAGATCCGGTAGACGGGGGCGAGCAGCGCGAGGATCGGGTGGAAGTGCTCGCCGAGGACGTTGAATCCGGGGTCGCGGATGTCCGAGACGGGGGCGCGGAAGTGCGCGTAGTTGCGGACGACCTGTTCGAAGAGGCCGAGGTCGTACGCGTGCGTCTCCATGCGGCGGTGCTTGAGGAGCGCGTACGTGGTGTAGACGATCGCGAAGGCCGTGAAGAGCAGGTACGGCACGGCTGCCGGCCCGAGTCCGAGCCGCGCGGGCAGCCCGCGCCGGTCGGACCGGCCGCCTTCCACCGGTCCCGGGAGGTCGCCGGGGATGCGGGTGCGGGTGTCCGTTTCGGTGGCGATCGTGCCCTCCGCGGCGCGGCCGAGTCGGCTGGCCGGAATCTTCATGGTTCTCCGCTTCGTGCGCGGCCTTCGGTTGCCCCCCTGCGGCGCGGACCCAGACCTTACAACGGGAAACGCGGTCTCCGGGGCCGCCGGTTGCCGGCTGCCCCGGAAATAATCCGAACGATGTCCGCGGCGCGGCGGGCCCCTTCGCGGTACGGGTCAGGCGCCCGGTCCGGCCACGATGTTGGCGAGCGGCCGTCCGGTCCCCCACGCGGTGAGCTGACGGTGGATCAGGCGTTGGGCGCGCGGCAGGAACGCCGACGAACTGCCGCCGACGTGCGGGCTGATGAGCACGCCGGGCGCGTGCCGCAGCGGGTGGTCGGCGGGCAGCGGCTCGGGGTCGGTCACGTCGAGTGCTGCGGTGAGCCGTCCGGTGGCGACCTCGGCGAGCAGGGCGCCGGTGTCGACGACCGCGCCGCGCGAGACGTTGACGAGCAGCGCCCCGTCCCGCATGTGGGACAGGAACTCGGCGTCGGCGAGGCCGCGGGTGGCGGCGGTGAGCGGCGTGACGAGGACGACCACGTCGGCGCGCGGCAGCAGCTTCGGCAGGTCCGCGGCGGCGTGCACGGGGGCGCCGTCGGTGGTGGTGCGGGCGCGGGAGGCGACCCGGACGATGTCGGTCTCGAAGCCGGCGAGGCGGCGTTCGACGGCTTCGCCGATGGCGCCGTAGCCGACGATCAGCACGGTCTTGTCGGCGAGCGCCGGGTAGAAGCCCGCGAGCCATTCGCCGGAGTCCTGGCCGCGGACGAACGCGGGGATGCCGCGCAGCGAGGCGAGGGTGAGGGCGACGGCGAGTTCGGCGGTGCTGGCTTCGTGGATGCCGCGGCCGTTGCACAGCGTCGCGCCGTCGGGCAGGTACGGCAGCGCGTGCTCGTACCCGGCGGTGAGCGTCTGGACGACGCGGACCTGCGGCATGTCGGCGAGCAGCCGGAGCGGGGCGAGGTCGAACGTGTAGGGCAGGACGTAGAACGCGACGTCGGTGTGCGCGGCGGGCGGCTCGGCGATGCCGTCGTACACGTCGACCGCGGCGGGGTCGATGCCCTCGGGGACCGGGCCGAGGTCGGCCAGGGGGTACGGGACGAGGACGCGGTGCGGTGCGGAGGCGGCGCCGCCGGGGTGCGCGGGGGTTGTCGCTGAAGCCATGCGGGGAACTCTACGGACACTCCAGGGGGCGGCCGGGGCGGCGGGCTCCCGGCATGGTCGGCGGCGAGAGGCGGATCCCGTGGTGCGTATCCGGTCCCGGGCGGTGGCGGTGGCCTGTGCGGCGGCGTTGGCCGTTGCCGCGGCGGGCTGTTCGGAATCGTCGTCGTCCTCGGCGGGGAAGCCGTCGGTCGTCGCGCCGGGCTCCGGTGCGCGGGTGTCCGAGCCACCCGGGCCGACGGCGGGCACGGTGCCGGCGCTGACGGTCACGGGCGACGTGGTGACCGGGCTCGACGCGCCATGGGCGCTCGCCCGGCTGCCGGACGGGGACACCTTGGTCACCGACCGGGACACGGGGGCGATCTCCCGGTTCGGGCCGCACACCACGGGCGTCGTGGAGGTCGGCCGCGTGCCGGGGTCGGTGCACCGCGGCGAGGGCGGGCTGCTGGGGCTGGCGCTGTCCCCCGCGTTCGACCGCGACGGGCTGCTCTACGTCTACACGACGACGGACTCGGACAACCGGATCCTGCGCATGCACTACTCGCCCGACGGCGGCCTGGGCCCGGCCGAGGTCGTGCTGTCGGGGATCCCGTCGGGCTCGAACCACAACGGCGGACGCATCGCCTTCGGCCCGGACGGCATGCTCTACGCCGGAACCGGCGAGTCGGGCGACAAACCGCTCGCGCAGGACCCGTCGTCGCTGGGCGGCAAGATCCTGCGGATGACGCCGGACGGCACGCCCGCGCCGGGCAATCCGCGCGCCGACTCGGTCGTCTACACCCTCGGGCACCGCAACGTGCAGGGGCTCGCGTGGGACTCGGCGGGGCGGCTGTGGGCGTCGGAGTTCGGGCAGGACACGTGGGACGAGATCAACCTGATCGTGCCGGGCGCGAACTACGGATGGCCGGTCGTGGAAGGACAGGCGGGCGACCCGAGGTTCGTCGACCCGAAGGCGCAGTGGCCGACATCGGAGGCCTCGCCGAGCGGCATCGCGATCTCCGGCGACGTGATCTACATGGCGGCGCTGCGCGGCGAGCGGCTGTGGCAGATCCCCATCCGGGGCATCGAAGTCGGCACGCCGGTCGCGTGGTTCGAGGGACGTTACGGGCGGCTGCGGACGGTGCTCGCGCTGCCGGACAACGTGCTGTGGGTGCTCACGAACAACACCGACGGCCGCGGCAGCCCGCAGTCGGGCGACGACCGGGTGCTGGCGGTGCGTCCGAGCTGAGACCGGGAGCGGTGCGCCCGCGTCCCGGCACCGGTCACGCCGTGTCGAGCAGTTGCAGCCGGTTGGCGAGCGCGGCCGCTTCGCCGCGGCTGGAGACTTCGAGCTTGCCGAGGATGTTCGACACGTGGACGCTCGCCGTCTTCACGCTGATGAAGAGTTCCTCGGCGATCTGCCGGTTGCTGCGGCCGTCCACCACGAGCCGCAGGACGTCGCGTTCACGCGGGGTGAGGACCGGGCCGTCGGCCACGATGGCGTCGGCGGTGTCGGCCGCGCGCAGGCCGGGGACGGGGGTGCCGTCGAGCGGGAGGCGGGCGCGGCGGGCGAGGAGTTCGGTTTCCTCGGCCAGCGGGCGGGCGCCGAGCGCGACCGCGGCGTGGTGGGACGCGGACAGCACCTCCGCGGCGCGACCCCGGTCGCCGGCCGCGATGAGCACGACGGCCAGGCGGCAGCGGACCCGGGCGAGGACGTAGGGCTGGCCCGCCTTCTCCCATCCGGCGACCGCGTCCTCCCACAGGGCGACGGTTGCTTCGCCTTCCGCGCGGGCGAGTTCGGCGCGCAGGTTGACCGCGTGCGCGGCATCCATCTCGCAGTCGCGGGCCAGCGACAGCGCGGCCGTGCGGATCCGGGTGAGGGCTTCCTGGCGGGCTTTCAGCTCCGCTCCCCCGCGCGGGTAGCCCGCGAGTTCGGTGACGTCGCCCTCGGCGCGCGCCGCTTCGACGAGAAGCGGCCACACGTAGCGCTGGTGTCCGGCGGGCAGCGGGATGCCGAGTTCGGTGGCGAGGATTTCCCGGACGTCCGTCAGGCGGCCGAGGCGGCGGGCGACGGCGACTTCGAGGGTGCGCAGTGGCAGCCGGAACTGCGGCTCGATGTACCACTTGCTGGCCGCCATCTCGCGGGCTTTGTCGAGGCAGTGGGTGGCGCGGGCGATGTCGCCGCGGGCCAGGGCTATCTGCACGACGAGCTGGTGCATGTGGGCCTGCGTCTGGGCCTTGGGGTCGTATTCGAACGACTCGTCGAGGAGCCGGTCGGCTTCGTCCCACTGGCCGAGCGAGATGAGGCTTTCCGCGAGGTTGCCGATGGTGAAGGCGCCGATGCCGCGCATCAGGCCGCGTTCGCGGGCGATCCCGGCGGATTCCCGGGCGGCGTCGGCGGCTTCGACGTGCCGGCCGAGGCCTTCCAGGACGGAGGCCTGGTTGCTGAGCACCAGGCACATGATGTCGGGTTCGGAGGCGCGCTTGGCGATCGCGAGGGCTTCGTCGAACTGCGCCAGCCCCTCCTCGACGTGGCTCAGGCTGACCAGCAGGCAGCCGAGGGTCTTGAGGATGGCGGCTTCGTCGGCGGGGCTGCCGATGCGCTGCGCGATGGCGAGCGCTTCGCGGGCGGTGGCGACGGACTTCTCGGTGGGCTTTTCGAGCATCTCGTCGCGCGCGATCTGGCCGAGCACGCGGGCGTGCTCGATGGACGGCGGGAGGTCGACGAGGAGCGCTTCGGCCTTCTGGAGTTCGGCGAGGCCGCTGGACCGGCTGCTGTTGCGCAGCAGTCCGGCGCGCAGCGTCCACAGGTGGGCGGCGGTACGCGGGTCTTCGGCGGGGTCGACGAGGTCGAGGGCTTGGCGGGTGAACGCCAGGGCCTTGTCGTAGGCGCTGTCGAAGCGGGCCGGAGGGATGGCGGTCAGCAGCAGGTCGAGCAGGGTGATGCCGGTGAGGGCTTCCGGTTCGGCAACCTGCTCCCAGAGTTCGAGGGCGCGTTCGAGGAGGCGGAACTGCTCGCCGAACGCGTAGCGGGCGCGGGCGGCTTCGGCGGCGGCGAGGACCGCGGGCAGCGCCTCGGTCGCGCGCCCGGCGTGGTACCAGTACATCGCCAGGCGGCTGGCGTGCTCGTCGGCGGGCACCAGCTCGGGGTTGCGTTCGAGGGCTTCGGCGTAGCGGACGTACTTGCGCATGCGTTCGCCGGGCAGCAGGTCGTCGCGGACGGCTTCGCGGACCAGGGCGTGCCGGAACTGGTAGCCGTCGCCGTCCTTGGTGGGCAGCAGGACGTACTGCGAGATGGCGGCGCGGAGCGCGTCGTCGAGTTCCATGCCGCCGAGCCCGGCGACCTCGCTGAGCAGCGCGTGGTTGACGGTGCTGCCGCCGACCGCGGCGAAGCGGACCACCCGCTGCCCGGCTTCGGGGAGCTCCTCGACGCGGATGAGGAGCAGGTCGCGGAGGGTGTCGGACAGGCCGTCGAGGCGCCCGCCGCGCACGCTGCACGCGAGTTCTTCGACGAAGAACGCGTTGCCTTCGGATTTCTGGAAGATCTGCCGGACCAGGCGGCGCGGCACGTCTTCGTCGAGGATGCCGCGGAGCTGTTCGCCGACCTGGGCGCGGGTGAGCCGGCCGAGGTCGAGCCGGCGGACCGCGCGGATGCGGTCGAGTTCGGCGAGGAAGGGCCGCAGCGGGTGGCGCCGGTCGACGGCGTCGGCGCGGTAGGTGCCGACGATGAGGATGCGGCCGCGGCGCAGCGAGCGGATGAGGAAGGCGAGGAGTTCGCGGGTGGAGGCGTCCGCCCAGTGCAGGTCTTCGAAGGCGACGACGAGGGTGCGGTCCTGGCCGAGGCGTTCGAGGACGCGGAGCATGAGTTCGAACAGGCGGGCGCGGTCGTAGTCGCCGGAGGCGTCGCCGGCCGGGGCGGGGGCGATGTGCGGCATGACCCACGCGAGGTCGTGTTCGCGGCCCGCGACCGCGTCGGCGAGTTCGGGGCCGAGGCCGTCGGACAGGGCGCGCATCGCGGCGGAGACCGGGGCGAAGGGCAGGCCTTCGGCGCCGAGCTCCAGGCAGCCGCCGACCGCGGTGACCGCGCCGGAGGACTCGGCCTGGGCGAGGAACTCCTGGAGCAGGCGGGTTTTGCCGACGCCGGCCTCGCCGCCGACGAGGACGACCGCGGGTGTCCCGCCGTCGGCGTCCCGCAAGGCCTCGGCGAGCCGCGACAGCTCGGGCAGGCGGCCGACGAAAACGGGACTGACAGCGACAGAAGGCACGCAGTCGAGGATGTCATGAAGGACCGTCATCGGGCCCCTCCTTTTCTCCCAGGGCGCACTGCGTTGTCGCAGGTCACACGTGAACCGCCGCGCGGTTTTCCGGGGGCGTCCGGACGGCCGGCGGGTCCCCCGCCGGAATCGGCCGGACGCGCGGGCGCGTCCTGTCAGCGCGCCCGCGCGTCCGCCGAAGAGGTCCGGGCCGCCCCCGACAGGCATCCCGGACCTCTGGTCTTTTCACAGTGCGGGCCGTACGGACCCGGCAATGCCTCCGGTACTGGAAGATCGTGAGTCGCGCTCCGCGAGGCGTGCCTGGCGGCGCTGCTCGCGGCGGGTGCGCAGGGCGCGGGACACGGTGCGTTCGTGCTCGGCGGCACGGTGCAGTTCGTTCTCGCGGGCCCGGAAGTACTCGTACTCCAACATGCGATTTCTCCTTGTGACGTCCCGGCGGCGGCTCCGTTGTCGGTTCCGCTCTTTCCGGGGGCTCCCGGCCTTCCGGGGGCATGTCATAAGGTTCGCGTCCCAGACCCCGCCCGAGCATCGGGCGGATGCCCGATCTTGCCGGGCCGCGGGGCCTCAGGCGGGCCTAAGGCCCCCCTCAGGGGGGCTTAGGCAGGCGATACGTGGCACCTACATGCATTGCGTGCGGGGCGTTTGCCCGCGTTGGGGGCCTCAGACGCCCCCGGAAACGCCGGCGGGCGCCGTCCCCGGGGTGGGGAACGGCGCCCGTCGGGCGGAGCCGGGCCGGCGTCAGGAGACGCCGAGCTTCTCCAGGATCAGCTCCCGGACCCGGGCCGCGTCGGCCTGGCCGCGGGTGGCCTTCATGACCGCGCCGATGAGCGCGCCCACCGGGCCGAGGTTGCCGCCCTGGATCTTGGCGACCGCGTCGCCCTGCGCGGCGATCGCGGCGTCGATGGCGGCGCCGAGCGCGCCTTCGTCCGACACGACCTTCAGACCGCGCTTCTCGACGACCTGGTCGGGGTCGCCCTCGCCGGCCAGCACGCCTTCGATGACCTGGCGGGCCAGCTTGTCGTTCAGCTCGCCGGCCTTGACCAGCGCGGCCACCCGGGCGACCTGCGCCGGGGTGATCGGCAGAGCCGTCACCTCGACGCCGCGCTCGTTGGCGTTGCGGGCGAGTTCGCCGAGCCACCACTTGCGGGCCGCGTCCGAGTCGGCACCGGCGTCGACGGTCTCGACGATCGCGTCGAGCGCGCCCGCGTTGACCACGGACTGCATGTCGAAGTCGCTGATGCCCCAGTCGGCCTGGAGGCGCTTGCGGCGCACCGAGGGCTTCTCCGGGAGCGTCGTGCGCAGCTCTTCGACCCACTCGCGGGACGGCGCCACCGGGACCAGGTCGGGCTCCGGGAAGTACCGGTAGTCCTCGGCCTCTTCCTTGACGCGGCCGGCCGTGGTGCTGCCGTCCTCCTCGTGGAAGTGCCGGGTCTCCTGGACGATCGTGCCGCCCTCGGACAGCACGGTGGCGTGCCGCTGGATCTCGAACCGGATGGCGCGTTCGACGGACCGCAGGGAGTTGACGTTCTTCGTCTCCGAGCGGGTGCCGAACTTCTCCCGGCCGTGCGGGCGCAGCGAGAGGTTCGCGTCGCAGCGCATCTGGCCCAGCTCCATGCGGGCCTCGGAGACGCCAAGCGCCTTGATGAGGTCGCGGAGTTCGGCGACGTACGCCTTGGCGATCTCCGGGGCGAGGTCGCCCGCGCCCTCGATCGGCTTGGTGACGATCTCGATGAGCGGGATGCCGCACCGGTTGTAGTCGAGCAGCGAGTAGTCCGCGCCGTGGATGCGGCCGGTGGCGCCGCCGACGTGCGTCGACTTGCCGGTGTCCTCTTCCATGTGCGCGCGCTCGATGCCGACGCGGTACGTCTTGCCCCGCACCTCGACGTCCAGGTAGCCGTCGAACGCGATCGGCTCGTCGTACTGCGACGTCTGGAAGTTCTTCGGCATGTCCGGATAGAAGTAGTTCTTCCGGGCGAACCGGCACCATTCCGCGATGCTGCAGTTGAGCGCCAGGCCGATGCGGATGGCGGACTCCACGGCGGTGGCGTTGACCACCGGGAGCGCGCCGGGCAGGCCGAGGCAGGTCGGGCAGACCTGGCTGTTGGGCTCGCCGCCGAACACGGTCGAGCAGCCGCAGAACATCTTGGTGTGCGTGCCGAGTTCGACGTGGACCTCAAGGCCCATGACGGGGTCGTACGCGGCGAGCGCGTCCTCGTACGACATCAGGTTTTGCGTGGCGGTCACAGTTCCTCGATCTCCGCGTGGTCGTCCTGCTCCTCGCGGAGCGAGCGGATGAGCAGCGCGAAGCCGGTGACGACGGCGGCGGCCGAGATCAGCGCGTCGGCCAGCTCCAGCTTGTCGTGCTTGCCCTTGGCTTCCTTGATCTGCTTCATGACGCCGATCGCGCCGAACACCTGCATGCCGACGCCGATGATCTTGCCGGCCTTGCTCTTGGGGGCCTTCTTCTTGGCCATCGCGTGTCTCCTCGAAAGTTCCCGTGCGAGTTCCGGGCGTTACAGCGCCGGGGCCTGGTCCAGCAGCGGACCGCCCCACCGGGCGAGGTACCCGGCCTCGACGGCGGCACCCACCTTGTAGAGCCGGTCGTCGGCCATGGTCGGCGCGATGATCTGCAGGCCGACCGGCAGGCCGTCCTCGGGCGCCAGACCGCACGGCAGCGACATCGCGGCGTTCCCGGCCAGGTTGGACGGGATCGTGCACAGGTCGGCGAGGTACATCGCCATCGGGTCGTCCGCGCGCTCGCCGATGGGGAACGCGGTGGTCGGCGTGGTCGGCGAGACCAGCACGTCCACCTGCGCGAACGCGGCGTCGAAGTCCCGCGAGATGAGCGTGCGGACCTTCTGCGCCTGGCCGTAGTAGGCGTCGTAGTAGCCGGACGACAAGGCGTAGGTGCCCAGCATGATCCGGCGCTTGACCTCGGGGCCGAAGCCGGCCTCGCGGGTCAGCGACATGACCTCTTCGGCGGAGCGGTCGCCGTTGTCGCCGACGCGCAGGCCGTACCGCATCGCGTCGAAGCGCGCGAGGTTGGACGACGCCTCGGACGGGGCGATCAGGTAGTACGCGGGCAGCGCGTATTGGAAGTGCGGGCAGGAGATCTCCACGACCTCGGCGCCCAGTTCGCGCAGCAGCTCGACGGCTTCGGTGAAGCGCTGCGTGACGCCGGCCTGGTAGCCCTCGCCGCCGAACTCCTTGACCACGCCGATGCGCATGCCGCGCACATCGCCGCTGCGCGCGGCGCCGACGACGTCCGGGACGGGCGCGTCGATGGACGTGGAGTCCTTCGGGTCGTGCCCGGCGATCGCGGCGTGCAGCAGCGCGGCGTCGAGCACGGTGCGCGCGCACGGCCCGCCCTGGTCGAGCGACGACGAGAACGCGACGAGGCCGTAGCGGGAGACGCCGCCGTAGGTGGGCTTGACGCCGACGGTGCCGGTGACCGCGGCGGGCTGCCGGATCGAGCCGCCGGTGTCGGTGCCGATCGCCAGCGGCGCCTCGAACGCGGCGAGCGCGGCGGCGCTGCCGCCGCCGGAGCCGCCGGGGATGCGGGTGAGGTCCCACGGGTTGCCGGTGGGGCCGTAGGCGGAGTTCTCGGTGGAGGAGCCCATCGCGAACTCGTCCATGTTGGTCTTGCCGAGGATGACGACGCCGGCGTCCTTGAGGCGGCGGGTGACCGTCGCGTCGTAGGGCGGGAGCCAGCCTTCGAGGATCTTCGAGCCGACCGTGGTCGGGACGCCCTCGGTGGTGAACACGTCCTTGAGCGCGAGCGGGACGCCGGCCAGCGGGCCGAGTTCGTCGCCCTTGGCGCGGCGGTCGTCGACGGCCTTGGCGGCGGCGAGCGCGCCGTCGGTGTCGACGTGCAGGAAGGCGTGGACCTTGGCGTCGACTTCGGAGATGCGGTCGAGGTGCGCCTGGGCGACCTCGACGGCGGAGACGTCGCCGGACGCGATGCGTGCGGCGGTTTCGGCGGCGGTGAGCCTGGTCAGATCGGCCATCGCTACTGCTCCTCCCCGAGGATCCGCGGGACGCGGAAGCGCTGGTCCTCGGCGGCCGGCGCACCGGACAGGGCCTGGTCGGGGGTGAGCCCCGGCTGGACCCGGTCGGGCCGCATCACGTTGGTGATGGGCAGCGGGTGCGACGTCGGCGGAATGTCGTCGGCGGCGACCTCGCCGACGCGGGCGACCGCGCCGATGATGTCGTCGAGCTGCGTGGCGAGGTGGTCTAGCTCCTCGGCCCGCAGCTCCAGCCGCGACAGCCGGGCGAGGTGGGCGACCTCCTCGCGCGTGATGCCAGGCATGCAGCGATTCCTTCAGGGGTGGCTGGGGATGGTTGGGTCGTGGCCATCCTAGTTCCCGGGCGGGGCCGACCCCATGGCATATAGGGGTGCACCTGAGGGTGAGAGGCGGTCCGGGACCCGTCCGGGCAGCCCTCAAACGGCCCCGCGGTGCTTCAGCCGGTCACCCGGGTCTGCCGCTGCGCGGGCAGCGGCCGCTCCGCGGACCGCTTGTCGGCGGTGTGGCGGTGCGGGGCCATGCGGGCGCCGACGCCGTGCCGGACCAGCCAGGCGGTGGCTTCGTCGCGGGGCAGCGCGCGGGCGATCAGCCAGCCCTGCGCGCTGTCGCAGCCCAGGTCGCGCAGCCGGTCCCAGGTCGCGTCGTCCTCGACGCCTTCGGCGACCACCCGGAGGCCGAGCGAGTGGGCGAGGTCGACGGTGGAGCGGACGATCGCGGCGTCCTCCTCGTCGACGGTCAGCCGGGCCACGAACGAGCGGTCTATCTTGATCTCGCTCACCGGGATGTGCCGCAGGTGCACGAACGACGAGTAGCCCGTGCCGAAGTCGTCCAGCGACAGCCGCACGCCGAGCTTGCGGAGCGAGTCGAGGCTGTCCGCGGCGCGCTGCGGCTCCTCCAGCAGCACCCGTTCGGTGATCTCCAAGTGCAGCGCGCTTGGCGGCACGCCGTGCCGCAGCAGTCCGGCCGCGACCGTGTCGGCGAACGCCGGGGCGTGGATGTCGCGGGCGGACACGTTGACCGCGACCGGCACGTCGATGCCCGCGCGGTGCCAGATCGCCACCTGGGCCAGCGCTTCGTCGACGACGTAGCGGGTCAGCCGCGGCATGAGACCGGTCTCTTCGGCGAGGTGCACGAACTCTTCCGGCGATATGTAGCCGCGTTCGGGGTGGCACCAGCGGACGAGCGCCTCGCAGCCGTCGACACGGCCGGTCGTGAACGACACCTTCGGCTGGTAGTGCAGTTCGACCTGGTGCATGTCGAGGGCGCGGCGCAGGTCGCCGAGCAGCAGCAGTTTCTCGCGCGTGTTGACGTCGCGCGCCGGGTCGTACAGCTCCACGCCGCTGCGCAGCCGCTTGGCGAGGTACATGGCGACGTCGGCGTACTGCAGGAGTCCCTGCATGCCGTCCGCGTGGTCGGGGAACACCGCGACGCCGACGCTGACTTCGATGTCGAGGGACAGGTCGTCGAGTTCGAACGGCTCGCCGAGGACCTCGACGACCTGCCGGGCGAGGGCCAGCGCGATCTTCTCCGGCGGCAGGACCCCGAATTCCACGTCGATCGGCCGCAGGTCCGGGATGAGCACCGCGAACTCGTCGCCGCCGAGCCGCGCGACGGTGTCCGCGGGTCCGACCACGTCGCGCAGCCGCTGCCCGACCTGGCGCAGCAGCCGGTCGCCGGACAGGTGCCCGAGGGTGTCGTTGACCTCGTGGAAGCGGTGCAGGTCGAGCAGGAACAGGGCGACTTTGCGGGACCCGTCGGCGCGCCGCAGGGCGCGTTCGCCGCGTTCCAGGAGCAGCCGCCGGTTGGGCAGGCCGGTCAGCGGGTCGTGGCGGGCTTCCTGTTCGCGGTCGAAGCTGACCCGGGTGGCCTGGTAGAGGCTGAACATGGGGCCGGCGAACAGCGGGAGCGCCCACGGGTTGGCGTGCGTGACGACGGCGATGAGCGGCGCGAGGCCGATGAGCGCGCCGTGCGCGAGGAGGCGGGAGCGGAGTTCCTCGCGGGCCAGGGCACTCGGCCGGGTGCCGCGCCAGCTCGACCGCAGCAGCCAGCCGAGGCCTTGGGACACCGCGACCAAAACAGCGCCCGCGGCCAGGACCGCGGGCAGTTCGTCGGCGTCGAGGTGCCGGACGACGTCGGGTCCGGGGCTGATCCCGCAGAGCCGCAGCAGTCCTTCCGCGGCGAGGAACGCCAGGATGTAGTGGCCGACGAGGTAGGCGATCCGCCACAGCGCGTCGCGGCGGAGCGCGCAGGCCACCACCACCGGGACCGCTTGCCAGATCGAGGCGACGACCCAGCCGTGCACGATCAGCAGCGCGTAGGTGACCGCGACGGACGGCACGGCGCCGGGGACGTAGAGGCCGCGGCGGGTGATGCCGGTGTGCAGGCCGTCGAGCAGCACGAGGCAGAGCAGGATCCACAGGTCGGCTTCGGTGTACGGCACCGGGGTCTCGCCGGACGCCAGTTCGCCGGCGACCGCGCCGAACAGCGCGAGGTTGCCGACAGTGGTGACGACGAGGATGTTGGCGAGGAAGGGGCCCGGGCGCGCGATACGCGACAGATCCGTGCGTCCGATCCGTCGCATGCACATGCTCCCCTGCGGCTCTTCCGGGCGGTTCTCCCGTCCGGCGGGCCGGACTGCCCGGCCGCGGCAAGGGGTACGCAACACGTTCCGCGACCGGGCGGCAAGCCCGGCGACGACCGGGTTCCCGATCAGGGTAGGGGGCGAAGGGTGCAGGCGGCAGCGTTATCGCCCAGAACGCCCGCGTCCGGATTCGGAGGGTCGGCTTCCGACTTCCGTCCGCACCACAGCCCTTGACGGGACGTCAGATACGCTGTCCGGCAGGTTGCCGTGGTGCGGCGGGGCGATGGTGCGGGTTGTTATTCGGCCGGTTCCCCGGCCTCCGCGGCCGCCTCCGGAGTCTCTCCCGCTTGCGCCGCGACCCATGCGCGGGCGGCGTCCGCGCCTTCGGAGAGCAGGACCGCGAAGCCTTCGTCGTCCAGGATCGGCACACCGAGCGAAACGGCCTTGTCGTATTTCGATCCCGGGTTGTCGCCGACCACGACGAAGTCGGTCTTCTTCGATACCGACCCGGTCACCTTCGCGCCTTCGTTCTCCAGGGCTTCCTTGGCGCCGTCCCGGGTGAATCCGGCCAACGTGCCGGTCACCACCGTGGTCAGCCCGGTGAGCATGCCGGGCACCTTCTCGGCACCGCCCTCTTCGACGAACCGGACGCCCGCGGCGCGCCACTTCTCGAGGATCTCGCGGTGCCAGTCCTCCGCGAACCACTCGACGATCGACTCGGCGATGATCGGCCCGACGCCTTCGACCGCGGCGATCTCCTCGACGGACGCGGCGGCCAGCCGGTCCAGGTCGCGGAACTCGCTCGTGATGGCGCGGGCGGTGGTGTCGGAGACGTGCCGGATCGACAGCCCGGTCAGGATCCGCCACAGCGGCTGCTGCTTGGCCTTCTCCAGGCCGTCGAACAGGACCTGCACGGTCTTCTTCGGCTCGCTCGGCTTCTTCTCCGTGCCCTTCGTCGCGAAGAAGGACATGACCTTCTCTTCGCCGGTCTTGTCGTCGATCTTGGGCATGCCGGTGCGGGGGTCGCGGACCAGCACCTGGATCGGCATGAGCTGTTCGACGGTCAGGTCGAACAGGTCGCCCTCGTTCTTCACCGGCGGCTCGGCCGGCTCCAGGGGCTGGGTCAGCGCGGTCGCCGCCACGTAGCCGAGGCCGTCGATGTCGAGGGCCTTGCGCCCGGCCAGGTAGGAGAGCCGCTCGCGGATCTGCGCGGGGCAGAACTGCGCGTTCGGGCACCGCACATCGACGTCGCCCTCCTTCATCGGCCGCAGTTCGGTGCCGCATTCGGGGCAGTGCGTCGGCATCTCGAACGGACGCTCGGTGCCGTCCCGCAGGTCGACGACCGGGCCGAGGACCTCCGGGATGACGTCGCCGGCCTTGCGCAGCACGATGGTGTCGCCGATGAGGACGCCCTTGGCCTTGACCACGTCCTGGTTGTGCAGGGTCGCGTAGGCGACGGTGGATCCGGCGACCTTGACCGGCTCCATGACGGCGTACGGCGTGATACGCCCGGTGCGGCCCACCCCCACCGCCACGTCGATCAGCTTGGTGTTGACCTCCTGCGGCGGGTACTTGTAGGCGATCGCCCACCGCGGCGCCTTCGACGTCGCCCCGAGCCGGCCTTGCAGCGCGATCTCGTCGACCTTCACCACCACGCCGTCGATCTCGTGCTCGACGGAGTTGCGGTGCTCGCCGAAGTAGCGGATGAACTCCTTCACCTCGTCGACGGACTTGACGACCTTGTTGTGCTTGGCCGTCGGCAGGCCCCAGGCGAGCAGCCTGTCGTAGGCGTGCGACTGGCAGTCGATGGCGAAGCCGCGGCGGGCGCCGATGCCGTGGACGACCATGTGCAGCGGCATCTGCGCCACCGCGCGCGGGTCCTTCATGCGCAGCGAGCCGGCGGCGGCGTTGCGCGGGTTCGCGAACGGCTTGTCGCCGGCCTCGACGCGGCGGGCGTTCAGCGCGTCGAACTCCTCGATCGGGAAGAACACCTCGCCGCGGATCTCCACCAGCTCCGGCACGTCGTGGCCGCCGTCGTCGCGCAGGCGCGTGGGGATCTCGCCGATGGTGCGGACGTTGACGGTGATGTCCTCGCCGGTGCGGCCGTCGCCGCGGGTGAGCGCGCGGACCAGCTCGCCGTTCTCGTACAGCAGGTTGACCGCGAGGCCGTCGACCTTCAGCTCGCACAGGTAGTGGAAATCGGCGCCCGCGAGGTCC
Organism: Yinghuangia aomiensis; assembly: GCF_039542225.1. Classification (NCBI taxonomy): domain Bacteria; kingdom Bacillati; phylum Actinomycetota; class Actinomycetes; order Kitasatosporales; family Streptomycetaceae; genus Yinghuangia; species Yinghuangia aomiensis. The sequence continues at coordinate 150,585 of NZ_BAABHS010000001.1, read as the reverse complement.
TTGTGCAGGCGGTCGACCCACTCGTCCAGCTCGTCCTCGTTCATCGCGTTGTCGAGGCTGAGCATGCGTTCGAGGTGGTCGACGGACTCGAAGTCGCCGCCGGGCGCGCCGCCGACGGTCTGGGTCGGCGACTCGGGGGTGCGCAGCTCCGGGTGGCGCTCCTCGATGCCTTCGAGTTCGCGCATGAGCGCGTCGAACTCGGCGTCGCTGACCGTCGGGGCGTCCTTGACGTAGTACCGGAACCGGTGCTCTTCGAGTTCCTTGGCGAGGGCCGCGGCCCGGTCGCGCACCTCGGCGGGGATGCCCTGGTCGTCGGTCAGGTCAGCCACGTCGTCAACCTCCAGCGATGCCGGTGGGCCGGCAGGTGTCCGGGTGTGTCCCGCTGTCTTGCTCTGGTTGTGCCTGGTCAGCTTTCGGGTGCTTCGTGCAGCACCTGGGCGGCCTCCACGCTGTGCTTGAGCACCCGGCGCACCCACGCCGGATCCGCCCCGGCCAGGCCGCACGCCGGCGTCACGACCACGGCCGCGCCCAACTGCTCCGGACGGAAGCCGAGCCGCTGCCACAGCGTCTTGACACCCCTGACGGTACCGGCCGGATCCGACAACGGACGCGCTCCCGCGCCGGTGTTTCCCCTGGTCGTGGCACGGTTCGCCACCCGCGCGGAGACCGGGGCCGGAGGCAGCGAAGGGATGATCCCGAACAGGAATCCGACGCCGCTTTCCACCGCCTCGCCGATCGCCTCCTCGTCGCGGTCGCGGAGCAGGGAGAAGTCCAGGGACACGGCTTTGACCCCGGCTTGGCGCAGAAGGCCGATCGGGACGTTGGGCGCGCAGCTGTGCACGGCCGCCGGGCCTCGGACGGCATCGACGACGGTGGCCAGCGCGTCGCGCACCACACCCTTGTCGATCGCCCGGAGCTTCCCGAACCCGCTCGCGGTCGGCACGGTGCCGGCCAGCACGCCCGGCAGCGCGGGCTCGTCGAACTGCACGACGAACTCCGCGCCGGGAACGCGTTTCCGCAGGTCGGCGAGGTGGTTGCGGAGGCCTTCGGCGAGGGACCCGGTGATGTCGCGGCAGGCACCGGGGTCGGCCAAGGCCTTGTCCCCGTGCGCCAGTTCGATCGTCGCGGCCAGCGTCCAGGGCCCGGCGACCTGCACCTTGAGCGGGCCGCGGTAACCCTGCGTGAACTCCTCGAGTGCGTCGAGGTCCTCCCGCAGCCACGACACCGCCCGCCGGTGATCCCGCCCGGGCCGGTCGGCGAACCGCCAGCCGGAGGGCTGGACCTCCGCGAACAGGTCGACCAGCAGCCCGGCACCACGGCCGGTCAGGTCCGCCCCGACCCCGCGGTCGGGCAGCTCCGGCAGGTGCGGGAACTGCCCCAGCTCCCCGACGACGAGCCGCACGGCCTCACGGGCGTCGGTACCGGGGAGAGACCCGACACCGGTGGCGGAGGCGGGGAGCCAGGGGTACGGAGACGGGGACGCGGGGGTGGGGGTGGCGTCGGGGGTCGTGGTCACGGGGTCGAGGGTACTGACCGCGTGGTCGGGGGCCGTAGGACCGTGATCGGGACACGTTCCGTTTCGCGGGCGCAGGGGCGCGGCGGTGCCCCGGAAGCGGGCACCGCCGCACGCACCCGGCTAGACCGCCAGGCCGGCCGTGACCCGCTCGTCGACGCGCTTGGCGGCCAAGTGCCGCTGCCGCGCGGTGCCTCCGGAGATCCGGTGCAGGCGGTACCCGCCGGGCTTGCCCGCCTCGTCGGACAGGTGTTTGACGATGCCCGTGCACACGGTTTCCTTGAGCTTGGCGCCCATGCGGCCGTCGACGTTGAACCACACCGCGACGTCGGAGCGGGTGGCGAACTGAAAGATGCCGGTGTGGCGGCCCAGGCTGATGCACTGGGCGGCGAACGACTGGTTCAGCGTCTCCGGTTCCTCCCCCGCGATCCGGGACAGCACCGTGTCGGCGGCGCGCGCGCCCAGAGGCATCGCCGCCTGGCAGCTCATCCGCAGCGGCAGGTCCGAGGGGGCCGCGGCGTCCCCGGCGGCGATGATGCGCGGGTCGTCCACGCTCGTCAGCGTCTCGTCGGTGAGCAGCCGGCCCGCCGCGTCGGTGCTCAGGCCGCTGCGGGCGGCCAGGTCGGGCACGGCGAACCCCGCCGTCCAGATCGTCACCCGGCTCGGCAGCTCGCGGCCGTCGGCGAGTCGCACGGTGTCCGCGGTCACGGCCGTCACCCGGGTGTCCGGGCCGTCCAGCACCGTCACCCCGAGGCGGGCGAGCTGCTTGGCGACCGAGCGCCGTCCCCGCGCGTGCAGGTATGGGCCGAGGACCCCGCCGCAGAGCAGGGTCACCGCGCGCCCGCCTTCGGCCAGTTCGGCGGCGGTCTCGATGCCCGCCGGGCCCGCCCCGACGACGGTGACCGCGGCCGACGCGGGCTCGCCGTCGAGGATCGTGCGCAGCCGCTGCGCGTCCTCCAGTTCGGCGACCGGGTAGGCGAACTCCGCCACGCCGGGCACTTCCGTGCCCGCGCTGCCACTGCCCACCGCGTAGACGAGGTAGTCGTAGCCGACCGCGCCACCCGACGCGAGCGCCACGCTGCGCTCGGCCGCGTCGATCCGGGCCACGGTGTCGACGACCAGCCGCACCCGATCGTTGAGGACCTTCCGGTATTCGACGACCGCGCTGTCGGTCCCGCCGACCAGCTGGTGCAGGCGGACCCGGTGGACGAAGCTCGGGCGGGGGTTGACCAGCGTCACCGCGACATCGTCGCGCTGCGTCAGGCGGTTGGCCGCCATCACGCCCGCGTAGCCTCCGCCGATCACGAGGACCTTGGTGCTCTCCATCATGGCGTCTCCTCCGTGTTCCAGGGGTTCGGCCTCAAGACACCGCTCCCCCAGCCCCCGTGACAGGTCGTGACGCAGGTCACTCGCAGGTCTTGTGGGGCCTCCGCGGGCCGGCGGACGCGGCGGTCCGCGACGCGGGCGTGCGGCGCCACCGCGGGCGGGCGCGGGCGGCACCTGTGCGGAGGGGCACACCGAGGCCGTCGGGGACCGCAGCCGCCCATCTGCCCTGGTACGGCCCGCAGCCGCGGCCGTGGGCGAAGAGACGCGACTGCGGGCGTGGAAACCGTCAAGAGCGGGCGACCGGAGCACGCCTCCCTCCCGACGCAGCAGGCAGCAGGCAGCAGGCAGCCGACCGCCTGCATGCCCGCAGTTGACGCGGGCCGGACACCGCCCGCGACCGCCGGACGGCGAGTCTCGCGGCGCGGGATCGGTGGCATCCACCGCAAGTACGCGCACAGGCGGGGCCCTTCCTCGGAGTGGAAGGGCCCCGCCCGCTCGGTCGAAGGAGTCGCGCGTCGGCTCAGGCCGCGAAGGCCTCGCCGATGCTCTTGCCGATCTCGCGGCGCATCAAGTAGAAGTCCGGGTTGTGCGGCGCCGCACCGTGTTCGAGGGTGTAGCCGCTGCGGAGTTCGGGGCCGGTGTTGGGGGTGTGGCCGGCGAAGAGCTGGGCGAGGCGGGGTTCGGCGGCGATGAGGTCGTCGCGGTCCGCGAGGTTGATCCAGCGTTCGACGTACGCGGGCGGCTGGGCGGGCTGCGGGCGGACCCAGTCGTCGATGCACGTGTCGGGGCCGAGGGGCGAGCCGAGGGTGATGAGCAGCGGGAGCGGGCGGCGCAGGCGGTGCGCGACCTCGTAGGCGACGACGGCGCCGAGGGAGTGGCCGATGACGACGCGGGTGTCGAAGCCGATGTCGGCGGCGACGCGGTCGAGGACGCGGTTGCGGGTGGCGTCGTCGGTCAGGTAGCGGGTGAGTTGGCCGAGGGCCTTGGTGACGAAGCCGCCCGCCGAGCCGGGGCCGTCGGCGGCGAACCACTTGAGGCCGGAGAGCCCGCAGGTCGGGGACAGGACGACGGTGCGGCCGGTCTGGTCGGGGCCGCCTTCGAGGCGGGCGATCTCGCGGGCGGCCCGCTGCCGCTCGGGCGGCGCGGAGCTGCGGGCGGCGGCGCGGTCGAGCCATTCGCGGCCTATGCGGTCGGCCATCGCGTGCCGGAGGCCGTCGGCTTCGGCGGCGTCGGGCTGCGACGGGTGGCGGCGCATGACGTCGCCGTAGAAGGCCATGCGGGCATCGATCCCGCGGCGGGTCTGGCGGTATTTCCACAAACGGTCCGCGGTCTCCGGGTAGCCGGCGGCTTTCACGCCGCGGGCCAGCCGGGGCAGCCACTCGTCCTCCAGGCTGCGGGCCGACCTGAACTCCTGTGCGATCCCGTGCACCAGCACGATTGCGGCCATCGCTCCCCTCCCAAGCCCCCGAGTCCCGAAGCGTGCACACCCAGCGAAAGGCCCGGCCGGCGCGGGGAACGCGGGCCGGAGAGTGGTTTCGCTACCTACTCTTACCCAGCCGGTCACCGAAGTTGCCTTCTGCGTAACAGGAGATCCGGAAATCCGGCGAAGGCGCCAAACATCATGTGATCGTCATATCGACCGGGCAGGGTCGGTGGGGTGTACAGGCAACGGCCGCAAGCTCGGGGGGATTTGCCGGACGGCGCGGGCAGGGCCGTGCCCGCCCGGGGCGGGGCTCCCGGGCGAACTGCCCACGCAGGCAAGGGAGGAGCGCTAGGCGGCGCTGCTCGTGCCGTCGATCGTCGCCGATCCGATGACGCGCGTCCCGTCGTACAGCACGACCGCCTGGCCGCGCGCCACCCCGCGCATCGGGGTGTGCAGGCGGACGCGGACGGTGTCGCCGTCGATCTCCGCGACCGCCGGGTACTCGTCGCCGTGCGCGCGGACCTGCGCGGTGCAGTCGAGGACGCCGGTCGGTGCGGGGCCGCACCAGCGCGGGCGGATGCCGGTGAGGCCGTCGACGTCGAGCGCCTCGGCCGGGCCGACGGTCACGGTGTTGGTGACCGGCGAGATGTCGAGGACGTAGCGCGGCTTGCCGTCGTCGGCGGGGCGGCCGATGCGCAGGCCCTTGCGCTGGCCGACGGTGTACGCGTACGCGCCCTCGTGCTCGCCCAGCTTCGTGCCGTCCCGGTCGACGATGTCGCCGGGCGTGCGGCCGAGCCGGGTGGCGAGGAAGGCCTGGGTGTCGCCGTCCGCGATGAAGCAGATGTCGTGGCTGTCCGGCTTGCGGGCGACGGCCAGGCCGCGGCGCTCGGCTTCGGCGCGCACGTCGTCCTTGGTGTCGGTGCCGAGCGGGAAGAGCGCGTGCGCGAGCTGGTCGGCGTCCAGGACGCCGAGCACGTACGACTGGTCCTTGCCCTGGTCGACCGAGCGGTGCAGTTCGCGGCCTTCCGGGCCGTCGACGACCACCGCGTAGTGGCCGGTGCAGACCGCGTCGAAGCCCAGTGCCAAGGCCCGGTCCAGGAGCGCCGCGAACTTGATCTTCTCGTTGCAGCGCAGGCACGGGTTGGGGGTGCGGCCGGCCTCGTACTCGGCGAAGAAGTCTTCGATGACGTCCTCGCGGAACCGCTCGGCGAGGTCCCACACGTAGAAGGGGATGCCGATGACGTCGGCGGCACGGCGCGCGTCGCGGGCGTCCTCCAGCGTGCAGCAGCCGCGGGCGCCGGTGCGGAACGACTTGGGGTTCTCGGACAGCGCCAGGTGCACGCCGGTCACCTCGTGCCCGGCCTCGTGGGCGCGGGCGGCCGCGACCGCGGAGTCGACGCCGCCGGACATCGCGGCGAGGACGCGCAGCGGGCGCCCCGCGGCGGCGGGCCCGGGCAGCGTGCCTTGCTCCGGGCGCGCGGTCCCGGCGCTCGGCTCGGGCAGCATCGGCAGCGGCTCGCAGACGGCGGGCGGCAGGGTGGCGTCGTGATCAGTCATGGCCCCACCAGGGTACGGGGTGCGCGGCCCCCGCCCGGCGGCAATATCCGCGGCCGCTCACGGGCGCGGGGCGGCGCCCGGGGCCTGCTTACCGCCGCTGTGCCGTCAGTCCCGCCATCCGGGCCCGGGCCACCACCGGTCCGATGGCTCCGGCGAGCTGCTCGACCTCGTCCGCGGTGGACGTGTGGCCGAGGCTGAAGCGCAGCGAGCCGCGGGCGCGGGCGGCATCCCGGCCCATGGCGAGCAGCACGTGGCTGGGCTGGGCGACGCCGGCCGAGCAGGCCGAGCCGGTGGAGCATTCGATGCCGCGGGCGTCGAGGAGCAGCAGCAGCGAGTCGCCTTCGCAGCCGGGGAACGAGAAGTGCGCGTTGCCGGGCAGGCGGTGGGCCGGGTCGAGCCGTGCGTCGCCGTTGAGTTCGGCGTCGGGGATCTCGGCGAGGATGCGCCGCACCAGGTCGTCGCGCAGGGCGCCGACGCGGGCCGCGTACTCGGGCTGCTCGCGGACCGCGATCTCGGCGGCCGCGGCGAACGCGGCGATGGCCGGGGTGTCGAGGGTGCCGGACCGCACGTCGCGTTCCTGGCCGCCGCCGTGCAGGACCGGGACGGGGGTCAGGTGGCGGCCGAGCACGAGCGCGCCGCAGCCGAGGGGCCCGCCGAGCTTGTGTCCGGAGACGGTCATCGCGTCGAGTCCGGCGGCGGCGAAGTCGACCGGCACCTGGCCGACGGCCTGCACGGCGTCGGCGTGCACGGGGATGCCGAATTCGTGTGCGACGTCCACCAGCTCGGCGATCGGCTGAACCGTGCCGACCTCGTTGTTCGCCCACATGACGCTGACCAGCGCGACGCCGTCCGGGTCGCGGGCGATGGCGGTGCGCAGCACGTCGGGCGACACGCGGCCGTCGCTGTCCACGTCGAGCCATTCGACCTCGGCGCCTTCGCGGGCCACCAGCCAGTCGATCGGGTCCATGACCGCATGGTGTTCGACGGGCGACGCGAGGATGCGGCGCCGCACGGGGGCCTCGCCGGACCGGGCCCAGTACAGGCCCTTGACGGCGAGGTTGTCGGCCTCGGTGCCGCCCCCGGTGAACACGATCTCGCTGGGCCGCGCGCCGACGGCCTCGGCCAGGATCTCGCGGGATTCCTCGACGATGCGCCGTGCCCGGCGCCCGGATGCGTGCAGGGACGAGGGGTTGCCGAGGACGCCGAGCTGCCGGGTCATGGCCCGGACGGCTTCGGGGCGCATCGGTGTGGTCGCCGCGTGATCGAAGTAGGCCATCGCATCGCGAAGTCTAGTCGCGTACCGCCAGTCGGTTGCGGCGTGCCGGGCCGTCGCCGGATTCCCGCGGGTCTCGCGGGGAGCGCGGGGCGGGTACGACGCGTGCGTCCGGGCGCGGGGCGGCCGTGGCCGACGCGTCACCGGCGGCCTTCGCGCCGCGCGGGCGGGGTGCGCGCACGCGTCCGTAGCGGGGTCCGCCCGGCAGCACCGCGTCGAGGGCGAGGCGCAGCGCGAGCCACCGCGCGGCGAGGAAGCCGCGCGGCGGGGGCGGGGGGACGTCGGCGTCGTAGGTCAGGGGTTGCTGGATCTCCCACACATCAGGTGCAACGCCGGTCGCGCCGGTTGGGTACGCGCGGCGGGCAGAGTTCCCCAGCACGTGCCGCCCGGCCTGGTGGGGCGCCGGCCTATTCGTACTTTTCGAAGACCTCGGAGTTGCGGCGCCAGGCCCGCGGCGCACGCCAGTTGTAGCGGAGGGCGAGGACGCGGAAGGCGAACGCGAATACGGCGGCGCAGGTCGCGGTGATCGCGTTGAGCGTGTCCGTTTCCACGAGGGCCGCGACCAGGCCGGCACCGAGCATCGCGGGCACGGTGTAGATCTCCCGGTCCCACCGCAGCAGCATCGGGATTTCGTTGGCGAGGACGTCGCGGATGGCGCCGCCGCCGACGGCGGTGACGATGCCGAGCGCGGCGGCCTGCACGGGGCCGAGGCCGTAGGCGAAGGCTTTGGCGGTGCCGGTGACGCAGAACAGGCCGAGGCCGGCCGCGTCGAAGATGTCGATCGTCGCGTAGATCCGCTCGACCTGCGGGTGCAGGAAGAAGACGATGAAGGCGGCGAAGAGCGGGGTGATGAAGTAGCCCAGGTCGCGGAAGGCGGCGGGCGGGACGTCGCCGATGATGAGGTCGCGGATGACACCGCCGCCGAGGGCGGTGACCTCCGCGAGCACCACGATCCCGATGACGTCGAAGTTCTTGCGTACCGCCGTGAGGGCGCCCGCCACGGCGAAGACGAAGATGCCGGTCAGGTCGAGCACTTGTTGGACGGTGTGGCTGTAGATCTCCTGGATCTCCTGAGGCGGCATGGCAGAAATTGTGCCTTGTTGTCCGGGCAGCGCGGTCCCCCGGGGCGGACCGCCGTTTTCCGTGGGTCCGGCGGGAACCGCTGGGTAGCCTCGGGGAATGGATGCCCGACTGCGCGCCTTGTGCGATCTCTCCCTCGCCTCCGCCCGAGAGGGTGCCGGCCTGCACGAATACGACGGCCGGATTCAGGACCTCTCCCCCGCCGGCGTGCGTGCCGCGCTCGACGCGTTGGGCGGCCCACCGCTGGACGACCCGCACGACGAGGCGCACATCGCCGCGTTCGAGGAGCACACGCGCGTCGTCCACGGCGAGCTGGAGATGCACCGCCGAGACCCGCGCCCGCACCTGGAGAACCTCGAACTCTCCGTCTACGACAGGGAGTACGCGCCCGCGGAGGAGCGCGCGCTGGCCCGCTCCCGGCACCTGGAGAAGTGGCCGGACGCCGTCGACATGGCCTTGGCGTCGCTCGACCAGGTGACCGCGCCGGTCGCCGACGCCTTGCTCGGCGCCGCCCGCGGGCAGGCCGCCGCGGTGCGGCCGGAGGACGGGGAGGTCGGCGAGAAGGCGCTGGCCTCGCTGCGCCGCCTGGTCGCGCATCTGGAGCGGGCCACGCAGGTCGGCGACCCGGACACGGCCCTCGGCGGTGCGGCGCTGGCCCGGCTGATGGGTTCGGCGGACGCGGTCGAGGTCGACCTCGGCAGGCTGGCCGAGCGGGCGGACGCCGAGCGGGACCGGCTGCGGGGGCTCTTGGCGGAGGCGTGCAAGGCGTACAACCCGGCGCGGACGGTCGAGGACCTGGTGCCGGAGCTGCTGGCCGACCATCCGGACGCGGACGGGGTCCTCGCCGAGGCGCGGGCGCAGACGCTGGAGGTCATCGAGTTCACCAGGGCCCGCAAGCTGGCGCCGTACGTCGACGGCGTGTGCGAGGTCGGGCCCGCGCCGGAGTCGATGCGCTGGGCGATGGCGATGATGTCGTGGAACGCGCCGGGCGAGCCGGAGGCCCCGTCCTGGTACTTCGTGACGCCGCCCGAGCCGGACTGGCCGGCCGACGAGATCGAGGAGTGGCTGTCGGTCTTCAGCCGCACCACGCTCCCGGCGATCACCGTCCACGAGGTCGCGCCCGGGCACTTCGCGCACGGCCGCGCGCTGCGGCGGGCGCCGTCGGACGTGCGCCGGGTGCTGCATTCGTCGTCGTTCGCCGAGGGCTGGGCGCACTACATCGAGGAGGTGTGCCTGGAGGAGGGCTTCCGGGCCGGCGATCCGCGCTACGCGATCGGCATGTGCCTGGAGGCGCTGATCCGGGTGACCCGGCTGGCCGCGGCGATCGGCCTGCACACCGGCGCGATGGACGTCGCGGAGGCCACCCGCCGGTTCATGGCGGACGCCCACCTCGCCCGCACCGCCGCGGCGAGCGAGGCCCGCCGTGGCACCTTCGACTGGAATTACGGCTGCTACACGTGGGGCAAGCTCGCCCTGCGCGACCTTCGCGACGAGGCGAAGGCCGCGTGGGGCACGGGCTTCACGCTGGAGCGCTTCCACACCGCACTGCTGGACCTGGGCAGCCCGCCCGTGGGACTGGTGCGCACGGCGGTGGAACGCGGCTGACGCGCGGCCGAATCGTCAGGCGTAGGGCTGGGGCGGGGTCGGCTGTTGCGGGTAGGCCTGCAGATAGGCCTGCCGTGCCGCGGCGACCCCGGCCTCCCGCCAGTGCCAGATCGTCGCGACCTTGGCGTGGAAGTCCGGGTCGCGCTGCCCCGGGCCGTCGAGCGGGACACGCACGCGCACCCGGCGGCCGCTCGTCAGGGTGAGGCGCACGTACCAGGTGCCGAGGGTGTGCTTGGCTTCGACGGCGGCGATCTCCCCCCACGCGAAGTGCCGCGTGGTGAAGGCCTTCAGGGTGAGGCCGTGCGGCGTGAGCACGGTCGCGAACCTCGCCGAGTAGAAGCCCATGAAAAGGAGCACGGGCCCGGCGCCGAGACCGAACGGGGACACGTCGACGGCGATCAGGGCGATACCCACCGCGGTAATGACCGCGCCCGGAACCAGCAGGGCCCAGCGCTGCCCGAGCGACAGCACCATCCGTATCTCACGCATGGCGGGCACTGTGGCAGACCGGGCACGCGGCGGGCCGGCCGGGGCCCGGCTTCCGGGCCGGCGTCAGACGAACGACCGCGTGTGGTCCCGGAGCCAGCCGGCGACCGGGTCGTACGGGTCGTCGAGCGGCACCCACGACAGCGGGCCGCCGGGCATCGCCGCGGAGGCCCGGGCGACGGCGGCGTGGACGCGGTCGGTGGTCGCCGGGTCTGCGTCCGCGGTGCGGATGCCGAGGACGACGCGGGGCGCGCCGACGGACGGTTCGACGTAGGCGCGGTGCGCGGCGCGGACCACGCCGCTGCCCGCCAGCTCGGCGGCCACCATCGACCAGAACGCCGGGTCCTGCACGGTGGGTTCGCCGACCCGCAGGGGCCCGGGCAGGGTGCGGTCCAGGCCGGTGACGATGCGCCGCAGGTCGAGGAACGGGATGCCGATCCCGCCGCCTTGCATGTGCGGGTCGAGCCAGATGCCCCACCGGTCCGGGTACAGCGTCGCGCCGATCTCCTTGACCGCGTGCACCTCCCACCCGCGGTCCCAGCGGCTCTCCCGGAGCTGCTCCTCGGAAGTGAAGGCCGGGGCGTAGTGCGAGCCGTGGACCTCCATGTTCCCGTACTGCGCGTCCGGGCTGCCGGGCTGTCCCTGCCAGAGCAGCATCCAGACGTGGCCCCGGTCCAGGGCCTGGAGCAGGACTTCGTAGGCTTCGTATCCCTGCGGCGCGACCTGCCGCATCGCGTGCTCGACCTCGTTGGCGGGAAACGCCACCGGTGTCCTCCCCGTGCGGTGCGTGACGAAGGCAACCATCGTATGTGCCGACAGGCGTCAAGGGCGTTCGTAGAACGGGCGGACCGCGTCCAGCATCCAGTCGCCGATGGGGTCTTGGGCGAGATCGACGAGCACGAGGTTGACCGGCCACGGGGATCCGGCGCGGGCCACGGCGCGCTCCAGCGCGGCCACGGTGGCGCGGCGGTCCTCCTCCTGCCAGCGGTCGAGTTCGACGCCGACGAACAGGCACGGGGCGTCGGATTCGACGACGCCGAGGGCGCGGCGGGCGGTCAGCACGACCGGGGTCACGGCGAACTCCTCGGCGGCCGCGGCGAGGAAGACGTACGGCTCCTCGGCGGGCTCCGGCTCGGCCAGCGTCACGCGGGCGCCCATCGCCCCGGCGCCCGGCGGGCGGGACAGCTCCAGGACGCCCTGCGGCGGTATCGGGATGCCGACCTCGCCGCCCGGGTTGACCGCCATTCCGACGTGCGGCGGCAGGCCGCGGGCGAACTCGCGGACCGGGGCGACGGTGAACGGCATCAGGCCCGCGGCGCGGCGCAGCTGCTCCTCGGAGCTGAACACGGGCACGTACGGCATGCCGTCGATTTCCGTGGTGGGCAGCGTGAGTTCGGTGTCCTGCGGGCTGCCGCCCGCGGGCAGCGGCACCCAGACCTCGGCGTCCGCGAGCACCGCCAGCAGCTCGCCGGTCCGCGCCGGATCGTGCAGGGCCGCGGCCAGGCACTGCTCGACATGGTTCGCGGGGAACGCCACCAGGCCACCTCCAATTGATGATCTGCGGCCAGCCTAGGGCGTGGCGGGGCCCCCTGGCGGCGCGGTGGCGGGGCGGCGGCCGCGGACATGCGAACGGCGGGGACCTTCCGGTCCCCGCCGTCGCGTGCGTCCGCCGCTCAGCCGACGAGTTCGGCCTGCAGCGAGATCGGCACGCCGGCCTTGAGCGCCTTGCTCACCGGGCAGTTCTCCTTGGCGTCCGCCGCGACCGCCGCGAAGTCCTCGGTGCTGATACCCGGCACGTGCGCCTTGACCGACAGCACGATGCCGGTGATGCCTTCGCCGGGCTGGAAGGTCACGTCCGCCCGGGTCTCCAGCGAGTCGGGCGGCGTCCCGCGGCCCGCGAGGGCGTGCGAGAGCGCCATCGAGTAGCAGGACGAGTGGGCGGCCGCGATGAGTTCCTCGGGGCTGGTCTTGCCGTTCGCCGCCTCCGCGCGGGACGGCCAGGACACCTCGTAGGTCCCCACGCCCGAGGAGTCGAGCGAAACGGTCCCCGAGCCGCCGATGAGCGGGCCCTTCCAGTCAGTGGTCGCGGTGCGCGTGGTCGCCACGGGCGAGCCTCCCTGTGCGGTGCGTGCGTCTCCGGTCGGCCGCGGTATCCGGCCTGGTCGCGCCCACGCTAGCAACGGAAGCCGCGGGTGCCGATCGGAGAAACCTCCGACACGCCCGCGGCATCCGCGGGCGGGACCGATAGCATGCGCCCACAACTTCACACCGGCCCTCGACCCCATGCGGGAGAGCCCCCGACGCCGCGCGGCCTTCCGGCCGAGCGTCCCGGGGCGCCGAAGGAGCAATTCCTCCCCGGAAACTCTCAGGCCCCAAGTACCGCGCGGGTGAGGCGACTCTGGAAAGCAGTCCCGCGCACGCCCGGCGGGGCTCACCCACGGTGCAAGCCGCGGTCCGCCCGACTCCGCTCGGGCCCGCGCGTGAAGCTCTCAGGTCCATGACAGAGGGGGAGGCGACCCACCAGCCCCGTGCTGCGTGCCCGGCCCGTCCGGCATGCCGCGCGACGCCCAGGGAGCCCCCTTGCCGGACCGCCCGTTGTGCCCGCCGCCTGCGCCGCCGCTCGCGCCGTCTCTTGTCCCGCCCGTCGTCGCGCCTGCCGCGCGGGCTGCCGCGCCGCTTTGCGTGCCGGCGAGCCGCCGATCGCGCGCCGTCGCACCGCCTGCCCGGCGCGTGTGCGCGCGACATCGCGACAATCCGCACGAAATCATGGCGGTCAGGTTCCCTTCGGCCCCAGCCGCCGGCCCCACCCGCGAGGAGTCCAGCCGATGACGTCCAGCCCCTCCCCCGCCGCCGAGGCACCCCGCGAGCGCCGTACGCCGCTCGACGCGGTGCACGACGCGCTCGGCGCCACCATGACCGACTTCGCCGGGTGGCGGATGCCCCTGCGCTACGGCAGCGAGTCGGCCGAGCACCGGGCGGTCCGCGAGGCCGCCGGCCTGTTCGACCTCACGCACATGGGCGAGATCGCGGTCACCGGCCCCGAGGCGGCGCGCGCACTCGACCACGCGCTGGTCGGCTACGTGTCCAAGATCGGCGTCGACCGCGCCCGCTACTCGATGATCTGCGACGCCGACGGCGGCATCCTCGACGACCTGATCGTCTACCGCACCGGCGACACCGAGTTCCTGGTCGTCGCCAACGCCTCCAACGCCGCCGTGGTCGCCGCCGAACTCGTCGCCCGCGCGGCCGGCTTCGACGCCGCCGTGGCCGACCGGTCGGAGGACTACGCGCTGCTCGCCGTGCAGGGCCCGCACGCCGTCGCGATCCTCGCGCCGCTCACCGGCCTCGACCTCGACGCGGTCAAGTACTACGCCGCCGACCGCGCCACCGTCGCCGGCGTGGACGTGCTGCTCGCCCGCACGGGCTACACCGGCGAGGACGGCTTCGAACTGTTCTGCGCCCCCGCCGACGCCGAGCGCCTGTGGACCGCACTCGCCGAGTCCGGCGTCCCGCACGGCCTCATCCCCGCCGGCCTGTCGTGCCGCGACACGCTGCGCCTGGAGGCCGGCATGCCGCTGTACGGGCACGAGCTGTCCACCGCGCGCACCCCGTACGAAGCCGGCCTCGGCCGCGTCGTGCGCCTCGACAAGCCGGAGGACTTCGTCGGCCGCGACGCGCTCGCCGCGCGCGAGCAGGCGGGCCCGGCCGCGGCCCTCGTCGGCCTGCGCGCCGTCGGCCGCCGCGTGCCGCGCGCCGGGTACGCGGTGCTCGACCCGGACACCGAGGAGCCGATCGGCGAGATCACGTCCGGCGCGCCGTCGCCGACGCTGGGCGCGCCGATCGCGATGGCGTACGTGCCCGTCGACCGCACCGAGCCGGGCACCCGCCTGGCCGTCGACGTCCGCGGCACCGCCGAGCCCGTCGACGTGGTCGCCCTGCCGTTCTACAAGCGCGCCTGACCCGGGCCGCCCGTCCCGGCGGCCCGCGCACGACCCGCAGCAAGACCCGCAGCGGAACCCCGGCGGAACCCCCGCTGCGAAACCCCGCAAACCGGCACGAAATCCCCTGAGGATCGGCGCCGCCCTCCCGGAATGGAGAATGGACCTGTGAGCGCACCCCAGCACCTGCTCTACAGCAAGGACCACGAGTGGCTGACGACGGACGGCGACCCGGCCGTCATCGGCATCTCGGAGTTCGCGGCCAACGCCCTCGGCGACGTGGTCTTCGTCCAGCTTCCCGAGGTCGGCACGCGGGTCACCGCGGGCGAGCCCTGTGGTGAACTGGAGTCGACCAAGTCGGTGAGCGACATCTTCGCCCCCGCCGACGGCGAGGTCGTCGAGGTCAACACGGCGGTCGTCGACGAACCCGAACTGGTCAACTCCGACCCGTACGGCGACGGCTGGCTGATCAAGGTGCGCCTGGACACCCCGGCGGAGAAGTCCGACGCGCTGCTGTCCGCCGACGAGTACATCGCCTTCACCGGCGCCTGAGCACCCGATCGAGGAGCTGACCCACCGTGACGATCCTGGACCGTCCCCTGGCCGAGGTGGACCCTGAGGTCGCCGCCGCCGTCGCCGACGAGCTGCACCGCCAGCAGTCGACCCTGGAAATGATCGCCTCCGAGAACTTCGCGCCCGTCGCGGTCCTCGAGGCCCAGGGCTCCGTACTGACCAACAAGTACGCCGAGGGGTACCCCGGGCGCCGCTACTACGGCGGCTGCGAGTATGTCGACGTCGTCGAGAACCTCGCCATCGAGCGGCTCAAGGCGCTGTTCGGCGCCGAGGCCGCGAACGTGCAGCCGCACTCCGGCGCGCAGGCGAACGCCGCGGTGTACTTCGGTCTGCTGCAGACCGGCGACACCGTGCTGGGCCTGGACCTGGCCAACGGCGGCCACCTGACGCACGGGATGAAGCTCAACTTCTCCGGCAAGCAGTACAACGTCGTCTCCTACAAGGTCGACGCGGCCGGACTGGTGGACATGGGCGAGGTCGAGCGCCTCGCCAAGGAGCACCGCCCGAAGATGATCGTCGCGGGCTGGTCGGCGTACCCCCGGCAGCTCGACTTCGCGGCGTTCCGCCGGATCGCGGACGAGGTCGGCGCCTACCTGTGGGTCGACATGGCGCACTTCGCCGGCCTGGTGGCGGCGGGGCTGCACCCGAACCCGGTGCCGCACGCGCACATCGTCACCACGACCACCCACAAGACGCTGGGCGGTCCGCGCGGCGGCGCGATCCTGGCCACCGAAGAGCTGATCAAGAAGATCAACTCGGCAGTGTTCCCGGGTCTGCAGGGCGGTCCGCTGGAGCACGTCATCGCGGCCAAGGCGGTGGCCTTCAAGGTCGCCGCGGGCGACGAGTTCAAGGACCGGCAGAAGCGCACCCTCGCGGGTGCGAAGCTGCTCGCCGAGCGCCTGCTGCGCGAGGACGCGGCGGCGGCCGGCATCAAGGTGCTGTCCGGCGGCACGGACGTCCACCTGGTGCTCGTCGACCTGGTCGAGAACCACCTCAACGGCCGCGAGGCCGAGGACCGCCTGCACGAGGTCGGCATCACGGTCAACCGCAACGCGGTCCCCAACGACCCGCTGCCGCCGATGAAGACCTCGGGCCTGCGCATCGGCACCCCGGCGCTCGCCACCCGCGGCTTCTCCGACGAGGACTTCGTCGAGGTCGCCGACGTCATCGTCGAGGCCCTCAAGCCCGACTACGACGACGCCAAGCGCGACGCCCTCAAGGCCCGCACCGCGGTGCTGGCGGCGAAGCACCCGCTGTACCCGAACCTCTGAGGGTTCCCTGCCTGATCCGACGGCCCCGGCGCGCTCGCGCGCCGGGGCCGTCGGCGTTCCCGGGTGCCGTGACCGGGACGCGCCTCCCTCGTTTGGCTCAGCATGAAAACGCTTAGTACAAAACCCATGGCTGTTCTGTACAATTCAGACATGACTGCTGAGCCGCTGCACACTCCGACCGAAGTTCCCGTCAGCGAGGCTCGCCCCCGGCTGGCCGAGCTGGTGGACGACGCGGCCCAGGGGCAGGTCGTCTACCTGACCCGGCACGGGCGCCGCGTGGCCGCCATCGTCCCCGCGGACCTGCCGGAGAAGGCCGGCGACGTCCAGGTGCGCGCACTCGCCCGCCAGTTCTCCGAGCGCCACGCGGGCCTGCTCGAACGGCTGAAGGACGCATGACGGCGCCCGTCTACCTGCTCACCGCCGCGGACGTGATCGCGGTGGCCGAGGAGATCACCGGGAACCCCGGCGTGCGCGACGTCGGGCTGATCGAGTCCGCGGTGGCCCGCCCCGGCGCGTCGGCCTTCGGCCAGGACGCATACCCCGACCTGTGGACGAAGGCCGCGGCGCTGCTGCACTCGCTGGTCGCGAACCACGCCTTCGTCGACGGCAACAAGCGCACCGGGCTCGTGGCCGCCGTCGTGTTCCTCGCGCGCAACGGCGTCGACACCGACCGGCTCGACGAGGACGCCGCGTTCGACCTGGTGGTCGGCGTGGCCAAGGGCGTGCTCGTGGAAGTCGACGACATCGCAGCGGCGTTGCGTGCCGCCCTGCGCGCCGAGGGCTGAGCCGCGCATCAACGGCCGACGGCCCCGGCCCCTCGCGGGGCCGGGGCCGTCGGTGCAGCGGGTCCTGCTTCGGCTCAGCGGCCGACGAACTTGGCCTTGCCCGGGCCGCTTTCCACGAAGCTCTTCATGCCGATCGCACGGTCCTCGGTGGCGAACAGTCCGGTGAACTGCATGCGCTCGATCTCCAGGCCGGTGTCGATGTCGGCCTCCAGGCCGCGGTCGATGGCCTCCTTGGCGGCGCGGAGCGCGTACGCGGGGCCCTGGGCGAACTGCGCGGCCCACGCCAGCGCCGCCTCGTAGACCTCGGCCGGGGGCACCACGCGGTCGACGAGGCCGATCGCGAGGGCCTCCCGCGCGTCGACGAACCGGCCCGAGTAGATCAGGTCCTTGGCCTTGGCCGGGCCGACGAGCCGCGGGAGGCGCTGCGTGCCGCCCGCGCCGGGGACGATGCCGAGGAGGATCTCCGGCTGGCCGAGCTTGGCGTTGTCGCCGCAGACCCGGAAGTCCGCGCACAGGGCGAGTTCGCAGCCGCCGCCGAGGGCGTAGCCGGTGATCGCGGCGATGACCGGCTTGGGGATGCGCGCCACGGCGGTGAACGAGGACTGGAGGGCGGTGCCGCGGTCGACCATGTCCGTGTAGGACATGGTCTCCATCTCCTTGATGTCCGCGCCGGCCGCGAAGACCTTCTCGCCGCCGTAGATCACGACGGCGCGGATGTCGGCGCGTTCGGTCGCCTCCTGGGCGGCCGCCCGCAACTCCTCCTGGAGCTGCACGTTCAGCGCGTTCATCGGCGGCCGGCTCAGCCGGATCGTGCCGATCCCGTCGGCCACCTCGAGGTTCACGAACTCGCCCACGTCCCAGCTCCTTCTGCGCTTCGGTCACACGGGGCGGCGCAGGATCGCGGCGCCGCGCGTACGGCTCGGCACGGCCCGGGAGCCTGCCGCCGCCGACTCTACGGCCCGGTACACGCGGCGGCGGGGCCGGGCCGCCGAAGCGTGCCCGACCCCGCCGCGGGAGTCCCTCGATCGGCCGGATGCCGGCCGGGTTCCGGTCGGTCAGCCCTTGCTCGCGCTGCCCGCCGTCCACTGGTCCCAGGAGAGGTTCCAGTCGCCGTAGCCGTTGTCGGCCGCGACGGTCTTCTCCTTGGCGTTCACGACCTGCACGACGTCACCCGGGGTGGCGGCGTTGTCGTAGAACCACTTCGCATTGTCCGGGGTCATGCTGATGCAGCCGTGGCTGGTGTTCTCGGAGCCGAACTTCGCGGGGTCCGCCCAGTAGTTGCCGTGCACGAACGTGCCCGACGAGGTGATGCGGACCGCGGACGGCACATCCGGTATGTCGTATTCCTTGCCCAGGCCGACGGTCTGCGAGTTCATCCGGGTCTTCGTGTACTTCTCCTGGACGACCATGATGCCGCCCCAGGTGGCGTACTTCGGGACCTCGCCGGTGGTGACCGGGATCGTCTTGACCAGCGCGTCGTTCTTGTAGACCTTCATGGTCTTGGTGTCGACGTCGACCACGCTGACCGTCTTGGTGCTGCTGATCTTCACCGTGAAGCTCTTGAACTGCTCGAACTTCGCGCCGTTGCCCGCGTCCACGCCGCGCAGGTTCAGGTCGACCTTGATGCTGGTGCCGGCCTTCCAGTAATCCTTCGGGCGGTAGTCGACACGCTGGCTGCCGAA
The DNA here is from genome assembly GCF_039542225.1 of Yinghuangia aomiensis. Classification (NCBI taxonomy): domain Bacteria; kingdom Bacillati; phylum Actinomycetota; class Actinomycetes; order Kitasatosporales; family Streptomycetaceae; genus Yinghuangia; species Yinghuangia aomiensis. The sequence goes on along the minus strand of NZ_BAABHS010000001.1, from coordinate 132,073 downwards.
CCAGTGCCACGCGCCCTGCACGGCCGGGGTGGCGGTGACGGACAGCGCCTTCTCGACGGCGGCCTTGTCCTTGACCGGGGCGTTGAAGGTGAGGGAGATCGGCTGGCCGACGCCGACGGTGGCGCCGTCCTCCGGCGAGAAGCTGGCGGTGATCTTCTTGTCGTTGGTCACCGTGGTGAAGGTCGTGGTGGCGGTCGTCGGGCCGATTTTGTTCGACGCGACCGCGGTGACCGTGTACTTCGAGCCGTAGGTGAACGGGACCGCGGGCTTCCAGGTCTTGCCGTCGGCGTCGAGCTTGCCGTCGACGTCCTCGTTGCGGGCGTTCGTGACCTTGACGCTTTCCAGCTTGTCGCCGTCGCCCACCGCGACGCTGACCGCCTGGCCGACGTCCACGCCGGTGGCCTTGTCGGCCGGGGTCACGGTCACCTGGGCGGGGTCGCCTCCGGCGCCGGGCGCGTTCGAGGAACCGGGCGCGCCGGGCTGGTCGGAGCCCGCCGTGGCCGCCGCGTTGTCCGTCTTCTTCTTGTCGCCACCGCCGGAGCTGCACGCGGTGACCAGGAGTATCGCACCGAGCAGGAGCGCGACGAGAGCGCGCCAGCGCGCCGGTGGTCGACCTGGGCGCGGCATCGGTGCACGGGACATCTCGGGGTTCCCTTCACGTACGAATTGGGCCCGGGTGGGAGCCGGGTTGCCGGGGAGAAAACGGCCGGAGTGCCGGGGTATGCGCCACTGACCGTTCGCTTGATTGACGTCACGAGCCGTACATCGGTTTCACTTTCCGGCGCGTCGTAGCCGAATCGGAACACTTCGCACGACGTCAGGCGCATGATTCCATGCGGCTTCGCACGCTTGTCCAGCGGTGTCCCGTTCCGCCGTCGGATCTCAGCCACGCCGGTCGGCGGCGGCGAGCGCGGCGACCAAACCGGGGTCGGGCTCGGCGTCGGGGGCGGTGTCCGGACCGGGCACGACGACGGTCTCGTACGGCGATTCGGGTGCCGCGGTGCCGGGCGGGAGGACGGTGACGATGCGCCGCAGCCCGGTGCCCTCGGCGGCGTCGAGGAGCCAGTCCCAGGTGTCGAGCGGGCTGCCGTCGCCGCCGGGTCCGGTGTCGAGGTGGACGACTGTGTAGGCGCCTTCGAGGACCGCGCCGAGGCGCAGCGGGTCGGAGAGGTCGCCGACCGAGACGCGCGCACCGGCGGCGCGCAGCGCGGCGGTGCGGTGCGGGTCGCGGACGACGGCGCGCAGGTCGGGCACGCCGGCCGCGGCGAGGTGGCGGACGAGCGCCCGGCCGAGCGGGCGGTCGGCGCCGGTGACGACGACGGGCATGGGGGCCACGGTAGCCGGGTACGCGGGGGCGTCGGTGCGGTGGCTTGGCGCGCTTCGGAGTCGGCGGCATCGGCGTCCGCGTCGGCAATGTGAAGGTCTTGTGCAGGTGGAAGCACGGAGTCTGGTGCCGTGCGCCGCACACATCGAGTTGAAGCACAATTGCGCGCTCCGCCAACCGGGTTGGCTGACCAGCACTTGTCTATAAAGTCACGAGACTGGGCGAAACGGGCGAATTCCGTCCCGTACGGCGGAGCCTGACGCACCCCCACGCAGCGCGCACTCGTTGGTTTCCGCGCTTCCGGATCACCCCCGCGAGGGAACCCCGCCGCAGACGTTGGATTTCGATCACTGCATGCGACAAGTTGGTCACACGACGTCGCCGCGTCGGAGGGGTCGGCCACCCCGTCCGGCACTCGATCAGCACCACCGAACTCCAGGTCCGCACAAGGCGCTCCGCGCGAGCCGCCGCCGGCCCGGAACCATCACGGAGGACTCTCATGAAGCGCACTCTCGGCACCCTCGCCGCCGCCCCCGTCGCCGCCGCCGTGCTGCTCCTCGGCGCCGGCGCCGCGTTCGCGGACAACGGTGCGGATGCCAACAACGGGTCCACCTCCACCTCGACGACGACGTCGACATCCACCACGTCGAACTCGGGCAGCGGCAACGTGAACGGCGGCGTGGACGGCAACTACAACGCCACGCAGCAGAGCGCCACAGGCTCGGGCGCCAACAACCAGAACAACACCGCGGGCGTGAAGGACAACGGCGGCGTCGTGGTCATCCAGCAGGGCAACACCAGCCACGGCCTGGCCAACCAGGGCGCCTGGGGCGGCTTCTTCCCGTTCTGGTCCTGACGGAACGACCGACGGTCCGCGACTGCTTCGGCGGTCGCGGGCTGTTGTGTTGTCGGGAGCGGTGGGTCGTCCGGGCCGGGCACCGGTGGCGTCGGGCAGCGACCCGCGCCCCGAGCCGCGGGACACGAGCGCACGAAGAACACGGGGTGCCGCGGCCTTACTGCCGGGCGTGGCACCGCGGCGCGCGGTGTTGCGGCCTCGTGGGTGGGCGCAAGCCGTCGGCCGATCCCTGGGCTCCCCGTCGCCCCGATTCCTCCTCCGCCCCGGCGCCGACTCGCTGTGAGCCTCGCCCGGCCGGGTGGCTCTCTTCGCCGCGCGAGCCGACGTTGGCGCCCGGCGGTGTTCCGCCGCGAGCGCTGCGCGAGGGGGCCCGGCCGCGTCGTGTGTGGTGTGGTGCTGCGGACCCCGGTCGGGCGAGCCTGCCTCGGCGCCCCTGGCGGCTCGCGTCGTTCGTGGTCCTCCCCCGCTCGGCCGGTGGTGTCCTCGTGCGCCGTGATGCGAGCCCCTCGTGCGCCGACGGGCACGTTCGGGTGTCCACCGCCCGCTTCCTGATGCCCCGTCAGCGGGCCGTGCCTCCCCCGGACGGGCGTGGCGCCTTTGGTGCGGGGCGGGAGCGGGAACACCCCTCTGCAAGTGGTGGTGTGCGGGCGGGAGGCCGACGGATGGGGCGTAAGCGGGAGGTTGCGGTCGGGAGGTTCGGGCGGTTTCGGGGGAACGCGCCCGCGCCGGAGGCGGTGCCCGGCGGGCGGAGCGTGGACGGGACCGGGCCGCCGGGCGGGGTGGTGGCCGCCGTGGGGGTGGCGAACGGGGCCGCGGTGTCGGCCTCGTACGTGAACGGGCGGGCGGATCCGCCGTGGCCCGGGCGGCGGGTGCCGCTCGGCGCGCGGTGGGACGGGACGGGCACGAACTTCGCCGTCTGGGCCGGCGGTGCGGAGGCCGTCGAGCTGTGCCTGTTCGAGGACGGGCCGGACGGCAGCCTGCGGGAGACCCGGCTGCCGCTGCGCGACCGGACGTTCCAGGTGTGGCACGGCTACGTCCCCGGCATCGGCCCCGGCAGCCGCTACGGCTTCCGCGTGCACGGCCCGTGGGACCCCGCGCGCGGGGCCCGCTGGAATCCGCAGAAGCTGCTGCTCGACCCGTACGCCCGGGCGATCGACGGCTCGTTCGTCCTCCACGACGCGGTCTACGGCGGCGGGCCGGACGGCCCCGACCCGCGCGACTCGGCGCCGTTCGTCCCCAAGTCGGTCGTGGTGCAGGACGACGCCGACTGGTCGCACGACCGCCGTCCGAAGACCCCGTGGGCCGAGACCGTCATCTACGAGCTGCACGTGAAGGGGTTCACCGCCCGCCATCCCGGCATCCCCGACCACCTGCGCGGCACCTATGCCGGGCTGGCGCACCCGGCCGCGCTGGACCACCTCGTCCGGCTCGGCGTGACCGCCGTCGAGCTGCTGCCGGTCCACCACTTCGTCGACGAGGAACATCTGCTGCGCAAGGCGGGCGGCAACTACTGGGGCTACAACTCCATCGGCTACTTCGCCCCGCACGCCGGCTACGCCGCCTCGGGCGGGCGCGGCGGCCAAGTGCACGAGTTCCGCGGCATGGTGCACGCCCTGCACGACGCCGGGATCGAAGTGATCCTCGACGTCGTCTACAACCACACCGCCGAGGGCGGCCCCGACGGCCCGATGCTGTGCTTCCGCGGCATCGACAACGGCGGCTACTACCGGCTGCGCGACGGAGGCCGGAACTACACCGACTACACCGGCTGCGGGAACACGCTCAACGTCGTGCAGCCGCACGTGCTCCAGCTCATCACCGACTCGCTGCGCTACTGGGTCACCGAAATGGGCGTGGACGGCTTCCGGTTCGACCTCGCCGCCGCCCTCGCCCGCTCGATGCACGACGTCGACCGGTTGTCGTCGTTTCTGACGGTGATCGGCCAGGACCCGGTGCTGTCGCGCGTCAAACTGATCGCGGAGCCGTGGGACGTCGGCGAGGGCGGCTACCAGGTCGGCGCGTTTCCCCCGCTGTGGACGGAGTGGAACGACCGCTACCGCGACACCGTGCGCGACTTCTGGCGCGGCGCCCGCCCGGACGTGCGCGAGCTGGCCTACCGGCTCTCCGGCTCGTCCGACCTGTACCAGCAGGACGGCCGCCACCCCTACGCGTCGGTCAACTACGTCACCGCCCACGACGGCTTCACGCTGCGCGACCTCGTCTCCTACGAAGGCAAGCACAACGAGGCCAACGGCGAGGACAACCGCGACGGCACCGACGACAACCGGGCGTGGAACTGCGGCTACGAAGGCGAGACCGCCGACCCCGCGGTCGGCCTGCTGCGCCGCCGCCAGCTGCGCAACATGATGACCACGCTGCTGCTGTCGACCGGCGTGCCCATGCTGGTCGCGGGCGACGAAATGGGGCGCACGCAGCGCGGCAACAACAACGCGTACTGCCAGGACAACGAGCTGAGCTGGCTGGACTGGTCGGCGTTGGACGATCCGCACTGGCGGCCGCTGCTCGACCTGACCGCGCGGCTCGTCCGGCTCCGCCGCAGCCATCCGGTGCTGTGCCGCCGCGCGTTCTACTCCGGGCGGCCGTCGTTCCCGGACGGGCTGCGCGACCTCGCGTGGTTCACCCCGGCAGGCCGGGAGATGACCGACCGGGACTGGTTCTCGCCCGGGGCGACGCTCGGCATGTACGTGTCCGGCCTGGACATCGAGCAGCGCGGGCCGCGCGGCGAGCGGATCGTGGACGACAGCTTCCTGCTGATCCTGCACGCGTCCTCGCAGCCGATGCCGTTCGTGCTGCCGGGCGAGCCGTGGGCGCACTCCTACGAAATGGTCCTGGACACCGCGCTGGACACCGATCCGATGGCGCGCTTCAACGAGCCGGTCCCGGGCGGATCGGCGCTGACCGTGGCAGGCCGCTCCGCGGTGCTGCTGCGGGTGGAGCACGCCGTCTGGGCACCCACCTGAGCCGACCGTCTCCCGGTCCCGGGCCGCACCCGCATGCGGTGGCGTACGCCACCGTAGGGGCTGTGCGGCACCCGTATCCGGGGGATGTCACCCTGGTAGGGCGCGGGCCCGGATCCGCGCCCCGTCGCCACCGCACGGACCGCCGCACGAACGGAGCCCGCCGCCGATGACCGCGCCCACGCCGATCCTGACCACCGCACCGAATTTCCGCGATGCGGGCGGCCACGCGACCGCCGACGGGCGCAAGGTGCGCACCGGGGTCGTCTACCGGTCGGACGGCCTTGCCGCGCTGGACGGCCCGGACACCGAAACGTTCGTGCGCCTGGGCATCGGCCTGGTCTGCGACCTGCGGTCGGACCAGGAGCGCGACAACGAGCCGGACCGGCTGCCGGCGGGTGTCGACCTGCTGATCGCGGACGTCATGGGGCAGGGCAACAACGAGCTGTTCGGCGACGTCTTCGCGGACCCGCAGCGGGCCGGCGAGACGCTGGGCGGTCAGGCCGGGATCGACCTGATGAGCGAGGTGTACCGGCGGTTCGTGACCACCGGGCTCGCCCGCGAGGCGTACCGCAAGGTCTTCACGCGGATGGCGGAGGCCGAGCGGGCGTCGGTGTTCCACTGCTCGCAGGGCAAGGACCGCACCGGCTGGACGTCGGCGGTGCTGCTGACGCTGCTCGGCGTGCCGCGCGAGACGATCCTCGAGGACTACCTGGCCAGCGCGGCGCACCTCACCGAGAAGAACAGCCGCATCCTCTCGGTGATCGCCGAGCGCGGGTTCGACCCGGAGCACCTGCGGCCGATGTTCTCGGTGCGCGAGGAGTACCTGAACACCGCCTTCGGCGAGGTCGAGACGCACTACGGCACCGTCGAGGACTACGTCCGCGACGGCATGGGCGTGCCGCAGGCGAGCATCGACGCGCTGCGGGCCCGGCTCCTGGAGGGCTGACCCGGCGCAGGCCCGGCCACCGGTATCCCGGCCGCCGGCGTACCGTCGGCCCGCTCCGCTCCGGGCCGGGCCACGTGCCGGGCCGCGTGCCGGGCCGCGGACCGGCGGGTCACCACATCGCATGCTGCACCACCAGTGCGCGATGGGCGGTGCGCCCGCCCGCGGCGGTTTCCGCGCGGGCCCGGCGCAGGGTGCCGCGCAGCAGGGCGACGACTCGCCGCGGTTCGTCGCGGATCTCGCGCGGCAGGACCGGCAGGACGAGCAGCCCGGCAGCTTCCAGGCGGGCCCGGCGGGCCGCGGTCCGCGCTTGGTCCCGGGGCGAGCCGTGGTACGCCACCGAGTCGACTTCGGCGGCCACCCCCTCGTCGGGCCACAGTGCGTCCGGGCGGCCCAGGAAGGCGCCGTCGCGGGCGGACACGTGCGGGTTCCACAACGGTTCGGGGAGTTCCGACCGGGTGACCGCGCGCCGCAGATCGGCCTCGGGCACCGAGCGCAGGCCCACCCGGGCTTCGGCGAGAAGCGGCGCCAGCCGGGTCCGCTCCCGGGCGGGCAGGCGCTCGCATTCGGCGGCGATCGCGGCCGGGTCGCACAGCCGCGTCCGGACGCTGCCGAGGACCACCGAGCGGGCGTCCTGCTCGCGCGGGAGCCGTCGGCAGGCGTCGACGACCGCCCGGGCGTAGGGCGCGGTCGGCGGGAGCCGGAGCGGCAGGGGCGCGGGCGGCCGCCGGGTCCGTTCGTACCGCACCCCCGGTATCCGACGGCCGTCGAAGCCGCGCGCCACGAGGATGTGCAGCTTCGGATCGAACGGCACGAGGCCCGCGTCGGCGAACTCCAGCGCGGTGAGCCCGGTGACCGCCGCCTCGTGCTCGGCGTCGCGCACCGCATCCGCGGCAAGCCGCCGCCGAAGGGCGAGAAGTTGCCGCAGCACGGCCGCGGGTGGTGACGAAGTCCTCATGCCGCGAGGGTAGTTCGGGTGTCCGAGCGGACACGAAAGGCTTTCTCGGACGAGTGAACGGCGAGGGCTTCCGACTCGCACACGCGCCCGAACCGACGGCCGCGCCGACAAGCGTCGCCGCAGGTAGGACGGCGGTCGGCGACGCCCGCGGCCTCCACCGCACACCTGGCCCGCATCGAACATCCGATCGGGCAACGCCGCTCGGCACCCGGGTCACGCCTGCCGCGTCGGGAGCACCACGAGCTGGCGGAGGTTCATGTGGCGGGGGCGGGAGGTCGCGTACGCGATGAGGTCGGCCACGTCCGTGGCGGCGAGCGGGCCGAGGGCGTCGTACATCCCGTCGAGTTCGCCGCTGAGCGCAGCGTTGTCGATGTGCGTGCCGAGTTCGGTGTCGGTGAGGCCCGGCTCGATGTTGGTGACCCGGACGTCGCGCGGACCCAGTTCGGTGCGCAGGCTCGCGGAGAGGTGGCTCAGGGCGGCCTTGGTGGCGCCGTACACCGCGTAGTTCGGGAACGTGACGTGCGCGCCGATGGACGAGATGTCCACCAGGTCCGCCGCACCGCCGTCGGCCGCGGCGGCGAGCAGGTCGCCGGTGAAGGCGCGGATGACGCGCAGAGCGCCGGTGACGTTCGTGTCGATCATGCGCGCCCACTCGTCGATGCGGCCGTCCTCGATCGGGTTCGGCAGCATGACGCCCGCGTTGTTGACCAGCAGGTCCACACGGCCGAGTTCGGTGCGGACCCGCGCGGCGGCGGCGTCGACCGACGCCTGGTCGGTGACGTCGACCGCGACGGCGACGGCTCGTCCGCCCGCTTCGACGATCTCGTCGGCGAGTGCCTTCAGCCGGTCTTCGCGGCGCGCCAGCAGCGCGACGGCCGCACCGTTGGCGGCCAGCAGCCGCGCGGTCGCGGCACCCATGCCGCTGGCGGCGCCGGTGACGACGGCGGTACGGCCGGCGAGGGCGGGGTAGGTGTTCGTCATGGAGTTCGCTCCTGGAGGTGGGCCCGCGTCCGAAGGGGCGGGGCGTTGCTTCCGGCTTGTGGTCTCCACTTTCGGGCGTCCGCCGCGGGCCACCCAGGGCTGCGGTTTTCCTGGGTCTGCGGTTACCACCTTCGCTCCCTGCGCCGCGGCGGCGGACCGGGGGGCTCGTAGAGTCGAGGGCATGAGCACCGACACCGCGTACGACGAGCTGGGCGACTTCCTGCGGACCCGCCGCGGTCGGCTGCGGCCCGAAGACGTGGGCCTGCCGGACTACGGACGGCGCCGCCGGGTGCCCGGCCTGCGGCGCGAAGAGGTGGCCCAGCTCGCCGGGGTCAGCGTCGACTACTACATCCGGCTCGAACAGGGCCGCGGCCAGAACGCCTCGGACGCGGTCCTCGACGCCGTCGCGCGCGTCCTGCGCCTCGACGCCACCGAACAGGACCACCTGCGCACCCTCGCCCGCCCCGCCCGCAGCATCCCGGCGGGAAGCAGCCCCGAGACACCGCAGTCGGTGCGGCCGGCGGTGCAGCACATGCTGGACCTCCTGGACGCGCCCGCGTTCGTCCTCGGCCGCTGCATGGACGTGCTCGCCTGGAACGCACCGGGCGACGCGCTGTACGGCTTCGCGACGCGCACCCCGGAGCTGCGCAACCAGGCCCGGCACGCGTTCCTGGCACGGGGCGACGGACTGTACGCGGACTGGGAGGACGTGGCTGCTGAGACGGTCGCCTACCTGCGGCTCGACGCGGCCCGGCATCCGGGCGACCGCCGGATCGCCGCGTTCATCCGCGAACTCTCGGACGGGAGCCCGGCCTTCCGGAAGCTGTGGGCGGCGCACGAGGTACGGGAGAAGACCTTCGGCACCAAGCGGATCCGGCACGACGCGGTCGGCGAACTGAACCTGAGCTACGAGACGTTGGCGCTGCCCGGCGACGTCGACCAGCTCGTCGTGGCGTTCCAGGCCGTGCCGGGATCGGTGGACGCGGACAAGCTCGCGTCCCTGCCGTCGGGAGTGTCGTCGAGCGCGTGGGCAACGGTGGCCGTAACGGGGTAGTCACGCTCCGACGGGGCATGGCACCCTCGAACAGGCGCACGGCCGCGACCCACTTCCCGCGGATCCTCGCGCAGCGAACAGAAACACCGGTTGGCTACACTCGGTACCGACCACACCAGTTGGCGCTTCCGCGGGGGAGGCAGCACCACATGGATCTTTTCGCATCCATCGGCAGAAGTGCCGAGAAATTTGCGATGGACATCGAGCACATGACCACCTTCGAGAACGAAATCAAGAAGGTGATCGATGCGCTGAAGCAAGGCCCGATGGGGGCGGAGAAACCGACGGGCGAGCCGCTCAAAGCCGGGACACTCGGCACCGGATTCGACGAAGTCACCCGAGTCGAGAGCAGTTTGGGTCGGGTCCACGCCGAACTCGACCGCCTCGCCCGAGTCGTGCACGGCCAGATCGAGGCTATGCGCCTCACCGTCAAGATGGCGACCGACAAGACCCAGGAGGCCGACGAGGCCAACCGCGCCCAACTCTCCAGAATTCTGGGCGAGATCCAGCGCTACTCGGTCCCGCCCGGCCTTACCCCGGCCAGGCCCGCCGTGTCCTCGGCCGCGCCTGACTCGACCCGCGGCCTCGGGTGACGCCCATGGCCACCGACTTCAGCCGGTTCACGCACCAGCAGCTCATCGACATGGTCGCCCACGTCAATCACGAGGACGCCGCGTGGGCCGCCCTGCGACTTGCCTTCGTCGGCGAGCAGCTCAAGCAGGCCGCGACGACCCTCAACCTCAAGTTGGCCGACTCCAGGCAGGGGTGGACCGGCGCGACTGCGGATTCCTTCCACACGTGGGCCGATGCCGTCACCGAGTCGACCCACCAGCTGTCGCAATACTCCACGGAAATGGGCAAACAGCTCGGCCATGTGGCCAGCGCCGCCGGCACCGCCGGTTCCATGCCACAGCTCCCAACGACGGAAATGGCCACCGTCGAAACCGTCAAGGCCATGGCCGCGCCCACCGAGTTGGACGCCATCGGCGGAGTCAACGCCGCGACTTACGTGGAGCTACAGCGCCAAGAGGCCATCACCACCATGAACAACATCGCCAAGGGCTACAACGATGCGGCGATGGTGATGGACGGCAGTGTGCCGCCGGAGTATCCGCCTCCGGCCAATATCTACAACGTAGCCAGCTACGAGAACAGCGATTTGGACGGCCCTGGGGGCGGCAGCAACAGAGCGTCCGGAACCGGCTCAGATGCCGCCAAACGCGGAGCAGCAGGGGGCAGTGCGGAGGGAACATCGCGCGGGGGCACCGGCGTTTCCGGTCGCGTGCAGCCCACGAACGTGGTTGCCGCAGACAGCGGTGGCGCTGCACCCGCCACATTGCCGCCGACCGGCGTCGAACTGACCGGAAACGGGACGCTGCACGCAGACCAGCCCAGCCCTCTGACGACCGTGGGCTCTCCGCCTTCCGGGCCTGGCGATCTCGGCAAGTACGGCTCGCCAATCGGTGTCCCGCCAATGGGCGGAAGCCCTCTGCAACTCCCCTCGGCCGGTAAGCCCGGCGCGCTGGGCGAAGCGGGCAATCCCGGCTCCCCGGTACTCGGTAGGCCAGGTGTGTCCGGCGGCAAAGCGGTCAACAACCCGCGCGAAGTAGCCCCGTCGGCGAGTCCGCGCGGAGTCCCCGGCAACACCCTGCGCGCCGGTCCCATCGAAGGCGGCACCCCCATGCGCGGGCCAGGACTGTCACCGGGCGAATCTCCACAGGGAGTCGGCCGTGGTGGCATGCCGGTCAGCGGCGGTACAGCCGGGCCCAGCAGCGGCAGCGGCCGCACCGGAACGCCTCGTTCGTCCGTGCGCACCCCGGGCGGCACCGTAGGCGGGGAGCCAACGGGGGGCGTCGGCGGACGCTCGTTCTCACGCGGCGGTTCGGGTATTCGTGTCACCCCGCCGGAGGGTGCCCATCCGGGTGAGGCGTCGCCGACCGGACGTGCCATGCCAAACAGTTCCGCAAGTCCGACCCGCCAGGACCGCCGTCGGCGGCAGCGGGCCGAGTACCTCGAAGAAGACGAATCCACCTGGACCGCTCACGGGCAGCCAGTTCCGCCAGTCGTCGACTGACACCCTGACAAGATCGAGGCGGGTGCTCGCGCACCCGCCTCGTCCGTTACCGAGAGGACAGTCGATTCATGGCCGCCCGATTCCTGCGACGCATGTGTGCTGTAGGGGCTGCCCTGACGGCCGTTTGTGCGAGCGTGCTCGCGGTTCCTCAGCCCGCCTTCGCGGATTCCGTGCGAGCCAAGCAGTGGTACCTGGATGCATGGAAGATCGACGAAGTCTGGAAGATCTCCCGAGGCGACGGAATCACCGTGGCCGTGGTGGATACCGGAGTCGATGCCACGCACCCGGACTTGGTCGGCCAAATTGCGGGAGCCCCGCTGGGTGACGGTGATGACAACGGGCATGGCACTGGCATCACCTCGATGATTGTCGGCTCGGGCGTCAACGGCGGCGGGCAAGGAGTCTGGGGGGTGGCACCAGAAGCGAAAGTGCTTGCGTTCAGGGTTCCGGACACGCCCAAGAGCGGGATCTTCGATCCGGACAAACTCGCCGATACCATCCGCGCGGCGGCCGACTCCCAGGCGCGGATCATCAACATCTCCAGCGGCGGAGCAGTCAACGAGCCGGAGAAAGCCGAGGCCGTGCAGTACGCCCTCAGCCGCGGCAAGTTGGTCGTTGCCAGTGCCGGCAACGGGACCGACAACGGCCGTGCCCCGATCTACCCGGCCGGAGACCCCGGCGTACTGGGCGTGGGTGCCGTGGACCAGAACGGCGGAACTTGGTCGAACAGCAACCAGGGATTCTGGGTCTCGATCGCAGCGCCTGGCACGCAGATCCCGGCCGCGTGCACCGGACCGACGCGGTACTGCATGACCGACGGCACTTCCGGTTCGGCAGCCCTCACCTCCGGAGTGGCCGCCCTGGTCTGGTCCGCTCACCCCGACTGGACCGCCAACCAGGTCATCAATCGGCTCATCACCAGCGCGCACAAAGGCAAGGGAGAGGTCGTCCCGAACGACGAAATCGGGTTCGGGATCGTGAATCCTCGGAATGCACTGCAGTCGACCGATCCGCCGGGCCCCGCCGATGTGAATCCGCTGATCAACGTCCGCGGCCTCAAGCCAACCCCCCCGCCGCCGTCCACACCACCACCGTCGACGCAACCCGCACCGGCCGCAGGCGACAGTGCGTCAACTCCTCCGCTCTCGCCCGCACCTGCCGTGGACTCCGCCGGCGACAAGGGAGGCTCCGACAGCAACCTCCTTCCGCTCGCGGCAATCGGTGGCGGAGTAGTGGTGCTGATCGCCGTGGCCGCGCTCTACTTCCGTTCCCGGCGCGGTCGTGGTGCGCCGCCTCCGCCCCCGATGCCTCCGGCCCCGCCGCAGGCCTCTTGGTAGCCACGGCGACCGCGACGAACACCGATTCATGAGAGCCCGCGGCATCCCGCGCTCCCACCCCGTCCGCGTAACGGCTCGCGCACGAAGGGGACCGGCGACGTCCGTTCGTCGACCGGTTTTGTGCGGGCCGGGGGCGGACTTCGGTTGTCCCCAGGCTGAGGGGCAACCCCCTGACCCCCCGGCGATACCTGCGATACCGTCCGTCATCGGAGCGGGCAGGCCGGGTGTGGCGTGCCGGTGAGCGGGCGGGGTCCGGCGGGGCGGAGGAGCGGCCCCGGGGGCGTCGACGCCGAGGGAAGGGCGGGCGAATGATCCACGCACTGCGGCCGGGCGATCCGCACGAGGTCGGCGGATACCGGGTGGTCGCGCGCCTCGGTGCGGGCGGCATGGGCGAGGTGTTCCTCGGCCGGTCGCCGAGCGGCCGGCTGGTCGCGATCAAGCTCGTGCGTGCCGAGTTGTCGGTGGATCCGGATTTTCGGGCCCGGTTCCGGCGCGAGGTGGACGCGTCGCGGCGGGTCAGCGCCTTCCACACCGCGGCGGTGGTCGCGGCGGACGCGGATGCCACGCCGGCCTGGATGGTCACCGAGTACATCCCGGGCCCGTCGCTGGAGGAAGCCGTGCGCGGGCACGGGCCGTTCCCCGGCCATGCGCTGCGCGTGCTCGGCGCGGGCCTCGCCGAGGCGCTCGAGGCGATCCACGCGTGCGACCTGATCCACCGCGACCTGAAGCCGTCGAACATCCTGCTCGCCGAAGACGGCCCGCGGGTCATCGACTTCGGGATCGCCCGCGCCCTCGAGGGCGCGACGATGACGCGGACCGGGTTCATGGTCGGATCGGTCGGCTTCTTGTCGCCCGAGCAGTTGCAGGCGGAGCGCATCACCCCGGCGGCGGACGTGTTCGCGCTGGGCGCGGTGCTGTGTGCGGCAGCGGGGATCGCGCCGTTCGGCGAGGGTTCCGCGCAGGCGATGCTGTACCGGGTCGTGCACCAGGAGCCGAATCTGGGCGGGCTGCCGGACGAGCTGCATGCCGTGGTGACCGCGTGTCTGGCCAAGGACCCGGAGGATCGTCCGCAGCCGATGGATCTCGTCCACATGCTGTCGACGGGTCCGGCGGGCCAGTGGCTGCCGCTCGGCGTGCTCGCGTCGATCCGCGAGCGCCGGGACCACGCCGGGCTGTTGGCCCGACAGGCGATGGCGTCGGGCGGCAACGCGGCGGGGCAGTCGCGGCCGGGAGTGGCGCCGGGTGCCGGGGCGGCGGGCGGTGCCGCGGCCGGCGGCGGTGCGCTCGCGGGCGGACCGGCAGGCGCAGCAGCAGGCGCAGCGGGCGCAGCTGCCGCGGCCTCGTCCGGAACGCCGTCGTCAGCCGCCGGATCCGCACCGGCCGCGTCGTCGCGCGGGAACGCCGACGGGCCCCGAGCCCCGGACAGTGCCGTCCCGCCGACCTCCGGCCCCGGTGTCGCACCCGCCTCGCTCTACGGTCCCCCGCCCGGCGCGTCCTCCGTCCCCCGCCCGGACCCGAACCCGTGGGCGCCCCACGGAGGTCTGACCGGTCCCACGTCGAGCACCCCCGGCAGCGCCGCGCCCACGCCCGGATACCCGCCGCAGCAAAGCCCGTTCGATGCCGCGGAAGCCCCGGGCACCCCGAACACGCCGCAGGCCGCCCCGGTCCAACCCCCGATGCCACCGCCGCCCGCCCCCGGGCAACCGGCTCCGCAAACCCCCTGGCAAGCCCAGCACGCTCAGCAACCGCCCCACCCCGCAGGCGGCTACGGCCCCCCGCCCACCCCGGCATCATCCGGCTTCGAAGGCTGGCCTCCGCCGAGCGGCCCCGCCGCGGCGGGCTCCCCCGGCGTCCCGGACCGCCCCGGCCCGCCTGTGCCCGCGCCCGCACCCGGTCCGGTCGGCCCTCCCGGATCCGGCCAGGGCGCGCCGGGAACACCAGGCGCACCGGCACCGGGCATGCCCGGCTTCCCCCCTGGCCAAGGCCAAAGCCCCAGCCCCGCCCCGGGCTCCCCCGCCGGCGGCCCGAACCTCGCGCAGCCGGCCAACCCCGGCTCCGCCACCCCGCCCGGCAGTCCCGGCAGTCCCGGCAGTGCGCACGCGAGTCCCCCAGGTCCCGGGGCCCTCTCCGCCTACCCGCCCCCGGTCCCGCACCCCAACTCCTCCGCCAACCCGGCCTACCCGCAGCCCGGTGCCCCCGGCGCCGCGTGGCCGGCCCCCGCGCCCACCCCGCCGATCCCCCGCACCACCCCACCCCCACCCCCGACCGCCCCACCCGTCGTCGGCATGCCCACCCCTCCGCCGCCGTCGCCGCAATCCGCCGGGCCGAACCCGGGCCCCGGCCTGCCCCCGCCCGGCGCCCCCGCGTACATCCCGCAGGGCCCCGGCCCGAGTCCGCACGCCCACCCGCACGCACAGGCTCAGCCCCACCCGCACCCGCAACCCCCGGCCTGGCAGCAGGGCTACGCCCCGTCGCCCGCGCCGGACAGTCCCGGGCGGCTCGACCGGCTCCCCGGCGGACGCAAGGTCTGGCTTCCGGTGGCCGTCGTCACCGCGCTGGCCGTGCTGGCCGGGGCCGGGGTCGCCATCGCCGCCGCGTTCAGCGGCAACGGCGGCGGGAAGGGCACGGGCAACACCGGTGCGAGCAGCGGGCCCCTCGTCCCGGTCGTGCCGCCGACCACACCGGGCACGCCCGCGCCCAAGCGCGGCGGCAGCATCGTCGTGGCCGTGTCGGCCGACTCGATCTCGCTCGACCCGGCGACCGCGGAACTCGCCGCGTACGCCGACGGGCAGCGGATGTCCGCCCTGTACGACCCGCTGGTGGTCTTCACCCAGGCGAGCGGCACCGTCACCCCCCAGCTGGCCAAGTCGCTCACCACCACGGACGGCGCCCTGTGGACGCTGGAGCTGCGTCCGAACGTCACGTTCAGCGACGGGACGCCGCTCGACGCCGCCGCGGTGAAGTTCAACTGGGAGCGGCTCGCCGACCCGACCCTGCTGTCCCCGCACGCCCAGACGCTCAAGGGCGTCACGCTGACGGTCGTCGACCCGACGCATCTGACGATCCAGCTGGCCGCGCCCGACCGGGCGTTCGACCACGTGGTCGCCGACGAGCTGGCCTACGTCGGCTCGCCCACGGCGATGAAAGCGGACTCGAAGGGCTTCGGGAAGAAGCCGGTCGGCGCCGGCCCGTACGTGCTCAAGAGCTGGGATACGACGAGCCAGGTGTTCGCGCGCAATCCCACCTACTGGCAGGGCGCCGACAAGGCCTACCTGGACGGGATCACCTTCAAGGTGCTGACCCCCGAGGTCGCCACGGCGGCGCTCAATGCCGGCCAGGCCGACGTCGCCTTCACGAGTTCCGGACGCGACACGTCGAGGGCCCAGGCCGTCGGCCTCGACCTGATTCCGGTGGTCGGTCCGGGCGCCGTCATGATGGCGTTCAACGACGCCACCGCCCCGTTCGACGACGTGCGGGCGCGCAAGGCGGTCATCGCGGCGCTCGACGCCGACCAAGTGGGGAAGGCGCTGCAGGCGCAGACCACCGACAGCGTCGTCCCGGACGCCTCCCCGCTGGCCTCGTCCGCGCCGCGGCAGGGCAAGCAGGACCACGCCAAGGCGCAGGCGCTGTTCGACGAACTCGCCGCGGCCGGCAAGCCGTTGTCGTTCACGCTGTCCGGCTCGCAGAGCCAGCTGGCGGCCTTCCAGGTGATTCAGAACCAGCTGGCGGCCTACCAGAACGTGACGTTCAAGTACGAGGTCCTGGACAGCTCGGCCTGGGTCGAGAAGTACAGCAAGCGCACCTTCCAGGCCCTGTGGGGCTGGGAAGGCGGCACGGATCTCGACATCTGGCTGCGCGGCGTCACGCAGAGCGGCGCCCCCGCGAACTACCTGGGGTACAAGGACGCCGACGTGGACGCCGGCTGGACGCTGCTCCGCAACGCGTCCACGCCCGCTGACCGTCAGGCGGCGTACATGCGTATCTTCAAGGCGCTCGACGCGGCGCCGCCGTGGTGGATCATGGGGCAGCTGTCCGTGACCGCCGTGCAGAAGAAGGGTGCGCTGAACGGGTTGGACGGCGCCTACGCGGACGGGATTGTGCGGTGGGAGCTGGTGTCCAAGAGCTAAACTCGCGTCTCGTTTCCGGGCACCCGTCCAAGTGGTCTCCGGGTTGTCCTTTGGGGGGCATTGCGCGTGACCGAGCAGGATGAGCAGCGGGACAGCTGGCGTGTCCGCTTGCTGGACTACGGCATAGGAATACTGATCGCCCTGATCCTGACGCCGATCATCGGCTTCGGCGTGCTGCTCGCCGTCTCGGGGACGTTCCGCGACTGGGTCCTGCACTGACCCGCGGCAACGTGTGAGAGCCCGCGCCCGGCCGGGTCCGGGCGGCGTCCGGGCGCCGTCTCCGTGTACCGCGTACGGAACTCCGCCGTCCGCATGACGGACGAGAAATCCCGGTCCGCCCTCTGGTAGGACCGGCAATCGGGACGATACGTTTCGGCGCAGTCCCGCGCACCATGCCCTTTCTCCCGTCACCCCGGGGAGCTACGCGCATAGGTGCGCCCGTTTTGCCCTGGAAAGGACCTGTATGACGCAGCGTCACCTCGGCAAGGCCCTGACCGCCGCCATCGCGGGCTTCGCCCTCGTGGGCTTGGCCGTGACTCCGGCGGCGGCCCACCCGCACCAGGACGACAAGCTGGGCGACAAGCTCGCCCGCAAAGTCACCGCGGACAACGTCATGAAGCATCTCAAGGCGCTGCAGAAGATCGCCGACAAGAACGGCGGCACGCGCGCGGCCAGCACCCCCGGCCACGAGGCTTCGGTGGACTACGTCGCGGACAAGCTGGAGGACGCCGGGTACGACGTCCGCATCCAGGAGTTCCCGTTCACCTTCGTCGACGCGATCGCCGAGTCCCTCAAGGTGGTCTCGCCGTCCCCGTCCGACGTGCCGGTCTTCGTCATGAGCTACTCGCCGTCGACACCCGTCGGCGGAGTCACCGCACAGCTCGCCCTCGCCCCGGTCGACGCGGACGGGACGAACGGCTGCGACGCGGCCGATTACCCGGCGGGCGCGGTGACCGGGAAGATCGTCCTGGTCAAGCGCGGCGGCTGCACGTTCGCCCAGAAGGACACGGTCGCGGCCGCCGCGGGTGCGGTCGCCACGATCATCTACAACAACGTGCCGGGCGAGATCCACGGCACACTGAGCGACCCGAACGTGGGCGGCGTCCCGACCGGCGGCATCTCGCAGGCGGACGGCGAAGCCCTCGCCGCGCAGGCCGCCGCGGGTCCGGTGACCCTCACCGTGGACCTGCGCGAGTTCCGCGAGGACCGGGTCACCCGCAACGTCGTCGCCGAGTCCAAGTGGGGCGATGCCGACAACGTGGTCATGGCCGGCGCGCACCTCGACTCGGTCACCAAGGGCCCGGGCATCAACGACAACGGCTCGGGCAGCGCCGCGCTGCTGGAGACCGCGATCCAGCTCGCCAAGTACGAGGACCACCCGGCGAACAAGGTCCGCTTCGCATGGTGGTCGGCCGAGGAGTTCGGCCTGCTCGGGTCGGAGTACTACGTGAACTCGCTGGCCCCGGCGGACCAGCGCAAGCTCGCGCTGTACCTGAACTTCGACATGATCGCGTCGCCCAACTTCGCCGAGTTCGTGTACGACGGCGACGGGTCCGGCAGCGGCGCCGACCCCGGCCCGGCCGGTTCGGCGGAGATCGAGGCGTTCATCAACGGCTACCTGGGCCGCGTGGGATCCGCGTACGGGCCCACCGACTTCGACGGCCGCTCCGACTACGGGCCGTTCATCGCGGTCGGCATCCCGGCGGGCGGCACGTTCACCGGCGCCGAGAAGATCAAGACCGCCGACGAGGCGGCCAAGTTCGGCGGCCAGGCCGGTGCCGCATACGACGCCTGCTACCACCAGGCGTGCGACAAGATCACCAACATCAACAAGCGGGCGCTCGACCTCAACTCCGACGTGATCGCCTATGCCATGGGGGTGTTCGCGAACAACACCCACATGATCAACGGCGACAACGACGGCAACCCGGGCCTCCCGCCGACGCTGCGCGCGACGGCCGCGAACCAGCAGGTCCCCGGTGCGCTGCGGACCGGTGATGTCGCGGCCTGACGCCCACCACCGCACCATCACCGCATAAGCGCCGCACACGCACCACTCCGGCACCGGCGCCCCGCCGTACTCCCCTGGGTACGGCGGGGCGCTTGCATATGCGGCACCGATACCGCGGACGACAGGCCACCGGGTGTGGCGTCCGCCACCGGCCGGAATCCGGCGTTCCCGGGCAACTCCCCTGCCGCTCGCGCAGATCGGTCAGTAGAGTACGGCGCGGAAAACCCGCCCGGCGGATACCGCACGATCCCGGCGGCTTTCGGACGGACCGACCTCAAAAACTGCATCGATCTGGCGACATGAGTCGGGGGACTTGTCATGGCCGATCAACCACCCGGGCAGAACCAGCCGAATCCGGGCGCCACCGGCACCGCACCCGGCTCCACACCGGGCACGTCCGTCGGCACACCGCAGCCGGGCCTGCCGAATCCGCAGGCCGGACGGAATCCGGATCCGCAGAACCCGGCGTACCTGCCGGGCATCGATCCGGCGCGCGCCGTCGACTACACGGTCGACCCGGCGCTGCTCATGCCCGCGGCGTCGCGCGCCGACGCGGACGGCGACGCCCTCCAAGGGCTCAGCCGCGGCCTGGCGCTGGGCATGCCCGCGGGGCTGCCGGGATTCCAGACCGGATGGCAGGCAGGCATGCTCGCCGACGCGTGGGCGCACCAGCTCGACGTGCTCGCCCAGGCGGCCCACGCGTGCGCCACGAAGATCCGGGCCACGACCGAGGCGTATTTCCGCGCGGAGTCGGCCAACACCTCGACGCTGCGTTAGGCCGCGCCCGATGGTCACGTTCGACGAACTCAAGAACGCGAAGTTCGACGGCATCCGCGCACACGCCGATGCCTGCACCCGCACGATGAACCAACTCGACGAGATCGTCCGCGACTTCGAACTCGGCGTGTGCGGCGCGACGGAGCAGGCGGGCTGGCGCGGCCACACCGCGGGCACCGCCAACCTCGAACTGGAGGAGACGCTCCGCCGGATCCGCGTCGCCTCCCTCGAAGTACGCAGCATCGCCGCCGAACTCGACTTCGCCGCGGACGAACTGACGTCCTGCCAGGCGAAGCTCTTCACCGAGGTGTACGCCGCGCTCTCCGACGGCCTCACCGTCGCCGCCGGAAACGGGCAGTTCTTCGTCACCGAAGCCGCCCCGCCGACGACGCCGCGCGACGCGCAGCAGCAGGCCGCCGCGCAGACCAAGGTCGACGTGTGCGCGCAGCGCCTCCAGCAGGTGCTCGACGCGGCCTCGGCCGCGGACGCCCGGCACGCCGCGGCCCTCGCCCGGCTCAATCCCGACGAGGTCGCGGCGTGCGACGACGCGGCGCTGAGGAACGCGATGGCCGACCTCGACCGCACGTTCACCGGCATGGACCCGCAGCAGACCGCGGCGTGGTGGCTGTCGCTGAGCGCGGCGGAACGGCAGACGTACCTCGCAAACTTCCCGCAGCAGCTGGGCGGCATGGACGGGCTGCCCGCGACCGTCCGCGACCAGGCCAACCGGCTCGCGCTGAGTTCCCGGCTCGCCGAACTCGGCCCGCTGGTGACGGGCGGCACCGCCACGTCCCGCCAGAAGCGCGAGTACGAGAACCTCAGGCAGATCAACGCCGCCATGGCCACCAACCGCGACCGGCCGGCCGAAGCCCAGCTCATGCTGCTGGAGTTCGGCAGCAAGTCGGCGGACGGCGAAGTGGTCATCGCGGTCGGCAATCCGGACACCGCCAAGAACACCGTCGTGCAGGTCCCCGGCGCGAACACCACGCTCAAGGACAGTCTCCCCCAGCAGCTGAGCCGGCTCACCAAGCTCCAGCACTACTCCGACAAGCTCACCGCCCAGCCCGGCGACGCCGCCGCGATCCTGTGGCTCGACTACGACGCGCCGGAAATGTCGGCCACCGGGTTCAGCAGCGCCCTGGGCCCCGGCCGTGCGCAGGAAGGGGCGTCCGCGTTCAACCAGTTCGTGAACGGCATGCGCGCCGCCGGGCCGCCCGGCCAGCACCTGACCGCGAGCGGCCACAGCTACGGCACCGACGTGATCGCCTACGCGGCGAAACAGCAGCCGAACGGATTGGCCGTCGACGACATCGTGTTCATGGGCAGCCCCGGCGTGCACACGGACAACGTGAACGGCCTCCGGCACGAGCCCGCACACGTGTTCGCCGGGATGTCCGGCGACGACGCGGTCGCACCCTGGGGTGCGCTGGTGCACGACCGGCTGCCCAACGACCCGGACTTCGGCGCGGCCCGTCTGCCGACCAACGCCGGGGGCCACTACAGCTACTGGAACGAGTCGGGGCCGGACAAGCCCGACGTCAGCCTCACTGCCCAGGCGAACGTCACGATGGGCGTATACGGGGATCTCGACCAGTACCGGCCGCAAGCCGCCGCGCCCGTCGACCAACCCGCCGGGACGCCATGACCGAGCACACGCCCGACGTGCCGGTGCACGAGACGCGGCACTCCGCGTACCGGCTCCTGCTCGACGTCCTCGGTGCCGCGGGCGTCGACCGCGTCGAGGGCTACATCGACCTGTCGCCGGGCACCTGCACCAACGGCTTCGACCGGCACCGCATCACCGACGGCTACTACACGCTCGGTGTGCTCGCCAACATCGCCGTCCCGGACGGCACCCAGCACGACACGTTCGCCCGCCTCCGCGCTTTCGCCCGCGGCCGCGGCAACGACATCGCCGTCTACACGAACCCCCCGAACGGCACCCCGAACGGCGCGTGGCGCCTGTCGGCCTCGGTCCCGGGCGACCACGGCCAGCGCTACGGCTTCACCGTCTTCGTCGCCGAACACCCCGGCTGGACTCTCATCGCGGCGGGCCCCAACGGCTGCCGCCGCCACCCGGGGCCTGTCGACGACCTGGGCCCGTACAGCCTCCCGGCGCTGGTCCCCGTCCTCCCGGCCGACGCCCCGATCTGGACACCGGCCCCCCGGGCGGACCCGGCAGCGCACCCGACGCCAATGCCAACGCCGACGCCGACGCCGACGCCGAAACTGCAACCGAGCGGGACCCGGGCGGACGCGGGCACCCCGCTGGGGCACATCACCGACGCCCTCGGGTAGCGCGGCGCACGGTCCGAAGAACGCGGTGGGGGCGGACCGAGCGGCCTGCCCCCACCGACGCCCGCATCAGCGCAACGGCAGCCCGTCCGCAACCCCGCCGTCCTCCGCGGGTACGGCGATCAGGCCGAGTTCGGCCGGGGTCGCCAGCAGCGCGTGGGCGGGCATCACCCGGACGGTGTAACCGAACGGCCCCGTGCGGTCGAGTGCGAGGGCGCCTTCGTACAGCCAGCGGCCCTGCTCGTCGCGGCGGACCGGCTTGAGCGGGACCGACGCGCCGTCCACGATCGCGTCCGTCGAGTCGACGCGGCCGTGCACGACCTGGACCTCGATGTCCGACGGCCGCAGGTCGCCCAGGGTGACGAGAACCCGCAGGTCGAGCGTGTTGCCGACCTCGGGGGCGTCTCCTATCCCGGCCGACTCGACGTGGTCCACCCGGACTTGCGGCCACGATCCGCGGACCTCGGACTTCCAGGCGGCCAGCGTCTTCGCCCCGGCCAGGCCGTCCGTGGCCATCGAGCGCGCGGCCAGGGCGGCCGGCGCGTACAGCACGTTGACGTAGTCCTTGACCATGCGGGACGCCAGCACCTTCGGGCCGAGCGACACGAGCGTGTGCCGGACCATTTCCAGCCAGCGGCCGGGCAGGTCCTCCGGGCCCCGGTCGTAGAACCGCGCCGCGACACGGTTCTCGATCAGGTCGTAGAGCGCGTTGGCCTCCAGGTCGTCGCGCCGGTCCGGGTCCTCGACGCCGTCCGCGGTCGGGATCGCCCAGCCGTTCGAACCGTCGAACCACTCGTCCCACCACCCGTCGAGGATCGACAGGTTGAGGCACCCGTTCAGCGCGGCCTTCATGCCCGACGTGCCGCACGCCTCCAGCGGCCGCAGCGGGTTGTTGAGCCACACGTCGCAGCCCGGGTACAGGTGCTGCGCCATGGCGATGTCGTAGTCCGGCAGGAAGACGATGCGGTGCCGCACGTCCTCGCTGTCGGAGAACTTCACCAGCTCCCGGACGAGCTTCTTGCCGCCCTCGTCGGCCGGGTGCGCCTTGCCCGCGACCACGATCTGGATCGGCCGGGTCGGGTGCAGCAGCAGCGACCGCAGCCGCTCCGGGTCGCGCAGCATCAGGGTGAGGCGCTTGTAGGACGGCACCCGGCGGGCGAACCCGATGGTCAGCACGTCCGGGTCCAGGGCCTCGTCGATCCAGCCGAGTTCCGCGTCGCCCGCGCCGCGCTGCTTCCACGACGCGCGCAGCCGGGTCCGGGCCTCGGTGACCAGCTTGCCGCGCAGCGTGCGGCGCATGTCCCAGACCGCGCGGGCCGGGATCTTGCCGATGGCTTCCCAGCCGCGGGCTTCCTCGACCAGGCCGGGGCCGAGTTCGCGCGAGGCGAGGTCGAGGACGTCGCGGTCGACCCACGTCGGCGCGTGCACGCCGTTGGTGATCGAGCCGATCGGGACCTCGGCGAGGTCGAATCCCGGCCACAGTCCGGCGAACATGCCCCGGCTGACGTCGCCGTGCAGCTTGCTGACGCCGTTGGCCCGCTGGGCGAGCCGCAGGCCCATGACCGCCATGTTGAACACGCCGGTCTCGCCGCCCGGGAACGACTCCGCGCCCAGGCCGAGCACGCGCTCCACCGGGACGCCCGGCACCGCGTTGTCGCCGCCGAAGTGCTTGGCGACGAGTTCGCGGTCGAACCGGTCGATGCCGGCCGGGACGGGGGTGTGCGTGGTGAAGACCGTGCCGGCCCGCACCGCTTCGAGCGCGGCGTCGAAGTCGAGGCCCTCGCTCTCGTGGAACTCGCGAATGCGTTCGATGCCGAGGAACCCCGCGTGGCCTTCGTTGGTGTGGAAGACCTCGGGCTGCGCGTGGCCGGTGATCGCGCAGAATTCGCGGACCGCGCGGACGCCGCCGATGCCCAGCAGCATCTCCTGGTGCAGCCGGTGCTCGCTGGTGCCGCCGTACAGCCGGTCGGTCACCTCGCGTTCGAACGGCTCGTTGTCCTCGATGTCCGAGTCCAGCATCAGCAGCGGAACCCGGCCGACCTGGGCCTTCCAGATCCGGGCGTGCAGTTCGCGGTTGCCGGGCAGGCCGATGCGCACCCGGGCGGGCGTCCCGTCGGCGGAACGCAGCAGGGTGAGCGGCAGTTCGTTGGGGTCGAGCAGCGGATAACGCTCCTGCTGCCAGCCGTCGCGGGACAGCGACTGGCGGAAGTACCCGTGCCGGTAGAGCAGCCCGACGCCGATGATCGGCACGCCGAGGTCGCTGGCCGCCTTGAGATGGTCGCCGGCCAGGATGCCCAGGCCCCCGGAGTACTGCGGCAGGGCCGCGGTGATGCCGAACTCCGGGGAGAAGTACGCGATCGCGGCGGGCGCCCCGTCGGGCGCCGAGCCGGGTTCCGGCAGCGACTGGTACCAGCGCGCACCGGTCAGGTAGTCGGTCAGGTCCTCGGCCGCGACGGCGAGCCGGGCGAGGAATCTGCGGTCTTCGGCGAGCGCGGCGAGTTTGCCGGTCGGCACCGCGCCGAGGAGCCGGACGGGGTCGTGGCCGACGGCCGCCCAGGTCTCCGGGTCGATGGATTCGAACAGGTCGCGCGTCTCCGCGTGCCAGGACCAGCGGAGATTCATGGCGAGTTCGCCCAGGGGCTCCAGCGGAGCGGGCAGAACCGTGCGCACGGTGAATCGGCGGATTGCTCTCACAACCATCAGACACTAGCCGGAACCGGGCACGTCTTGCGACAGTGGATGCGTTGTGGTTGCAGCAAAAGAAAAATCTTGCAGGAAGTCTTGCAGACCACCCCTACCAATGGTGCATGGTGCGGTAATTGCGCCATTTGAGCCGTCACCCGCACAGGCTCGTGATCGTTGGAGTTGAAAGAGCGTGTCCCCGACTCGCCCGCCTCCTCTGCGCGGGTGAGTACACGTGTGCAATCCCCGTTATCGGGCAGTCGAGCAGGAGCGTGGGCATGGGCAGCAGTGCGGCCAGGAAGCGTGCCGGCGTGCCGGCCGGGGCCTCGCGGAAGGCCCCCGCCGCGCCCGTCGCGCCCGCGGAGGAACCGGGCCGCGCCGCGGAAACCAAGCCCGCCGCCCACGCCGCGGCCGCTCCGGCTTCGAAGTCCCCGGCCTCGAAGCCGCCGGCCGCGAAGTCCCCAGCCGCCCGCGCGAGATCAGGACCGGAGCCGATGATCGGTCGCATTCCCATCCTCGACGTCCAGCCCCTCGTCGACTGCGGCACGCGCCCCGCGCGCTGTGTCGTGGGTGAGACCTTCGAGGTCGCCGCGACGGTGTTCCGCGAGGGCCACGACGCGCTCGGGGTGAACCTGGTGCTGCGCGACCCCCGCGGCCGCGCCGGGCAGTTCCTGCCGATGACCGAGGCCGCGCCGGGCACCGACCGCTACCGCGTGGAGATCACCCCGCCCGCCGAAGGCATGTGGTCGTACGCCGTCGAGGCGTGGAGCGACCCGGTCGGCACGTGGCGACACGCCGCGCGGATCAAGGTCCCGGCCGGGATCGACACCGAACTCGTGCTCGAAGAAGGCGCCCTCCTGCTGGAGCGCGCCGCCGCGGGCGTGTCGAAGCGGGCGGGCCGCGCGCCGGTGCTGGACGCCGTCGACGTGCTGCGCGACGTCACCCGTCCGGCGCAGGAGCGGCTCGATGCGGCACTCGCCCCCGCGGTGACCCTGGCCCTGGCCGCGTCCCCGCTGCGCGACCTGATCACGTCGAGCCCGCGGTACCCGCTGCAAGTGGAGCGGCAGCGTGCGCTGTTCGGGTCCTGGTACGAGATGTTCCCCCGTTCGGAGGGTGCCCAGGTCGACCCCGAGGGCCTGCGGCCGCCGGTGTCCGGCAATTTCCGCACGGCGATGGAGCGGCTGCCCGCGATCGCCGCGATGGGCTTCGACGTGCTCTACCTGCCGCCGATTCACCCGATCGGCCGCGCCTACCGCAAGGGGCCGAACAACGGCCTGGAAGCGGGCCCGTACGACCCCGGGTCGCCGTGGGCGATCGGCTCGCCGGAAGGCGGCCACGACAGCATCCACCCCGACCTGGGCACCATCGAGGACTTCGACGCCTTCGTCGCGCGTGCCCGCGAGCTGCGCCTGGAGGTCGCCCTCGACTTCGCCCTCCAGGTGTCCCCGGACCACCCGTGGGTCGAGAAGCACCCCGACTGGTTCACCCGAAGGGCGGACGGTTCGATCGCCTACGCGGAGAACCCGCCCAAGAAGTACCAGGACATCTACCCGGTCAACTTCGACGAGGACTTCAACGGGATCGTCCGCGAGACGCTGCGGGTCCTGCGCTTCTGGATGGCGCACGGCGTCCGCGTGTTCCGCGTCGACAACCCGCACACCAAGCCGGTGGTGTTCTGGGAGAAGGTCATCTCCGAGATCAACGGCCGCGACCCCGACGTGGTGTTCCTGGCGGAGGCGTTCACCCGTCCGGCGATGATGCACACCCTCGGCCGGATCGGGTTCCAGCAGTCCTACACGTACTTCACCTGGCGTACCGGCAAGCACGAGCTGGAGGACTACCTCGCCGAGCTGTCCGGCCCCGCCGCCGCGTACATGCGGCCCAACTTCTTCGTCAACACCCCCGACATCCTTCACGAGTACCTGCAGTACGGCGGCCCCTCCGCGTTCAAGATCCGCGCGGTGCTCGCCGCCACCCTGTCCCCGACCTGGGGCGTCTATTCCGGCTTCGAACTGTTCGAACACAGAGCGGTCGCGCCGGGCAGCGAGGAGTACCTCGACTCCGAGAAGTACCAGTACCGGCCTCGCGATTGGGCCGCCGCCGAGCGTGAGGGCCGCTCACTGGCGCCCTACATCACGACCCTGAACCGGGTGCGCCGGCACCATCCGTCGCTGCAACACCTGCGAAACCTGAAATTCCACCACACCGACAACGATGCGGTGATGGCCTTCTCCAAGCGCACCCGCACGGGTGATGCAGAGGATCTCGTGGTGGTGGTCGTCAACCTCGACCCCCATGCCACGCACGAGGCCACCGTGTCCTTGGACATGCCCGCCCTCGGCATGGACTGGCAGGACACGTTCCCGGTGCACGACGCGTTCACCGGGGCGAGTTACCGCTGGGGCCAGCGGAATTACGTCCGTCTGGACCCCGCCGAAGAACCCGCGCATCTCTTCTCGGTCCGGAGGAACAACCCGTGATCGTCAATGAACCCATCGCCGACACGTTCGACGACACGCCGCGCAGCCAACGCGACCCCTTGTGGTTCAAGCGGGCGGTCTTCTACGAAGTCCTCGTCCGCTCCTTCCAGGACAGCAACGGCGACGGCGTCGGCGATCTGCGAGGCCTGACCGCCAAGCTGGACTACCTCCAGTGGCTCGGCGTCGACTGCCTGTGGCTGCCGCCCTTCTTCGCGTCCCCGCTGCGCGACGGCGGCTACGACGTCTCCGACTACACCGCGGTGCTTCCCGAGTTCGGCGACCTCGCGGACTTCGTGGAGTTCGTGGACGCCGCCCACAAACGCGGCATGCGGATCATCATCGACTTCGTCATGAACCACACCAGCGACCAGCACATGTGGTTCCAGGAATCGCGCAACAACCCGGACGGCCCCTACGGCGACTACTACGTCTGGGCCGACGACGACAAGCAGTACGAGGACGCCCGGATCATCTTCGTCGACACCGAGTCGTCCAACTGGACCTACGACCCGGTCCGCAAGCAGTACTTCTGGCACCGCTTCTTCAGCCACCAGCCGGACCTCAACTACGAGAACCCCCGGGTGCAGGAGGAGATGCTGGCGGGCCTGCGGTTCTGGCTCGACCTCGGCATCGACGGGTTCCGCCTCGACGCGGTCCCGTACCTGTTCGCCGAAGAGGGCACCAACTGCGAGAACCTCCCGGCGACCCACGAGTTCCTGCAGCGGGTCCGCAAGGAGATCGACGACAAGTACCCGGACACGGTGCTGCTCGCCGAAGCCAACCAGTGGCCCGAGGACGTCGTCGACTACTTCGGCGACGGCGACGAGTGCCACATGGCGTTCCACTTCCCGGTCATGCCGCGCATCTTCATGGCGGTCCGCCGCGAGTCGCGCTACCCGGTGTCGGAGATCCTGGCCGGCACCCCGTCGATCCCGCTGAACTGCCAGTGGGGCATCTTCCTGCGGAACCACGACGAGCTGACCCTCGAAATGGTCACCGACGAAGAACGCGACTACATGTACGCGGAGTACGCCAAGGACCCGCGCATGCGCGCCAACGTCGGCATCCGCCGCCGCCTCGCGCCGCTGCTCGACAACGACCGCAACCAGATCGAGCTGTTCACCGCCCTGCTGCTGTCGCTGCCCGGCTCGCCGGTCCTGTACTACGGCGACGAGATCGGCATGGGCGACAACATCTGGCTCGGCGACCGGGACGGCGTGCGCACCCCGATGCAGTGGACGCCGGACCGCAACGCGGGCTTCTCCGCCTGCGACCCGGGCCGGCTGTACCTGCCGACGATCATGGACCCGGTCTACGGCTACCAGGTCACCAACGTCGAGGCGCAGATGAGCAGCGCGTCGTCGCTGCTGCACTGGACCCGCCGGATGATCGAGGTGCGCAAGCAGAATCCGGCGTTCGGGCTGGGCGTCTACAACGAACTGGCCTCGTCCAACCCGTCCGTGCTGGCGTTCCTGCGCGAGTACGAGGACGACGTCGTGCTGTGCGTGCACAACTTCTCGCGCTTCGCCCAGCCGACCGAGCTGGACCTGCGGCAGTTCGAGACGTACCAGCCGGTCGAACTGCTCGGCGGGGTGACCTTCCCCGCGATCGGCGAGCTGCCGTACCTGCTGACGCTCGCCGGACACGGCTTCTACTGGTTCCGACTCACGCGAGGGGCGCGGACGCTGTGACTCACTCCACCCGACCCCAGGACCTGCGCGGCATTCCCGCCGAGGCGGTGTGCGCGCAGCTGCTGCCGTGGCTGCCGCGGCAGAGATGGTTCGCCGGCAAAGGCCGGACGATCCGCGGGGTCGAGGTGGTGTCCGCGGTCGAACTGGTGCGCGGCGATCCGGGGATGTTCCACCTCGTCCTCGGCGTCGCGCTGGAAGGCAGCCGCGGCTTGCCGGCCGTGGTGGACCACTACCAGCTGCTACTCGGCGTGCGCCGGTGGCGGGTGGACCGGCTCGACCACGCGACGATCGGCCGGGTCGGCGGCGACCCGGCCGCCGGCGCCGTGCTGTACGACGCCGCGCACGACAGCGAGCTGACCACGTGGCTGCTGGAACGGTTTGCCGCGGCGGACGCCGGCGATCCGTGCGAGGTCGGCCCGCTGGTGTTCCAGCGCTGCGCGGAACGCGCGCCGCGCGGCCGCCTCGCGGGCCTGGTGGTCGGCGCCGAGCAGTCGAACACGTCGATCGTGTTCGGCGACGACGTGATCCTCAAGCTGTTCCGCCGCCTCACCCCCGGGGTCAACCCGGACCTGGAACTGTGCCTGGCGCTCGCGGGCGCCGGCTCGCGGCGCATCCCGCAGCCGGTCGCCTGGTTCGAGGCCGACTTCGAAGGCGAGGCCACGACGCTCGGGCTGCTCCAGGAGTACCTGCGCACCGGCACGGACGGCTGGGAGCTGGCCAAGACCTCGGTGCGCGACCTCTACGCCGACCAGGACCTCCTCGGCATCGGCGGCGGCACCGAGCCGCTGCACGCCCACGAGGTCGGCGGCGACTTCGCGGGCGAGTCCTTCCGCCTCGGCGTGGCCACCGCGGAGGTGCACGCCGATCTGGCCCGCACGCTGCCCACCGCGATCGCGGGCGAGGACGAGCTGCAGAGCCTCGCCGAGCAGATGAGCCGGCGCTTGGACGCGGCCGCCGGGCGCGTCCCCGAGCTGGAGCCGTACACCGACCGGCTGCGCGACGCCTACCGCGACCTGGCGCAGTTGCGCCGCGAGGACCATCCGGTGCCGCTGCAGCGCGTGCACGGTGACTTCCATCTCGGCCAGGTCATGCGCACGTCGACCCGCTGGGTGCTCATCGACTTCGAAGGCGAACCCGCGCAGCCGCTGGTCGAGCGGCGCGCGCTGCACTCGCCGCTGCGCGACGTGGCGGCGATGCTGCGGTCGTTCGACTACGCCGCCCGGCACCTCCTCGCGGAGCGCCGCACCGGCCAATCCGGCGCCCCGGCACCGCATCTGGTGCGCCGCGCGGAGGAGTGGGCGCTGCGCAACCGCGACGCGTTCTGCGCCGGGTACGCGAAGGCCGGTGCCGTCGACCCGCGCGCCGAACCGGTGCTGCTGCGCGCGTTCGAGACCGACAAGGCGGTCTACGAGGTCGTCTACGAGTCCGGCAACCGCCCCACGTGGCTGCCCGTCCCGATGTCCGCGATTCGCCGCCTCGCCGAGCGGTCGCCGCAAAGCTCACCCGCCGGCTGACGCGGTGGTGCCCCGTGTTCCCCCGGCTTCGTCCCTGTCCCGCCGCACTTTGGAGGTCAACACCGTGACGCCCACTCACCTGGTCGGCCCCGTGGACTCCGCTCCGGGGTCCGCACCGGAGTCCGGCCCCGAGCCCGGCCCCGAGCACGGCCGCGCCAACGGCCGTGCGAACGGGTCCGCCGCACCCGTCGTGCCCGCCGCCGCGGCCGCGCCCGGCGATGCGGTCCGGGCGCGCCCCGGAACCCCGGTCGACGAGGGCGAGCTGCGGCGCCTGCTGGACGCCGCGCACTACGACCCGCACTCCGTGCTCGGCCCGCACCCCGGGAAGGACGGCGTCTCGCTGCGTGTGCTCCGCCCGTGGGCGGAACGCGTCGTCGCGGTGGTCGGCGCCGAACGGTACGAACTGCCGCACGAGGCGGACGGCCTGTTCAACGGCCTGCTGCCCGCCCCGGCGGGCGCGCCCGTGCCGGACTACCGGCTGGAGGTCACCTACGAGGACGGCACCGTGCTCGCGGTGGACGACCCGTACCGGTTCCTGCCCACGCTCGGCGAGCTGGACCTGCACCTCATCAGCGAGGGCCGGCACGAGGAGCTGTGGACGGTGCTCGGCGCCCACGTGCGGGCGTACGAGACGCCCGGCGGGGCGGTGACCGGCACGGCGTTCGCGGTGTGGGCGCCGAACGCGCAGGGCGTCCGCCTGGTCGGCGACTTCAACTACTGGGACGGCACCGGCTTCCCGATGCGCTCGCTCGGCCGTTCCGGCGTCTGGGAGCTGTTCGTTCCGGACATCGCGGACGGTGCGACGTACAAGTTCGAGATCCTCGGCCGGGACGGGCACCTGCGCCAGAAGGCCGACCCGCTCGCGTTCGCGACCGAGGCGCCGCCGCAGACCGCGTCCGTCGTGTCGACGTCGTGGTACGCGTGGGGCGACGACGCGTGGATGGCGTCGCGCGCCGGCCGCCTGCACCACGCGCAGCCGATGAGCGTCTACGAAGTCCACCTCGGCTCGTGGAAGCCCGGCCTGTCCTACCGCGAACTGGCCGCGGAGCTGCCCCGGTACGTCCGCGACATGGGCTTCACGCACGTGGAGTTCATGCCGGTCGCCGAGCACCCGTTCGGTGGCTCGTGGGGCTACCAGGTCACGTCGTACTACGCGCCCACGTCGCGGTTCGGCTCGCCGGACGAGTTCCGGATGCTCGTCGACGCGCTGCACCAGGCGGGCATCGGCGTGATCGTCGACTGGGTCCCCGCGCACTTCCCGAAGGACGACTGGGCGCTCGCCCGGTTCGACGGGACGCCGCTGTACGAGCACCCCGACCCGCGGCGCGGCGAGCACCCCGACTGGGGCACGCTGGTCTTCGACTACGGCCGCCACGAGGTCCGGAACTTCCTGGTGGCGAATGCGGTCTTCTGGGCCAAGGAGTTCCACGTCGACGGCATCCGCGTCGACGCGGTCGCCTCGATGCTGTACCTCGACTACTCGCGCGAGGGCGGCGACTGGGCGCCGAACGAGCACGGCGGCCGGGAGAACTGGGACGCCGTGCGGTTCCTCCAGGAGATGAACGCGACGCTGTACCGGCGGATGCCGGGCATCGTCACCATCGCCGAGGAGTCCACCGCGTGGGACGGCGTGACGCGGCCGACCGACCACGGCGGGCTGGGCTTCGGCCTGAAGTGGAACATGGGCTGGATGCACGACTCGCTCGTGTACATCCAGAAGGAGCCGATCCACCGGCAGTTCCACCACAACGAGATCACCTTCTCGCTGATGTACGCGTGGTCGGAGAACTACGTCCTGCCGATCAGCCACGACGAGGTGGTGCACGGCAAGCAGTCGCTGCTGCACAAGATGCCGGGCGACCGGTGGCAGCAGATGGCGAACGTGCGGGCGTACCTGGGCTTCATGTGGTCGCACCCGGGCAAGCAGCTGCTCTACATGGGCACCGAGTTCGCCCAGGACGCGGAGTGGTCGGAGGCGCACGGCCTGGACTGGTGGCTGCTCGACCACGCCGAGCACCAGGGCGTCCAGCGCCTGGTCCGCGACCTCAACGCGGTCTACCGGGGCAACCCGGCGCTGTGGTCTCGCGACACCACGCCGGACGGCTTCACGTGGATCGACGGCGGCAACGCGGCGGACAACCTGCTGTCCTACATCCGGCACGGCGCGGACGGCGAACTCCTGGTCGCGGTCGTCAACTTCTCCCCCGTGGTGCGGCCGGGCTTCGGCATCCGGCTGCCGCAGCCGGGCGTGTGGCGCGAGGTCCTCAACAGCGACGCCGCGGTCTACGGCGGCAGCGACGTGCGCAACCCGCAGGACATCGTCGCCGACGAGTCCGGCCTGGCGACGATCACCGTGCCGCCGCTGGCCACGGTCTGGCTCAAGCCGCACTGACCGGGCGCCGGCTCCGCGCCGGTGCTCCCCCGGCCCGCACCGGCATCCACCGGCACAGACGGCACAGACAGCACAAAGAGGACCGGCCGGCGTCTCATCCACCAGAGACGCCGGCCGGTCCGTTTTGCGGGGGGTGGTTCAGGGGTGGTTCAGGGTTTCTCGATCCGCATCGTCATGTCCGGGATCACCAGCGTGGCGCCGGTCTGGCCGGCCTGGGTGACGGTGACGTCGGTGAAGAACGCCACCGGGACGTTCAGCGGCGGCGGGGTGGTCGGGGTGAACTCGACCGGGATGAGGCCGAAGAGGTTGCCCTTCAGGCTCTCGGTGTAGAACGTGACCGTGCCGTCCTTCATGTAGGACTTGACGTTGTTCGTGGAGAACACGTGGAGGTGCCGCCCGTTCTCCTCCGGCGACGTCATGTCCAGGTTCCAGATGTCCACGCCGGCACTGACCTCGAACTTCAGCACCGGCTTGGTCTTGCCGCTGCCGGTGGTGACGTTGACGACGCCCTTGTAGTCCATGCCGGCCATCGCGAGCAGGCTGGTCTTGAGGATCCACGGCTGGTCCGGCAGGACGGGCTCCCCGGGGGCGGCCGCCTTGGCGTTCAGCGGAACCTCGGTCGGACACGGGTACGCGGGCTTGTCCCCCGTCGCCGACGCGGACGCCGACGGCGAGGCGGAACCGGACGGCTCGGCCGTCGGCGTGGCGGTCGGCTTGGCCGTCGCCTTGGTGGTCGCCTTGGTGGTCGACGGCGCCGCCCCGGTCGGTGCCGCCGACGGTGTGGTCGGGCCCGGGGCGGGTGTGCTCGGCGCGGACGTCGCCACCGGGGCCGCCGGAGCCACCGCGGGCGGCGCTGTGGTGGGCGCCTTCGGCAGCAGCGGCGACAGAATCGGCGACAGCAAGTCCTTGAGCGGGTCGAGCAGACCGGGCTTGGCCGTGGTCGGCGTGCCCGATGGCTGCGGGGTGGCGCCGGGTGCGGGTGCCTGCGGCGCGACGCCTTGCCGTGCCGCGGCCGACGTTCCGGTGCTCGCCTTGGCCGGTGCGGAACTCGCCGCCCCGGCCGTCGCCTTGCTCGCCGAGGCCGACGCCGAAGGAGATGCCGATGCCGATTCCGCTGCCGAGGGCGACGCGGAGGCCGAAGCCGAAGCGGACGCCGAAGGCGACGCGCTCGCGCACGGCCCGTCCGCGAACGGGTTGGGCGGGAGCGGGTCGCTCGGCCCGGCCATCGGCAGCAGTGCGGCCACCAGGGCCACCGCCGGGAAGCCGGCGATCGCGGTGAACTTGGCCGCGCCGTGCAGCGGTCGGGACGAGCCGTTCAGCGGGTCGGGGGTGCTGCCGGGGCGGCTAGGCGCCGACCCGGCCCAGGGTTCCCCCAGGCCGCCGCCGTTCCCGCCGGCCCGCGGGGCCGGCTGGGGAGCGGGTTCCGGCGCGGGCTGCGGCGGAATCGGCGGTGGCGATACCGCGGGTTGGACCGCGGTGGTCTCGCCGGTCGACGGAGGGACGGGCGGTGCGGGCGGCGGCACGAAGATGTCGAGCCCGTCGTGCGGCCCGTCCAGCAGGTCGGATTCCCCGCCGCCGTCGCCGGACGCCGGGTCGGCCGGGTCCGCGTCCTCCTCCGCGTCCTCGTCCGGCGCCCAGGCCAGGGCCAGGGTGCCGCCGATCGATACGGAGAGCAGCCCCATGAAGAAGCCGCCGAGGTTCGACGTGATGAACGAGATGAACCCGCAGACCAGCGCCACGACGCCGGCGTACATCCGGAATTGCGGCTGGAACCAGATCATCACGGCCAGCAGGATCAGCATCGTGCCGATGATCGCCGAGGCCGCGCCCGCCATCGTGGTCATCGTGACGCTGACGTCGCCCAGCCGCAGCGTGGCGTACGGGAAGTACAGGATCGGCACGGACCCGAGCAGGATGAAGAACCCCGCCCAGAACGGCCGAGCGTGCCGCCACTCGTGGACCCGGCGGCGCTCCCGCTTGAACGGGCCGCGGAACTTCGGCCCGTCGTCGGCCCGGTCGGCCTTGGCGTGCGAGGTCTGCGGCATCCCCTCCGGCGGAGGAGAGGCCTGCGGCTGGGTGCTACTCACGAAAAGCTCCAGTGGGAGGCGCCTGGATCGACATGTCACCCCGAGTGCGGGCGGGTGCGGGGGCGGGCCGGGCGCACGGAGTGCCGTGGCGCCGCCCCCGCGTGCGTCCGATCAGAAACATTCCTTGTTGTCGAAATTGACCGACAGATCAAGGCTCGGCAGGTAGAACGTCTCCGCGCTGACGCCGTAGACGGTCTGGCGCGGGTTGTTCACGATGACGGTGTCGACCTGCTGGGCGAACATGCCGGGCGCCGGAGCCTTGCCGCCGATCGGGCCCTTGGTCGTCGCCTGTCCGTCGATGCCGATGTCGACGCCCTTGAACGTGGCCTCGCCCTGGAGCTGCGCCAGGTTGGCGACCATGTTGTCGGCCTTCGCGGTGCCGCCCGACTTGATGACCATGACCACCGAGTCGTGGCCCAGGATCGAGAACGGCAGCGGGATCTTCACCGACTGGCACAGGTTGTCGAACTCGGCGTGCGCGAAGCCCG
Source organism: Yinghuangia aomiensis (assembly GCF_039542225.1). Lineage (NCBI taxonomy): Bacteria > Bacillati > Actinomycetota > Actinomycetes > Kitasatosporales > Streptomycetaceae > Yinghuangia > Yinghuangia aomiensis. The sequence continues at coordinate 97,021 of NZ_BAABHS010000001.1, read as the reverse complement.
AGTAGATGTTCGGCTTCGCGTCGTCGTTCTTGCCGCTCCCGGTCTTGGCGATGCCGCCGTACTGGGTGACGTCGGTGGCGACCATCTTGTCGCCGGACACCTTGAACGCGGTGCCGGAGATCGCGAACGACACCGGGATCGCGCCGTTCGCCGCCGCGACCATGAGGCCCGAGATCACCGCGGTCGTCGGGATGAGCGCCAGACCGAACCGCTTCCAGCGCGTGCGGCCGGCCGCGGCCTTGGACTTGGCCATGGTCCTCCTTAGGGGACAGGTTCCGTCCGTACGCGGCCGGGGCGGCGCTGCGCACGGGGACGCAAAGGACGACAAAGCAAGCCCCGTTGTCGCGCGTGCGCGTCGAGCAAGGGGGCCGGGGGCCGTACCTGTCCGTGGTCGTCTGAGCGGAGGACCGGCACGGGCCTGGATGGGGATGAGGTCCGTCCGGCCGGACCCGGCCGGCTGCCGGGGCGGGAACGGATGGACCGAGCGGGCCGATCGTTGCCCACTGTGGGCCGCGGCACAAGAGTCTTGTTACCGGCAAGTAATGGACGAGAACACGTTCCTGCTACCGGGTGCGCAGCTTCGTGTTACCCGGAGTAATAGCGGCCGGATTCGGCTGGGGTATTTTGACCTTCTTGTCGGAAATTACGACAACCCGCAGCGCACCCACAGCCACCGAAAGCACACACGGTCAAAGATTTGCAAAGACTCCAGGTGGGCCGCCGGAGCCGGGCGGCAAACACAAGATCCCCGCGGCTTTCCGGAGATCCGGAAGGCCGCGGGGATCCGCGAACGCCAATGGCGATAAATCGCCGGTCAGAACAGCACGCTGGTCAGCGCCGCCCGCGCCTTGATCACGCGCGGGTCGTCCGAACCGACCAGGTCGAAGAGCCCGAGCAGGTGGACACGTGCCTTGTTGCGGTCGTCGCCCGCCGTGCGGCGCACGGTCTCGACCATCCGGCCGAAGGCGTCCTCGACGTGCCCGCCGGCGATGTCGAGGTCCGCGACGACCGCCTGCGCGTCCACGTCCGTCGGGGCGTCGGCGGCCTTCCGCCGTGCCGCGGCGGCGTCGACGTCCTGCGTGCGCAGGAGCAGCTCGACCTGCCCGAGCGCCAGCTTCGCCTCGGTGTGCGCGGGGTACTCCGCCAGCACATTCCGGTACGCCTGCGCGGCACCCGCGAAGTCGCCCGCGTCCAGCGCCTCTTCCGCCGGGGCCAGCAGCGGGTCGCCCGGCGGCTCGGCGTCCTCGTCCTGCTCCTCGCCGGCGGGAGCGCCGCCCGGGGCGCCGGCCAGGCCGGTCAGCCCGAACCGCTGCTCGCCCACCGCGATGAGCTGGTCGAGGATGCCGCGGAGCTGCTCTTCGGTGGGGGCGGCGCGGTCGAACATCGGGGCCAACTGACCGCCGACCACCGCGACCGCGGCGGGCAGGCCCTGCACGCCGGCCTGCATGACGAGTTCCTGGGCGAGCTGCGGCGTGGCGTCGATGTCCAGGCGGGCGAGCACGAAGCGGCCCGCGTACTCCGCGGCGAGGAGGTCGAACACCGCGCCCAGCTCGATGCTGTGCGGCGAGCGCTGCGAGGAGAACTCCAGCACCACCGGAGCCTGCTGGGACAACGCGAGGACCGAGTCGAAGTTCTCCTCGGTGAGGTCGAAGACGAACCCTCCGGAGCCCGCGCCCTGGTCAGCGCCACCCTGCGGGGCGCTGGCCGCCCGTGCGGCTCGCTGCGCGGCGGCGTCGGACGCCGCCTTGACCGCGCCGAGGTCGACGACCCCGCGCATCGACATGTTTCGTGGCTGCATAGGCCCTATCTTCCCCCGTGGCGGGCCCGCGCGGCGCACGGGTCGGCCCCGTTCACCCCGCAAGGTGGTCGCGGCCGCGTCCGGGACGCCCCCGCGAGGCGTGCGGGGCGGCGTTCCGGGCCGTGCGGCCGCGGGCAGGCAGCGATCGGCGTGCTCGAATCCCCATCCAGGCACCGTGATTCGCTACGACCCGTAGCGTAACGGGGAAGCGGGCGTCCGCCGCAAGTACCGGCCGCCGAAATCAAGGGGATTCGGCCTGTGAATTGGCTCACCCAGCCGTCCGGTTCATATGCCCGCAAGTCGTGTGACGGCGATCATCGACGCTGACGTTACGAGCCGGTAACCTGACGGGCCGTACCGGGACGTATCCCGGCCTCCCGCGGATCGGCATGAGCGACACATGAGCGAGAACGGCACCGGCGCGGCGTCCCGCAAGGGCCGGCCGCGCAGTCCGGCGGCGGACGACGCAATCCTCGACGCGACGCGCGCGCTGCTCGCGGACCGCGGGTGGGCGGCGCTCACCATCGGGGACGTCGCGGTCCGCGCGGGCGTCGCCAAGACCACGCTGTACCGGCGCTGGGCGTCCAAGCAGGAACTCGTGCTGGCCGCGGTGGCGGACATGCTCGACACGCTCCGCCTGCCCGATTGCGGCGATCTGGCGGCCGATCTGGAGTCGGTGGTGCGCCAGTTCGCGGCGCTGCTGGCCCGCCCGGAGATGCAGACCGCGCTCATGGGCCTGGTCGCCGACTCGACCCGGGACCCGGAACTCCGGCTGCGGGTCCGGGAGGTCATCGTCGACCCGCAGAAGCGCCTGGTGGTCGAGGGCCGCGCGCAGGCCCGCGCCCGCGGCGAGACGACCGCGGCGAACGCGATCGACGTGGACCTGGTCTTCGACATCATCGCGGGCACGGTCGTGCAGCACATGCTGGTGAGCGCCGAACCGGCTGCGGACGTGTGGGTGAAGAAGTTCGTGGCGTTCGTCGGCGCGGGACTGATGGGGACGGCGGAGGGCCTGCCCGAGGACTGACCCGGAGACCGCCGGGGAACGCGAAGGGACCGGCCGCGCGATGCGCGGCCGATCCCTTCGTTTGCCGGCGGGTACCCGGGCTGCCTACCGGCCCGGACGGCGTCAGGCCGACGCGGCCGCGGGGGCCTCGGCGCGCTCGGCGGCGTCGAGTTCGTCCTTGGCCTTGGCCTTGAAGTAGAAGCTGCCGAACGGCGGGATCGCCCAGGCGATCGCGATCGCCGTCTTCTTGCCGTCCCAGCCGAGCTTCGTGCGCAGGTCGAGGGCCAGCAGGATGTACGCGACGAACAGCACACCGTGGATGAGGCCCAGCGGCATCATCAGGTAGTCGATGTCGGAGATGCGGCTGAGCAGCGATCCGAAGATCAGCAGCGCCGGGAAGGACAGGCCTTCGAGGGTCGCGACCAGCCGGAACCGGGACACGGGGTTGGACAGCATGAGTTCACCTTCGGATACGGCGGTTCGGAGTGGCCGAACCGGCACTCCGCGGGAAGGGCCGGACCCGCGCTTCGACGGGGCCCGGCGGGGCGTCAGGCCTGGACCGGCTCCGCGGCCCGTCCGTTCTCCCGGACGGACTCGACGACCTTCCGCTCGGCAACGAACGACGCGCCGGGGAGGGTTCCGGCGAGCATGATCGCCAGCATGCGCCCGACCGGCCACTTCATCTTCATGCTCAGGTCGAACGCGGTGACCAGGTAGATCATGTAGAAGAGGCCGTGCAGCTGGCTGACGTACAGGGTGAGGGTGGCGCCCATGTCGAAGCCGTACTTGAAGACCATGCACAGGCAGAGCAGGAGCAGCCATACACCGGTGACGTAGGCCATCACGCGGTAGCGGGTCAGGACAGCAGGCTTCACGGGTACACCTTCATCGACGTTTCGCCACGTTTGCGCTCCGATTCACGAGCGCGCAAGCAGACTACGTCGCGCTCCCCGCAGGCTCCGAATCGGCCCCCTGTTCCGGCACCGCGGCGGCCTCCCCGCCCGGCTTTCCGACCGGCTCTCCGGCCGCGCCCCCGACCGGTTCCTCGGCGTGCTCCTCGGTCGGCTCTTCGGCCGGCTGCTCGTCCGGGGTGAAGTCGCCCGCGTCGACGCGCAGCGGCAGCAGGACGCGGAAGATCTCGGCGCACTGCTCGGCGTCGTACACGCCGAGCCCGAAGTCGTTGGCCACCAGCTCGGCGGTGGCGCGTTCGACGACGTCGCGGCCCTTGTCCGTGATGGTGGCCAGGGTGCCGCGGCCGTCCCGGGGGTTGGGGCGGCGGGCGACGAACTCGGACTTCTCCAGGCGGTCGATGGTGTTCGTCACGCTCGTCGGATGCACCATGAGGCGCTCGCCGATCTTGGAGAGCGGCAGCGCGCCGCTGCGGCTGAACGTGAGCAGCACGAGAGCCTCGTAGCGGGCGAAGGTGAGCCCGTACGGCTTGAGCACCGCGTCCGCTTCCGCGAGCAGGATCTGCTGGGCCCGCATGATCGACGTGATGGCGGCCATCGGGGGGCACGGGCCCCAGTGCCGCTCCCAGGATTGGGCGGCGCGGGCGATCGGGTCGAAGGGGAGGTTCAGCGGCTTGGACACGGGCGCAGCGTAGCCCCGATCCCTACCGACGGGTACGAAGCGCCCACAATACGGCCACCATCATCCGGCCTTCACCCTTTGATGACTCGCCCTTGACGCGTCCGTTAACCGATGGACTGCGCAGCATGTCCCCGCGCCCCTACCGTGCGCGAGGTGGACTGGAATCGCCGAGCCTGCGCACGCCGCGGACATGAGACTTACGCCCCTGACGAGCCCGTACTGCGGGGCCGCCTGCACACCGAGACACCGATGGGTGAGGCCTGGCGCTGCCTACGCTGCGGCGACTTCGTCCTCGGCGGTCCGAAGGGCACCGGCCCGGCCGAGGAAGCCCCGGAGGTGCTGCGCGGCCGCGCGCTGCGCGACGTGCTGATCCTGCGCTTCCTCGCCATCGAGCGTGCCCTGCGCGGACTGCTGGTGCTGGCCGCGGCCTACGGCGTGTGGCGCTTCAGCAACTCGCGCGACTCGGTGCGCCGGGTCTTCGAGGAAGACGTCACGCTGCTGAAGCCGCTCGCCGAGCACTACGGCTGGGACATCGACCATTCGGCGATGGTCGAGTCGATCCGCAAGACCTTCGAGTACAAGCACTCGACGCTGGTGTACGTCGCCATCGGCCTCGCCGTGTACGCGGTCATCGAGATCGTCGAGGCCGTCGGCCTCTGGATGATGAAGCGCTGGGCCGAGTACCTCACCGTGGTCGCGACGGCGATGTTCCTGCCGCTGGAGGTCTACGAGCTGACCGAGAAGATCAGCTACGTCAAGATCGCCACGCTCGCCCTCAACATCCTCGCCGTCCTCTACATCGTGGTCGCGAAACGGCTCTTCGGGGTGCGCGGCGGCCACGCCGCGTTCGAGGCGGCGCGCCGCGAGGAGTCGCTGCTGGAGGTCCAGGACGCCGCGCACGGCGGTCCGGTACGCCAGCCGTGGCAGGAGCGCCTGGTCGGCCAGGGCGGTCCGCCGGCGATGGAGGCGGCCAAACCGGTCGGGTGATGGATGGCGCGCCGATTTTACGGTGTTATTGCTTCGGGGGATCGGATGACCGGTCCCCCGAACGCGATCGTGCGGCGCCAAACATTATTGAATGTTCAACTGAACGAGGTACCCTGGTCTCATGAACGAACCGGAGACTCGCTGGCTGAGCGACGAAGAACAGCAGATGTGGCGGGCCTCCCTGGGCGTGCTCAATCTGCTTCCTCTGTACCTGGAACGCGACCTCCAGCAGCACGGCCTGACCATGCACGACTACGAGATCCTCGTCCGGCTGTCCGAGGCTCCCGAGCGCCGCATCCGGCTGACCGAGCTGGCGGGCCTGAGCCACCAGTCGAAGAGCCGCCTGTCGCACCAGATGACCCGCATGGAGAACGCGGGGCTGGTGGTGCGCGAGAGCTGCGACTCGGACCGGCGCGGCCAGTGGGCGGTGCTCACCGACGCGGGCTGGGACCGGCTGGTCAAGGCCGCGCCCGACCACGTGGAGAGTGTCCGGCGGCACTACCTGGACCTGCTGACCGACGAGCAGAAGCGGGCCATCCTGGAGGCCTTCGCGGACGTCGTCGAGCACCTGCGCGGCGTCGACAACGGGGCGACCTGCCCGTCGCTGGCGGGCGAGCGCGCCGGAGCGCGGCCGAAGCCGCGGCCCGGGACGGCCGAGGCCGTCGCTCCGCGCTGAGCCGCTCCGCGCCCGGTTGTTCCGCGCCCGCTTACCCCGCGCTCGGCTGCCCCGCGCCGAGTCCGGCCACCAGCTCGTCGGCCGCCGCATAGGGGTCGAGCGTGCCGTCCACCACGCGGTCGGCCAGCGCGTCGCCGGCCGCCGACAGGCCGCCCATGCGGGCGCGCACCGCGGCCAGGGCGATGGCCTCGATTTCCGCGCGCACCCGCCGTTGGCGGCGCGTGCGCAGCGTGCCGTTGCCGGACATCCACGCGTGGTGCTTCTCCAAGGCCTCGACGACCTCGTCGAGGCCTTCGCCGCGTGAGGCGACGGTCTTGAGGATCGGCGGCCGCCATGCGCCCGCCTCGCGGGCGGGGCCGAGGGACAGCATGTGGTTGAGTTCGCGCGCCGTGGTCTGCGCGCCGTCCCGGTCGGCCTTGTTGACCACGTAGACATCGCCGATCTCAAGGATCCCGGCCTTCGCGGCCTGGATGCCGTCCCCCATGCCCGGCGCCATCAGCACGACGGTGGTGTCCGCGGCCGACGCGACCTCGATCTCCGACTGCCCGACGCCGACCGTCTCGACGAGGATCACGTCGCACCCGGCCGCGTCCAGCACCCGCAGCGCCTGCGGGGTCGCCCACGCCAGGCCGCCCAGGTGCCCGCGAGACGCCATCGACCGGATGAACACCTCCGGGTCGGTCGCGTGGTCCTGCATGCGGATCCGGTCGCCGAGCAGCGCCCCGCCGGAGAACGGCGACGACGGGTCGACCGCCAGCACGCCGACCCGCTTGCCGCGCGCCCGGAAGGCGCCGACCAGCGCCGAGGTCGACGTGGACTTGCCGACGCCGGGAGGGCCGGTGAGGCCGACGACGTACGCGTGCCCGGTGTGCGGCGCGAGCGCGGCCATGACCTCGCGGAGCACCGGCGAGGCGTCCTCCACCAGCGAGATCAGCCGGGCCACGGCGCGCGGCTGCCCGTCCCGGGCCTGCGCGACGAGCGTCGGTACATCGGTGCGCCGCGGCACGGCAGCTCCTTCACGGGTCACGAATCACGGCCTTCAGCACACACTGCCCGGGTACCCGGCCGCCCGAACGAGCGCCCGCCCGAACAAATGCGACGCGCGGGCGGCCAGGCCGCCCGCGCGTCGTGGTGGTCCGGTCCGCGTCAGCTCTGCGGCACCGTGAGGATCAGGGCGTCGCCCTGACCGCCGCCGCCGCACAGCGCGGCCGCGCCGGTGCCGCCGCCGCGGCGCTTCAGCTCGAGCGCCAGGTGCAGCACCACGCGGGCGCCGGACATGCCGATCGGGTGGCCGAGCGCGATCGCGCCGCCGTTGACGTTGACCTTCGCCTCGTCGACGCCGAGGTCGCGCATCGACTGGACGCCGACCGACGCGAACGCCTCGTTGATCTCGATGAGGTCCAGGTCGTCAACCGTGAGGTCCTGCTTGCCGAGCGCGTGCTTGATCGCGTTCGACGGCTGCGACTGGAGCGAGTTGTCCGGGCCCGCGACGTTGCCGTGCGCGCCGATCTCGGCCAGCCACTCGAGGCCCAGCTCTTCGGCCTTGGCCTTGGACATGACGACGACCGCGCAGGCGCCGTCGGAGATCTGCGACGCCGAGCCGGCGGTGATCGTGCCGTCCTTGGTGAACGCCGGGCGGAGCTTGGCCAGCGACTCCGCGGTGGTGTCGGCACGCACACCCTCGTCGACCGAGAACTGCACCGGCTCGCCCTTCCGCTGCGGGATGGCGACCGGGACGATCTCGTCGTCGTACACGCCGTTCTTCTGCGCGGCGGCGGCACGCTGGTGCGATCGGGCGGAGAACTCGTCCTGCTCTTCGCGCGTGATGCCGAGCTTGGCGTTGTGGTACTCGGTCGACTCGCCCATCGGGATCTTGTCGAACACGTCGGTGAGGCCGTCGTACGCCATCGCGTCGAGCATCTCGATCGCGCCGTACTTGAAGCCCTCGCGCGACTTCGGCAGCAGGTGCGGCGCGTTCGTCATGGACTCCATGCCGCCCGCGACGACGATGTCGAACTCGCCCGCGCGGATGAGCTGGTCGGCCAGCGCGATGGAGTCGAGGCCGGAGAGGCACACCTTGTTGATGGTCAGCGACGGCACGTTCATCGGGATGCCGCCCTTGACCGCGGCCTGGCGGGCGGGCATCTGCCCGGCACCGGCCTGCAGCACCTGGCCGAGGATCACGTACTGCACCTGCTCGCCCGTGACGCCGGCGCGCTCCAGCGCGGCCTTGATCACGATGCCGCCGAGGTCGGTCGCGGAGAAGCCCTTGAGCGAGCCGAGGAGACGGCCCATGGGGGTACGAGCCCCCGCGACGATGACAGAACCGGCCATGACAGTGGCCTCCTAAGAAGGTCAGCCCTGATGGGAAGTTGAGGGTGTGGGCGGAAACATACCCGGATGCGATGCTTGGTCGGCAGGGGTCCCGTTGTGACGGAACGCACGACCCACCTCGGGAGACCCGATGAGGTCTCGATCCATAGTGTCGCTCTAGTGTCGCTTCGACATGCAGGGTACCTACCCAGAGGTAACCCGACGACCCGGGAGGGCATCGTGCTCACGCGCATCGACCACATCGGCATCGCCTGCCGCAACCTCGACGAAACCGTGGAGTTCTACCGGGCCACGTACGGCTTCGAGGTGTTCCACACCGAGGTCAACGAGGAGCAGGGCGTCCGCGAGGCCATGCTCAAGATCAACGAGACGGACGACGGCGGCGCGTCCTACCTCCAGCTCCTGGAGCCGATCCGCGAGGACTCGACGGTCGCGAAGTGGCTCGAGAAGAACGGCGAGGGCGTCCACCACATCGCCTTCGGCACCGCGGACGTGGACGGCGAGAGCGAAGCCATCCGCGGCAAGGGCGTCCGGGTGTTGTACGACGAGCCGCGGCGCGGTTCGATGGGCTCCCGCATCACGTTCCTGCACCCCAAGGACTGCCACGGCGTGCTCACCGAGCTGGTCACCTCCGCGCCCGCGGACGCCGCCGGGCACTGAGCCGCACCGGGCGCCGGCCCGGTTACATGCCGACACGGCAACCGGCAAAAACGCTGACACAGCGTCAAACAGGGGGCGGGATTCCTACGGACCCGCCCCTTGGCACGCCCCGGTGATCACCGTTACGTTACCGATGGGTAGTTTCCGCACACCCTCAACTCCCGACGCCGACCCTGGAGGCCGACGATGAAGGAGATCCTCGACGCCATCCTTGCTGGGGACACCCCGCAGGAAGCGTACGAAGCCCTTCCCCTGCCCGAGTCCACCCGTGCCGTCACCGTCCACAAGGACGAAGAGACGATGTTCGACGGGATGGACTCCCGCGAGAAGGACCCGCGCCGCTCGCTGCACCTCGACGAGGTGGCCCTCCCCGAGCTGGGCCCGGGCGAGGCCCTGGTCGCCGTCATGGCGTCCGCGATCAACTACAACACCGTGTGGTCCTCGATCTTCGAGCCGGTCTCCACGTTCCGGTTCCTGGAGCGCTACGGCCGCATGTCCCCCCTCACCAAGCGGCACGACCTGCCGTACCACGTCCTCGGCTCGGACCTGGCCGGCGTCGTGCTGCGGACCGGCCCCGGCGTGCACGCGTGGAAGGCGGGCGACGAGGTCGTCGCGCACTGCCTCTCCGTCGAGCTGGAGAGCGCGGACGGCCACAACGACACGATGCTCGACCCCGAGCAGCGGATCTGGGGCTTCGAGACGAACTTCGGCGGCCTCGCGGACATCGCGCTGGTGAAGTCGAACCAGCTCATGCCGAAGCCGGCGCACCTGTCGTGGGAGGAAGCCGCCTCCCCCGGCCTGGTGAACTCCACCGCCTACCGCCAGCTGGTGTCGCGCAACGGCGCGGGCATGAAGCAGGGCGACAACGTGCTGATCTGGGGCGCGTCGGGCGGGCTGGGGTCGTACGCGACGCAGTTCGCGCTCAACGGCGGCGCGACGCCGATCTGCGTGGTGTCCTCCGAGGACAAGGCGCAGATCTGCCGCGACATGGGCGCCGACCTCGTCATCGACCGCAAGGCCGAGGGCTTCAAGTTCTGGAAGGACGAGCACAACCAGGACCCGAGGGAGTGGAACCGCTTCGGCAAGCTCATCCGCGAGCTGACCGGCGGCGAGGACGTCGACATCGTCTTCGAGCACCCGGGCCGTGAGACGTTCGGCGCGTCGGTCTACGTGACGCGCAAGGGCGGCACGATCGTGACCTGCGCGTCGACCTCGGGCTTCGTGCACGAGTACGACAACCGGTACCTGTGGATGAACCTCAAGCGCATCGTGGGCTCGCACTTCGCGAACTACCGCGAGGCGTGGGAGGCGAACCGCCTCGTCGCCAAGGGCAAGATCCACCCGACGGTGTCGCGCACGTACGCCATGGAGGAGACCGGCCAGGCGGCGTTCGACGTGCACCGCAACCTGCACCAGGGCAAGGTCGGCGTCCTGTGCCTGGCCCCGGAGGAGGGCCTCGGCGTCCGCAACCCGGAACTCCGCGCGAAGCACATCAACGAGATCAACCGCTTCCGCAACATCTGACGACCGCACACGCCACCCGCGGCCCCGCCCCGACGCCGAACGGCGCGGGGGCGGGGCCGCGCGCTGTTCGGGCGGACGCGAGCCGAGGGCTGCGGACTGTTGCGGCGGACGCGAGCCGACGGGCTGCGGGCTGCGGGCTGTCTGGGCCGACACGAGCCGACGGGCGCGCGGTGTCGGGGCCGACACGAGGCCGGGCGGCGGGCGCCCGACGAAACCGCGGGGCGTCGGGCACGGGCGTGTGGTGTCGGGGCGGACGCGCGCCGACGGGGCCGCGCGGTGGTCGCAGCGGACGCGGGGCGGGCTGGGAGGCAGCCGAAACCGCGGGTGTCGGACAAGGGCGCGAAGCGAAGGCGCCGGGCCGGCGGCAGGGCAGGGCCCGGTCACGAGGCCGGCGGGCCGGGGCCGCGGACGGCGGCGCTGCGAGGCATTGGCGGGCGGAACCGGCTCGACGTCCGACCCGATCTCGCCGTTTCCCGGCCGCCCGTTGCCTGGGACCGCGGCTCGATGCTGCCTCGGCGGCGCGCCGACTCCGGCCCAAACCGTGGCGCGCTGCCGAGCGCCTGGCATCCGCCGATCGCGCTGGTCGTCCACTTCCCCTCCACCCTCGCCTCTCGCCCGCCCGTCGCCCGTCGCCCGTCGGGTGTTCGTCGCGGCTCTTGCGTCGCGTCGGGTGCCCGTCCGTCAGGGCGCGGTTGCCTCGTCCGGCCCCTTTCCCCGGCCGGGTGGCCGCCGGTCGTGTGAGTCGGGTCACGTGGCGGGGGGTGGAACGCGGGGGGCTGGGGGCGTGGTTGGGGGGTGCGGGCGGGAAATCGTTCGCCGAGGCGGCACTAAGCTCTCCCGGGATCTGACACCATTTCCCCTGGCGGCGCACGGGCAGGCGGGCGGCTCGCGCGCCGGGGCATTACGGTGGCTGCCTGCACCGGCCTCCGCCCGGCGGATACGGTCGAGATCCGGCGGATCCCCCGTTTTCCGGTCGAACGTGGATCGGAGACCGGTCGGGATCGGGTCGGAACAGCTCGGGTCCGGAGGAGTCCGGAAGAGTTCGGTTCTCGGGCGGATTCGGGCCGGTCCGGGTCTGGTCAGCCCCGGGGATGGGTCGGATACGGTAACGGCGCTGGTGAAGACGCGGCCAGGGGATGGAGTGGGACCCCACAGTGCGGGGCTACGACGACCGCTTCGAGGTTGACGACGGCCTCGGCCAGATCGAAGCCGAGATGAAGCGGCTGCGAACTGAGCGCGAGGAGAGTGTCGCGCACGCGGAGGACCTCGGTTATCAGGTCGAGGTGCTTCGCGCGAAGCTGCATGACCTCAGACGCCAGCTCGCCACCCCCCGTTTCGACAGCATCGGCGGCCAAGCCGAGCAGATGCTCCGCAACGCCCAGCTGCAGGCCGAGCAGGTCCGCGCGGACGCCGAGCGCGAAGTCGCCGAGTCCCGCGCCCACACGCAGCGCCTCATGCAGGAGGCCCAGCAGCGCTCCGCGCAGTTCGAGGCCGACTGGCAGGCCGAACTCGCGGCCCGCCGCCGCCGTCTCGACGAAGAGCTGGCGCACGCCCGGCAGCAGACCGAGGCCCGCGTCGGCGAGAACGTCCAGTGGGCCGAGCAGGTCCGCGCGCAGGCCGACGAACGCGCCCGCCAGGTCGTCGACCAGGCCCGCGCCGAAGCCGAGCGGCTGCTCGCCGAGGCGTCCGCGCAGGCCATCACCGCCCGCGACCAGGCGTCCGGCGCCGCGCACCGCGCGCAGGCCGACGCGGACACCGTGCTGGCCCGCGCCCAGGCCGAGGCCGACCGCATGCTGGCCGCCGCGCAGAAGCGCGCGGACTCGGTCGGCGAACAGGTCGACCAGATCACGTCGGACCACCGCAGCCAGGCCGAGGCGATGGTGGACGGCGCCCGGCAGGAAGCCGACCGGATCCGCCACGAGGCCCGCGCCGAAGCGCACCGGGTCACCGGCGAGGCCGCCGAACGCGCCGAAGGCGCCTCGGCGAACACCGCGAGCATGCTGCGCGACGCGCAGGAGGAAGTCGCCCGCCTGCGCGCCGAAGCGGCCGCCGAGGCCGAGCGCCACCAGGCGGAGGCCGAGCGCCTCAAGGGCGAAGCCGAAGCCCTCCTCCAGGTCGCCGGCACCGACGCCGCGGACCGCATGGAGAAGGCGACCAGCACCGCCGAGACGCTGGTCGGCAAAGCCCGCAACGACGCCGACGAACTCCTGTCCAAGGCCCGCGAAGAGGCCGAGGACGTCCTGACGAAGGCGCGTACCAGCGCCGACGAGCACACCGCGAAGGTCAAGGGCGAAGCCGACAAGCACGCGGCGCAGGTCCGCGGCGACGCCGACGAACAGGCCGAACGGGTACGCACCGAGGCCGCCGCGGAAGCCGAGCGCATCCGCGGCGAGGTGTCCGGTCTGCTGGAGGCCGCCCGCGCCGAGGCCGCCGAACTCGCCGACCAGGCCCGGGCCGAGGCCAACCGGCTGCGTGCCGAGGCGGAAGCCGCCGCGGAGAGCCTGCGCACCGAAACGGTCGCCCAGGCGGAGGCCGACCGGGACGCCGCGCTCGACGAGGCCGCGCAGGCCCGCGAGAAGGCGCTCGGCATGCACGCCGAGGTCACGGCGGCGATAGAAGAGCAGCGTGCCGAGGCCGACCGGCTCAAGTCCGAGGCCGCCGCCGCGAAGCAGCAGGCCGAAGAGGAGTCCGCCGAGCGTCTGGCGGCGGCGACCGCGCGTGCCGACGAGATGCTCGCGAAGGCCGAAGCCGCTGCCGCGAAGCAGCAGGCCGACGCGGCGCAGGCGCTCGCGCAGGCCGAGTCCGGTGCCGCGGAGCGGTTGGCGGCGGCGACCGCGGCGGCCGAGGAACTCCTGGGCCAGGCCCGCGCCGAGGCCGAGCGGCTGCGGTCCGAGGCCGACCGGATGGTCGCCGAGTCGGAGGCGCAGGCGGGCGAGCGGCTGGAGTCGGCGTCCGCGGCGGCCGACGAGGTGCTCGCCAAAGCACGTGCGGAGGCCGAGCGGGCGACCGCGGAAGCGCGTACCGAAGCGGACGAACTCCGCTCGCGTGCCCAGGCGGACGCCGAAGCCGTGGAAGCGCGCACCCGCGAGACCGGGGAACGCCTCCTCGCCGAGGCGAAGACGCACACCGACGACGTCAAGGCGCGTGCCGAGGCCGCGGCCGAGGAGATCCTGGAGCGCGCGCAGGCCGAGTCCGGCAAGCTGCGCGAGAAGGCGGTCGCCGACACCGCCCGGCTCCGGGACCTGACGCAACGTCAGCAGGCCGAGTCCGCCGAACGGTTGGAGGCCGCGCGGGCCGAGGCCGAGCGCCTGGCCACGGATTCCGCGGAAGCCGCCGCGCAGGTGCGCGCGGAAGCCGAGACCACCGCCGGCGAACTCGTCGCCACCGCCAAGGCGGAGGCCGAGCGCGTCCAGCAGCAGGCCGCCGAGACCGCCGGACGCGCACACGCGGAGGCCGAGGAACTCCTCGCCACCGCCCGCGCCGACGCGACGAAGAACACCGAGACGGCCACCCGCCGCGCCCAGGACCTCGTGCGCGAAGCCGAGACGTGGTCGAACGAACTGCGCGCGGAGTCCGAGGCGTGGGCCGACAACCTGCGCAACGACGCCGAGACGTGGGCGACCGGCGTCCGTACCGAGGCCGAGACCCGCGCCGCCGAGCTGCAGACCGAAACCGAGTCGTGGGCCGACGACTTGCGCCGCAAGACGGAGGCCTGGGCCGGCGCGCTGCGCGGCGAGACCGAGACGTGGTCCCGCGAGCTGCGCACGGCGTCCGAGTCCGAAGCCGAAAAGCTCCGCACCACGTCCGAGTTCCAGGCCTCCGAACTCCGCGCCACGACGAAGGCGCAGGCCGAGGAACTCCGCGACGCCACCGAGGCGTGGGCGGCCAAGGTCCGCACCACCACCGAAGCGCAGGCCGAAGAGCTGCGCACCGCGACCGAGGCCTGGGCCGCGGACCTGCGCGGCACGACCGAAGCGCTGGTCGCCGAGATGGACCGCGACGCCGAGACGCGGGCCGCCGAGCTGCGCCGGGCGTCCGAGACCGACCGCCGCGAGGCGCAGGCCACCCTCAAGGCGGCGCGCGCCGAAGCCGCGGCGCTGACCGAACACGCCGCCGCGGAAGCCGCGTCCGTCACCGAACGCGCCGCCGCCGAGGCGGCCAAGCGGACCGAGACCGCGGCCCGCAACGCCGAACAACTGCTCGCCAAGATCCGCGCCGAAGCCGAGGAGATCCTCGGCGACGCCCGCGGCGAAGGCGAAGGCATCCGCAACGCCGCCCGCCGCGACGCCGCCGAACTGCGCGCCGACACCGAAGCGGCGGTCCGCCGGCAGCGCGAGGAATCCGAAGCGGGCGCGGCGCGCACGGTCGCGGAAGCCGAGCGCATGTCCGCCGAGGTCCGCGAGACCGCCCGGCAGGCCCTCGAAGAGGCCCGCCTGGAGGTCGTCGACCTGCGCGACCGCACGCAGGCCCGGGCCCGCGAACTCGTCGAGGCTGCCGAGACCAAGGCCCGCGAGATCCAGGACGCCGCACAGCTCAAGCTCCGCAAGGCGGACGAAGAAGGCGCCCGCACGATCCGCGAGGCCAAGGGCGAAGCCGACACCATCCGCGCGGCCGTCTCCGGCATAGAGGACGCGGCGCACGAAGAGATGGCGCGGCTGCGCACCGAGGCCGAACGGGAGTTGGCCAAGTCCCGCGACGAGGCGCAGACCCACCTGGTGCGCGCCCGCGCCGAGGCGGACGCCACGGTCACCGCGGCCCGCAAGCTCGCCGAACGCCTCAAGAACGACTCCGAGCGCGAAGCCGAACGCACCCGCACCGCGGGCCGCGACGAGGCGACCGCGACGCTGAAGTCCGCGGATTCCGACGCCAAGTCGATGCGCGAGAAGGCCAAGGCGACCCTCGACCAGGCGGTCGACGAGGCCGAGGAAACGCTGGTCAAGACCAAGGGCCACGTCACCGAACTGGTCGCGCAGGCCGAGCGCAAGGCCGAGCAGAAGCTGAAGTCCGCGTCCGAGCAGGCCACCAAGCTCGTCGCGGAGGCGGAGGCCGAGGACAACCGGCTGCGCACCGAGGCCGCCGACGTCATCGAGAAGGCCCGCAAGGACTCCGACAAGATGATCGCGGAGACCCGCCGGGACACCTCCGCGACCCGCGAACGTGCGGACAAGGAAGCCGAAGAAGCCGTCGAAGGCGCCCGCAAGCAGGCCGCGGAAAGCCTCAAGGCGGCGGGCAAGCGTGTCGACGCGCTCGTCGAAGCGGCCGAGGAACAGTGCGCCAAGTCCGTTGCCGAGGGCGAGAAGGCGAAAGCGGATGCCACGGAAGAAGCCGAGCGGATCCGCGACAAGGCCAGCGCCGAGGCCGATAGGGTACGTATTGCCGCGGTAAAGAAGGCCGAGGCGCTGCTTTCCGAGGCGGAGCAGCGGCTTGGCGATGCCCAGAAGGGCGCGGACGACCTGCGTGCGAAGGTGGCCGAACAGATCGCCGCCGCCCAGCGCGAGGCCCAGGCCGTCCGCCGCAAGACCGCGGCCGACGCGGACAGGATTCTGGACGACGCGCGGAGGGAGGCGGAACGCCTGCGCACCGAGGCTCGCAGGGAAGCCGAGCGGTCCCGGGCCGAGGGTCAGCGCAAGTTGGACGAACTCAACCGCCGCCGCAAGGACATCGCCACCGAAATGGCGCGCGTGCAAGGCGTCTTGGACGCACTGGCGTCTCCCGCCGGCTCGTCGTCGGGCAAGAACAGCAGCGCGTCACCACCCGATTGAGGGACGAAAGGCGGTTGTTCTCCGCAGCGTAGGTCGATGAGCCGTCTGTTTCGTGCCAGGATTCCACCCGTCACCTCATTAACCGCACCGGTCATACGACAGGAACCCCATGAGCGACACACACTCTCCGCACGGCTTCGATCTCGTCCGCCGGGGCTACGACCGTTCGCAGGTCGACGACCGCATCACGAAGCTCGTCTCTGACCGGGACAGCGCCCTGGCCCGCATCTCCGCCCTGGAGAAGCGCATCGAGGAACTCCACCTCGAAAGCCAGAACGTGCAGGCCCAGCTTGCCGATGCCGAGCCGTCGTACGCGGGCCTGGGTGCGCGCGTCGAGAAGATCCTGCGGCTGGCCGAGGAAGAGGCCAAGGACCTGCGCGAGGAGGCCCGCCGGGCCGCCGAGCAGCACCGCGAGCTGGCGGAGGCCGCGGCGCAGAACACCCGCGCCGAGGCCGAGCAGTACAGCAAGGAGCGCAAGGCGAAGGCCGAGGACGAGGGTTCGCGCATCCTCGACAAGGCCAAGACCGACGCGAACCAGCTGCGCGCGGAGGCGTCGAAGGACGCCGCGACCAAGCGCGAGGAAGCCGACGCGCTGTTCGAGGAGACCCGCGCCAAGGCCGCCCAGGCCGCCGCCGACTTCGAGACCAACCTGGCCAAGCGCCGCGAGCAGTCCGAGCGCGACCTGGCCGCCCGCCAGGCGAAGGCCGAGAAGCGCCTGTCCGAGGTGGAGCACCGCGCCGAGCAGCTGCGTCTGGAGGCGGAGAAGCTGCGCACCGACGCGGAGCGCCGTTCGCGCCAGACGATCGAGACCGCCCAGCGCCAGGCGGACGACATCGTCGCGGACGCCCGCGCGAAGGCCGACCGCATCCGCAGCGAGTCGGAGCGCGAGCTGGCGGCGCTGACGCACCGCCGCGACAGCATCAACGCCCAGCTGACCAACGTCCGCGAGATGCTCGCGACGCTGACCGGTGCGGCAGTTGCCGCGGCCGGCGGGGTCGGGGACGACGACGACAAGCTGACCGGGGTTCCGGCCCAGCAGACCCGATAGCGCGCCCCGGGTCCGCGGACACCGCGCGGTCCGGGCGGCACGTTCCCGCACGCCGCGCCCGTTTGCCGGTACGGCCGTTCCGATCCGTCGGAGCGGCCGTACGGCTTTTGTCCGGCCCCGGTACGCCGCACGGCGGCGTGGTCCCCTACGTCTCGCGGAGGAGACGAGGGACCTCCCTCGAACTTGAGAACGTCTCCGAACGGGCCTTGCGGGCGGCAAAGCGATCACCGCCGGTTCTCTATGGTGGTAGGGCACCGGGCACCCCGCAGCCGGCCCCACCGGAGCGGCACCCGCACAAGCCGACCCCTACGAGGACGTGATGATCGAAGCCCAAGGCTTGACGAAACGGTACGGCACCAAGCTGGCGGTCGATCAGCTCTCGTTCCAGGTCCGGCCGGGTACGGTGACCGGCTTCCTCGGCCCGAACGGTTCCGGGAAGTCCACGACGATGCGGATGATCCTCGGCCTCGACTCGCCGACCGCGGGCAACGTTCTGGTCAACGGCCGTCCGTACCGGCACGTCGCCGCGCCGCTGCGCGAAGTCGGAGCGCTGCTGGACGCCAAGGCGATGCACGGCGGGCGCACCGCCTACAACCACTTGCTGTGCCTGGCGCAGAGCAACGGCATCCCGAGCCGCCGGGTCGACGAGGTGCTCGACATCGTCGGCGTCCGGGCGGTCGCGAAGAAGCGCACCCGCGGCTTCTCGCTCGGCATGGGCCAGCGGCTCGGCATCGCCACCGCGCTGCTCGGCGACCCGGGCATCCTGATGTTCGACGAGCCGGTCAACGGCCTGGACCCGGAGGGCATCCTCTGGATCCGCAACCTGATGAAGGCGCTCGCCGCGGAAGGCCGCACGGTGTTCGTGTCGAGCCACCTGATGAGCGAGATGCAGGTGACCGCGGACCATCTGATCGTCATCGGCCAGGGCCGGATGATCGCGGACATGTCCATGCGGGACTTCATCGAGCGGAACTCGCAGGCGTACACGATCGTCCGCTCGCCGCAGCTGGACAAGCTGACGGCGCTGGTGGAGGCGAAGGGCGGGACGGTCGCCCCGGACGAGGGCGGCGCGGTGCGGGTCACCGGGCCGGAACCGGCCGCGATCGGCGACATGGCGGCGGCGCACGGCATCGCCCTGCACGAGCTGGCGCCGAAGTTCGCGTCGCTCGAAGAGGTCTACATGGCGCTGACGGGGAACGCCGTCGAGTACCGCGCCGGGGTTCCGGGGCAGCCGCCGCACCCGGGCGCGCCGGGTGCCCCGCAGGGCTGGGGGGCGCCCGCCGGGTGGGGTGCTCCGCCGCCCGGAACGGCGATGCCGCCGGCCGGTGCGCCGCCGGCCGCGTACCCCGCCCCGCAGATCCCCGCCCACGGAAGCGAGCGCTGACCATGGCAACTCCGACTCCCCCGCCGGCGCCGCCGGGTTCCGCGGCGCCGAACGGCCACGGTGCGCCGTACGGTCATCAGGCGCCGAGCTACGGGCAGCAGCCCTACGCCCAGCCGTACCCGCCGCAGCCGGGCATGCCCGGTGCGCAGCCCGCTCATCCGGCACAGCCCGCGCAGTTCGGCGTGCCCGGTCCGGCGCATCCGCACTTCGGGCGGATCCTGCTGTCCGAGTGGACGAAGATCCGCACCGTCCGGTCGACGACGTGGACGCTGCTGGTGATGGCCACGATCATCATCGGCATGGCGGCGATCGTCGGCGGCTCGGCGAACCCGAACACCGACCCGGACACCACGGTGACGCTGAGCCTGATCGGCGTGATGATCGCGCAGATCGCCGCGGCGTCGCTGGGCGTGCTGACGATTTCCGCGGAGTACACGACCGGGATGATCCGGTCGACGCTGACCGCGTATCCGCGCCGGGTGAGCGTGCTCGCGGCGAAGGCCGTGGTGTTCGCCGCGATCATGTTCGTGGTCGGCCTGGTGTCGTGCACCCTCGCGTACCTGCTCGGCGACGCGATGATGTCGAGCGAAGTCGCGCGGGAGCCGACGAACAGCGACATCGTGCGCGGCCTTGTCGGCAGCGCCGTCTACCTCGCGCTGATCGGCCTTTTCAGCCTCGGTATCGGGACGATGCTGCGGCACTCGGCGGGGGCGATCACCACGGTGCTCGGCCTGATGCTGCTGCCGTCGATGTTCGGCGGGTTCGTGCCGGGCAAGCTGGGCGAGGCGATCTCGCACTACAACCCGATGAACCTGCTGCTGAAGATGATCGCGGGCGCGGGCGACGTGGGCGGCAAGATCGAACCGTGGCCGGGCATGCTGCTCATGGCGGTCTACGCGGGGGCGTCGCTGATCGGCGGCGCGATCCTGCTGCGGTCGCGCGACGTCTGATCCGCCTCCCGCTTCGCTTCGGCCCCGTCCGGCAATTCCCGTGCCGGACGGGGCCCTTTGCGTTTTCACGGCATTTGGACGGACATGCCGTTTCCGCCCAACCGGAACATACGCATCCGTATAGCCAAAGATGACAAAGGAGTTGCGGGAACCGGGACCTTCCGGCCCGGGAGTGTGAGGATAGGATCCCTAGCCATGTTTCGGGAGGGGACGAAAATGGTCGGGGGAAACGCCATATCCGCGGACCCCGCGGCCGATTCGCGTGCGCCCGTGCTCCCCCTCGCGGACCCGCCCGCCGAACCGCCCGCGGCCGAATGGGCCATGCCGGGCAGCCGGATCGCGCCGATGAGCGGTGCGGCGATCGCCACCGCGACCGCCGCCGCGATGCTCGGCCTCACCGCGGCGATCCTGTCGGTCCTCACCCTGCATTCCGACGGGGCGAACCTGCACGCGGGCATAGTCGCGCTGTTCTACCTGCCCTCCGGAATCGTCGGCGTGATCTCCGCCCGGCTTCAGCACCGGTTCGTCGGCGCGCGCTTCGCCGCGCTGCAGGCCGAGATCGCCCGGCGGGCCGACGGGCAGCGCCGCCTCGCCGACGAAATAGAACGCCGCGGCACGGAGATCGCCGAACTCAAACGCAGTCGGCAACTGCTGCTCGCGGAAGACGACCTGCTGCGCGAACGCATGCAGGAATCGTTCGTGAACCTGTCGATGCGGACGCTGACGCTGGTCGAACGCCAGCTCTCCTTGATCGAGCGCCTGGAACGCGGCGAAGAGGACGCGAAGCGCCTCGACGACCTGTTCCGGCTCGACCACTTGGCCACCCGGATGCGGCGCAACAGCGAGAACGTACTGGTGCTCGCGAACGCCGACGAGCGGCACGGGCACCGGCCGCCGGGGACGCTGCTCGACGTGGTGCGGGCGGCGGTGTCCGAAATCGAGTTCTACGAACGGGTGGACATCGGCCACATTCCGCGCGCCGACCTGTCCGGCCACGCGGCCGACGACATCAGCCACCTGATCTCCGAACTGCTGGAGAACGCGGTCGAGTACTCCCCGCCGAGCACCCGCGTCACGGTCGCGGCGCGCACGCTGGAGAACCGCGGGATCCTGCTGACCGTCGAGGACGAGGGCTTCGGCGTCCCCCCGGAGCGCCTTCCGGAGCTGAACGCCCAACTCCAGGGCGGCCGCGCGGCGGCCTCGGCTTCCGACCTCGCCGGCCTCGGCGTCTTCGTGGTGGGCACCCTCGCCGTCCGGCACGGCGTCCGCGTCCAACTCCGCCCCCGCCGCGACGGCGGCCTCGCCGCGATCGTCATGCTCCCGGCGGGCCTGGTCCACGGCACCGGCCCCAGCCCGACGGAAATCAGCCACGAGAAGGACCGGGGCCGGAGGGAGAGCGCGGGCCCGGCCACGCCGGTGTACGGGACACCGGTGGTGCGGACGCCCACGCAGGGGACGCGGACCGGGACACCCGCACACGGGGTTCCGGTGGTGGAGACCCCGGCACAAGGGACATCGGCGGCCTCGGCCGAGGAGACCCCGGCCGAGGGGGCGCCGGCGGTCGGCGACTCGCGGCTCGGCGCTGCCGCCGCGGCGACGGCCGAAGGGGCAGGGACGGACCGGACGGCGGACGCACCGACGAGCCGCGCGCCAGGCGAGGCC
Source organism: Yinghuangia aomiensis (assembly GCF_039542225.1). Taxonomy (NCBI): domain Bacteria; kingdom Bacillati; phylum Actinomycetota; class Actinomycetes; order Kitasatosporales; family Streptomycetaceae; genus Yinghuangia; species Yinghuangia aomiensis. The sequence continues at coordinate 75,640 of NZ_BAABHS010000001.1, read as the reverse complement.
CCGCCAAGCGGCGCTGGAGCGACGCCCCCTGGCGCCACCGCCTCGGGGTTGCCGCGCCGCGTGCCGAAGGCTGCACCGACACCACGACAGCGCGCGGGCGAGCCGACGGGCCCGGGCGGGGGCGGGCGCGGCACGGTCCCGCGCGACGTCTCGGAGCGGATCGCCGACGCAGGACGCGACTCCACCGCCTCCGGTCACCACCCCGCAGCTGCCCAGACGGACCACGTCACCGCACAGGGTCCCGACCCGTCGGAGCCTCACGCCGCGGCGGCCCGCGCCGCGGCGGCCGAGTCGCCCGCGGAAACCCCGAAGACCCGGCGTCGCGCGGCGTCCGATGCCGTGTCGGCGCTGTCGGACGCGGCGGCGCCCGCGGCCGCGTTGCCGCATCGACGGCCGCCCGGCGCCGCGGCGGAACAGGCTTCGCCCGACCCGCTGTCCCACCCGGCCGCCGCGGGGTCGGAAGACACCCACGCCGCCGATCGCGGAGCTGAGCCCGCCCACTCGCCCACCTGGCAGTCGGGTGCGGCCGCCGCGCAGCGCGGGGCTTCGCCGGGCGCGGCTTCCGGCGACGACGGCACGTCAGCCTCCGTCGGCTCCACTCCCCCGCTCCCGTCGCGGGCCACCGTCCGGCCGACCGCCGCCACACCGTCCGGTCTGCCCAAGCGGGTGCCCAAGGGCGGCGCGTCCGACGCGGCCCCCGCGTCCGGGTTGCGTGAGAACGGTCCTATCGCCGCCGAGGAACTGCGGCGTAGGCTCAGCGGGTTCCAACTGGGCAGCACTGCCGCGCGGGAAGCGCTCGGTGCGGAGGGGCCGCCCGAGCCGTCCGCACCGTCCGGGTCCGCCGACTCCGGGCAGTCCGCCGGTCCCGCATCCGGCCCACCATCCGCCGCACCGGCTTCCGGAGGTGACACTCGGTGAACGCTCAGGACACCGCCGCAGGACACGTCAAGTGGTTGGTGGAAGCCCTCGCGCAGGACGTGCCGGGGGTCCGGCAGGTCGTCCTGGTCTCGTCGGACGGCCTGCTGCTCGCCGCGGCGGGCGACCTCGTCGACGCGGACGGCGAGTCGGGCGGCGAGCGCCTCGGGGCGATCGTGTCCGGTCTCGTCAGCCTCGCGCAGGGCGCCTCCCGCGTCATGGGCCTCGGCGAAGTGCGCCAGCAGATCGTCACGATGGCCGAAGGGCACGTCGTGGCGATGTCCATCAGCGACGGTTCCTGCCTCGGCGTGCACGCTTCCGGCACCTGCGATCTGGCCGTGGTCGCCTATCAGATGACAGCATTCGTCCGCAGGGCCGGACACGTTCTCACCCCGGCCCTCCGCGCGCAGCTCCACCGCAGCCACGAACCGGGCACCGAGGCAGGGAGGTAGTCGCGATGGCCGCTGAGGACGGGGGACGGGTCGGCAACGCGGGGCGCTCGTCGCGCGTGCGCCCCTACGCGATGACCCGAGGACGCACCGGCCACGGACCGATCCTGTCCGTCGAAACGCTCGTCACCACCCTCGACTGCGAACCCGGCGGCCCGGACGGCTCGAACGCCCCGGAGCCGGCCGCGGACGCCGCCGACGGCGACATGCCGGAGGTCCGCGCCATCGTCGCGCTGTGCCGGGGCGTCCGGTCGGTCGCCGAGGTCTCCGCCTTGCTGGACCTGCCGCTGGGCGTGGTCCGGGTCCTGATCGGCGATCTGGCCGCGCAGGGCCGTATCAGCGTCTACCAGACCGCCGGCGACGCCGGCGGCCCCGACCGCGCACTGCTCGAAAGGCTCCTCGGTGGACTACGGAAGCTCTGACCGCGGCCTGCACGTGCCGCCGCTGGCGGTCCCGCCGGCCCGGCGGGACGACGGCGCGCCGCCGATCACCTCGACGAAGATCGTGGTGTCCGGCGGTTTCGGCGTCGGCAAGACCACGCTCGTCACCTCCGTGTCGGAGATCGAACCGCTGACCACCGAGTCCGTCATGACCGTGATGAGCGAGGCGACCGACCGGCTGGACGGCCTGCCGGACAAGGTCACCACCACCGTCGCCATGGACTTCGGCCGCGTCACCCTGGCCGACGACCTGGTGCTCTACCTGTTCGGCACCCCGGGGCAGGGCCGTTTCCAGTTCATGTGGGACGACTTGGTGCGCGGCGCGGTCGGCGCCGTGGTGCTGGTGGACACCCGCCGGGTCGAGGAGTGCTTCCCGGCGATCGACTACTTCGAGCGCAGCGGGCTGCCGTTCGTGGTGGCGATCAACACGTTCGACGGTGCGCCGATCTACCAGGACGCCGATCTGCGCGACGCGCTGTCGCTGCGGCCGCAGACGCCGCTCATCGCCTGCGACGCGCGCGACCGGCGCAGTGCCGCGGATGCGCTGGCGTCGGTGGTGATGCACGCGCTGCAGGTGGCGACGGGCTGATCGTGCGCAAGATCCTGATTGTCGGGGCCGGGCAGTCCGGCCTCCAGCTGGCGCTCGGCCTGCAGGACCGCGGGTACGAGGTCACCGTCATGTCCGACCGCGGCCCCGACGAGATCCGCGCCGGTCAGGTGATGTCCACGCAGTGCATGTTCGCCACCGCGCTGGACCTGGAGCGCGATCTGGGCCTGGGCCTGTGGGAGGACGAGGCGCCGTGCGTGCACGGTCTCGGCGTCGCGGTCGCGGCACCGGACGGCACGCGCGCGATCGACTGGGTCGGCCGCCTGGACGGCTTCGCGCAGTCGGTCGACCAGCGGGTGAAGATGGCCGGGTGGCTGGAGCGGTTCGTGGACCGCGGCGGCAACCTGGTGGTGCACCCGGTGTCGCTGTCCGATCTGGACTGGTATGCGCGCAAGTTCGACCTGGTGCTGCTCGCCGCGGGCAAGGGTGCGCTGGCGGCGATGTTCGACCGGGATCCGGCGCGCTCGCCTTTCGAGCAGCCGATGCGGTCGCTGGCGGTGGCCTACGTGCACGGTCTCGCGCCGCGCCCGGACAGCGATCTGGCGCCGGTCGGAATCAGTGTGGTGCCCGGCGTCGGCGAACTCATCGTGATTCCGGCGCTGACCGGGTCGGGCCCGTGCGACATCCTGTTCTTCGAGGGGGTGCCGGGCGGGCCGCTGGATGCGTTCCAGGGTATCCGCGACCCCGAGGCGCATCTGCGGCTCACCCTGGATCTGATGCGCGAGTTCGTGCCGTGGGAGTACGCCCGCGCGGCCGGCGGCGTGGAGCTGACCGACGCGCGCGGCATCCTCGCCGGGCGCTATGCGCCGACGGTGCGCCGTCCGGTGTCTTCGCTGCCGTCCGGCGGGCTGGTGCTGGGCGTGGCGGACGCGGTGGTGGCGAACGATCCGATCACCGGGCAGGGCTCCAACACCGCGGCGCGGTGCGCGGCGGTCTATCTCGCGGCGATCGAGGACCGCGGTGAAGAACCGTTCGACCGGGCGTGGATGGAGCGGACGTTCGAGGCGTTCTGGGCGCAGGCCGGGCGGCCGGTGACGGCGTGGACGAACGCGATGCTGGCGCCGCCGGAGCCGCATGTGCAGGAGCTGCTGGCGGCCGCGGAGCATCACCCCGTTCTGGCGGACCGTTTCGCCAACGGGTTCGACGAGCCCGCGGACTTCGACGCGTGGTTCTACACGCCGGAGCAGGCGCATACCTACCTGGCGTCGCTGGCCTGAGCGTGGGAAACGGGCAGGCCGCCTCAGCGGCGGCGGCCGCGGTGCCGGTGGGAGCGGTTGGCCCAGCAGGTGCGGTGCCAGTGGCGGCGGTCCTCGACGGAGGTCAGGCCGTCGGCACGCCAGGCGACGATGTGCGGGGTGCCGACGGCGATCTCGTGGTCGCACCCCGGGCACCGGTAGACCTTGCCCGCGGCGGCGCCGGTCACCGGGCGGACGATCCACTCGCCGTCCCGGTCGGTTTCGCGTGCTTCCAGCCCGAACCAGCTGCCGCTGACGCCCTCGGACCCGCCGTCGGACTCGGGGTCGGCGTCGGGGCGCGGGCGGTGGTCGCCGCGGTCGCGGCGCTCGGGACGGTTTCGGCGTGGCACATGACCAGGGTATCGGCGGGTTTCCGCCGGTAGGGAGTCGGAGAGCGGCCGAGCGGGTGACGGCGCCGCTCTTCGCCGGGTCGTGAGGCAAGTCCCTATTCCCCGGCCGCTCTTGGCGTGCCAAGCTCCCCCTGTGGTTCTCGGTCGTGACGGGGGGTTAGCCATCGGCACCATGGTCCCCACCCTGCTGGGCCGCCGGGGCGTTTGCTGATGTCGGGGCTGTTCAACGCCTTCGGCCGGATCGGCGACAGCCCCGCGGAGCACGTCGCCGCCGTCGAGCGCGCCGCGCAGTTTCGGGCCAACGGCCACGCCCCGCGCGCCAAGCGGCAGTACGAGCGCGTGCTGGCCAACATCGCCCGGCTCGGCACACCGCCGAACCTGCACGAATCCCGGCGGCTGTCGCTCGTCGGCCTGGGCGAGATCGCCGTCGAGGCGGGTGCCGCGGACGAGGTGTACGCGCACGCGGAGGCACTCGCCGCGAACCCGTACTGGGTCGAGGACGCCGCGCGCCTGCTCGTCCACCGGCTCCCCCTGGATCCCGAACTCCGTTCCCGGGCCAACGATTTGCGGTTCACGCTGGGCTACCGGCTGTTCTCGTCCGGACAGCTCGCCGCGGTGGCCGCCGTGCTGCGGGCGCACGACGCGCGGGGGCCGCGCGAGACCGCGCTGCTCGGGCACGCGCTCGCGCGCGGCGGCGACCTGGCGGGTGCCGCCGAGGCACTGCGCGGGGAGCCTGCGGTGCAGCTGCAACTCGGCCACGTGCTGGCCGCGGCCGGACGTCCGGCCGAGGCGCTGGCCGCCTACGACGCGGCGCCCGAGACCCCCGGCATCCACCTGTACCGCGCGGATGTCCTGCTGCGGCTGGGGCACCTGCACCGCGCGAAGACCGATCTCGACCGCGCCGAGCCCGGAGCCGCGGTGTCCTACACGCGCGGCCGCCTCGCCTTGGCCGACGACGATCCGGCGACCGCCCGCACGCACTTCTCCGCGGCGTTGGAGCAGGACCCGCGCTACGGTGCGGCCCGGCTCGGCCTCGGCATGGCCTGCGAACTGGACGGCAACCTCGTGCAGGCGCACGCGGCCTACGAGGACTACCGCGACACCACCCGCGTGGCGTCCCCGCGGCTCGCGGTGACCGCCGTCCGGACCGGCATCGGCGCGGACGCGGCCCTGCTCGACACGGTCGCCGACCCCTACCTGCGCGGACTCCTGCACGCGCACCTGCGGCAATACGACGCGGCGGTCGCCCGCTGGAACACGCTCGGCACCGCCCCCGAAGCCCTCGCCGTCCTCACCGCCGCCCGCGCCGACCGGCTCGCCCGGGCGGCCTTCGACGCGGGCGACCGCACGACGGCCCGCACCCACTGGCAGGCGGCCCGTGACGCGGTGCCCGGCGAACCCGCCTACCCGCTCGCCATCGCCGAAACGCACGTCCGCGACCTCGCCGGTGCCGCCCAAACCGACGCCGCGGCCGTGACCGCCCTGGGCCGCGCCGCACCGGACGACCTGCGGGCCCGCCGCTACGAAGCCCAGGCGGCACTCCTCGGCCCGACCCCCATCCGCACCGCCGCCCGAACGGCCGAGCCGCGGGAACGGCAGGTCGAAACCGTGCTGCGCACCCTGCTCGACGGGCCGCTGGCCGACGACCCCGATTCGCGCACGCTGCGCTGGCGCGCCGCCGCCTACCTGGAACTCGGCAAACCGGCGACCGCCGCGCGGCTCGCCGAGATCGCCGGCTCCCCCGCACCGCTCACCGACCTCGCCCGGCTCGCCTGGGCGGTGGAGCGCGGCGACCGGGAAACGGTGCGGACCCTGTCCGACCGGATCACCGCCCGCTTCGGGACCGGACCGGCCGCCGTCGACCCGGCCTACCTCAACGCCGTCCGGGCCCTCGTCGCCGCCGACACCCGCGGCATGAACCCCGCCGAGGCCACGCAATCCCTCACCCGGGCGGCCGAGTTCGCCCGCGGTACTCCCGCCGAAGGCCCGGTGGCCGGCGAGCGGGCCCGGCGGGCGCTCGCCGCGGGCGACGAAGCCGCCGCGCTGGCCGTACTCGGCGAGCAGGGGCCGAAGCACCTCCAGGCCACGCTCTTGCAGCGCGCCGCCGGACGGCACTTGCGCGAGGGGCGACGGACCGAGGCGTACGTGCACATGCTGCGCGCCCTGCGCCTGGACGAGTCGCCGCCCGTGCTGCGGCGGACCGCGCTGGTCGCCGAGCAGTGCGCGCGCGGCGGTGCCCCGTTCGGCGACGTGTGGCGGCTGCTCGTCGGCACCTGGGCCGCGATGCTCTACAGCCCCGCCTACTGGGCCGATCTGGCCGGCCGCACCGGCCGTCCGGCCGATCCCGAACGCATCGCCACGGCACGCGACTTCCACCGCGAGCGAATATCCCGTCTGATCGGCGAACGCGCCTCGGAAAGCCGCGACTTCCGCTCGCTGGCCACGACCTGGCGACTGGAATGCGCCTTCCTGGAGCGCGCGGAGCCGCTGCGCGCGCAACCCGGCGGGATCCTCCTCCCCGACTACGGACCGTGCCTCGCCATGGCCCTCGACCGCATCGTGAAGCACATCAAGCGCTACGCCGCGCTCTGCGAGGACGCCGACGCCTTTCCCGAACTCGCGGCGCTGCTGGGTGCGGGCCGCTACCCGTTCCTGCTCGACGAGGGCGACTACGACGCGGTCATCGACGAACTCGCGGGCACCAAACCGACCGGCACCACCGCCACCTACCTGGTCGCCGCATACGCCGCCAAGATCACCACGCTGCACGGCCGCGCCGCGTGGGAGCCGTTCTTCGAACAGCTCGCCGCCGTGTGGGCCGATGCGGGTCCGGTGCGCGGCATGGAGTCGATGATCGCCGACGCCGCACAGGCACTCGCCAAAACGGCGCTCGCCGGCGACGACCGGGCGAGCGCGGTGGAGGCACTGGAGCGCGGCCTGCGGTACGCCCCGGGCGACGCGCGGATCATCGGCGACCTGGCGGCGACGTACAACGCCTGGGCGGCGATGCTGAGCCGCCGCGAGGAGACCGGGAAGGCGCACCGGCTGGTCGGCAAGGCGCTGGCACTGTCCCCGCAGGAGCCGCTTTTCCGGGAGAACTACACGGTGAGCGCGTCCAATTGGGCGTCGAAGCTGATGCGTTCCGACCGGTTCGGCGAGGCCGCCGACGTGCTCCTCGAACTGCGCGAGCGCCTCGGCGAGCCGAAGGAACTCGACCTGCTGTTCTACTGCCTGGCGCGGATCGACCGGCTCGCCGACGCGGCCCGCTACCTCGCCCCCGGCGCCGAGGCGGACAAGGCCTGGCGGGTGGCCGTCGGGCGCTACGCCTCCGAGGTCGCCGAGCAGGCCGCCACATACCGCGGCCGCGACGGCATCCCGGCCGGGATCGACGTCCTCGAGTACGCGATCGGCCGGCGTGACGACGCGCAACTCCGCTGGCTGCTGGTCAACTTCCTCATGGACCTGAAGCGTTTCCGGGAGGCCGCCGAGGCCATCGAGGACGCCCAGCGCCGCACACCCCGCACCGATGATGTGGCAGCCGAGAACCTGGAGCGCATGCGCGGCCTGCTGCCGGTCGCCCGGCACAACCACGCCATGGCGCTCACCGACGGCGGCGACTACTCGGCGGCCATCACCCAGTTCCGGGCCGCACTCGACGCGGGCGGGTCGGAGACCACGCGCAACATGATGGCGCAGTGCTACGCGGTCTGGGCCGTCGACCGCACCAACAGCCGGGCCTTCCGGGAGGCGCGGACGCTGATCGACCAGGCCGTGCAACTCAAGCCGCATGATGCCGAATTCCTCGAACTCCAGGGAAAAATCCACCTGCTGGCGCGAGGCTACTGACACGGCTGCGAGGAGGATCGTGGACGAATCGCTGTACACGCTGCTCGGCATCACCCCCGACGCCGACGCGAAAGCCGTGCACGCGGCCTATGCCCGCGCCATCACCCGCCACCGGGACCGGCGCCAGGAAATCACCCAGGCCCGGCAGGAACTGCTGCGGAACCGGCTGGAACACGACGTCCTGTACTACTTCGACCCGGACCTGCCCGACGACCCCGCCGCGGAACTCGGCGACGGCGGCGACCTCCTCGACCCGCGGCACCTCCCGCCCCTCGACCTGACCGCGATGTACCGGGCGTCCGACGCGGAACGCGCCCGCGACCACCGCCCCCTCCCGCCGCCCCCGCCCGTGCCGCTCCCGCCCTTCCCGCCGCCGGACCCGGACGACCTGCCCGCGCTGCGGCCGCCGCTGTGACCGCATCCGGCCGGGCGGCCGAAACCCCGCGATCCGCCCTTGTGACCGACGAGGAGAACCCGATGTCCGATCCCTTCCGGATCGACGAACAGCCCGTCCCGGTCGCCGGGGAGCCGCCCGGCGTCGACCTGTACGACGCGTTCGCGCGCCTCATGGAACGCCGCGCCACCCTCGAATCGCTGCTCGTCCAGGAACGCGACCGCATCGACGCGGAACGCCGCGAACTCGCGCTCGGCCTCCTCGACGTGTGCGACGCCCTCGACCAGGTACTGCTGCGCCAACTCCCGCGCGAACTGTCCGGCGTCAGCGCAGCCGTCGACAAGCTCCGCGACAACCTCGAAGCCACCCAGCGGCTGATGCAGCGCAACCTCGGCCGGCTCGGCGTGACCCGCATGCGGCGCAGCAACGTCGCCGACCCGGAACGCTGCGACATCGTCGCCGTCGAGGACCGCGCGGGGCTGCCGGAAGACACCATCCTCGCCGAGGTCACCGCGGGCTACTGGCAGGACGGCGGGGTGCTGCGCCGCGCCCGCGTGGTGGTCAGCCGGCTGCCCGACACGCCCCCGGAAGCCCCCGACGTCCCGGCCGCCCCGGCACCGCCCGCGGACCCCGCGGCGCCCGAACCGCCCCGACCGCCCGAATCCCCCGATGACACGGAAGGATGATCCGTGCAGCGCACGCTCGGCATCGACCTCGGCACCACCAACTCCGTGATGGCGTACCTGTCGCGCGGAGAGCCGAAGATCCTGCTCAACCGCCAGAACCGCGACTCGACGCCGTCCGCGGTGGCGCTCGGCAAGCGCGGCGACCTGCTCGTGGGCGCTCCGGCGCGCGGCCGCGGCGCCGAGGCGATCGTCTCGGTCAAGCGCTTCATGGGCCGCCGGTTCGACGACGCGGAAGTGCAGGCCGCCTTGGACCGGGTCGCCTACGACCTCGGCCGCAGCCCGGACGGCGACGTGCAGGTGCGGCTCGGCGGCCGCGACTACTCGCCGATCGAGGTGTCCGCGCTGATCCTGCGCCGCCTCAAGCTGGACGCCGAGCTGCGCACGCACGAGGAGTTCAACCGGGCGGTGATCACCGTCCCGGCGTACTTCGGGGAACGCCAGGTCGCGGCGACCCGCGAGGCGGGCCGGCTGGCCGGTTTCCAGGTCCTGAAGATCATCAACGAGCCGACCGCCGCGGCCATCGCGTTCGGCCTGACCGCGGACGCGGGCGACGAGCCGCGCACGATCCTCGTGTACGACCTGGGCGGCGGCACGTTCGACATCTCCATCCTGCTGCTCGTGCAGGGCATGATCGACGTGATCGGCATCCGCGGCGACAACCTGCTCGGCGGCGACGACTTCGACGACCTGCTGCGCCGCCGGCTGAGCGAGGCCGCCGCCGCGGAGCACGGCGTGGACCTCGCGGACGACGTGTCGGCGCAGGTGCGGCTGCGGTCCGCCGCCGAGGAGGCGAAGGTCGCGCTGTCCGACCAGCTCGCCACCGACATCGTGCTGCCCGCGCTGGGCCGCGAGGCGATCAGCCTGGACACCGAGGTGTCGCGCGAGGAGTTCGAGGCGCTGGTCGGGCCCGCGATCGACCGCACCGTCGACCTGGTGCGGCAGGCGCTGGCCGACGCGCACTTGGACGTGGCGTCGGTCGACCAGGTGCTGCTGGTCGGCGGGTCGACCGCGATCCCCATGGTCGAGCAGCGGCTGACCGCGGTGTTCGGCGCGGGGCGGATCCGCAAGGACGTCAACCCGATGCAATGCGTCGCGGTCGGCGCGGCGATCCAGACGGCGCTGCTGGCGCACATCGAGTGCCCCTCCTGCGGGCTGTCCAATGCGCTCCAGGACGAGGCGTGCGCGTGCGGGGCGTCGCTCGTCGGCAGCCCGAAGGTGGATTGCGCGACGTGCTTCCTGCCCGTCGACGCCACCGCCGCGGCCTGCGGCAAGTGCGGCACCGCGGTGGCGGACAGCCCTGCCTCGCCGACGGCTTCCGCCGGGTCTTCCGGGGTCGAGCCGACCGCCGAACTGTGGGCGTGCGACCGCTGCGGCAAGGCCAATGCGCCGGAAGCCAAGGCCTGTTCGGTGTGCGGGGCGACGGCCGCCGACGCCGGGCTGCGCTGCCCGTCGTGCTCCCGGATCAACCCGACGGGTGTGGACGACTGCGTGGGCTGCGGAGCCGCGATGCCCATTTCGAACCCGCAGGACATCACGCCGAAGGACCTCGGGGTGGAGCTGGACGACGGCCGGATGAGCGTGGTGATCCCGAAGGGCACCACGTATCCGACATCGAGCCCGGTCAGCCGCGACTTCCGCACCGCGGGCGGCGGGTCCACCCGCCTGGAAGTGTCGGTGTACGAAGGCACGCACGACATCGCCGAGTTGAACGAGCTGTGCGGCCACGTCAACGTCCAGCTCCCGCCCGACCTGCCCAACGGGACGCCGCTGACCGTGTCGTTCGGTCTGTCGGGCGACCGGACGATCACCGTGTCGGTGCACGTGAAGGCGCCGGGCATGCAGCCGCACACCGTGCAGCTCCAGCGCTTCGGGCGGCTCGACCCCGCGAAGCGCAGCGAGATCTCCGAGGTCCGGGAGGGCGTCGTCGGGTTCCTGGACACCTGGGACCGCGAGATGACCGAGCGGGAGCGCAGCCAACTGCTGGCGTCCGTTCAGCAGCTGGAGGGGATCTTGTTGGAAGGTCCGGGGAGTGAGCCGGTCGACCGGGAGATCCGGCGCACCCGTGAGCAGCTCGCCGCGGTGCGGGAGATCCGCGGGGTGTCGGCGCAGTTGTCGGTGACGTTGGCGCTCGCGGGGAAGTTCCTGACCGCGGAGCAGAACGTGTCCCTGGCGTCGTACCGCGAGCAGCTCAAGGCCACGCGCGAACGGGGTGACTGGATCGCGGGTCTGGCGACCGCGGAGCAGGCCCGCAGCGCGTTGGCGGCGCTGCCGCAGGTGATCTCGATGATCGTGGACTGCCGGGCGTTCGCCGGTCAGGGCGACCTGTCGCCGGGCCTGACGATGCGCGTCAACCAGCTGATGAGCCGCCTCGACGACGCGGTGGAAGCCGACGACACGATGGCTTTGGACGCGGCGCTGAAGGAACTGCCGGAACGCTGGTCCGAGGTCATGACGGAACTCGCCGAAGACCGCCGCGGCCCCGCGGGCCCGGTCAAGCCGACGGATCGGGGGAACTGATGGTCCGCAGCGGGCGGGGACGGCGGCAGAGCGGCAAGGGACGAGGACGGACGAATCGGCCGGTGGAGCGGACGGCCGACGGGCCGGTGACGGGCGGAGCGGATCCGGGCGCGGACACGGACCCGGGCAGGACGGCGGACCTCGGCCGGGCCGGCGACGGCACGGGCAGCTCTGGCACGGCCACGACCGCGGACGGCGAAGTCGGCACCACCGCGGAGGTGGTCGAGGCCCCGGCCCCCGCCGAGTCTCCCGCAGCCGCGCCGACCCACACCGTGCTCCTGCCTTCCGCCACCGGGGACAACGGCACATCTCCGCGCGCTTGGCAGCCCGAATCAACCCTGTGCCCGGTGTGCCGCATCCCGCCCGCGCCCGGCGTCACCACGTGCCCCGACTGCCGCGAGGACCTCGCCCCGCTGCTGTTCCTGCGGTCGCGCGCGGACCGCGGCTACAACGCGGCGCTCGCCGACGCGGTCGACGGCCGCCACGCGGCGGCTCTCGACGGACTCCGGTGGGTCCTCGCCGACAACGCCCGGCACGTTCCGGCCCTCGTCCTGCTCGGCAAGGTGCACGCCCGGCTCGGCGCCGACACGGACGCCCGCGCGGCCTGGCAACGCGCACTCCGCCTCGCACCGGGGCACGAGACCGCCACCGCCTGCCTGGGGGCCTTGCCCGCCGACGGCTGACGCCTCTCCCCCAAAACGCGACACGGCGGCCGCGGGATCCCTGGCAGAGGATCCCGCGGCCGCCGTGGTCTGCCGCTCCCGGGGCCGGCCCGCGCCCGGTCGGCTGCTCGACGGCCGACCGGGCCGGCGCTTGCCGCGCCGGCCCGGTCGGCCGTTCTGCCTACTTCTTCGCGTAGTCGCGGAAGCCGCGGCCGGTCTTGCGGCCGAGGTAGCCCGCGGTCACCAGGTGCTCGAGCAGCGTCGCGGGCGCCCAGCCCGGCTCGCGGAACTCGGCGAACAGCACCTGCTCGATGGCCAGCGACACGTCCAGGCCGACCACGTCGAGGAGTTCGAACGGGCCCATCGGGTAGCCCGCGCCGGTCTTGATCGCCGTGTCGATCTCGTCGGCCGTCGCGTAGTTGGCCTGGAGCATCTTGACCGCGTCGTTCAGGTACGGGAACAGCAGCGCGTTGACGATGAACCCGGCCCGGTCGCCGCAGTCCACCGCGTGCTTGCGGGTCCGCTTGCACACCTCGTGGATGGTCGCCACGACGTCGTCCGACGTCGTCACCGTCCGCACCACCTCGACGAGCTTCATCACCGGCGCCGGGTTGAAGAAGTGCATGCCGACGACGTCCTCGGGACGCTTCGTCGCCATCGCGCACTCGATGACCGGCAGCGACGACGTCGTGGTGGCGAGCACCGCGCCCGGCTTGCAGATCTCGTCGAAGTTCTCGAACAGCGCCTGCTTGACCGAGAGTTCCTCGACGACGGCTTCGAGGACCAGGTCGGCGTCGGCCAGGTCGTCCAACTTGGTGGTGCCGGTCACCCGGGCGAGGGCCGCGTCGCGGTCCCCCTCGGCGAGGCGGCCGCGCTGCACCTGCTTGTCGAGCGAGCGGGTCAGCGCGGTGACGACCGCCTCGACCTTCTGCTCGCTGCGCGCCACGAACGTCACGGTGTAGCCGGACTTGGCGAACACCTCGACGATGCCGGTGGCCATCGTGCCGGAGCCGACCACGCCGACCGCGGCGACCTCGCGCGGCGTCCCGGCGACCGCGGCGGAGCCGGCGGCGTCCGCGACGACGACCGACGAGCCGGGCTCTTCGTAGCGGTAGAAGCCGCGGCCGCTCTTGCGGCCGAGCAGGCCCGCGGTCGCCATCTGCTTGAGGATCGGCGCGGGGGCGTGCAGCCGGTCGCGGGACTGGCGGTACATCTGCTGGAGGATGTTGTACGCCGTGTCGATGCCGACCAGGTCGAGCACCGCGAGCGGGCCCATCGGCAGGCCGCAGCCGAAGCGCATCGCGGCGTCGATGTCCTCGCGCGTCGCGTACTTCTCCTCGAACATCGCCGCGGCGTGGTTGAGGTAGGCGAACAGCAGGCCGTTGGCGATGAACCCGGCGCGGTCCCCCGCGACGACCGGCGACTTGCCGAGCTTCTCGGCGAGCGCGACGACGTCTTCGAGCACCTCCGGCTCGGTGACCACGGTGCGGACGACCTCGACGAGCTTCATGACCGGCGCCGGGTTGAAGAAGTGCAGGCCGACGACCCGCGCGGAGCGGCCGGTGGCGACGGAAAGCTCGGTGACCGACAGCGACGACGTGTTGGTGGCGAGGATGGTGTCCGCGCGGCAGATCTTGTCGAGCTGCGCGAAGATCTCCAGCTTGGCGTCGAGCTGCTCCGGTATGGCTTCGAGGACCAGGTCGGCGTCCGCGACCGCGCCGAGGTCGCTCACGAGGGTGATCCGGTCGAAAATGGCGCGCTCGTCGTCCTCGGTGAGCTTGCCGCGCTCGACGGCCCGCGCCGTGGAGTGCTTGATGCGGGCCCGGCCGCGTTCGACCGCGGCGTCGTCGACCTCGACGCCGACGACGGTCACGCCGCCGCGGGCGAGGACCTCGACGATTCCGGCACCCATGGTGCCGAGGCCGACCACGCCGACCGTAGTGATGTCACGCGCCATCATGCGCTCCTTGAATGCCGTCTCCCGGAGAAGGGAGTACGCCTTGAGGGTTGCCGTGAGGGTTCAGCGGTACTGCAGGTTTTCCTCGGGTTACCGCCTGGTAATCCCGTTGCTGCGGGGAGTATGGCAGGCCCGGCTTTGCACCGGAATTCCCGGGTTTCCCGAGATGCGGAGACGTGGCCGGAACGCCGGCCGTGACGGTGGGGATCTTCCTGCGCGCGGCCTGGTTCGAGGCCGTTTCCGACGAGGCATGGATCGCCGAGCACCCTGGTGTGCCGTACGGGTTGTGCCCGTCACGGTCACTTTTGTCGCCATGCTACTGGGGCGTAGGCAGAGCCTGCGAGTAGGGACGGCGCATCAGTGTGTCAGCGAACGCGCATTCCGCTTTACTTGCTGCCCGTCCGCTCTGCCGCCTTCAGCCGGCGAGCCCCGCCGCCGCCCCGCGCGTGAGCGGCGTCTCCTCCCCCACCCGGGTCAGCTTCTCCGGGTTGCGGACGTAGTAGATCCCGGCGATCCGGCCCTCGGACACGGCGATGGCCATGACGCCGTCGAGCACGCCGTCCAGGTGCACGGCGAGACCCGGCCGGCCGTTGACCTCGGCCACCGTGAGGGCGATCGCCTGGTCGACCTTGCCCTTCCCGCCGGCGATGTACCGGGCCACCTTGTCGGCCCCGACGACCGCCCGGCGCCCGGCCTTCTTGATGCCGCCGCCGTCGCCGACCAGCACCACGTCGGGCGCGAGGACGTCGAGGAGCCCCTGCGGGTCGCCGGTTTCCAGGGCGCGCCGGAACGCGTCGACCGCGGCCCGGTTCTTGGCCGCCGACACGACCTGGCGGGGCCGCCGGGCGTCCACGTGGCGGCGGGCCCGGTGGGCGATCTGGCGGACCGCGTCGGGGGTCTTGTCGACGGCGGCGGCGATGTCCGGGTAGCCGACGTCGAAAGCCTCGCGGAGCACGAACACGGCGCGTTCGGTCGGCGACAGCGTCTCCAGCACCAGCATCATCGCCATCGACACGCTCTCCGCGAGTTCCACGTCGTCGGCGACGTCGGGCGCGGTCAGCAGCGGCTCGGGGAGCCACTCGCCGACGTAGGACTCCCGGCGGCGCTTGAGCGTGCGGAGCCGGTTGAGCGCCTGCCGGGTGGTGATGCGGATCAGGTAGGCCCGCCGGTCCGCCACCCGCGCCAGGTCGACGTTCGCCCAGCGCAGCCACGTCTCCTGGAGCACGTCTTCGGCGTCGACGGCCGAGCCGAGCATCTCGTAGGCGACGGTGAAGAGGAGGTTGCGGTGGGCGACGAACGCCTCGGTCGCGGGGTCGGCGGAGTGGTCTCCCCCGACCTTGCCGCCTTCACCGGGCATGCCGATTTCGTCGGGAGTGCCGACTTCGGTGGCTTTGCTGGCGTCGTGCATGGCGGGGACCTCCGAGTACCGCACGTTACCCGGGTTCCGGGCTGTGGTCTGGCCGGGGAGCGCGGGGTCAGGTGCGCGTTTTCACCTGGCCGTCCGTCGGTTCGTCCCGGGTGCGGTCGCGCGGCTCCCGGGTGACCGCCCGGTGCAGCGCCGCTTCGGCCTGCGCGGCCATCGCGGCGACGACGTCGGCGGCGGGCGGGCGGTCGGTGACCAGGTCGACGCCTTCGCCGGCCCAGACCGGGATCGGCGGGATCGCGCCGCTTGCGATGTCCTCCGCGTAGGCCGCGCGCGCCGGTGCGGGATCGCTCGCCAGTTCGGTTTCCCGGCCGCGCCAGCGGTCGAGGTAGGGGTGGCCGAGGGTGCGGGCGGTGTACGTGGCGGTGGGCCAGCTCGCCCCGCGGGCGAGGTCCAGCACCGCGTTGCGCTCGGTGTCCTGGCCCCGGCCGGCGACCAGCGCCCAGCCGATCGCCGGGTCGATCGCCGCCTCCGCGGTGGCCTGGAACCGGGTGCCGACGAGCGCCCCGGCCGCGCCCAGCGCCAGCGCCGCGGCCAAACCGCGCCCGTCCGCGATGCCGCCCGCGGCCAGCACCGGCACGGAACCGGCGAGGTCGGCGACGAGCGGCACGAACGGCAGCGTCGACCGCCCGTTCCGGGCGCCGTGGCCGCCGCTCTCGGTGCCCTGCGCGACGAGGACGTCGGCGCCGACCTCGAGCGCCCGCTTCGCCTCGTCGAGGTCGGTGACCTGCACGATCAGCACGGCGTCGGTCCGCCGGACGGCGTCGACGAACGGTGCCGGGTCGCCGAAGGACAGGAAGACGGCGTCGGGTCCGTACTCCAACGCCCGGACGACGGCGTCCTCCTCGATCGCCCAGTTCCAGAAGCCGACGCCCCACGGCCCGCCGGCGCGTTCCGCGACGACCGGCAACTCGCGTTCCAGCCACACCGGATCGCCGTTGGCGCCGCCGAGCAGCCCCAGGCCGCCCGCCCGCGACACCGCGGCGGCGAGCGCGCCGCCGGCCGAACCGCCCATGGGTGCCAGCGCGATGGGGTGCCGCACGCCGAGGAGGTCGGTGAAGTCCGTCGCGAGTGCCATAGCCGTGAAGCCCTTCCGGTCGGTGGCGCGGCGGGTGTCGCCACGTCCACTGGACACCGGGGCACGGGGGGCTGTGACAGCGTGTGAGCCGACTCACAAGGGATTCACAAGAGGGCCACAGGCACGTGCCAGCCGGTCAGGGAGCGGCCGGCTCCTGCACCGCCGGTGCCGAGGCCGCGGACGCGGTCGTCGTCCTGGTCGCGCGCCACGGCAGGACGAGCGGGGTCGCGAGCAGGAGCACACCGGCGAGGGCGAGGCCTTCGCGGACGCCGATGACCGAGGCGAGCAGCCCCCACGCCACGGTGCTCAGCGCCACGGCCGCGTTGTTGGTGACCGACCAGGCGGCGAGGACGCGGGAGATGTACGCGCTGTCGGTGCTGCGGAGCCGGTAGGCGGCGAAGACCGGGTTGAAGACCCCGATGCACGTGATGAGCACGAACTCGACGGCGACGACCAGGGCCACGCCCCACCAGCCGGGACCGACGAACGCGAGCAGCACGGGCCAGCACACCCGCAGCACGCCGGAGCCGAGCAGGACGCGGCGTTCGCCGTGGCGCGCGACGAGGAGGCGGCTGAGGCGGGAGCCGACAAGGCCGCCGAGACAGGCGATGCCGAAGGCGAGGCCGTACTGCCAGGGGGCGACGCCGACGATGCGGAGCATGAGGACGGCGAGGAGGGGGCTGGTGCCCAGGATCAGACAGCGCATGAGGACGCTGTTGACGAACAGCGGGCGGAGGACGGGGTGGCGGAGGATGTAGCGCCAGCCTTCGGTGAGGCCCGGGTTCCGCTGCTCGGTCGTGTGCGCGGTCTTCGCGGGCGGCTCGGGCTCGGCGGTGCGGATGGCGCGGACGCCGAGCGCGGAGAGCAGGAAGCTGACGGCGTTCGCGACGATGGTGGCCAGCGGGCCGAGGATGCCGATCGCGGCTCCGCCGAGGGGCGGACCGACGACGCTGGAGGTCCAGAGGGTGGCTTCGTAGCGACCGCTGGCGAGCAGCAGTTGGTCAGGCGGCACCAGCGCCTTGAGACACGCGCCACTGGCCGCGAGGAAGACGATGTCGGCGGCGGCGATGACGGTCGAGACGGCCATCATCTGCGCGAAGGAAAAGGCGCCGAACAGGTACGCGACGGGCAGCGTCATCAGCGCGGCGAAGCGCACGATGTCCGCGCCGATCATGACCGGCCGCTTGCGCCGGAACTCCACCCAGGGCCCGAGAGGAACGGCGACGAGAGCCCCGACGGCAAGGCCGACGGAGGCGAGGAGGGAGATCTGGGTGGTGGTCGCGTCGAGGACGGTGAGGGCGACCAAGGGGAAGGCGTCGAGGGCGAGGTAAGTGCCAAGGGTGCTGACGGCGTAGGCGGCCCAGAGCCAGGTGAAGTCCGGGGGTAGCGGTTCGTGCGGCATCGGATCCTCCACCCACCTGCGGTTGCCGACCGGGGTCGATCCAACCGGGGGCGCGGATCAGCGGCAAACAACCTACGCAGGGGGGCAAGACAACTGCCGGTTGTGTTCCATACGCCGACGCATTCGCTCCGTACGGTGAACTGGCACCAAACCCAGGACAGGGATTAACCTGGACCTTATGTTCGCCCCATGTGGGAGATCGTGCTATTGCAACCTGTCAACGAGTGGTTCTTGGAACTCTGCGTGTCCGATCGGGCAACGTCCGACCTGATCGAAGACGCGTTGGACCAGCTCGCGAGGGTGGGACCGACGCTGAACCGGCCGCTGGTCGACACCTTGGAACACAGCGGCCTCCACAACCTCAAAGAGCTGCGGCCGGGCTCTAGCGGCCGTTCCGAGATCCGCATGCTCTTCGTCTTCGACCCGCAACGCCAAGCCGTGGTTTTGGTTGCCGGGGACAAGGCTGGTCGCTGGAGTCGTTGGTACGAGGAAGCCATCCCGCTGGCGGAGGCACGCTACGCGGACTACCTGGAGCAGAGGGAGTCGGCCAAGTGACCGCACTCGAATCAGAGGAAGTCAAGCAGATGACCGCACGCCGCTGGGAAGACGTCAAAGCCGAAGCCCGTCGCATCGATCCGACGCGGGACGACCCTGAACGACGCGCCGCTGCCAAAGCCCGCCTCGACGCCTACATCGCCGGTTACCACCTCGCGGAGCTGCGCAAGTCCGTCGGCAAGACGCAGAAGGAAGTCGCCGCCGCCCTGGGGGTGTCGCAGGCTCGGGTGTCGCAGATCGAGCACGGCCGAGTCGAGGTGATGGGCGTCGAGACGCTGCGCGCGTACGCCGCCGCGCTCGGCGGCGAACTCGACATCACCGTGCGCGTCGGACCGCACAGCGTCAAGGTTGCGTAGTCCCGCCCCACCCCGGGCGGCTCAGCGCATGCGAGCCGCCCGGAACAGATCCCGACGCGTCGTCAGTTCCGTCCGGGCTTCCGCGGTCAGGGTCCGGAGCAGTGCCCGCCGATCGACCCCGCGCCGCCTGAACGCCCCTACCGCGCAGCCCGCCAGGAAGCCCGGGGTCAGCAGCTGACCCGGGCGCCGCACGCGCGAGTACACGTCCAGCAGGCGCCGGGAGCCCTCGGGTTCCTTCGCCAGCATCCGGAGCATCTGCTCCTGCAGTGGGTTGACCTCGTCGGCCCGGGCCAGCCGGTTCGTCCAGTGGTACGTCTCCAGGCACTCGGCTTCGCGGCGCAGCTCCCACTTGCGCACGACCGCGTCCAGCCGCGCCGGGTGGTCCAGCACCGGTGCCGCCGCCTCGCCCAGCAGCCGGCCGAACCGCAGCGCGTCCCGGATGCCCTGGGCCGTCACCGGGTCCTTGAAGTGCCCCGCGTCCCCCGCCAACGCCCACCCCGGGCCCGACGACCGCCGGAAATACGAAGGCTGTTCGACCGACTGCACGATCTTCGTCACCCGGGTGCGGCCCGCCAGGCGTTCCGCCATGCCCGGCAGCATGGCCACCGTGCGGTCGTACTCGCCTTCCAAGTCCAGCCGGAATTCGTCCGCCCGCTCCTTCGGCGGCATCAGCAGGCTCAGCGCCAGGCCGCCGTCCGTCGGGAAGACGGTGCCGAGTTCGCGGCCCGCGAGCCACATCGCGGCCGTGCCGCGCCACTCGGTCCGCGGGTCTTCGTAGTACGCGTAGTAGCACGCCCGCTCGTTCGGGTTGCTCAGGTGCTCCGACGCGCCGACCAGCCGCGCCACCGTCGACCGCCGTCCGTCGGCACCGATCACCAGCGGCGCCCGCAGGGTGTGTTCGCCCTGCATCCCGCGTGCCGAAACCCGCACTCCGGCGACCCGGCCGTCCTCCTCGACGAGCGACGTCACCTTCACGCCCTCGCGGACGTCCGCTCCCGCCGCCCGCGCCGTCTCCACCAGTGCCAGGTCGAGCCCCGCGCGCCGTACGCACATGCCGTAGGCGATGCCGTCCACCGGCGAGTACGTGCCGCGCACTTCGGCCCCCGGCATGCCGATGTACGCCTCGTCGTGCCGCGGCGCGCCCAGCGCTTCGACCCGCTCCAGCGCCCCCACGCGCGCGAGTTCGGCCACACCGCCCGCGAACAGCAGGTGTGTCGAGATCGTCGTGGACGGGAACTTCGCCGCGTCCACCGCGACCACCCGCCGTCCGGCTCCGGCCAGGGCCGTCGCCGCCGCCGAACCGGCGCAGCGTGCTCCGACCACGATCGCGTCGACGTGCTCTTCGGACACGGGATCCCCCTGCGTGTACCTCTGCGTGATACCTCGTCAAAACCCGGGCGCAGTACCGAAGATCGAACCGACAGCAGTGTCGGTTATCGCGACGGTAGACCCGCCGGTCCCCCTCGGACAAGACCTTTCCCGCAGCTAGGCTGAGGGCATGTCTGCGCTGCCGAGCCCCGAGCCGGCCCCCGACGCGACCGAGGCCGACGCCTCCGAGGCCGAGACGCCCGGCAGCGCCGCCCGCAAGCCCGTCCGCCGCCGCATGTCCGGCCCTGCCCGGCGGCGGCGGATCGAGGATGCCGCGCTCGCGGTCTTCAGCGCGAAGGGCTACGGCGCCGCGTCGATGGGCGAGATCGCCGAGGCCGCGGGCGTGACCCGCAGCGTGCTGTACGAGCACTTCGCGACCAAGCGCGTGCTGTTCCTGACCGTGCTCGGCACGCAGAACGCCGCCCTGGTCGCGCACATGGGCACCGCCATCACGGGCCGCGGCGGCCGACGTACGCGCATGCGGGCAACTGTGGCCGCGTACTTCGACTTTGCCGAGGCGAACCCGACCGCCCGCCGTCTGCTGTTCGACCAGACCGACGAGGGTGATCCGGAACTGAGCGCGGTCCGCTGGGGCATCCGGCAGACCCGGACACGCGCCGTGATGGCGATGATGGCGCACGACACCGAGCGCGCCGGCCTGGACCCGCGGTCCTCCGACGCCGAGGTGCTCATCGAGCTGCTCATCAGCAGCCTCGACGGCGTCGCCCAGTGGTGGGCGCACCACCCGGACACCCCGCGCGCCACGCTGGAGACGATGGCGGCCGGCGTCCTGTGGAGCGGCCTGGAGGGCCTCAACCCGCGCCGCGATCCGGCCGAATGAACATCTGACAGACAGTCAAAAACACGCGCATACCCGGGTCTTGACCCTGCCCGCCGGGCCCGGCGATAGTCGCTCTGCATGCTGCCGACAGGTGTGTCGGTTACAACTCCAGAGGAGCACCGCTAGGAGGATCCGTGTCCACGCACGAGAAGCACCTCCCGCACAGCGCAGCACTCCCCGCAGAGCCGGAACCACGGCCCGTAGAGCCCTCCCGCGACCAGGCCGCCCCGCCGTCGCGCCGCGCGTTCGTCACCGGCGCCCTCGGGGCGGGTGCCCTCGGCGCGGGCGTCCTCGCCGCCGGCGTGACCGCCGGAGCCGCCCCCGCCTTCGGCGCATCGCTGGTGTCGTCGTCCCCGGGCAAGCGGGTGGCCGTCCTCGGCGGCGGAATGGCGGGCCTCACCGCGGCCCACGAACTCGCCGAACGCGGCTTCCAGGTCACCGTCTACGAGCGCAAGTCGCTCGGCGGCAAGGCCCGCAGCATCCCGGTCCCGGGCACCGCCGCGGGCGGCCGCCGCGACCTGCCCGGCGAGCACGGGTTCCGGTTCTTCCCGGGCTTCTACCGGAACGTCCCGGACTCGATGCGCCGCATCCCGTTCCCCGGCAACGCCAACGGCGTGTGGGACAACCTGGTGTCCGCCCCGCAGGCGATCTTCGCGCAGGCCGGCCGCCCGGACATGCACCTGACGCTGCCGAACGGCATCGAGAACATCACCCCCGAGGCCCTCCGCGACGCGCTGATCGCGGCCGCCAGTGTGGCGAGCCAAGTCCCTCTGTGGGAGGTCGCGTTCTGGGCCGAGAAGATGGTCGTGTTCCTCACCAGCGGCGATCTGCGGCGCCGCAAGCAGTGGGAGTACATGCCGTATTCGGAGTACCTCCAGGCCGACAAGATGTCCGCGGGCTACCGCAACATCCTCATCAAGTCCTTCACGTCGACGCTGGTCGCCGCCAAGGAGACCGTCGCCAGCACCCGCACGATCACCATGATGGTCGAGATCTTCCTGTGGACGATGCTCGGCCGCGGCAACGACGGCGCACCCGACCGGGTCCTCAACGGCCCGACGTCCGAGGTGTGGGTCGAGCCGTGGCATCAACTGCTCACGTCCCTCGGCGTGACGTTCAACGTCGGCTGGACGGTCACCGGCCTCGACTATGCGGGCGGCAAGATCACCGGCGCGCGCGTCACCGACCCGCTCGGCAACGCGGGCGTGGTCGATGCGGACTACTACGTCCTCGCGGTGCCCGTCGAACGTGCGGTGCCGCTCATGTCCCCGGCGATGATCGCCGCCGACCCGGCACTCGGCCGCCTGCGCCGGCTCCAGACCGACTGGATGAACGGGCTGATGCTGTACCTGAAGCAGAAGACGCCCATCACGCACGGCCACATGGCGTTCATGGACTCGCCGTGGGCGGTCACCGGCCTCACCCAAGGCCAGTTCTGGCGCAACGACTTCCCGTCGACGTACGGCGACGGCACGGTGCGGGACGTCCTGTCCCTCGACCTGTCCGACTGGGATGCCCCGGGCCTCCTCTACGGCGTCTCGGCCCGCAAGTGCACCCCGCGCCAGATCGTCGACGAAGTCCTCGCGCAGGTCCGGGCGAACCTCGACAACGGCGCGACGATCCTGCCGGACTCGCTCGTCCACTCCTGGTTCCTCGACCCGGGCATCATCGGATCGGGTACGCCCGCGGTGGCGAACGACGAGCCGCTGCTGGTCAACACGATCGGTTCGTGGGACGACCGGCCCGATGCCGTGACGCGCATTCCGAATCTGTTCCTCGGCGGCGACTATGTACGGGTGTCGGTGAACCTGGCCACCATGGAGGGTGCCAACGAGTCCGGCCGGCGGGCGGCGAACGGCGTGTTGCAGGCGTCCGGTTCGTCAGCCACTCCGGCCGGGATCTTCGAGCTGTACCAGGAGCCGGCGTTGAAGGGCTTCCGCGACGCCGACGACTGGCGGTACCGGCTCGGGCTGCCGAACGCGTTCGACGTGATCAAACCGTACTGGCCGTAGTACGCCCGGCAGGGGGCGTGCCGTGACGGAGGGGTACCGGGTCGTGCCAGGTAAGCAAGGACCGAAAGACGTTGTCCCTCCCGGGCCCGATGTGCGGCGGGTGGCCATCATCGGCGCCGGTTTCGCCGGACTGTGCATGGCCATCCGCCTGCGGCGCGCGGGGATCGACGACTTCGTGGTGTACGAGAAGGCCGACGACCTGGGTGGCGTCTGGCGCGACAACACCTATCCCGGCGCGGGCTGCGACGTCCCCAGCGTCCTGTACTCCTACTCCTTCGCCCAGAACGGCCATTGGTCGCGCTCGTTTCCGCTGCAAGGCGAGATCCTGGACTATCTCCACGCCTGCGCGGCCCGCTTCGACCTGGCCCGCAACCTACGTTTCCGCACGGAGGTGACCGCCGCCCGCTACGACGCCGCGGCGGGTCTCTGGCACATCTCGCTGTCGGACGGTACGGAGGAATCGGCGCAGTTCCTGGTCACCGGCGTGGGCCAGCTCAACCGCCCGCGCTACCCGGAGGTGCCGGGCCGCCACCAGTTCCTGGGTACGTCGTTCCATTCCGCGGAGTGGCGCCACGACCACGACTTGACCGGCCGCCGGGTTGCGGTGATCGGCACCGGCCCGAGCGCCGTGCAGTTCGTCCCGGAGGTGGCCAAGCAGGCGGGGCGGCTCTACGTATTCCAGCGCTCGGCGAACTGGGTGATCCCCAAACCGGACCGCGAATACGGCCGTCTGGCCCTGACGTTGCTGTCCAAAGTACCCCCGGCGCGTCTGGGCTTGCGCGGCGCGATCTACCTGCGCGCCGAGACGGCCCTGTACTGGGCAATCCGCGGCCGCCGCCGCGGCAAGCTCGTCGAGTTCATGGCGAAGCGCCACCTGAGGTCCCAGATCCCGAACCCGGCCCTGCGGGCGCGCCTGACGCCCGGATTTCCGATCGGCTGCAAGCGGATCCTGATCTCGGACGACTGGTACCCGACGCTTGCGCGGGAGAACGTCGAGCTGGTCACCGACCCGATCTCCAGGATCATCCGCACCGGCATCGACACGGCGGACGGCACCCATCGCCCCATCGACACGATCATCTACGGGACGGGCTTCCTGGCCACGGAGTTCCTGCGCCCGATGGAGATCACCGGACGGGACGGCGCGCGCCTGCACGACGTGTGGAAGGACGGCGCGGCGGCGTATCTGGGGTTGACGGTCCCGGCTTTCCCGAACTTCTTCATGCTCTACGGACCGGGCACCAACCTGGGCCACAACTCGATCATCTACATGATCGAGTCGCAGGTGGAGTTCGTGCTGAAGCGGGTGTTGCGAGGCGGCACGCACGAGGTCACGCAGGGCCAGTTCGACGCCCAGCAGTCGCAGGTGGAAGCGGCGTTGCAGGACACGGCATTCGCGGCGGACTGCACCAGCTGGTACAAGACCGCGGACGGGAAGGTCACGACGAACTGGCCGCGCCGAACGCTCACTTACCGGATGGCGACAAGGCGAGGGTGAGGAAGGAGGACCAGGCGGAGGAGGTGAGGGGAACGATGGGGCTGCCGGCGATCTTGGAGTCACGGACGAGGACGCTCGGATCGGTCAGCGCGACCTCGACGCATTCGCCGCCTTCTTCGCTGCTGTAAGTAGCTTTGCGCCAAGCGATTTCTACGCAGTTGCCACCCTCGGCACCGCTGTAGCTGCTCTTGACCCACCTGAGCATGTTGCGGTTCACAGGTCTCCCATCAGTGATTCGATGAACGCAAGCGACTCGTGCGGAGTCAGCGCCTGTGCTCGGATGATCCCGTAGCGGGCAGCGAGTGCAGCCGTCTCTTCCCGCCTGTTCACAAGCACGCTCCGCCCCTGCGCTTCCACATACCCCACGTGCTGCCCACCATTGCGCGTGATGAGCAGGAATTCCCCATCCACGCCCGCGTTGTCCTCGCGATCCAGCGGCATGACCTGCACCTCGACATTGCGCAAGCGCCCGACTTCCACGATCTGCCGCAGTTGATCCCGCAACACCGCTGCTCCGCCAAGCCGACGACGCAGCACCGATTCCTCCAGCACGAAACTGAACAAGGGCAATGGGGTCTTGGTGAGCACCTTCTGCCTGTCGAGCCGCGCAGCAACTCGCTGCTCGATGGTTTCCTCCGCCAGCACAGGCCTCCGCATACGCAGCAGCGCCCGGACGTAACCCTCGGTCTGCAGCAATCCGTCCACGACGTGCACGGCGTAGCAACACCGTTCCACTGCATCGCCCTCAAGCCGCGCCGCGTCACGGAAGAACGCCGGATAGCGCGCCTGCTCAACCTCCTCCTTCATCACACCCAACAACCCGCCGGTGTTGAGCACTTCATCTGCCCGATCAATGGCCTCAGGCCTGGCGATCCGCCGGCCCAACTCGATTGAGGTGATCTGGTCCTCTCCGTACCCGAGCCGCGCGCCCAGTTCCGCACGCGAAAGCCCCGCCGCCTCTCGCAGGATCCGCAGCTGCCGCCCGAATGACCGCAGGAACCGAACTCCGTCATCCTGATCCGCCATCAGAACCCCCGATCACGTCGTGTTTCCGTCACGCTACGACGTGCAACTACCCCCGCATGGTCGGTTGGCGAAATCTCGCTCCTGTCAGCCGTGTACAAACCCAGCCGCCGCGTGTACAAAGCGCCCTCCGTACCCGCATCACAGCTAGTTCCAGCCACCCCAATCCCGCCAATCTCCTCCCATGACCGACTTCTCCATGCGCTTCACCCTCACCCCTCGCGGCGCGCGCCTCGCCCGTCACCTCGTCGCCGATCAGCTCGAAAAGTGGGGCTACCCCTTCGGCGGCGTGACCAGCGAGACCCTCTCCCTCATCACCAGCGAACTCGCCACCAACGCCATCCGCCACACGTCCGGCGACGACTTCCACCTCCGCCTCACCACCGGCGCCGACCACACCCTCCGAGTCGAAGTCACCGACGGCAGCGCGCAGCTCCCCGTCAAAGCAGCTCCCACCCCCGGCACCGAATCCAGCCGCGGCTTACTCATCGTCGAAGCGCTCGCCACCCGCTGGGGCTGCCACGACAGCGCCCCCGGCAAGACCGTCTGGGCCGAACTCTCCGCCCCGGAAAACCAAAAGCCGCCCGGCGCATAACGCACCGGGCGGCTCTCGGGTCAACGGCTACATCTGCTGCGGCCTCTGCCGCGTCCACCACACCGCGAGCGCGCCCAGCAGCACCGTGAACACGCCCAGCGCGATCAGGTACGGGATCCGGCTCGCGCCCGTCTTCGGCAGGCTGCCTTCCACCACCGGTTCGGCGGCGACCGGCTGCTGGTCGTCCGGCTGTGCGACCACCGGGACCTCAGCGGGTGGCTGCTGCACCGGCGGCTGCGACGCCGGCGGGGTCGACGGCACCTCGGACGGCGTCGCCGACGGGCTCTCCGAAACCGAAGGCGACGGCGAAGCCGAGGGAGACTCCGACGCCGACGGGGACGGCGACGCCGACACCGAAGGTGACGGCTTGGGCGACGTCGACGGCGACTTCGACGGCGTCGGGCTCGACGACGGCGGCTTCGGCGCGCACGCCTTGCCGCCGTTCCAGCCGGCGATCATGTTCGTCGGGTACTTCTTGTCCGGGTAGTGCGGCGTCTTCGCGCCGGTGAACTTGTCACCGCCGCCGTAGAGGTCGATCTGCCCGTAGCACGGCGGCAGGTACTTCTTGATGTCCAGCGTCGCCGACGGCTTCTTGGCCGTCAGCGTCACCGTGTCCTTGCCGATGTAGCGCTGCGTGCCGGACGTCTTCCAGGTCGGGCCGTCCGCGCTGTACGAGGCGAGCGACACCTTGTACTGGCAGTTCTTCTCGACCTTGCTCTTGTCGACCAGCCGCACCTGGATCTTGCCGTAGAAGCCGCCGATCAGACCGGAGCGGGTCCAGGTCTTCCCGCCGTCCTTCGAGTACTCGATCTTCGCCGGGCTGCACTTCGGCTTCGGCTTGGCCGAAGCCGACGTACTCGGGCTCGGCTTCGCGCTGGGCTTCGTACTCGGCTTGGACTCCGGCTTGCTCGGCGAGGAACCCGGCTTCGGGTCCTCCGCCTGGGAATCCCACGTCGCATTCGCCACGTTGTTGCGCAGATCGGGGTCGATGTCGACCGCCCCCGACCCCACGCCCTCGATCTCGTGCCGCGTCCCGGTCAACTTCACCGTCAGCGCCACGGTCTTCGACTTGCCCTTGGCGATCGTGCCGAGGCCGCACGTCACCGCGTCGAGGTCGTGGCGGCACTCCTTGGGAAGGCTCCCGAAAGCGGCGCCCTTCGCCAAGGTCACATGGACCTTGCCGTCGGGTGCGTCCCCCGGTCCCTTGTTGCTGAGCGTGTAGGTCAGGGTCGTGGAGTCCACACCCTTCTCGCTCTGCGCCTTGCCCTTGGCGACGCTCAACGCCACATCGGCGGTGAGCGTGGCACGGGCTTCCACCGCACCCGCGTTCGCGCCGAACCCCGTCGAAACCGCGGCAAACGTCACCGCCATCGCGGCGACACCCGCGCCGCGCCCCGCCACGCGCCGTCTCGCGCGTCCAGTCATCTCCCACCCCTCCGAGAGGCATGCCCGCCCTTGGCCACGACGGCATGACGGGGCGATCGAACGCCACGTTCTCAACCGGAACGGCCGGCGCCCGCCTCCTGGCGCGATATGGCTGAATACCCGCGCCACCGCGACGCCCGAGGACCGATCGGCACAGCGACACGGCACGGAAATCCCCGGAATACCGTGGCCGCATGACCGACAACACGCAGCCTCGGATGTTCGCCAATCGCTGGGCTGACGCCGCCGGCCCCGGCGCCGACACCGCTCCGCAGGACGTCTGCAACTGCGTTCGCGGATACCGCGCCCGCGGCCCGGCGGCGCGTGTGCCGCATTTCCACCGCGAACTCCAGGACAGCGCCGCCCCCGGCTGGCTGCGCCTGCTCGAACTCGTCGACGAAGCCGCCGAAGACGGCCGCGAGGAATTCAAGCCGCTCGTCGATCTCACCGTCGAGCAGCGCCGTCAGATCGTCACGCTGCCCGCGAGCATCGCCAAGCTCACCGCGGTGAAGCACCTCGTGCTGTACCGCAGCAACCTGGTCCGCATCCCACCCGAGATCGGCGCGATGCGCAGCCTTGAAGAGTTCACGCCCTACACGTCCTACCGCCTGCACTGGTTCCCGTACGAGATCACCCGGTGCCCTGCCCTGCGCCGCAGCACGGTGAGCACCCGTGCGCTCTACGGCAACTACAAGACCCGGCCGCCCTTCCCGACCCTGCCCGCGCCGGGGGACGCCGCCACCGGCCTTCCCGGGACGGACCCCGCCATCCGCGGCGCCACCGAGATCCGCAGCTGCAGCGTCTGCGACGGGCCGGTGGACGGCACCGCGCTCCGCCAGGTGTGGATATCCCTCCGCACCTCCGGCGCCGACGTCCTCCCACTGCTCGTCAACGCCTGCTCGGCGGCATGCGTCGACGCGCTGCCGACGCCGACCGACGGCTACGTCCAAGAGCCGCACACCGGCGGACCGGACGTGGTCCAGCCGCCCCGCAGGTAGGGCTCACGCCTCCGGTCGCCGGGCCCGCAGCGCGTACAGGAAAGGCAGCTGCGTCTCCCCCAGCGGGAACCGGTACAGCCCGTCGACCGGCGCCGGGAGCAGCCCCCGCGGGTCCAACTCCGCCTCGACGAGTTCGGCGAGGTCCTCGATCGCGAGGCCCGCGTCCACCGCCGCCGTCACGACCTCGCCGAGCGAGTACGGAAACTCGACGGCTTCGTGCGGCTCCATCGCCACGTCCGGGTCGGCGTAGGTCGTGGTCGACAGCTCGCGTTGCTCCGCGCCGCCGCCGTACGGCCAGTCCGCCACCAGCGGCTCCCGGGACGCGAAGACCTGGTACAGCGGGTGCACGTCGACCAGCACCAGGCGCCCGCCCGGCCGCAGCGCCCCCGCCGCGCCGCGCATCCAGGCGCCCAGGTCGCGGATCCAGCACAGCACCCCGTAGGTGGCCACCACGATGTCGAAGCGCCCGTACAGCGACGCGGGCAGCGCCTGCGTATCGGCCTCCACGAAGTCCGCCGCCAGCCCGGCCCGCTCCGCCAGGTCGCGGGCCCGGGCAACGGCGTTCGGCGAGAAGTCGACGCCGGTGACGGTGGCGCCGAGCCGGGCCCAGTTGAGGGTGTCCATGCCGAAGTGGCACTGCAGGTGCAGCAGGTCCCGGCCGGCGACGTCTCCGGCCAGCTCGCGTTCGGTGCGGTAGAGGGTCTGGCGGCCGGCGAGGAACGCGTCGACGTCGTAGAAGCGGTCGTTGGCCGTCGTGCCGTGCGCGAGGGCGCGGGCATCCCACAGGTCGCGGTTCGGCGGCGTCGGCTCGGGCGGGTTCTCGGTCATGCGCCGAGTGTCGCCGACGACCGGTCCGGGCACGCACCCGTTTTCCACCCGGTCGCCGCGGAATCACCCTGGCGCAAGGCCCACTCGTGCACGAACGCCGAGCCCCCGACGGTCAGCCCGCCCCGGACCCCCGCCGCACCCGCGCCGCAACCCCCGCATCATTTCCGGAACCGCAGCCCCACATACCGGTCCAGCATCCCCATCGTCTTCGCCGTGCGCCGGAACGTCGCCGGGTCCATCGGCGTCGCGAAGCGCTTGTGGGTGACCGACTGCGCGCGGGCGAACTCGCGCAGGCCGTCCTCGCCGTGGATGCGCCCGAAGCCGCTCTCGCCCACGCCGCCGAACGGCAGGGAGGGGATTCCGGCGAAGGCGATCACCGCGTTCACCGACACCATGCCGGTGCGCAGACGGCGGGCGATCTCGGTGCCGCGGCGGGTGGGGCCCGCGTACACGGACGCGGCGAGGCCGTAGCCCGTCGCGTTCGCCAGTTTGACCGCCTCGTCGACGTCCTCGACCGTGCGGACGGTCACCGTGGGGCCGAACGTCTCCTCGCGGACCGCCGCGCTGTCCTCCGGCGCGTCCACCAGCACGACCGGTGCGATGAACGGCTCCCGTACCGCGTCGGCACCGCCGATGACCGCGGTGGCGCCCTTGGCGATCGCGTCCTCGATGTGCCGGCGGACGACGTCCACCTGCGCAGGCATCGTCATCGGCCCGTAGGAGCGCTCCGGCTCGTCCACCCCGGTCTTCAACTCGGCGATCCCGGCCTTGAGTTCGTCCAGGAAGGCGGATTCGAGCCCGCGGACCACGTATACCCGCTCGATGCCGACACACGTCTGTCCGGCGTTGGCCATCGCGCCCCACAGCGCGCCTTCGGCGGCCGCCTTGATGTCGGCGCCCTCGGCGACGATCAGCGCGTCCTTGCCGCCGCACTCCATCAACACCGGCGTCAGGGTCTCCGCACACGCGGCCATCACCTTGCGCCCGGTGCGCGCCGACCCGGTGAACGCGAGCTTGTCCACACCCGACGTGCACAACGCTGCGCCGGTCACGCCCAGGCCGGTCACCACCTGGAAGACCCCGCTGGTGGCATCCGGGTTCGCCCGCGCGAACGCGTCCGCCAGCCACACCCCGACCCCCGGGGTGAACTCGCTCGGCTTGAACACCACCGCGTTGCCCGCGGCCAGCGCGTACCCGATGGAGCCCATCGGCGTGAACATCGGGTAGTTCCACGGGCCGACGACGCCGACCACGCCCAACGGCCGGTACTCCAGCGTCGCGGTCTGGTTCGCCATCGCCAGACCGCTCGCGACCCGCCGCCGCTTGAGCACGCGGCCGGCATGGGCCGCGGCCCACTTCAGGTGCTCCAGGGACAGCAGCAGTTCGAGGAACGCGTCGTCCTTCGGCTTGCCGTTCTCCTCGTGGATCAGCGCACACAGCTCGTGCCGTTCGCGGGCGATCAGCGCGGCCCACGCACCGAGCCGCCGCTTCCGCTCGCCGGGCGTCAGCCCCGCCCACCACGCGGCGCCGGTGCGCGCCCGCGCCACCGCGGCGGCGACCTCCTCGGGCCCGTCCACCGGATAGCGGCCGATCTCCTCCCCGGTGGCGGGGTTCAACGACGCGAACGTCTCCCGCGCCGCCGGTCGCGCCGTCGCCTCGACCGACGTGGTCATGAGGCACCTTCTTCCGTCGGTTGTGCCGAAGTGTGGGTGTCTTCCGCTGGAGCTGCTGCTGTTGCTGCTGTTGCCGTCTCCGCTGCTGCCGATCCGCCCGGCCCCGCGATCCCCGTCCCGCCGTCGTCGGCGTGCTCCCGGAGCACCGTCTTGGCGACCTTCCCCGCCGCGGTCAACGGCAGTTCGGTGACGAACTCGACACTGCGCGGGCACTTGTAGCCCGCGATCAGGCCGCGCGTGTGCGTCCGGATGTCGTCCTCCGACAACACAGCGCCGGGATGCAGCACGACCACGGCGTGCACCCGCTCGCCCCACCGCGCGTCCGGCACGCCGATCACCGCGCACGACGCCACCGCCGGGTGGGCGCCGATGGCGTTCTCGACCTCCGCCGAGTACACGTTCTCGGCGCCGGTCACGATCATGTCCTTGAGCCGGTCGACGACGGTGACGTAGCCGTCCTCGTCCATGAACCCGAGGTCGCCGGTGTGCATCCAGCCGCCCCGCAAGGCCGCCGCGGTCTCCTCGGGCCGGTTCCAGTAGCCGAGCATGACGTGCGCACCGCGCGCGGCGATCTCCCCGACGGCACCCCGCGGGCATTCGACGTCGTCCGCGTCGACGATCACCACTTCGGTGTGCGCCAACGGCCGCCCCGCGCTGCGCAGCCTCTTCGCGTTCCCGGCTTCGTGATCGGCGGGCATCAACAGCGTGGCCAGCGGGGAGAGTTCGGTCTGCCCATAGGCCTGGCACAAGCGGGCCCCGGGCAGCGCGGCGCGGGTCCGGTCGAGCAGGGCGGCGCTGATCGGGGAAGCGCCGTATGTGAGGAAGCGCAGCGACGTCAGGTCGTACTTCTCGAAGTCCGGGTGGTCCAAGACCATCTGCACCATCGTCGGGACGAGGAAGACCTCGCTCGCGCGCCGATCCTGGATCGCCTCCATCACCGCCTTCGGCTCGAAGAACGGCAGCATCACCTGCCGCATACCGAGCAGCGACGCGATCAGCCACGTCCCGACACCGGCGATGTGGAACAGCGGCGCGGCGTGCAGCGACACCGCGTCGTCTCCCGCACGCAGGCCCGCGGTGGCGACGAGGCCGCCGTAGGCCGAGGTGAGGAGGTTGGTGTGGCTGAGCATGACGCCTTTGGGGAAGCCGGTCGTGCCGCCGGTGTAGAAAATGCCGGCGAGTTCGTCCCCGGTGCGGCCGACGTCGACGACGGGTTCGGCGGTCGCGAGGAGTTGTCGATAGGCCAGGGTCCCGTCGGGGGTAGGCCCGTTCCCCATGTGCACGACTGTCGCCAGATCCCGGCTCAGCTCGCGCAGCTTCGGCACCATCGCCGCGAAGACGTCGTCCACGAACAGCAGTTGCGTCCCGGAGTCGTCGAGCGAGTAGGCGATCTCGGCGGGGCTCCACCGGATGTTGACCGGGTTGACGACGCCGCCCGTCCAGACGGTGCCGACCAGGAGTTCGAGGTACCGGACCGAGTTGAGCGACAGGATCGCCACCCGGTCTCCCGTCCCGACGCCCAGCCCGCGCAGCACACCTGCGGCCAGCGCGGTGCGGTCCCGGAACTCCCGGAAGGTGACCGTGGTGTCGCCTTCGACGAACGCCACCTTGTCCGGATTCTGCTGTGCTTCGCGGTGCAGCGGCTGCGTGATGCCCATGGGCTCCCCTGGAGGAAAGGACGACAGGAGGAGGTGCGGTGGGTGCGGGGGGCGTGCCGTGCGCGGGTGCTTCGCGGTGCTTGGCGCGTGGTGCTTGGCGGTGCGGCGCAGAGTGATACCCGAGCGCTCGCTAAGCCCCAGCAAACCGCAGGCCGGACCTGCTGGCAACAGGCCCGGCCGATGTCGTCGACGAGCATTCGGTTGGCGAGGCGCCTCACGCGCCCCGTGCAGCCGCCTCGCTCAGCAGTCGCGCAACAGCGGTGACTGGTTGAGCAGTTGCCCGCGCACGGACGTGAACGCCCGGTACCGCGCGGAGTCCTCCGTCCCGGCCGGGAACACCCCCACCCGGTGGCAGTTCTGGAACGCGAGCTTCACACCGTGGTGCCGCTCCAACGCACCGCGGATCGCGTCACTCGCCATGGCCCGCAGCAACTGCCCGCGCGCCTGCTCGTCCGGCGGCGGCACCTGGTTGTCCGCGAACTCCCCGCCGTCCACGTCGAGCCGCACGACCAACTCGGCGACCATCTCCCATGCGTACGGCAACGACGTCCGAATGCACTCCACGAACGCGGCCTCGTCCACTTCCCCGGCTTCCGCCTGGGCCAACAACTCCGGCGAGACATCAAGCGACACGACCTCAGCTCCTCTCCCCCGGACGACCCCGCCGCCCGGCCGGCAACCGTGCATGTGCTCCGTCCTGACTCACCGTAGGCCAGCCCTCACAGGAGAACCAGGCCAGATCACGCACTCCCGATCAAGACCGACCCAATCCCGCCAAAGGTACGAAGCCGGTGGCCATACCGATGCGGGGAGCCCGCTGCCGGTCACACCAGCGCGGGGATGGTGCAGTTGCCTTGGGCGGCCAAGGTCCGCACCAGCGCGCGGAAAGCGGCCTCGCGGTCGACGACGGGCTCGGACTTGGACTGGGCGAGCATGTAGACGGCGGGGCGTCCCTGGCAGTCGGCCTTGGCGTGGGTGATCAGTTCCCTGCCCGAGAACTCGGTGTTCATCGGGGCCGCCGGCCAGACTTGCCCGCGCATGTCGGCGTACGCCCCGCGGGCGGCGGTGATCCGCAGCACGGCGTCCCCGCCGTCACGCCCGTACACGACGCAGTCCAGCCAATCGTCGCCTTCGCGCGCCACGACGGCGGTCAGGCCGGCGGTCTCCTTGGGCAGCGGAACCCCGGCAAGTCCGCAAAGCCCGTCCTGCTCGGACACGAGAGCCTTCTGCACCGGGGCAATCTGCGGCATCGGCAGCTGTCCGCAACCCTCCATCGCCAACAGCCGGTTCGCGAACTCGACGGCGAACCTTCCCAGGCGCTCGCGGTTGTCGTCACGCGCGGGACGGTCCTTCCGCGACTCGTCTCCCGTGCCCCGCGACGTCGCCGCCACGTCGACGTATCCGTCCAACCCTCCCCAGCGGCACGAACGGACCTTCATCCATGCGTACGTGTCCGAGGCAAACCCGAACAAGCCCGGACCAAGGGGCGCGTAGGCGTAGGTGACCTCGTCCTGGACGGTCATCCGGTCCGGCATCTTCAGCGTCTGGGACACCGAGACCCGAAACTCTCCCTTTTTGCTCCGGGAGACACAGTCCATCCGCCCGGTGAGACCGGGCATGCCGATCTCCGCCAAGCGATCGGGCGCACCCGGCGCCATTTGCCGCACCTCGTCCCGCTCGACCAGCCCCCAGCAGGTCGGCGAGTCGTCGTCCGAATCCGGGAAGAAGACGAATCCCACGGCAATGCCGGCAGCCAAGACGACGATCAGTGCGATCCACCGCCGCATACGCCTCGTGCGCCCCCTCGGCGCGTCGGCGTTCATTCGGTCTTCCCGGGCTCGCCATACAGCGCACGCTGCAGATCGGCGATCCCGTTGTTGTAGTTCACGTCGATGTCCGCATAGGGATTCACCAGCACCGGATTGGCCGACTGATAAGGATGCTCCTTCGACCACTCATGCGCGATCGAGTTCAACATCCCGAGTGAACCCCGGTGCAGAATCTCACTCCGCCGCATCGCCGACGCCGATCCGTCGGGAGTCCCTACGGACCCCATCACGCTATCGGTGGCGATGCCTATCTCGGTTTCCAACACCGGCCCCACCAACGGGATGTAGCCGACGGCGGTGCCGATCGCCTGCGACGTCCAGTCCGCGATCTGCTGCCGGGACTCCGCGGTTGCCCCGTCCTTGGCCGCCTGGGCGGCCAGGGTTTCCTCGACCACGCTGCCCGTGAGAATCCCGTAGACCTGCGCCGAGTTGTCCAGGTGTTCCTTGACGGCCACGACTTCGTTGTTCTGATAGTGCCCGATCGCCGCCAGGCCGGCAGCAGTGTAGGCGTCCTGGGCCTGCGCGATGCGCGCGATGTTCTCCTCGTCGCCGGACAATGCGGCGATCACCCGGATCCCGTTCTCCGTGCCGAAGCGCGCGATCGGCTCGGCTTGGCCGCCCGGGAAGACGAACTCTTCGCCCATGGAGTTGGTCAGCCGCGCATTCACCGAGACGATGTTGTGCGCCATGATGTCGGTCACGCTGTCCTGCATCACGTCGGGAATCTCGGGCGGCCTGCCCTTTCCGAGGTAGTCGACCGTGTTCTGCAACGCACTCATGCTCGCCTCCGTCGGCGGTTTCCCCGTCGTCGCCGCGTCCAAGGCCTCCCCCAGCGCGTCCAGCTGCGGTGGGATGTTCACGAACCGGTCCTTCGGGTACGTGCGCTCCATCAGGTACTCGATCCGCTCCGCCCCCTTCGCGCCCTTGAAGAACTCGGTCGCCGCCTCGGGGCTGTTGGCGTAGGCGGTCATGAGCCCCGTGATCGCGTCCTCGTTCGGGTCCGCGGACCCGATGGCCCAGCCCTTGGACTTCCGGTCGAACTCGTACATGTCCGGGCCGACGGCGTTGAGGAACGGTGTCGCGAACTCGCCGTTCCGGAGCAGCCGGCTGAGGTCCTGGTAGCCGTACTTGGTCTGCAGGTTGACCGGCGGAACGGAGCCGGAGGTGATCGCCTCCTTCCCGGCCTCTTTGAGCCCGTCCATCCACGTCGAGTTCTTGGCGAGGCCTTCGCTCGCCGCGGCGAGGGTGCGGCCCAGGAGGTCGATGAGCGGCTGGTCGTTTTTGGCGGCAGGGACGTTTCGCCCGGGCGTCGGCGCCGCCTCGGGCTGCAGCTCCCGGGCGACCTCCAGCAGCTTGCGCGGCCCGATGCTCGTCAGCAGCGTCTCGGCGAACAGGTCGTTGCCGTCGTTCGCGTTGAGAAGCGATTCCAGCTCGATGCGTTCCGCGGACGACAGCCCCGGGATCTTGTTCATCAGCTCCGTCGCGCGCGCGACGTCCCGGAACGGGTCACCCGTCGAGGCCGTGTTGAACCGGTCGTCGTTGCCGCCGACCACCCGGGTCAGGGCCTGGGCCGCCGCGGCGTCCGCAGCGGACGCCGCCGCCAAGGCAGTGCCTATACCGTCGGCGAGGCGGGCCGCGGTCTGCTCGCGCTCCGTCTTGTAGCGGGTGAACTCCTGGTCGTCCATGACCGCCCCCGCCGGCAGCGGAGGCCATTCGACGCGGACTCCGCCGATCCACTGCCCGATCCGCGGGTCTTCACGCCAGGTCATGCCCGCCGCACCGACGTCGTCGAGCGCTTTCCGCACGGCGTTCTTGGCCGATTGGAAGTCGTCGTGTGCTTTGCGCAGCGCGTCCGACAGCGCTCGCGCTTCGGTCGTCGCATCGGTCAATTGCCGGTTGGAACGCTGGAGCTCGCCGGCCGCCACGGTGGACGAAAGAGCGCCGCTCCAATGCGCCCGCACCGTCTTGGCCACCGAGCCGTCGAACCAGGAATCCAGCTGGGCCAGGCGGCCCGCGACACCGCTCCAGTGGTCGGCGGCTTCGGCGAGTGTCCCCAGGTTCGCGTTCAGGACGTCGGCGATCGTCAGATCCGACATCGGCGATCAGCCACCCATCCCGCTGAAACCGTCGGAGATCTTCTTCTCGTCGACCTCGTAGTTCACCGCGGACTGGGTGAGTCTGGCCTGCCCGGACATCAAGGCCGCGTGGAGGCTGTCGACTTGGTGGCCCCAGGTCTCCCCGACGTAGCGCAGTGCCGCGGCGGTCTCCCATCCCCGCAGACCCGAGGCGGCGTTGTCGATGTGGCCCGCGGACGACCGGGTTGTCAGGCGCAGGTCGGCGGCGATGTCCCCGGCGGCGCGGGCGGACTCGCGCAGTGCCTCGGGTGTGACTTTGACGCTGCCGGCCGCCGGAGCAGAACCGGACAAAAGACGTGTTTCCGGAACGGATTCCTCACGTCCGGAGGAGTACAGCCACGGACTGAGGACGCGGTCTATGTCCGCGGAATCGCCCATCAAGGCCCCCGTTGCCTGTCGAGATCCGGCGAAGGCACCGAGGCTACCGTGTGGTCGCACGCTGTACGCCCTGCGACGGTCGCGGGGGCGGCAAGCGGTGTCGGTGGAGGCCGTTAGGCTGGGCGTCATGCGTCTTGTCATCGCCCGCTGCACCGTCGACTATGCCGGGCGGCTCTCCGCTCACCTGCCCTCTGCGCTGCGGCTCATCATGGTCAAGGCCGACGGGAGCGTCAGCATCCACGCGGACGACCGGGCGTACAAACCGCTGAACTGGATGAGTCCGCCGTGCAGCCTCAAGGAAGAGGACGGCACCTGGACGGTCGTCAACAAGGCCGGCGAGAAGCTCATCATCTCGATCGAAGAGACCATCCACGACTCGTCCCACGAGCTGGGTGTCGACCCCGGCCTGGTCAAGGACGGCGTCGAAGCCCACCTCCAGGAACTCCTGGCCGACCGCATCACCACCCTCGGGGCCGGCTGGACCCTCGTCCGCCGCGAGTACCCGACCGCGATCGGCCCCGTCGACATCCTGTGCCGGGACTCGGACGGCGCCACCGTCGCCGTGGAGATCAAGCGCCGCGGCGAGATCGACGGCGTCGAGCAGCTCACCCGCTACCTGGAGCTGCTCAACCGCGACCCGCTGCTCGCCCCGGTCCGCGGCATCTTCGCCGCGCAGGAGATCAAGCCGCAGGCCAAGGTGCTCGCCACCGACCGCGGCATCGGCTGCGTCGTCCTGGACTACGACGCGCTGCGCGGCGTGGAAGACGACAAGCTCAAGCTGTTCTGACGGAAGCCGGGGCGCGGCCGGGGGCGCGGGCCGGAGTGCAGTCCGCGCGGCGTACCAACCTTTCGGCGCGTCAACGGGTTTGCCCCGGCTGGATGCGGTTCGGATAGGTAGCCTGGTGGCGGACCTACAGGCCGACCCCGCAGCCGATCAGGAGGCATCCCGTGGCGGACGACGCGCCTTCCGCACTCGACTGGCTCCGCGAGCAATTGCGGCGCAAGGGTGAGGGCGAGGCGGCTCCCGGCATCCGCGGCCTGCGCGTCTCCAGGGGGCTGGCGGTCGCCTTGGTGCTGGCGGTGGTGGTGATCATCCTGGTACTCACGTCCAAGAACGGCGGCACCCCCGCCAAGTCCGCCGCCAATTCGGCCTCCCCCAGCGCGAGTTCCGACGCCTCCCCGGCCGAACAAGCCGACCGCACCCCCAACCCGCAGTCCTCCGGCGGCGGCAACGCCGCCAAACCGGGCGCGACCACCAAGCACTCCCCCAGCGGCACCAC
Organism: Yinghuangia aomiensis; assembly: GCF_039542225.1. NCBI lineage: Bacteria > Bacillati > Actinomycetota > Actinomycetes > Kitasatosporales > Streptomycetaceae > Yinghuangia > Yinghuangia aomiensis. The sequence continues at coordinate 37,227 of NZ_BAABHS010000001.1, read as the reverse complement.
CGGCTACACCCGCCAGCAACGCGCGCTGTTCCTGCGCGAGAAGCCGGACACCGACGGCCGGATCCTGGAGAACCTCCCGTACGACACCGAGGTCACCCTGATCTGCCACACCGAAGGCCCCTCGATCTACGGCATGAACGGCCGCGCATCGAAACTCTGGGACAAGGTCCGGACCGGCGAAGGCAAGGTCGGATACATCCCCGACGAGTGGGTGGCCACCCAATCCCTGACGACGGAACTGGTGGAAGCATGCTGAACCCCGACCGTCACGGCTCCCGCGACGGCGGCGGAGGGTAGTCGGCGTAGGGCGCTTCGCCGCCGGCGCCCGGCGCCGCGGGAGGCGGCGGACGGCGACGACCACGGAGCACCAAGACGGTGAGGGCGGCGAGGACGACCACGCCGCCGATGATCGCTCCGATGACGATGAGGTTGTTCGAGCTTCCGCCGCTGTTGCTTGGCGCGGCTTGGACCGGGGCGGGGGAATCCGCCGGAGCCGGGGCGGCAGAGGCCGCCGAGGGTGCGGCGGACGGCGAGGCCGAGGCCGAGGCCGCCGGAGGGTCCCCGCGCTTGCCGACGAGCGGATTGACGTCCGGCGGGCCCGGATCGCCGGTCCAGCCGAGCGCGCGGCGGGGGCTGATGCCGCCGTAGCCGAGCATGTTGTCGAGACCGGATCCGTCGGAGGGCTTGTTCGCCGAGTCGATCAGGACCTTGATGACCTGGTTGGCCGTCCAGTCCGGGTGCTGGGACCAGACCAGCGCGGCCACGCCGGAGGCCAGGGCGGTGGAGTTGGAGGTGCCGCTGCCCTTGCAGTAGCCGGTGGGGCCGTTGCAGGCGCTGACGATGTCGACGCCGGGCGCCGAGATCGAGACCAAGTCACCCTGATAGCTCCCGCTCCAGAAGGTACCGCTGCGGTCGAACGCACTGACCCCGAGGACACCGGGGTACGCGGCGGGGTAGGCCCGACCGCCGGAGACGGGCGTTTCCAGGTTCCCGACACCGGCGATGACCAGCTTTCCGCGACTCTGCGCAAGGGCAATGGCTTGGGCCAAGCCCGGATCGGCGGCACTTCCCATCGACACGTTGATGATCTTTGCGGACGATTCGGCCGCCGCATTGAGCGCGTCGATCATGGCGCCCATGCCCAGGACGCCCATGTTGAAAGGCACTTGATACGGGAGGACCTTGGCTTCGGGTGCGATGCCGTAAACGCCGTGTCCGGCAACGCCTTTGCCCGTACCGGCGATCAACGCCGCCATCGACGTGCCGTGGCCCTTGCCCTGGGTGTCGCTGTCGCCCTCTTTCGCTGAGGGGAGCACTTGGCCCTGCAGGTCCGCATGATCAGCGTTGACACCACTGTCGATCAAAGCAACCGTGATGCCCTGTCCCCGCGAGATCTTCCACACTTCGTCGATCTTCCAGGCGTCCAGGTACCACTGCATGGGACGAATCGGCTCCGTCGCATGCGCCGGTCCCGCCACTGCCACAAGCACGCTCACCAAGACGAGCACGACAGCGCAACGCAGCAGGCGCATCGGAGAGAAGCTCACGGGCCGCTGTCCTCTGTTCGGAGTCATCCGATGACCGGCGGGACGGCACCAGGTCCACGACCGTCCCAATCGTCTTCGTCTGCTTGCAGGTAGTCGGGACGTCGCGCCCGCCGCCGCCCGGGTTCAGAGTCGCTCGGGCCCTGGCCACCACCCATAGGCCCCACGCGACTATTTCGCCCTGCACTCCCCGGCTCCACCCGCGTGCCGCCCCCGGCGCGTCCCGCCGTCTCCGCCCGATCGGCGCGCAGCCCTGATCCGCCGGGCGAGAACACCGCACGTCCCGCATTGCCCTCGGACGACGACGGCCGACCTCCGACAATCCCGCCCGGCATGCCGACAGGTCGTGCTCCTCCGACGCGGCCGCCACGCGGTCCACCGCCACCTGTAGGCATCCCGCCGGGTGCACCCCCCATCGGCACACCGCCACGCATCGGCGCGCCCGGCCCTCCTGGTTCGCCTGGCTTCGCGAACCGCGAGATTCCTCCGCTGACTTCCTCGCCACGCAGACCTGCGGTGCCACTCCGGCTCGGGGCGCTCTGCTGACGCTCGCTCATACCCGCGGCTGGCTTGCCTACAACGGGGCTTCCGCCCCAACTAGAACGCATGCCTTGCGGATCGCCCTGTCCCACACCGCCTGGCGGAGAGGAACCAGGCGCGGTCACGTTCGGCTGCGCCTGTGAGCCGCCAGCGAGTGTGGTGGCGTCCGGGAGGGGGCTTGACCCAGCGGTGTTGACCGGACGGCCACCGGGTGCGAAGCCCACCTGATGGTCGGTCGTCACCACCTGAGGCACGGCTCCACCCGGTGTCCCGGGCCACGCCGCCTGGGTCGGGGAAACCGCGCCTTGGATTCGCGTTCCGGCGTGGGGAGGAGCACCTGTGCCGGCATCTGGATGAGCTGCCAGCAGGCCGGCTGCGGTTGCGGCCGCCACGCCGGTGGCCGCACCGACGTCCTCGGGGCTCGGTTCATATCCGAAGGGATTCCCCGGCGGCGGAAACCCCGGAACCGACAACCCCCCGATGTTGGCGATCCCCGACTGATACACCATGACGATGTTCCGCATCTGGGACAACGCCGCTTGGTGGGCCTCCTCGACCGTCGCCTTCAGCTCGGTCTTCAACACGGCGCCGGTCTTCCCGGTGTCGGGGTCGACCTGCGCGAGCACCGTCGGGTCGGCCTTGCCCAGCACTTCGAGCTTGTCCATGTCCTGCTGCGGCACCGCGGGCATGCGGGCCATCGCGTCGGCGAGTTCGCTGCCCAGGATGCCCAGGTGCATGCCCACCATGTCCGTATAGAACGCGGTGTCCTGGCCTGCCTTGGCCACCTGCTCGTTCCACGTGCGGAACGTGTCCGCCGCCTTGCCTTGCCAGACGATCTGACCCGGTTTGGCCAGCACCCCATCGGCAGCCTCTTTGATTCGGGCAGCGGCCGTGCGGATCCGGTCCGCTGCCACCATGACCCGGTCCGCGTTCACGGGCTTGACCATGTGCTGGATTTCGTGGTGCGACAGTCCGTCGACGTTCGTGGCCACGTCCGCCCCCTCAGCCGACCTGGGCGTTCGACGGCTTCGTCGGCGCCCCATCGGCAGCCGCCGCCGGAGCCCCGTCCGCCGGCCGCAGCCCGAGGTCGTACAGCATCTTCGCCATCCGATGGCGATTGCTCTCTTCCGCCGCCGCCGTCGAGTCACTGGCCATCTTCACCGTCAGCGCCATGGCCTCGATGTGCTGGTGCAGCTTGTCGGCGAGGTCCGAGATCCGCATCTCGGTGAATGCCAGCAGAAGCGAAACGGCCGTGACTTCCTCGAAGTCCTGGCCGAAGTCGTTCATCGAAACAGCGCCCGCCACCGGGTTCTTGAGCGAGACGTCCCCACCGCTCATATCCGCCAGTACGGCCTGCACTTCGCGCTCGAACGTCCGCAGCGACTCCAAGTCGACCGTCATCTGGTCGAGTGCTGCCTTGTCTTCCGGCAACAACTGGCCCATTGTCCGCGCCTCCCCCGTGGAAGCTTCACAACCGCTTGGTGCGGCGGTGCGAGTCTATCCGTCACGTCGTGCCATGTAACGGTTCGCACCGCCGCGAAGCGGTCTGGGCTCAGTTGGTCGGCGATTCGGACCCGGTCGATCCCGTCGGCCCCGTCGGGGGTGTCGACTGTGTCGCCGGCCCGCTTGACGGCGGGGAAGACGACGGCGGCTTCGGCGAATTCGGCGGCGATCCCGGCGTATCCCCCGGCGGCGGCGCCACCTGCGTGCTCCCCTTGGTCGATGTGGCCGACGCCGACTTCGTCGACGTGGCGCTCTTCGTCGCCGTGGACGTGGCCGTCGCCGTCGTCGTCGCGCGCGTGGCCGACGGTGTCCCCGACGTCCCGGGCGCGTTCGACGACCCCGGCGCGCCCGGCGCCGCCGGGTTGCCGCCGGCCGCCGGGACGCCGTTGGTCACGCTGACGGACGTGTTGCCCGGGTTGCCGCCGCCGCTCGGGTCGTCGCTGCCGATGGCGACGACCACGGCGAGGGTCACCACCAGGACGCCCGCCGCCGCCAGCGTCAGCACGCCGCGCTTGCCCGCCATGGTGACGCGCCGCTGCACGACGCCCGCTTCGGCCCCGAAGGTGCCGGGCCGTTCGCCGGCGAGGACGAGGATCCGGCGGTCGGCCGCCAACCCCCGCATGTCCCCCGCGTCCCGCAGCCGGGAAGCCGTGGACGCCTCTTCCCGCGCCTTCGCGTTCTCCCCGGTACACAGCGCCAGGATCGCCAACTCGTGGTGGAACCAGGCCTGGTCGGCCACCGCGCCGGTGGCCGCGGAGGTGGAGCTGCCGAGCAGGAGCGTCGCCCGCCACGCCTCGAACCGCAGAGCGGTGGCGAACGCCGGGGCCGCCGCCCGCGCGAGCACGCGTACCGAGCTGGACTTGCCCAGCCGCTCGACCTCGCGCATGCACGCCAGGACGACGTCGGCTTCCTCCGCGATCTCCGCGGGCGTGACCGTCGGATGCGACACCCACCACGTGAAGTGCTGGATCGCCGCGACCGCCCACGACGACGGTCCCCGCATCTGCCCCGCGGCCTCGTCGGCGACTCCGCCCGCCAGCCGGTACCGGCCGTTCTCGACGACGACCAGCCCCGCCTCGACGAGTTCGTTCGCCGCGCTGTGCGCGCCGTTGGCGCCGGTGAGCGCGGGCAGGTGCGCCGGGTCGGGAAGGACGCCGTCGAGCGCCGCGCCCAAGCGCAGGACCTGCTGTGCCGGACGGGACAGCAGCGGCACCAGCCGCGGCACGAACAGCTGCGGTTCACCCGGCGACGGGAGTTCCGGCAGGTTGTCGTAATCGTCGCGCGGGACCGCCGTACCGAGCCGGGCGAGCAGCGCTCCGGCCTGTGCGAATCGGCCCGGGTGGCCGTCGACTTCGAACCACAGCGCGGCAGCCCACGCCAGTTCCTCGTCGTCGAGTTCGCGTCCGGCGACCCGGTTCAGCAGGGCGAACGCCGCATCCTGCGGCAGCCCGCCCAGCATGATCTCGTGGAACGGGGATTCAGCCCGGGAGAGTTCGCCCCCGAAGGCCGCACTGGCGGGAGCGGGGGTCCCGTCTGGGGTGGGAGCCGGTGACGGCGCCGACACGAGGAACACGCACTCGGGCGCGATGGCGAGCAGTTCGGTCATCTCGTCCGGCCGCAGGTCGAGGTCGTCGATGACGATCAACGCCGCGACACCCCCCAGCAGTTCGCCGAGCGCCTCACGGGTCGGACGGTACGCCTCCGCCTCGAAGCACGCGTCGTGGAACTGCTGGAGCAGGTCGTCCAGCCCACTGCGGTACCCGTCGAGGACGACCACGCCGTCGGGCGCACCGGCCGCGTCGCCCGACGCCAAGTGCTTGAGCAGCGTGCTGCGGCCGATGCCCGCAGGACCGCCGATGCGCACGGACGTACCGCGCCCGAGCAGCCCCCGCACTTCCGCAATCTCCGCCTGCCGCCCCAACGGGGGGTACCCCGAAGGCCGCCGGGCCGCCGCACGCCGCCGTGGCAACGGCCGCGACGAGGCGGGCAATGGCACCGCCTCGGTACCGTCGGGCCCGCCGACGGTCAGCAGGTGGTGTCCGACCGCGATCTGCGTCAGCGTCGTCGGCCCCGGCGCGGTGGACGACACCCCGACGCCACCGACACCACCGGCACCCGCGGCACCCGCGGCACCCGCGCCGACACCGGCCCCGGTACCCGTCCCGGGCAACCCCGCCCCGCCATACCCCTCCGCGGCCCCCGGTGCTGCACGGACACCCGTGCCAACACCCGCAGGGACACCGGCATCAGCACCGGCCGACGCACCGGAGGCCGCGTCCTGGAACCCGCCCCCGATCCCGACCGAACCCCCGCTCCCCGGCTTCCCCTTGCCCTTCCCCTCCGCCTCAACCCCGCCCTTGCCCGCGGACCCGCTCCCGCTCCCGCTGCCGCTGCCGCCCGAGACACCAACCCCGGCCTCGAACGCCGCGTCAAACGCCGCGTCGAAGTCCTCGGCGAACCCCGACGCACCACCGGGCACCGTTCCGACCTCGGTTTCCGCATCCTCCAAAGCCCGCGCATCCTTGGAGATCCCGGGAGCAACGGAAGCTTGGGAAGCCCCGGAAGCGTCCGCAGCCTTCGCGGCCCCGCGGTCGCCCGCTCCGGCCGCCGGGCCGAAGATGTCCACCAGGAACGACGTCGCCGAGACCTCCGACGAGTCCTCCTCCGAAGCCCCGTCCGCCGACGCTCCGCCGTACTCCGGCACCACCGCGTCCTCGAACGCCTCGTCGATGACCCGGGCCCACTCCGCCGCACCGCGGGCCGCGCGGGCCTCGCGCATCCGGCGGGCCTCCTCGGCCGCCCGCTCCCGGTCCGCCGCCGCGGATGCCCCGTCGGACACGGCATCGGACACGGCATCGGCCTCGGCGCCGGCCGTGCCGGCAGCCGCCGCGGGTGTCCCGCTCAAGCCCCCGGGAGGGGCAGCCGCAGCAGCCCCGGCCCCCGCCTCGGTCGTGGCCTCCGCCGGCGCGCCGCCGAACCAACTCGCCCCGCCCGCGCCGTTCTCGCCGGCCCCCGGTGCGGCCCCGGGCCGTGCGGCCGCATGGTCGTCACGTGCCGACTCGGTCGAACGGGCGGGCCTGCGCCGCGGCAGCGGCGGTGCGGCGGCGTAGCGCTCGGCCGCTGTCCGGCCGGGCGCGTCGCGCGCCGGTCGGCCTGATGTCTCGTCATGAGCCTCGTGTCCGCCCCGGACTTCGGTGTCCGGCACCGGCGTCCGTGCCGTGTTCACGGCCTCTCCCGCTGCACCTGCGGGCCCGGGGGCGCCCAAGGCGCCTGCGGCGCCCGCGGTCCCGGTCTTCCCCGGTCCCCCGCTCGTGCCCGTCGCGGTGCCGGCGCGGCCCTGCGGTGTCGGCGGCTCGTCCGCGACATCCCGCGGGGTTGCGTTCATGCGTCTCCTTCGGTCCCCGTCGCCATCGGCGCATCCGCCCCCGCTGCACCAGCCGTACCAGGGAGTACGGCCCGGATGTGGATGATCAGTGTGCCGCGCCGCACCTTCGGTCGCCACACCACCCCAGCGTGCCATTGCCGTGGAGGAGACGGCTGTGGTCGAGACCAAACCTTCGCCCACTCTCCACAACGCCCCCAACCCGCACGACGCCACGCGTCCGCTGCATATCCCGATATACCGCCGCAAAGCGCCGAGCGCCCCGCAGTTCCCTAACGGACCATCAGTCTTCTTTAAGGCAAAGCGATCCCGGCCGATACCCGAGCAGACCTATCGTTCTCCCCATGTGTCCCCCGCGGCTCGGGGGTGCACCGGATTCGCGCACACCGCACTCGCACACCGCGCCCGCGGCCACCCGGCCCGGCGGCCGTCCGACGAACCGCGCACCGCATCCGTACCGGTACATGCCCAGGGGGGCTCCATGACCGGCACCACCAGATTCCGCACGCCCACGCGCGTCCGCAGGCTGATCGCCGCAGGCGCGGCGCTGCTCACCGCGCTCACGCTCGCCTCCGCCCCGTCCGTCGCCGGCGCCGCCGGACCGGCGTCGGCAGCCGCGTCAGGACCGGCACAAGCCCAAGCCGCGGCCGGCACCGTCCCGGCCTCGTTCCAGGACCAGACCGTGTTCTCCGGGCTCAGCTCTCCGATCGACGTCGAATTCGCCTCCGACGGGCGGGTTTTCGTCGCCGAGAAGTCCGGCATCATCAAGGTCTTCGCGAGCACCTCCGCCACCACTCCCACGGTCTTCGCCGACCTGCGCACCCAAGTGCACAACTACTGGGACCGCGGACTCCTCGGCATGGCCCTCGCGCCGAACTTCCCCGCCGACCCGTCCGTCTACGTGCTGTACGCCTACGACGCCCCGCCCGGCAAGTCCGCCCCCTACTGGGGCACCGCCGGTGCCGACGCGGACGGCTGCCCCAACCCGCCCGGCCCGCAGACCTACGGCTGCGTCGTCACCGGCCGCCTGTCCAAGCTCACCGCCACCGGCAACACCGCCGGGCCGGAGCAGGTACTGATCACCGACTGGTGCCAGCAGTTCCCCTCGCACTCCACCGGCTCCCTCGCCTTCGGCCCCGACGGCTACCTCTACGCCTCCGCGGGCGACGGCGCCAGCTTCGACTGGGCGGACTACGGCCAGACCGGCGCCAGCGGCCCGATCGCCGGCAAGGATCCGATCCCGGCGAACCCGTGCGGTGACGCCCCCTCGCCGGTCGGCACCGCGCTGACCGCGCCCACCGCGGAAGGCGGCGCCCTGCGCGCGCAGGACGTGCGCACCACCGGCGACCCGACCGCGCTCAACGGCTCGGTCATCCGCATCGACCCGGCCACCGGCCAGGGCGCGCCCGGCAACCCGTTTGCGAGCAGCGGCGACGCGAACGCGCGCCGGATCGTCGCGTACGGCATGCGCAACCCGTTCCGCATCGGCTTCCGCCCGGGCACGAGCGAGCTGTGGGTCGGCGACGTCGGCTGGTCGACCTGGGAGGAGGTCGACCGGATCACCACCACGTCGTCCGCGACCAACTTCGGCTGGCCCTGCTACGAAGGCAACGCGCGCCAGGGCGGCTACGAGTCGAACAACCTGAATCTGTGCACGTCCCTGTACGCGCAGGGCGCCGGTGCCGTGAAGGCCCCGCACTACGCCTACAACCACGGCGCCGCAGTCGCCGCGAACGACGGCTGCCCGACCGCGAACGGCTCCGCGATCAGCGGTATCGCCTTCTCCCCCGCGACCAACTACCCGTCGCAGTACCAGAAGTCGCTGTTCTTCGCGGACCACAGCCGCCGCTGCATCTGGACGATGGCGCCGGACGCCAACGGGCTTCCCGACCCGACCAAGATCAGCGTCTTCGCGTCCAACGTGAACCCGGTGCAGCTGAAGACCGGCCCCGACGGCGACATCTACTACGTCGACCTCGAAGGCGGCCGCGTCGCCCGCCTGCACTACACCGGCAACCGTCCGACCGCACGTCTGACCGCGACGCCGACGAACGGCACCGTGCCGCTCACCGTCGCCTTCGACGGCACCGCGTCCAGCGACCCGGACGCCGGACAAACGCTCGGCTATGCGTGGGACTTCGACCGCAACGGCACCACCGACGCCACGACGCCCACCGCGACCTGGACCTACTCGGCGCCCGGCACCTACCACCCGCAGCTGACCGTGACCGACCCGACGGGCCTGACCGGCACCGCGGAGACCACGATCGTCGCGGGCAACGCACCGCCGACGGCGGTCATCGACACCCCGGCGGCCTCGCTGACGTGGAAGGTCGGCGATCCGATCCCGTTCGCCGGCCACGCCACCGACCCCCAGGACGGCACCCTCCCCGCGACGAACCTGCACTGGCAGCTGATCATGCACCACTGCACGACGCCGAGCGCCTGCCACGAGCATGTCATCACCGCACTCGACGGGGTGGCGAGCGGAACGTTCACGGCGGTCGACCACGAGTACCCGTCGTGGCTCGAAGTCCGGCTGACCGCGCAGGACTCCGGAGGCCTGACCAGCACCGCGTCGGTGCGGCTCGACCCGAAGACCGCCGACATCACGCTCGCCAGCTCGCCGTCCGGACTGACGCTCGGGTTCAACCAGACCCAGCAGGCCGGCCCGGTGACGAAGACGCTGATCGTCGGCGGCACGGGGTCCATCGCGGCGCCGTCGCCGCAGACGCTCAACGGGAAGACCTACCGGTTCGTTTCGTGGTCGGACGGCGGTGCGCAGTCGCACAACATCACCGCACCCGCGACGGCCACGACGCTGACCGCGGTCTACCAGGAGGTCGCCACGCCGAGCGGTCTCGTGGCGGCGTACGGGTTCAACGCGGGCAGCGGCACGGCCGTCGCCGATGCGTCCGGCAACGGCAACAACGGCACCGCGGCGAACGCGGCGTGGGGCGCGGGCAAGTTCGGGCAGGCGATGACGTTCAACGGGACCAGCTCGATGGTGACCGTGCCGAACACGGCCTCGCAGACGTTGACCACGAAGATGACCCTGGAGGCGTGGGTCAAGCCGACCACGGTGAGCGGCTGGCGCAACGTGGTCCTCAAGGAACGCAGCGGCGGGCTGTCGTACGGGTTGTACGCCGGCGGCGACGACTTCGCGGCGGGTTACATCCGCATCGGCGCCGACGACCAGGGGATCGGCGCGACGGGGAACCTGACGGCCAACGCGTGGTCGCACATCGCGGTGACGTACGACGGCGCGACCCTGAAGTTCTTCGTGAACGGCGTGCAGGTCGGCTCGCGCGCCCAGACCGGGACGATCGCGGCGGGGAGCGACCCGCTGCGGATCGGCGGAAATGCGGTGTGGGGGGAGTACTTCAGCGGGCAGATCGACGAAGTGCGGATCTACAGCCGGGCGTTGAGCGCGGCGGAGATCGCCACGGATATGAACACGGCGATCTGAGCCCGGAACACTGAGACCTGAGCGGGCGCCAAAGATCCCCCCTGGCCGGTGTGATCATCGCACCGGCCAAGGGGGATCCCCTTGACAAAAGCCTTCCGAACTCAGCGAGGAGCCCGCAACCGGCCGTCCACAGTCACCGCGTCGTCCACAAGCCAGACCGAGTCGGCCTCACTCCACCGGCAACCCGTTCGCCTTCCGGATCTCCCCCACGATCCGCCCCATGATCTCGGTGATCCCGAAGTCCTTCGGCGTGAACACCGCCGCGACCCCCTGCGCCAGCAGCGCCTGCTCGTCCGCCGCCGGGATGATCCCGCCGACCACCACCGGCACGTCGTCCAAACCGGCCTCCCGCATCCGCGCGAGCACGTCCGGGATCAGCTCCAAGTGCGACCCCGACAGGATCGACAGTCCCACGCAGTGCACGTCCTCCTCGACCGCCGCCGCCACGATCTGCGCCGGGGTCAGCCGGATGCCCTGGTACACCACCTCGAAGCCGACGTCGCGCGCCCGCACCGCGATCTGCTCCGCGCCGTTCGAGTGCCCGTCCAGGCCCGGCTTCCCGACCAGCAGCCGCAGCCGTCCGCCGAGTTCCTCGCCGGTCGCCCGCACGGACTCCCGCACCGCGGTCAGTTCCGCGCCGCCTTCCTGCACGCCCACGACGCCCGACACCCCGGTCGGCGCCCGGTACTCGCCGAACTCCTCGCGGAGCGCCCCGGCCCACTCCCCGGTCGTCACCCCGGCCCGCACGCACTCCAGCGTCGCGGGCATCAGGTTGACCGCCGCGTTCGTCCCCGCCGACTTCCACGCCCGCGCGTCGACCCGCAGCCGGTCCAGCGACGCGTCGACCGCGGCCTGGTCGCGCCCGGCACGCCACGCCTGCACCGCCGCCGAGGCGGACGCCTCGACCGCCGCGTCCGGCACGAAGATCGCCGTGTCCAGGTCCGCCGTCAGCGGGTTCGGCTCGGTCGTGTCGAACTTGTTGACGCCGACCACGGTCTCCAGGCCGGCTTCGATCCGCGCCCGCCGCGCCGCGTGCGACGCCACCAGCTGCGACTTCATGTAGCCGGACTCGATCGCGGCGACCGCGCCGCCCATCGCCTGGACCCGGTCGATCTCTTCCTTCGCGCCCGCGATCAGCTCGGCGACCTTGCGCTCGACGACCACCGACCCGGTGAAGATGTCGTCGTACTCCAGCAGGTCCGACTCGTAGGCGAGCACCTGCTGGATCCGCAGCGACCACTGCTGGTCCCACGGCCGCGGCAGCCCGAGCGCCTCGTTCCACGCCGGAAGCTGCACGGCACGCGCCCGCGCGTCCTTCGACAGCGTCACCGCGAGCATCTCCAGCACGATCCGCTGGACGTTGTTCTCCGGCTGCGCCTCCGTCAGGCCCAGCGAGTTGACCTGCACGCCGTACCGGAACCGCCGCTGCTTCGCGTCGGTCACCCCGTACCGCTCGCGCGTCAGCTCGTCCCACAGCTCGACGAACGCGCGCATCTTGCACATCTCTTCGACGAACCGCACGCCCGCGTTCACGAAGAACGAGATCCGCGCGACGACGTCGCCCATGCGCTCCGGCGGCACCTGCCCGCTGTCCCGCACCGCGTCCAGCACCGCGATCGCCGTGCACATCGCGTACGCGATCTCCTGCACCGGCGTCGCACCGGCCTCCTGGAGGTGGTACGAGCAGATGTTTATCGGGTTCCACTTGGGAATGTTCGCGACCGTGTACGCGACGGTGTCGGTGATCAGCTTCAGCGACGGCCCGGGCGGGAAGACGTACGTCCCCCGCGACAGGTACTCCTTGATGATGTCGTTCTGCGTCGTCCCGTTGAGCTTGGCGATGTCCGCGCCCTGCTCCTCCGCCGCGACCTGGTAGAGCGCGAGCATCCACAGCGCCACCGCGTTGATGGTCATCGACGTGTTCATGCCCTCCAACGGAATCCCGTCGAAGAGCTGCCGCATGTCGCCGATGTGCGACACCGGCACGCCGACCTTGCCGACCTCGCCGCGGGCCAGCTCGTGGTCCGGGTCGTAGCCGGTCTGCGTCGGCAGGTCGAACGCCACCGACAGGCCGGTCTGGCCCTTGGCCAGGTTGCGGCGGTACAGGGCGTTCGACTCGGCGGGCGAGGAGTGGCCGGCGTACGTGCGCATCACCCACGGACGGTCGCGCTGCGGCCGCTCGGCGGGAGAGTGGGAAGAAGGGGCAGGCTGAGCTGAGGGCGTCTGGCTCGCCACGGGAGACCTCCGGAGGGTTCCGGGCCGGCACGGCCACGGCGACTGCCGGCCCGGTGGTCGTGGCCGGATCCGCGATCCGCGCACCACGTCCGAAGGGTCCGGCGTACGCCGCACCAGGCGCGGCCCTGCTTACCTCGGAGTGTACTGACGGGTAATAGCAGGGGGGAGGGTGTGTCACGCCACAACCCGCCACGGGTTCCGCCATCCGCCTGACACCGTGTCATTCCGGCGCGCAGCGGACACCCGTGCCCACCCCGGCGGAACGGGCCGGGTCAGGCGGCGACCGCCCCTTCCAGCGCCAGGATCCGGTGCAGTTTGGTGATCACCAGAATGCGGTGCACCGGGGGTGTCACCCCGCGCAGCACGAAGCGCCGCTCCCGGCGGCCGGCGCGGCGGTGTATCGCGACGAGCAGGCCGAGCCCGGTCGCGTCGAGGATCTCGACCTCGGACACGTCGAGGACGAAGTCCCCCACGCCGCGGTCGACCGCGGTGTGCACGCGCTGGCGGACATCGGCGGCCGTGTGCACGTCCAACGCCCCGCGCAGATGAAGCTCGTGGTCGTCGCCCCAGACATGCATGTCGCCTCCTCCGGGTGGGAGCGGCCCGTCGGGCCTCTGCTGGCGCCTGGCCGCCGGGCGTGCACGTCAGGCCTTTGCGTCAGAGAGTGCCCATCAGACCACCGGAGTTCCCGATTGCTCCGATTCCTTGAGGAAAACCACCCCTTCGAGCGACAACAGCCGGTCCGGGATCATTCCCGGACCGGCTGCGCACCACCTGTCGCGTACGTCTCATCACGCACGCTCCGCCTCCCGACGCCGTTGTGCCCCGTCGGCCGCCCGCGAATCCGCAGGGCGCCCCGGATCACCCGAACGTCGCGCGGATCACTCGTACGAGTAGAAGCCCTTGCCGCTCTTCCGGCCCAGGTCCCCCGCCGTGACCATGCGGTTCAGCAGCTCGGGGGCCGCGAACTTCTCGTCCTTGGTCTCGTCGTAGATGTTGCTCGTGGCGTTCCGCATGATGTCGACGCCCGTGAGGTCGATCGTCGCGAGCGGGCCCATCGCGTGGCCGAAGCCGAGCTTGCACGCGATGTCGATGTCCTCCGCCGTCGCGACGCCCGCCTCGTACAGGCGCACGGCCTCGGTGGTCAGCGCGGTGATCAGGCGTGTGGTGACGAAACCGGCGACGTCCCGGTTCACCACGATGCAGGTCTTGCCGACGTTCTCGGCGAACGTGCGGGCCACGGCCAGCGTCTCGTCGGACGTCTTGTAGCCGCGCACCAGTTCGCACAGCTGCATGAGCGGGACCGGGGAGAAGAAGTGCGTGCCGACGACGAACTCCGGACGCGACGTGACCGCGGCGATCTGGGTGATCGGCAGCGCCGAGGTGTTGGAAGCCAGCACCGCACCGTCCTTGGCGACGGCGTCGAGCTGCCGGAACACCTCCTGCTTGACCTCGATCTTCTCGAACACGGCCTCGACGACGAGGTCCGCGTCGGCGACCGCGTCCAGGTCGGTCGTGACGGTCAGGCGCGCGAGGGCCGCCTCGGCGTCCTCCGCGGACATCCTGCCCTTGGCGACGAACTTCTCGTACGACGCGCCGATGCCCGACTTCGCCCGCTCCAGCGCGGCGTCGGTCACGTCGCGCAGGGTCACCTCGTAGCCGTTCTGGGCGGACACCTGCGCGATGCCGGCGCCCATCAGCCCGGCACCGATCACTGCGATCTTCTTCGTCACGTCGAACCTCTCTCGTACACGTTCACGTACATGCGCTCGTACATGCGATACCTGTCGCGAGAGTAACGGCCACTCGATCGGCCCCTGCCGCTGGTCCCGTATACACCCCCTGGGGCACCCTGGAAGGGGAGGCGAAATGGACCGTTCGTACCTGCTCACGCCGCTGGTCGGGTTCGCCGTGGTGGCCGTCCTCGCGGCAATGCTGCGCTGGACGTTCTCGCGCGGGCATTCGCTCGTCGCGCGTGTCCCACGGCAAAGCACACCCGACGACTACGGCCTGCTGGTCGCGATCGCCGAGCCCGCCGACCGGGCCGCCGGACGCCGCCTCTGCCAGGTGCTGGTCGCCGACGGAATCCGCTGCACCCTGGTCGACACCACCGAAGGCCTTCGCCTCATGGTCTGGCCGCCCGACGAGGAAGCCGCCAAATCGGTGCTGGAACGTCACCAAGGCTGAATCCGCCCGCCCGCCGAACGCGGTTGCCGGCAGGCGCGCCGACGTGGCCGAACAGCGCGAAGGCCGGTGGGCCCGGCGGCGGCTCCCTAGCATGAGCCCACTGCGATGACGGCTCGGGGACCTGCATCGGCAGTCCGAAACACGCTGGGACACGCGTGGGACACGCTGGGAGGGCCCTCTTGTTCACCGGCCGACGGACCGCACTCGATGCCATACGCACCCCCGGGGCAGTGATGCCGTCGCCCTACGACAGCGGCGACCTCTATCCGGACGAGTACCACCGGGCGGGCGAGCCGGGCAACGCCTTCGCCCGGCAGCACTACGAGCAGTCGGCACGCTACCTGGCATCGCTCCGCGCGGTCGTCGAGGACGACGCCCGCGCCATCACGGAGATGCGCCGCTTCGAGCGGCGGCACCCCGACGTCGCGACCGGCCGCGGGGCGGTCTACGTCCACCGCGAGTCCGGTGCGGACACCACGAAGCTGATGTTCCGCGACACCGCCGGTCGACTGCGCGTCCTCAAAGAGGACTTCTCGCCCAGCCTGGAGTACCCCGACGTGTATCCGCGCGGGTTCTGGGCCTCGCCGGACGGGGCGCACGTCATCTATTCCGACGCCGACCACGTCGACGAGAGCGGCGCAACGCTGCACATGGTGCGGACCGATACCGGCGAAGCCGTCACTGCGCCGATCGAAGCCGGTTTCCCGTCCGGCAGTTGGATCGACGACCGCCGGTTCCTCTTCGCCAAGGCCGCTCCCGGCGAAGAGCAGCCTTGGCGTCAGCATTGGCGGCTCTTCCTGCGGACCCTCGGCCCGGACGGAAACGCCACCGATCGGCCTGTGCCGGAGTTCGAGCGCGCCGCCGACGGCTCCCGCTACGACGTCGTGCCCGGCCCGTTCCCCGGCACGGCAACACTGCTCTCCTACAGCAACATCCTCAACACCCCGCAGTCCGTCCGGGTCGTCGACCTCGACGGCCGGGGCCGCGGCTTCCCCGTGCAGCGCGAGAACCGGGTCCTGGCCCGGGTCCGCCCCGGGCCGGCCCGCGAAGACGGCGCCCGCCCGCTGTTCGTGCTGCGGAACGACCTGCGGTCGTTCCGGGCCGGACGCGTCGTCCTCGTCGAACCACCCAAACGCCGCTGGTTCCGCCGACCACGTCGGCGGCAAATCGTCGCGGGCCGGCGCGGCGACGTCATCCGCGAGATCGAGGTGATCGATCGCGGCCCCGGGCGGCTCCCCTCGCTCGCCCTGTCCATCCGCCGTCACGGCGCCGAAGCCCGGGTGGACATCGTCGACCTGAAGAAATCGCGGTGGCGCGGCCGGCCGACGGCCGCACGCCGCTGGACGGTGCCCCTCCCGGACGCCCAGCCCGTCACCGCCACCGACAGGCGTGTCCCGGTCCGCGGGTGGTACGGCACCATCGCGGCCATGACGCCCAGGCCCGGCCTGGACGGCCGCGGCGGCCTGCACATCGAGTACGCCGCCCGCGAGTCCGTCCCGCACCGGCTCTACCACCTCGACACGATCAAGCCCGGTGTCGCGCCCCGCCGCGTCGCCGGCCCGAGCCGAGCCGAAGCACGTGCCAAGGGCGTCCCGGACGTCACCGTCACCCTGCACCGGGCCCGCAGCGGCGCCCTCCGCAAAACGTCACTGCTCGTCGTGCGGCCCACGCACGTCCCGGCCGAGGTGAAGCTCCCCTACATGTACTCGGCCTATCCCTTCTTCAACCTCGCCGTACAGAACCCGAATTTCGACCCGGCGATGGCCAAGGCGCTGGCCAAGGACATCGCGTGGGTCCACGCGCCGGTTTACGGGGGCGGCGCGCACAGCTACCGCGAAGTGACCGCCCCACGGGCGGTGGCGCGCCGCCGCGCGGTCCGCGACATGGCCGCCGGCACCCGGTTCCTCGACGGCGTACCGGGATTGGACCGCGCACGGCGCTTCGGCTTCTTCCAGTCCGCCGGCGGCATGACCCTGCTCGATGCCGTCCGCCATCTGCCGCACCGGTTCGCGGGATTCGTGGGCAACGTCCCGGCAACCGATTCGCTGCGCAAGGGCCGGGGAAACCACCCGGTCCACATGCGTATCGACCTGCGGCGCGACCGGCGCGCCGGGCATGCCCAGGCGGGAGGTATCCGGGAAGCGCCGACCGGCCCCCGCAAGCCGATCAGGCTCATCCCCGGTGTCGTCGATTTCCGCGTCCCGCCCGAAGGCGTGCTGCGAACGGCTGCGGCTCTGGAAGACGCCCAGTTGCGTCGGCTCGGCCCATTCGCCGACAAGCTCAAGGACGGACCCCGCGGGTACCTCTACGTGATCGCCAACGACAGCGGGCACTTCCCCGCGGCCGGGCCGCAGGCGGTGATCTCGGCGGTCGTCGGCGAGATCACCGGACGCCACCCGCTCGCCTCCGCGGTCAACATCGCGGGCCCCCGGATCCCGCCCGGCGTCGCCGTCGCCCCGAACGCACCGGCGCCGCTCCAAGCCGCCGAAACGCGGCGCCGAGCCGTCCCCGTCCAAGTCGCGGCACGCTCCGGCCTCGTGGCGGCCGGACGGGCCGTGGCGAGCCGCCTCACGGGCCCGGTCACGCGGGCCGGCCGGACGCGCGGCGCGCGGCACGTCGCCCCGCAGAAGCCGCCCACCGACCGTCAGGCGGCCCGCGGGCCGGACCGGCGCACCCGGGAAATCGTGCGCCTGCTCGGCCGGTAGCGCCCGAGGCGCCGCTCCCCGCGGCCCTCCCGGACAGCCGATCCGGCAGGCCGTCAGAAGCGCGGTTCCGGCTCCAACTCGCGCTGGATCGAGCCGCCCAGCGCGGTGAGCTGGCTGACCAGGTCGTCATAGCCGCGGTCGATGTGGTGCACGCCGCTGACCAGCGTCTCGCCGTCCGCGACCAGCCCCGCCAGCACCAGCCCGGCCCCCGCCCGCACGTCGGTGGCCACGACCGGGGCACCGGAGAGCCGCTCCACGCCGCGCACGATCGCGTGGTGGCCGTCGGTGCGGATCGAGGCGCCCAGCCGCAGCAGTTCCTGGAGGAACACGAACCGCGCCTCGAAGATGTTCTCGGTGATCATCGCGTGCCCGTCGGAGACCGCGTTCAGCACCGCGAACTGCGGCTGCATGTCGGTCGCGAACCCCGGATACGGCAGCGTCACCACGTCCACCGCGTGCGGCCGCCGTTCCATCACCACGCGGAACCCGTCGTCCAGCGCGGACACCGCGGCCCCCGCCGCGGTCAGCTTGTCCAGCGCGATCTCCAGGTGCTCGGAGCGCGCGTTCCGCACCATCACGTCCCCGTGCGTCACCGCCGCCGCAACCGCGAACGTGGCCGCCACGATCCGGTCCGGGACGGTGCGGTGCCGCACCGGCGCCAGCCCGTCCACCCCGTGGATCTCCAGCATCGACGTGCCCGCGCCGTCGATCTTCGCGCCCATCGCGGTCAGCATCGCGCAGATGTCGACGATCTCCGGCTCGCGCGCCGCGTTGTCGATCACCGTGGTGCCCTTGGCCAGCACCGCCGCCATGAGGATGTTCTCGGTCGCGCCCACGCTCGGGAAGTCCAGCCACACCGACGTACCCACCAGGCCCTTGGGGGCCTTGGCGATCAGGTAGCCGTGCTCGTTCTCCACCGTCGCACCGAGCTTGACCAGCCCGTCTATGTGCATGTCCAGACCGCGCGACCCGATCGCGTCGCCCCCCGGGAACGCCACATGCACCTCGCCGCAGCGGGCGAGCAGCGGGCCCAGCACCGAGATCGACGCCCGCATGCTGCGCACCAGGTCGTAGTCCGCCTCGTGGCCGGGCACGGCCGGCACGTCGATCGACAACGTGCCGGTGCCGACTCCTTCGACCACGCAGCCGAGCCGGCGCAGCAGCTCGCTCATGATCGACACGTCCAGGATCCGGGGCACCTCGTCGAGGACGGTCACCCCCTCCGCGAGCAACGCCGCGGCCATCAACTTGAGCGCGCTGTTCTTCGCGCCCGTCACGCGCACCTCACCGGCGAGCCGAGCCCCGCCTGTCACCCGGAACCTGTCCATCACGGCATCGTAGGGTCTCCGGAGACCCGTTCCGACCACCGTCCGAAAGCCGGGTGGGCACCGTCGCACAGGTGTGACACGTCCGCGTAAATTTGCGGACATGGTCAACCTGACACGCATCTATACGCGTACCGGCGACGACGGTACGACAGCGCTCGGCGACATGAGCCGCACATCCAAGAACGACCCGCGCCTGGTGGCGTACGCGGACGTCGACGAGACCAACGCGGTCCTCGGGGTGGCCCTCGCGCTCGGCCGCCTGGAGCAGGACGTCGCGGACCTGCTGACCCGCATCCAGAACGACCTGTTCGACGTCGGCGCCGACCTGTGCACGCCGATCGTCGAGGACCCGAAGTACCCGCCGCTGCGCGTCGAGCAGTCCTACGTGGACGCCCTCGAAGCCGCGTGCGACCGCTACAACGACGACCTGCCGAAGCTCCGCAGCTTCATCCTCAACGGCGGCACCCCCGGCGCCGCGCTGCTGCACCGGGCCCGCACCGTCGCCCGCCGCGCGGAACGCAGCACGTGGGCCGCGCTGGACGCGCACGGCGAAGCGATGAACCCGCTGACCGCGAAGTACCTCAACCGGCTGTCGGACCTGCTGTTCATCCTCGCCCGGCACGCGAACCGGGAGAACGGCGACATCCTGTGGGTTCCCGGCGCCAACCGCTGAGCACCGTCAGCCCGAGCGGGACCCGTCGCGCTCAGGCGACGTTGACGCGCTGTCCGGGAGGCGCCGCCTCCAGCCACGCCAGGAACCCGGTCAGCGCGTCCTCGCTCATCGCCAGCTCCAGGAGCCGCCCGCCGTGGCTGCACACCAGCACCACGGCCCCGGCCAGCAGCGCGAGTTCCTCCTGCCCGACGGGCAGGCGGCGTTCGATGACGACGATGTCGTGGCGCTCCAGCGTCCGGCGCGGACGGGGCGCATAAGAGAAGACCCGGAACCACTCGATGCGGTCGCCGCTGTAGCGGGCGATGCCGAACACCCAGCCCTTGCCGTGGTCCACCGCGAGCGGCGGCACGGCCTCGCCGTCGGCGGAGGCGGGCTCGGCAGGGTCTGCGGGATCCGCGGGAGAACTTCCCCGGGAATCGGACGCGGCGCCTTCCGGGACCGAACTCCCGGACGGCGCCGCGGCGGAATCCGCCCCCTCGCGGGAGGGGGCGGGTGGTACCTCGGGCAAAACGCGCAGCGAACAGTCGAACGTGCCGCCCGGCCGCTGGATCAGCCGGCGCCGCAACGCGAACACGCCGATCGCCAGCGCGGTCGCGACGACGACGGCAAGGACCACCGCCAGCAGTACGAGGACCATCTCGTCAGACCTCCTCGTTCCGTCTGCGTCCTGGTCCCCGGCCGGCCGTGGACTCGCGTCAGCGTCCGTGCGTGGCCACGCGCAGGCGCGTGTCGGCCCGGCGCTCCGCGGCCACGTCCTTGTCGTGTCCGGCCCGCTCGAACGCGCGCTCGGCGCGGGCGACGTCGATCTCGTCGGCCAGCTCGGCGATTTCCGCGAGCACCGCGAGACGGTTGTTCTCGAACGACACGAACCCGCCGTGCACCGCCGCGACGACGGTGTTCCCGTCGGCCTGGCGGATCGTCACCGGGCCGGACTCCAGGACACCGAGCAGGGGCGTGTGCCCGGGCTGCAGACCGACGTCGCCGTCGGTCGTGCGGGCGACCACGATCGTGGCCTCGCCCGACCACACCTTGCGGTCGGCCGCGACCAGCTCGACGTGCAGCTCAGCCAACGTGGGCTCCTCAGGTCGTACGGACGGGCGCGCTCCGCCCGGCCGTGGCCCGCGGCCCGGAATGCCTCCGGCGCGGGATGCTGTCAGAATATCCGCCCCGCGGACCCCGATTCCAACCGGGACCGCGGAGACCGCTGGACCGCGCGTCCGGCCCGGGAGGCCGGGACGCGCGGGGCTCCGCGCAGGGCGAGGGACGGCCCGGACCGGACCGCCCCTCGCACCTGTACGGACGTACCGCCTGCCGGGCGGCCGCCGGGAACCTGTCGGAAACCCGTCGGCCGCCGCGGACCGCGTCAGCTCTTGGCGAGTTCCGCGATCTTCTTCTCCAGGTCGTCGAGACCACCCAGCATGAAGAACGCCTGCTCCGGAGCGTGGTCGTACTTGCCGTCCGCGATCGCGTTGAACGCCTCGATCGTCTCCGACAGCGGCACGTCCGATCCGTCGAGACCGGTGAACTGCTTGGCGACGTGGGTGTTCTGCGACAGGAACCGCTGGATGCGGCGAGCGCGGTGCACGACCAGCTTGTCCTCTTCGGAAAGCTCGTCGATACCGAGGATCGCGATGATGTCCTGGAGGTCCTTGTACTTCTGCAGGATGTTCTTGACCCGCATCGCGGTGTCGTAGTGGTCCTGCGCGATGTACCGCGGGTCGAGGATGCGGGACGTCGAGTCCAGCGGGTCCACGGCCGGGTAGATGCCCAGCTCGGAGATCGGACGCGAGAGCACCGTCGTGGCGTCGAGGTGCGCGAACGTCGTCGCCGGGGCCGGGTCGGTCAGGTCGTCCGCGGGGACGTAGATCGCCTGCATCGAGGTGATCGAGTGGCCGCGGGTCGAGGTGATGCGCTCCTGGAGGATGCCCATCTCGTCGGCCAGCGTCGGCTGGTAACCCACCGCGGAAGGCATGCGGCCGAGGAGCGTGGACACCTCGGAGCCGGCCTGCGTGAAGCGGAAGATGTTGTCGATGAACAGAAGCACGTCCTGCTTCTGCACGTCGCGGAAGTACTCCGCCATCGTCAGCGCCGACAGGGCGACGCGCAGCCGGGTGCCCGGCGGCTCGTCCATCTGGCCGAAGACCAGCGCGGTCTGCTCGAGCACGTTCGAGTCGCGCATTTCGTCGATGAGGTCGTTGCCCTCACGGGTACGCTCGCCGACGCCCGCGAACACCGACACACCGTCGTGGTTGCGCGCGACACGGACGATCATCTCCTGGATGAGGACCGTCTTGCCGACGCCCGCACCACCGAAGAGGCCGATCTTGCCGCCCTTGACGTACGGGGTCAGCAGGTCGATGACCTTGATGCCGGTCTCGAACATCTCGGTCTTCGAGTCGAGCTGGTCGAAGTCCGGGGCCTTGCGGTGGATGCCCCAGCGCTCGGCGACCTCGAACTTCGCCTTCTCGACGTTCAGCGGCTCGCCGAGGGCGTTGAACACCACGCCCTTGGTGATGTCGCCGACCGGCACCATGATCGGCGAGCCGGTGTCGGTCACCGAGGCGCCGCGGGTCAGGCCGTCCGTCGGCTGCATCGAAACCGCGCGGACGATGCCGTCACCGAGGTGCTGCTCGACCTCGAGGGTGAGGGTCTTGAGGCCCTCGCCCTCGCCCTGGCCGGTCAGGTCGACGGTGACCTTGAGCGCGTTGTAGACCTCGGGCATCGCGTCGACGGGGAACTCCACGTCGACGACCGGGCCGATGACCCGGGCGACGCGGCCCGTGGCCTCGGCCGTCGTTGCAGTGGCAGTCATTCTCATTCACTCCCCGCGGTCGCGTCGGCCAGGGCGTCAGCGCCACCGACGATCTCGCTGATTTCATTGGTGATTTCGGCCTGACGGGCGTTGTTCGCGAGCCGCGTCAGCGTACGGATGAGTTCCTCGGCGTTCTCGGTGGCCGACTTCATCGCCTTGCGCCGCGCCGCGTGCTCGGAAGCCGCGGACTGCAGGAGGGCGTTGTAGATGCGGCTCTCGACGTACCGCGGCAGCAGCGCGTCGAGCACGCCGTCCGCCGAGGGCTCGAACTCGTAGAGCGGGAAGGCGCCGCCCGGGGGCTCCTCGTCCGTGTCCTCGACGACCAGCGGCAGGACCCGGTGCGCGACCGGCTGCTGCGTGAGCATCGAGACGAAGTCGGTGCTGACGATGTGGATCTCGTCCACACCGCCTTCCTCGGTAGGCGTGACGAACGCGTCGATGAGCGCGCCGGCCACCTTCTTCGCGTCGGTGTACTCCGGGTTGTCGGAGAAACCGCTCCACTCGCCGGCCAGCGTCCGGTCGCGGAACCGGTTGTAGCCGACACCCTTGGCGCCGATGACGAAGCGCAGTACTTCCTTGCCCTCGCCCTGGAGCAGCTCGACGAGCTGCTCCGCGGTCTTGATGGCACCGGAGTTGTACGCGCCCGCGAAACCGCGGTCACTGGTGACCAGCAGCACGGCCGCACGCTTCGCGTCCGGCTTGGCCTCGGTCAGCGGGTGCTGCGCGTTGGAGAAGGTGGCGACCGCGGAAACCGCGCGGGTCAGCGCGTCGGCGTACGGCTTGGCCGCCGCCACGCGCTGCTGCGCCTTGACGATCCGTGACGCCGCGATCAGCTCCTGGGCGCGCGTGATCTTCTTGGTCGCCGACACGGAACGGATCCGACGCCGGTAGACCCGAAGTTGGGCTCCCATGGGTCAGGACTCTCCGTTCTCAGTGGCCGGACTTGACGTGGCGCTTGATGGTCTCCTGGCCGACCTCGTCCTTGCCCAGCGCCTCCACCGCGACGTCGCTGATCAGCGGCGAACCGTCGGCCTTGGTGAAGATCTGCTTGAAGGACGTGATCGCGTCCGTCATCGCGTCGATGGTGCCGTCTTCCAGCTTGCCCGTCTCGGCGATGGTGGTCAGGATCTCCTTGCGCGAGGTGCGCAGGGTGTCCAGGAACTCGCGCTCGAAGCGGCGGATGTCCTCGACCGGGACGTCGTCCAGCTTGCCGGTGGTGCCGGCCCAGATGGAGACGACCTGCTCCTCCATCGGGAAGGGCTGGTACTGGCCCTGCTTGAGCAGCTCGACCATGCGCGCACCGCGCTCCAGCGAGCTCTTCGACGCGGCGTCCAGGTCGGAACCGAAGGCGGCGAACGCCTCCAGCTCGCGGTACTGGGCGAGCGTCAGACGCAGCTGGCCGGAGACCGACTTCATCGCCTTGGTCTGCGCGGAACCACCGACGCGGGAGACCGAGATACCGACGTTGACGGCCGGGCGGACGCCCTGGTTGAACAGGTCCGACTCCAGGAAGCACTGGCCGTCGGTGATGGAGATGACGTTGGTCGGAATGTACGCCGACACGTCGTTCGCCTTGGTCTCGATGATCGGCAGACCGGTCATCGAGCCCGCGCCCAGCTCGTCCGAGAGCTTCGCGCAGCGCTCGAGCAGGCGGGAGTGCAAGTAGAAGACGTCGCCCGGGTAGGCCTCGCGCCCCGGCGGGCGGCGCAGCAGCAGCGACACGGCGCGGTACGCCTCGGCCTGCTTGGTCAGGTCGTCGAAGACGATGAGGACGTGCTTGCCCTGGTACATCCAGTGCTGGCCGATGGCCGAACCGGTGTACGGCGACAGGTACTTGAAGCCGGCCGGGTCGGACGCCGGGGCGGCGACGATGGTCGTGTACTCCATCGCGCCGGCCTCTTCGAGCGAGCGGCGAACGCCCGCGATCGTCGAGCCCTTCTGGCCGACGGCGACGTAGATGCAGCGGACCTGCTTCTTCGGGTCGCCCGACTTCCAGTTCTCACGCTGGTTGATGATCGTGTCGACGCAGACCGCGGTCTTGCCGGTCTGGCGGTCGCCGATGATCAGCTGGCGCTGGCCGCGGCCGATGGGGGTCATCGAGTCGATGGCCTTGATGCCGGTCTGCATCGGCTCGTGGACCGACTTGCGCATCATGACGCCGGGGGCCTGCAGCTCGAGGGCGCGGCGGCCCTCGTTCTCGATCTCGCCCTTGCCGTCGATCGGGTTGCCCAGCGGGTCGACGACGCGGCCGAGGAAGCCGTCGCCGATCGGCACCGAGAGGACCTCGCCCGTGCGGCGAACCGTCTGACCCTCTTCGATCGAGCTGAAGTCACCGAGGATGACGACACCGATCTCGCGCACGTCGAGGTTCAGCGCGAGGCCGAGGGTGCCGTCCTCGAACTTCAGCAGTTCGTTGGCCATGACCGAGGGCAGGCCCTCGACATGGGCGATGCCGTCCGCGCAGTCGCTGACAGTGCCGACTTCCTCGCGCGACGCCGCGTCGGGCTCGTACGAGTCGACGAAGCGCTCCAGCGCGTCCCGGATCTCCTCCGGCCGGATCGTGAGCTCCGCCATCTGGTGTCCCTGCTCTCCTAGGTGGTGGGGTTACGGTCCGCCGTGGCGACGGAATCTCGGAACCGCGTGCTGCTGTGTCTGTTTACGCTGTCAACCACTGAGTCGACCGCGGGCCAACGTTCGCGCCGGTCAACGCACCAGGGTGCGTCCGGCCTCCTCAAGGCGGGTCGCGACGGTGCCGTCGATGACGTCGTCACCGATCCGCACGCGCACGCCCCCGAGAACCTCGGGGTCGACCTCGACGTTGAGGTGCACCGGGCGCCCGTAGAGGCGGCCCAGCGCGGCGGCCAGGCGGGTGTTCTGCTCCTGCGTGAGGGGCAGAGCCACCGTGACCAGGGCGACCATGCGGCGCCTGCGCTCGGCGGCGAGCCGGGCGTAGCCCTCGAGCCCTGCCTCCAGGCTACGGCCCCGCGGCTGCGCGACCAGGCGGGTGATCAGGCGGCGGCTGGACGCGTGGGCGCGTCCCTCCAGGAGCCCGGACACCAGCTCGGCCTTGCGGCTGTCCGCGATGGACGGGTTCGTCAGCGTGGACCGCAGCTCGCGCTGGCCGGCCACGATGCGGCCGAAGCGGAACAGTTCGTCCTCGACGTCGTCGAGGTCGCCGTCCCGTTCGGCACTGATGAGTTCGGCGTCGACCGACAGTTCGTCGATCGCGTCGACCAGGTCGCGCGGCTGCGACCAGCGCGCCCGGACCAGTCCGCCGAGCAGGTCGGCGGACTCGCCGCCGATCTGGCCGTCGAGGAGCTGGGCCAGGAACGCGGCCCGGGACTCCCCGGAGCGCGCCGGGTCGGTCAGGACCCGGCGCAGCACCGGCGTGCGGTCGAGCAGCAGCACGACGGAGTTGAGGTCCTCGGCCAAGGCCACCATGGACGAGCCGGTGGACTGGGCGAGCCCGTCCAGGCGCTCGCGGGCCTCGGTGAGCGACTGCCGGCTGGCGCCCTGCATCAGCGCACCTGCTCGGCGGTCGCGGCCGCGGCCTTGGTGTCCAGTTCGTCGAGGAAGCGGTCGACGATGCGGCGCTGGCGCGCCTCGTCTTCCAGGGACTCTCCGACGATCCGGCCGGCCAGCTCGGTGGCGAGCTTGCCGATGTCGTTCCGCAGCACGGTCTGCGCCTGGTTGCGGTCGGCCTCGATCTGAGCGTGGCCGGACGCGACGATCTCGTCCTTGATGCGGGCGCCTTCGGCGCGCATGTCGGCGATCGCCGCGGCGCCCTGCTCACGGGCGTCCTCGGTCAGGCGGCCGGCTTCACGACGGGCGTCGATCAGCTGAGCGCGGTAGCGCTCCAGCTCGGCCTGGGCCTCGGCCTGGGCCTCTTCCGCACGCGCAAGGCCGCCTTCGATGGCGTCCGTACGGTCCGCCAGCGTCTTCGCGATCCGCGGCAGGAGGACCTTGCCGAGGAAGAAGAAGACGATGAGGAACGCCACGCCACCGATGATGATTTCGTCGAGCGGCGGGAGCAGAGGGTTCTGCTCACCTTCGCTGGCGAGGTAAATCACGGTGGGAACCTCCGTTGGGGGGTTAAGCGTCACTTACCGAAGACGAACGGCATCACGACGCCGATGAGGGCGAGCGCCTCGGCGAGGGCGAAGCCGAGCAGCATGTTCTGGCGGATCAGGCCGGTCGCCTCGGGCTGGCGGGCCATCGCCTGGACACCGTTACCGAAGATGATGCCGATGCCGACGCCGGGGCCGATCGCCGCGAGGCCGTAACCGATGGAACCGAGGCTGCCGGTAACTTCAGCGAGAAGCATTTGGGCTGTTTCCTTTATTCGAGGCCGGTGGACTTTCCACCGGACGACGGTCGAGGAGAGAGTTGGTCTGGTGTCTCTCAGTGCTCTGATTCGAGCGAGCTGGAGATGTAGGAGGCGGTCAGCAGGGTGATGATGTACGCCTGCAGCCCCTGGATCAGCAGCTCGAACGCGGTCAGAGCGACGACCACGACGAACGACGTCGCCGAGTACAGGGCGCCGATGGTCGGGCCGAGCAGGTACCAGGCCGCGACGCTGAAGGTCACGATCAGCATGTGGCCGGCGAACATGTTGGCAAAGAGCCGCACGGCCAGGGTGAAGGGCCGGACGATGATGTTCGAGAGGAACTCGATCGGCGCGAGGAGGACGTAGATCCACTTCGGCAGGCCGGGCGGGAACATCATGTTCTTGAAGTAGCCCACGAAGCCCTGGTGCTTGATGCCCAGGTACAGGTAGGTGAGCCACACCATGGCGACGATGGAGACCGGGTACGCGATACGCGAGGTGACCGGGAACTGAGCGATCGGGATGATCGACATCAAGTTCATGATCCATACGAAGAAGAACATCGAGACCAGGAAGGGGACGAACTTGTCGCCCTTCTTGCCGATCGTCTCCCGCGAGATCTGGTCGCGTACGAACAGGTAGCCGAGTTCGCCCACGTTCTGGATACCGCGCGGAACCAGCTTCGGCTTCGAGAACGAAGCCCAGAAGAAGCTGATCACGATGAGCATCGAGATCAGGCAGAGCAGCATCGGCTTGGTGAAGTCGAAGCTGCCGATCGAGAAGATCGGCTTGAACTCGAAGATGTCCAGACCGGGGGCGGGGAAGCCGCAGCCGTCGTCAAACAGGTGACAGCTGCTGGCGAGCTGGACGTCAGCAGCCACCATCGACTCCTTCGTCGTGAAGCATCTTTGCGGCAACCTCAGTGTGTCGGCGTGGCTTTCGGCCACGGAGCGGCACGCAGCAGGAGCGGTTTACGACCTGCCGTGGCGGACATAGACAAGGACCAGGGACAGAGCGACTCCGACGATCACGCCGATCGGCAGGAAGAGCGTGGAATGCCCCGTCCACCGGTCGATCAGCCAGCCCAGGCCCCCGTACACGGCCATTCCGGCCAGGATGTAGCTGATGCTCGACCAAGCGGCGTCGGCCAGCTTCGGGTCCTTCGGAACCTCGTCTCGGGAACCGTTCGGACCGTGGCGGCGTCCACTCTCGCTCATGACGCACCGGACGATAGCAGGAGGCAAGGCCGGTTTCTGCACCCGCCCCGTCGATCATGCGTCATCGCTTCCCGTCCGGCTCGACGTAAGCGATCTTGAGCTGGCTGAACACCCGCACCTGCGCGGCGATCCACACGAGCGTCGCGGCC
Organism: Yinghuangia aomiensis; assembly: GCF_039542225.1. Taxonomy (NCBI): domain Bacteria; kingdom Bacillati; phylum Actinomycetota; class Actinomycetes; order Kitasatosporales; family Streptomycetaceae; genus Yinghuangia; species Yinghuangia aomiensis. Next base: position 9,156 of record NZ_BAABHS010000001.1, on the reverse strand, counting down.
AGAATCGCCAAGGCGAACACCTTGGTGTCGAACCACGTGGCATCGGCGAACGCGAACAGCAGGATCGCGACAGCGCCCACCTGAACGAGATACGTCAGCATCGCCATGTTCATGATCATGAACGGGTTGCCGTTCGTGATCTTTCCGATGGCGATCTGCCCGAGCGAGAAGAACGCAAGGACGACCACCGACGCGAACGCCGCGCCGATGAGGCCCTTGGATCCTGCGACAACCGTGCCCACGATCATCGCGACGATCGCGACGACGGCCGTGGGGATGGCCGAGCCGCGCAGAAGCCGTGCGTCATTGGCCTGCATGTCGGTGTCTCCGGCAAGAGTCTGGGGTGCGGGGGGTGTTCCAGGGTCGTTCAAGGGCAATTCCGGTGCGTCACCGGGAGGCCTGGGGTGATGTCCCCCGGACTGCGCTGAGTTCGGGACCCCGATCTCTCGGTTTCCCTAGGGTCCATCGGCCCTTACTCCTGGTTCGTGAACGGTATCACAAACTATTTGAGCAGAGCTTTACCCGTTCCTGTGCCCAAGCTCACAGCAGCGGAGACTGGGAACGCGAGCGCGTTCCCGATACCGGAGCCGACCCCGGCTGCGTCCCGGACTCGCTTCCCCGCCAAGGCTGTTGGCCGTGTTCGGCGGTCGCGCGGTGGTGCTCGTCCTCGGCCGTTATGACAGAGCCGTCGGCGCTTCCGGCGCTGTCGGCTACGTCACGTGCGCGACGGCGGCCGCGCCCGCGGTACCGCGGCGGCACCACACCGTGCAGCGTCTTCGGAACCCGCGGCCGGAACCACGGCAGCATCAGCACCAGCAGTCCCAGCGCGATGAATCCGAGACCCGCGTACACGATCGGCCGCCGGTCCGGACGGACCGAAATCAGCACCGTGAACGACGCGATCAGGCCGGACCAGAAGTACATGATCAGCACCGCGCGGCTGTGCGAGTGCCCGATCTCCAGCAGCCGGTGGTGCAGGTGGCCCTTGTCCGCGGCGAACGGCGACCGGCCGGCCCAGCCGCGCCGGGTGACCGCCATCACCAGGTCGATCAGCGGCACGATGAGCACCGCGAACGGCAGCACCAGCGGGATGTACACCGGCACGAGCTTGTGGGTGGCGAACGTCTCGGAGCCCGCCTGCGCGGCGATGACCTCGGGGTCCAGGCGCCCGGTCAGCGTGATCGCGGCGGCGGCGAGCATCAGGCCGATCAGCATCGAGCCGGAGTCGCCCATGAAGATCCGCGCCGGGTGCAGGTTGTGCGGGAGGAAGCCGGCGCAGATGCCGATGAGGAGCGCGGTGAACATGGTCGGTGCGGCGGCGCCTTCGATGCCGTAACCGAACCAGAGCCGGTAGGCGTAGGCGAAGAACGCGACGGCGGCGATGCAGACCATGCCCGCGGCCAGGCCGTCGAGGCCGTCGACGAAGTTCACCGCGTTGATGGTGATCACCACGACGGCGATGGTGAGGATGGCGCCCTGGGTGGGCGTGAGGCTGACGGTGCCCTGGCCCGGGATCGGCAGCCACAGGATGACGATGCCCTGCCACACCATGACGCCCGCGGCCAGCGCCTGGCCGAGCAGCTTGATGATCGCGTCGACGCCCCACTTGTCGTCGACGACGCCGAGCAGGCAGATCAGCGCGCACCCGGACAGCAGCGCCTGCACGTCGGTGGAGCCGGTGAACACGACTTCCATGCCCGGCAGGTGACGGGCGATCAGCAGGCCGGCGCACAGGCCGCCGAACATCGCCATGCCGCCGAGCCGCGGGGTGGGTTCCTTGTGCACGTCGCGGGCGCGGATCTCGGGCATGGCGCCCGCCGCGATCGCGAACCTGCGGACGGCACCCGTCAGGAGGTAGGTGACGGCTGCCGAGACGAACAGCGTCAGCAGGTACTCGCGCAAGACTCAGCCACCGTCCCCGGACTCTGCCAACCGCCGCACACAGGTACTCAGCACGGGCAGCACATTAAGGGTCATCGTCGTTCCGACGCACGTCAGGCGTCAGAGGGATGCATCCACCGGAGCAGGGTACGCCGGATGCGAGGCCACCAGATCCGCGACCGCGGCCCGGATCTCCGGCGCGGCGCTCCCGTCGGTGTCCCGCACGGCCCGTCCGACGAGCGTCGCGATCTCCTTCATCTCGCCGTCCGCCATGCCCTGCGTGGTCACCGCCGGGGTGCCCACCCGGATGCCGGACGCGATCATCGGCTTGACCGGGTCGAACGGGATCGCGTTCTTGTTGAGGGTGATCCCGGCGCGTTCGCAGCGGATCTCCGCGTCCCGTCCGCTCACCCCGAGGCCGCGCAGGTCGAGCAGCGCCAGATGGGTGTCGGTGCCGCCGGAGACCGCCCGCATGCCCTCGGCTTCCAGGCCGGTCGCGAGGGCCTGCGCGTTGGCGATCACCTGCCGGGTGTAGGCCGCGAAACCGGGCTGCGCGGCTTCGCGCAGCGCGACCGCTTTGGCCGCCACGGCGTGCATCAGCGGGCCGCCCTGACAGAAGGGGAACACCGCTTTGTCGATTCGTTCCGCAATTTCCTCGCGGCACAGGATCATGCCGCCGCGCGGCCCGCGCAGGGCTTTGTGGGTGGTGCAAGTCACCACATCCGCGTACGGAACGGGCGACGGGACCGCCCCGCCGGCCACCAGGCCGATGAAGTGCGCGGCGTCCACGACCAGGTACGCGTCCGCCTCGTCGGCGATTTCTCGGAAGAGCGAGAAATCGACCAAGCGCGGGTAGGCGGTGGCCCCGCAGATGATCATCTTCGGCCGGTGCCGCAGTGCCAGATCACGGACCTGGTCGTAGTCGATCGTCTCGGTGCGCTCGTCCACCCCATAGGCCACGGTGCTGAACCAGCGCCCCGAGAAGTTCACCCGGGACCCGTGGGTGAGGTGCCCGCCGTGCGGCAGCGACATGGCCAGCACGGTGTCGCCCGGCACCAGCAGCGCCGCGTACGCGGCGAGGTTCGCCGAGGCGCCCGAATGGGGCTGGACGTTCGCGTGCTCCGCGCCGAACAGCATCCGGGCGCGTTCGACGCCGATCTCCTCGGCGCGGTCGACGAAGGCGCAGCCTCCGTAATAGCGGCGGCCCGGGTAGCCCTCCGCGTATTTGTTGGAGAGGGTGCTCCCGAGGACCGCGAGCACCGCCGGTGAGGTGAAGTTCTCGCTCGCGATCAGCTGCAGGCCTTCGCGCTGCCTGGACAGTTCGCCGAGGACCACGTCGGCGATGTCCGGGTCGGTCTCGCGGAGCAAAGAGAAGTCCGGGCCCCAGAAGGGGACGTCGGTCGTGCCCATGGCACAACTCCTCACGGAGGGACGGGGAGGAAGGCACCTCCACTGTAGGTCGGAGAGACCTACATCACATCCCCGTCCGGGCAGTCAACGCCGTCAACATCGGGTCGATCGCCGTGTTGATCTCCGACGCGCAGGCCCGGAAGACGGTCAGCGGCGACCCGTACGGGTCCGCCACCTCGTCCCATTCCGGGCCGGGCGCGGCCAGTCTGCCGCGCAGCGCGGCCGCGGCGCGCACCAGGAAGCGGCCGCGTTCCACCAGGTCGCCGTCCGGCACCGCGGACCCGTCCAGGACGCCGACCAGACGGGTGAACTCCTTGAGCGTGAAGGTCCGCAGACCGGACGCATGCCCCATCGACACCACGTGCGCCCGGTGGTCGAGCGTCGCGGTGAGCACCAGGTCGGCCTCCGCGACGTGCTCGTCCTGGAGTTCGCGCCCGCGGAAGTCCTCCGGGTCGCCGCCGAATTCGCGCACCACCTCGGCGGCGAACGGCTCCATCAGGGCGCCTTCGTGGCCCCACGTGCCGGCGCTCGCGAGGGCGATCCGGCCCGACTCGTAGCCGGCCAGCCGGCGCGACAGGCCCAACTGGGTGAGCCGCTCGGCGATGGGCGACCGGCAGATGCTGCCCGTGCACACGAAAAGGATGCGGAACGGACCCCCGCCGGGGACGGGCTCCGAGGGCGGGGGCGGCGTCAATTGACGCCCTCCAAGTCGGGCACGACCTCGCGCAGCGTCTCCAGGGACAGCGCACCCTCGCGCAGCAGGCGCGGGCGGCCGCCGGTGACGTCGACGATCGACGACGGCAGCGTCGCCGGGCACGGGCCGCCGTCCAGGTACACCGACACGGACTCGCCGAGCTGCGCCACGGCCTCGTCGACGGTGGTCGCCGCCGGGTTGCCGGAGCGGTTCGCGCTGCTGACCGCCATCGGCCCGGTCTCGTTGAGCAGCTCGATCGCGACGGGGTGCAGCGGCATGCGCACCGCGACGGTGCCGCGGGTCTCCCCCAGGTCCCACTGCAGCGACGGCTGGTGGAACGCCACGATCGTCAGCCCGCCCGGCCAGAACGCGTCGACGAGCTCCCAGCCGACCTCCGGGAAGCCGGTGACCAGGCCGTGCAGGGTCGTCGGCGAGCCGATCAGGACGGGCGAGGGCATGCTGCGGCCGCGGCCCTTGGCGTCCAGCACGGCCTTGACGGCATGCGGGGAGAACGCGTCGGCGCCGACGCCGTACAGCGTGTCGGTGGGCAGCACCACGACCTCGCCGCGCTTGACCGCACTGGCCGCCTCGCGCAGGCCGAGCGCGCGGTCCGTCGGGTCCGAGCAGTCGTACCGTCGGCTCATCGGAAGACGCCTTTCAGGGGGAGGTCGGCAGAAGGCGGGAAGCACGAGAGGCGCGCGGTCACGCCCCCTCCTTGCGCGCCGTGGTGAACCGCGGTCTGTTGTTGAGGTCGCGGTGGTCCGCCGCGTCCACCCAGCCGGATTCCTCGTTGAAGATCCACGGCACGGTGCCGCCCTGCGTGTCCGCGTGCTCGACGACCACCAGGCCGCCCGGACGCAGCAGCCGGTACGCGGTCGCGCACAGGCCGCGGATCACGTCGAGCCCGTCCTGCCCGGAGAACAGCGCCATCTCCGGATCGTGGTCGCGGGCCTCGGGGGCCACGTTCTCCCACTCCTCGAGCGGGATGTACGGCGGATTGCTGATCACCAGGTCCACCGTGCCGTTGAGCTGCGGCAGCGCGAGGAGTGCGTCCCCGTGGTGCAGGTTCACGCGCGACCCGGAGGCATTGCGCATCGCGAACGCGAACGCCCGCTCGTCCAGCTCGACGGCGTGCACCACCGACCGCGGCACCTCCTGCGCGACCGCCAGCGCGACCGCGCCGGACCCCGTGCACAGGTCGACCACCAGAGGCTCGGCAACATCCATCGCACGCAGCGCGTCTATCGCCCACCCGACGACCACCTCGGTCTCCGGGCGCGGCACGAACACCCCCGGGCCGACCTCGAGTTCCAGGTAGCGGAAGAACGCCCGCCCGGTGATGTGCTGCAACGGCTCACGGGCTTCGCGGCGCGCCACCGCCTCCCAGAACCGCGCGTCGAAATCGCCGTCGGCGACCGTGTGCAGCTCGCCCCGCTTGACCCCGTGGATGTAGGCGGCCAGCTCCTCGGCGTCGAAGCGCGGCGAGGGGACGCCCGCGTCGGCCAGTCGCAGGGTGGCCTGGGCCACCTCGGCGAGCAGCAGGTTCATCTTTCTCCGTCCGCAGTCCCGGGGGCTGGTCCTCGGGAAGGTGCCGTGAAGGTGCCCGGGCGGCCCGGGAGCCGCCCGGCGGCCGGTCGCCACCCCGTCGGGTGGGCCGGCCCGCGCTCAGCCCGCGTGGGCCAGTCTGGCCGCCATGTCGGCGTCCACGCACGCCTGGACCACGGCATCCAGGTCGCCGTCGAGCACCTGGTCCAGGTTGTACGCCTTGTAGCCCACCCGGTGGTCCGAAATCCGGTTCTCCGGGAAGTTGTAGGTCCGGATCCGCTCCGACCGGTCGACCGTGCGAACCTGGCTGCGCCGTTGGTCGGCGGCCTCGCGCTCGGCCTCCTCCTGCGCCGCGGCGAGCAGCCGGGACCGCAGGATCCGCATCGCCTGCTCCTTGTTCTGGAGCTGGCTCTTCTCGTTCTGGCAGGACGCCACGACACCGGTCGGCAGGTGCGTGATGCGGACCGCCGAGTCGGTGGTGTTGACCGACTGCCCGCCCGGCCCGGACGACCGGTACACGTCGATGCGCAGGTCGTTCGGGTTGATCTCGACGTCGACGTCCTCGGCCTCGGGCAGCACCAGCACGCCCGCCGCGGACGTGTGGATGCGGCCCTGCGACTCGGTGGCCGGAACCCGCTGCACGCGGTGCACGCCGCCCTCGAATTTCAGCCGCGCGAACACCCCTTCGCCGGGCGCCGGGCTGCCCTTCGCCTTCACCGCGACGGACACGTCCTTGTAGCCGCCGAGGTCCGACGCGTTGGCGTCGATCACCTCGGTCTTCCAGCCCACCCGCTCCGCGTAGCGCAGGTACATGCGCAGCAGGTCGCCCGCGAACAGCGCGGACTCCTCGCCGCCTTCACCCGCCTTGATCTCCAGGATGACGTCCTTGTCGTCCGCCGGGTCGCGCGGCACGAGCAGGTGTCGCAGACGCTCGGCGAGTCCCTCGCGGCGCCGCTCCTGCTCGTCCGCCTCCGCGGCGAAGTCCGGGTCCTCGGCGGCGAGTTCGCGGGCGGTGGCGATGTCGTCGCCGGTCTGCACCCAGGAGCGGTACGTGTCGACGATCGGGCTCAGCTCGGCGTACCGGCGGCCGAGCGTGCGGGCCTTCGCCTGGTCGGCGTGGACCTGCGGATCGGCGAGCCGCCGTTCGAGATCGGCGTGCTCGGCGAGCAGTTCGTCCATCGCCTCGAACACGGGGTGCTCCTGTCGCTCGGAAAAGTCGCGTGGGATTCGCTGGGGAATGCCGCTCGGGAAAACCGCTCGGAATGCGGGGTGCCTCGGGAGGGGCGGAGAAACCAAAACGGCGCCGGAGGGGGGTGGGTGCGGCTCAGCAGAGCCGCACGGTCCCCTCCGGCGCCGAAGGTCGCTACTTGGTCCCCGCGACCGGGCCCTTGCCGAAGCGCTTCTCGAAGCGGGCGACGCGGCCGCCGGTGTCGAGGATCTTCTGCTTGCCCGTGTAGAACGGGTGGCACTGCGAGCAGACCTCGGCCTTGATCTGGCCGTTCGGCGCAGTGCTGCGGGTGGTGAACGAGGCGCCGCACGTGCAGGTGACGACGGTCTCCACGTACTCCGGGTGGATGTCGGGCTTCACAGGAGTCTCCTTGACGAATTCGGGAGGGCACCGGGTCGCCGCCCTCGCCGGACGGGCGAGGCGGACGTGAACCGGGGCCGACATACCAGTCTGCCAGTCCGCCCGGCCCCGACCAAAATCGGGTCCCCGCAGGGGGAACCGGCGAGGCCGCGCGGAGCGGCGGACGCAGCGGAGGGCCCCGCCGCGGCGGGGCCCTCCTGACTGCTTTCGGCGCTGCTTCGGCTCTGCTGCGACTACTGCGGCAGGGCCCCCGCGGCGCCGGACCGACGTCAGTCGTTCGGCATCGGCGTGGTCTTCTGGATCTGCAGCAGGAACTCGGCGTTGCTCTTGGTCTTGCGCATCTTGTCCTGGAGCAGTTCGATCGCCTGCTGCTGCTCGAGCGCGTGCAGCACGCGCCGCAGCTTCCACACGACCGCGAGCTCGTCCGCGGCGACCAGGATCTCTTCCTTGCGGGTGCTGGACGCGTCGACGTCCACCGCCGGGAAGATGCGCTTGTCGGCGAGCTTCCGGTCGAGCTTCAGCTCCATGTTGCCGGTGCCCTTGAACTCCTCGAAGATCACCTCGTCCATGCGCGAGCCGGTCTCCACCAGCGCGGTGGCGAGGATCGTCAGGGAGCCGCCGTTCTCGATGTTGCGCGCGGCACCGAAGAAGCGCTTCGGCGGGTACAGCGCGGTCGAGTCGACACCACCGGACAGGATGCGGCCGGACGCCGGCGCGGCGAGGTTGTACGCACGGCCCAGGCGGGTGATCGAGTCGAGCAGCACGACGACGTCGTGGCCCAGTTCGACGAGCCGCTTGGCCCGCTCGATCGCCAGCTCGGCGACGATCGTGTGGTCCTCGGCCGGGCGGTCGAAGGTCGAGGAGATGACCTCGCCCTTGACCGACCGCTGCATGTCGGTGACTTCCTCCGGACGCTCGTCGACCAGGACGACCATCAGGTGGCACTCGGGGTTGTTGTGCGTGATCGCGTTGGCGATCGCCTGCAGCACCATCGTCTTGCCGGCCTTCGGCGGCGCCACGATGAGGCCGCGCTGGCCCTTGCCGATGGGGGCGACCAGGTCGATGATCCGGGTCGTCAGGATGTTCGGCTCGGTCTCCAGACGCAGCCGGTCCTGCGGGTACAGCGGGGTCAGCTTGGTGAAGTCCGGGCGCTGGCGCGAGTGTTCCGGCTCGGAACCGTTCACGGTGTCCAGGCGGACGAGCGCGTTGAACTTCTCGCGGCGCTCGCCGTCGCGCGGCTGGCGCACCGCGCCGACGATCGCGTCGCCCTTGCGCAGGCCGTTCTTGCGGACCTGGGCGAGGGAGACGTACACGTCGTTCGGGCCCGGCAGGTAGCCGGAGGTCCGCACGAAGGCGTAGTTGTCGAGGATGTCCAGGATGCCCGCGACCGGGATCAGGACGTCGTCGTCGGCGACCACGGGCTCGTTCGTCTCGAAGCCGTCGCGGCCGCGGCGCCGGTTGCGGTCGCGGTAGCGGCCGCGGCGACGGCGGCCGCCGCCCTCGAAGTCGTCGTCGTCCTGCGGCTGGGCGTTGTCGCCGCCGCCGCGCTGCTGCTGCTCGCCGCGGTCGGCGCCGCGGTCCCGGTCGCGGTCGCGGTTGCGGTCGCGCCCGGCGCGCTGGCCGTCGCGCTGATCGACGCCGTCGCCGCCGCGGTCGCGGCGCTGGCCTCGCTCCCGGCGGTCCCGGCGGCTTTCCCGCTCGCCGCCTTCGCCGCGGCCGGACTGGCCTTCCTCGGCGGCGGCCGCGGGCTGCTCGCCCTCGGCCTTCTCGGCGGCACGCTCGGCGGCACGGCCGCGGCGCGGCGCGGCTTCGGCGGTGTCCGCGGCCTCGCCGCGGCGCGAGCGGGCGACCTCGCCGGCCGGCTGCTCGGGGATTTCGATGGTCTGCGGCGCGACCGGCGCGCCGGTCGCGGCGGCGGTGGTCTGCGCGGCGGTGCTCGGGGCGCTCTGCGAGACGTCGGTGACGCCACGGCGCGCGGCACGGCGCGGGCGGGCGGCGGGCTCGGCGGGGGCCTGCGCGGCGCTGTCGGCGGCGGGCT